>NZ_JAWOUJ010000004.1:0-101526 GCF_033339315.1 Vibrio sp. 661 | reverse complement strand
CTCGCTAAGGCTCGCTAGAATGACGATCCTTTTTGGTTTGGAGGCTGTTAAAGTCATCATCATTCTGAACAGCGAGGGACGAGTGTGATTCAGAATCTACGCACAGAGTGCTCCGAGTTTGAAATAAACTGACTGAGCTCGCGAATTACAATGGAAAAGTAACAGCGAATAATGAAGGAGAATGAATCATCGATAAGACACCTTGCGTTTATATCCTAACGTCAAATAACAACGCCGTTCTCTACATAGGTGTTACCAGTCAGCTGCCCCAAAGAATATGGCAACATAAAAATGGAGTAGTGGAAGGATTTACTAAGAAATACAACGTTCATAAGCTCGTTTACTTTGAGTTATTCGACGATATGGCTAATGCTATAAACCGAGAAAAGCAGCTCAAGCAGTGGAAGCGTGAGTGGAAGTTAGCCTTGGTAAGAGAAACGAACCCTAACTTTCTCGATCTATCTACTGAGTATCAGTAAAAATCATCCCTATCTTTAAACGTATTTAAGCTAACCACATCCGCTTTTTGTGTCGGTGCCGCTTCCCCTTCTAGCGCTGCTTTGAACTTTACGACCTGTTTTTGCAACTCGTTCATCAATACCACATTGGTGTGATGAGGGTTTTTACACGTGCTGATGACTCTATCAATGTGGCTTTGTTGAGCCCACAATCTTTCTTTCATATTTTCTGATGCGCTTTCGATCATCTCTTTCGCCATCTCATGACGAAATTGCTCAAAAGCTTCTGGGTCTCGCTCTGCCATTCGAACCATTTCATCGAATGGAGGAAGCGTTTGGGACGGGATATGACGTAGATTAGACATCGATGCTCTCCAAATCCTTATGGAAATTGCCTTTAGTTACTAAAAGCCTATACCACTAGAAAGAGGAGAGAGGATGAATTCTTCAGCCGTCTCACTTATAAGAGAAGCTTTCAAGCTTGAGATTGAATAAGTGCGGCATGTCGATGTTTGGTTGTGGTGGTTACTGTAGTTGTTGGATGCGGTAAACGCAGCGTCTTTGGCCGCTAATGATGTGTTCGGTACGCTCTACTTTGGTGTCACGTCCAAGTAAAGACTGAAAGACACTTAATTCTGACTGGCACAAGCTTGGGCAGCGAGTTGCGGCTTTACAAATCGGACAGTGATTTTCGATCAAGATGAATCCGTTCTCATCTTTCTCGAGCTCGGCCATATAGCCTTCTTGCTCTCTTAATGTGACAAGTGTTTCTAGTTTGCTTTGCAGAGAGTCGCATTGCTCAAGATGCTGACGATAACTTTGTAACGTGAGTTTTTCCCTTTCTGATGTGACTTTTTCCAGTCCATCTTTGCCAAAGATATGTTCGACAGCTTCTATAAACTGAATGGTCAACTCACCGTGACGGTCAGCAAATTGCTCATGACCTTTTTGAGTGAGAGACCAATGACGAGCAGGGCGACCAACTTTCACTTTTACGTCATGGATAGAAAGAATGCCATCATCTTCTAAACTTTGTAGGTGCTGACGAGCCCCCATGGTTGTCATACCTAGCTCAGAAGAGAGTTGTTTTGCAGTGACGGAGCCATCACGCTTAACGATTTGCAATATCCTATCTACGGTCTTCATATACCCACCATTTATACGTCAGTACATATTATGCGCGATAGGGTTAGTAAAGAAAAGTGTTGACTTAATTTGAGTGTGGATTTGTAGGGGCTATGTTCATATGAGCCAATATATGTCGTCATTCTGAACGGCGAGGAATAAGGTGATTCAGAATCTATCTTTTGGTTGAGCAGCGGTTAAGGCGAGCAGGACAGAATAGGAGTTTGCTGTTACCAGATTCTTAGTCTCGCTGGAGCTTGCTAGAATGACGAGTTCTTTCGATTTAGAGCTTATTAAAGTCACCGTCATTCTGAACAACGAGGAACGAGTGTGATTCAGAATCTATTGCCCGTTGTGCCGGAAAGAAAGGCTCAAACTCAGACTGAGCGAGAGCCTCGAGAAATGCTTAAAGAATAATATCACGCACTTCTGGATCTTTACGATCTAAGTAGTGAGTCGATTTGATGCGGCGAATAGTTCGGCATCTACCGCGCACGAGCAGCGTTTCTGTGGTCGCCATATTGCCTTGACGAGAGATACCTTCCAGCAAGTCACCTTTAGTGATGCCTGTAGCTGAAAATACCACATTGTCGCTACGAGCCATGTCTTCCATTTTGAGGACAACATTCGCTTTTACGCCCATTTCATCGCAGCGTTTTAGTTCATCTGCGCCGTAAATGCGGTTTTCTTCAGTATCGCCTTTTACTTCGTGACGAGGAAGCAGACGACCGTGCATGTCACCGTCTAGCGCTCGAATTACCGCTGCTGATACAACCCCTTCTGGCGCGCCGCCAATACAGTACATCATGTCCACTTCACTGTCTGGCATACAAGTCAGAATAGAGGCAGCCACGTCACCATCAGGCACCGCAAAGACACGCACGCCCATTGCTTGCATTTCTGCAATAACGTTATCGTGGCGAGGTTTCGCAAGGGTAATAACGACTAGGGTATCAAGTGGCTTGTTCAGGGCCTTTGCTACGTTCTCTAGGTTTTCTTTTAACGGCTTTTCTAAGTCAATTACGCCTTTTGCACCAGGGCCAACAACCAGTTTTTCCATGTACATATCTGGCGCTTTAAGAAAGCTGCCTTTCTCACCTGCGGCAAGTACGGCTAGTGCGTTCGATTGTCCCATTGCCGTCATACGCGTTCCTTCAATCGGGTCGACTGCAATATCTACTTCATCACCACCAATACCCACTTGCTCACCAATGTACAGCATTGGCGCATCATCGATTTCACCCTCACCAATGACAATTTCACCACTGATATCTGTTTTGTTCAGTAGCGTGCGCATAACTTCAACAGCAGCGCCATCGGCTGCGTTTTTATCGCCACGGCCAAGCCATTTGTAACCAGCCAGAGCTGCACCTTCAGTCACACGGGAAAATGCCATTGCTAAATCGCGTTTCATGATGTCTCCAAGTAAGCAAGAGGGAAGAAGAATTTGCGCGGCGATTCTATCACAAGGTCGAGTAAACGTTTGCCTTTTTGCGAGGCTTTTACTTTATCTAACTTGAATTTGATCAATACTTAGGGCGATTTTCAGCGTAGCGAGACGCAAAATCCTTGCTCAAAAATGCTTCGGCGACAAGAAAAGTCAGCGTTTAGTGAGATTGCGCTGATTTTTTGACCAAATGATGCAAAATATCGAATATAGTGAGTGTTTCTCATCGCGACGCTGAGTAGAATGAACCTTATATAGGTTAGGTGTGCATCAATCTCGCACATCGTCCCAACGGAATAACATAGGTAGGCCAAGATGTCTTTTGAAGTACTAGAACAACTAGAATCTAAAATTCAAACTGCAGTTGACACAATCACTCTTCTTCAGATGGAAGTCGAAGAGCTGAAAGAAGATAAAGCTAAACTTGCGGAAGAAGCGAACGAGCTTCGCTCTCAACGTGAAGAGCTAGAGCAAAAAGCACAACAAGCACAGCAAGAGCACGCACAATGGCAAGAGCGCATTCGTGCACTACTTGGCAAAATGGACGAAGTGGAATAATTCGGCTTCTTCATTCCAAATTAAAAACACCCGCGTTAAGCGGGTGTTTGTGTTTTAGGGAAGTAGAAAATGTTAAGACAAGGCTAGGCGCTAAGAGCCAAGAGAAGACCCTATAACTTAGGCGCCTAAGACTCGTTATGCTTCTTCATCCAACTCTAAATCAATATTCAATGGTTCAGGCGACAGGATAATTCCGGTGCTATCAGCATAAATATAATCTTCAGGTAAGAAGCTGACGCCGCCAAAGTTGACTGGTACATCCAATTCACCAATACCCTGGCTGGTCGCTCCAACAGGAATAGAAGCGAGGGCTTGAATGCCTAAATTCATATCTTCAAGTTCATCGACTTCACGAACACAACCGTAAACGACAATGCCTTCCCACTCGTTTTCTTCCGCAATGGTTGCGATTTCTGCATCGATAAGGGCTTTACGTAGGGAACCGCCACCGTCAATTAACAAAACGCGACCAAGTCCATCTTGCTCTAATGTCTCGCGGATCAACGAATTATCTTCAAAACACTTGATGGTGGTGATTTGCCCGGCAAATGAAGCGCGACCGCCAAAGTTACTGAACATTGGTTCAACCACATCTACCTGATCGAGGTAGATATCACAGAGTGCTGAGGTATTGTATTCCATAGCGTACCTTTCTAAACAGAAATTGGTTGTCTTTGAGTATATCTAGGCATTAAGTCAATGCAATGACAATCCTTTTTTAACTTACTAGAGTTTGAGCTACCACAATTGTTGCAAACAAAACGTTGGTGACTAAAGAGCATTTCACGATGACTGGCATCATTGGTGCTATCTGAGCGGGCTTTTGTGTATGCCAAACCGCTTTACCATGATCGGCCACGAAATAAATACTAAGTAAAAATGGCAAGCTAATCCAAACGGGTTTGTCTTGAATTAACAAGTAAGCCGCAAAGGCAAGAATAGCACCGCCAAGTAAAACAAAGTGGTACTGCTTGGCTTTGCGTTGACCCAATCGCACTGCGACTGTGCGTTTACCACACTCTCGGTCGTTCTCGATATCACGCATATTGTTGATGTTGAGTACTGCAACGGCGAGTAAACCGCAGCCTAGAGCAGGTAAGAATAGCGTGGTATCTACGTGACCAGTATGCAAGAAATAAGTACCGGATACGCCGAGTAAACCAAAAAACAAGAAAACTGAAATATCGCCAAGCCCCACGTAACCGTATGGTTTGCTACCCATGGTATAAGCAATGGCTGCGAGAATGGCCAGAATTCCCAGCCCGATAAAAGTAACAATACTTTCCAGTGAACTTAGTGAATAGAAAACTAACACCAAGCCTGAAATGGCGGTCAGAGCGATGTTAAAGATAATCGCCTGTTTCATCTGTTTCGCACTTACCGCGCCTGACTGCATCGCTCGTAATGGGCCGAGGCGTTTGTCGTTATCTGTACCTTGAACGGCATCGCCATAGTCGTTTGCCAGGTTGGACAGAATTTGCAGCAATGTCGCGGTTACGAAAGCCATGATGGCAATCGTCAGTGAGAAATGACCCGCCGAGTAGGCGAGTACACTACCTGTTAAGATAGAGACTAATGCCAGAGGTAATGTTTTTGGACGAGCGGCTTCAAGCCAGATCTGTAGAGATTGTTTCATGGAAATTTCGTGCTAGTAACCAATGTGCCCAGTATAAGCACAAAGAGGCAGATACGCTATTGACCTAAAACAACTCAACTAGAAGTCAAAGGGTGATTCAGAATCTATCATCCGGTTGTGCAGTGGTGAAGGTGAGTGGGAAAGAAAGGCGTCTGCTGTTAGCAGATTCTTAGTCTCGCTTAAGCTCGCTAGAATGACGAGAGCTTTTGATCTAGATGTTGTCTAAGTCACCGTCATTCTGAACAGCGAGGAACGAGTGTGATTCAGAATCTATCATCCGATTATGAAATGTTGTGGTGAGAGAGAAAGAATAGGCGTTTGCTGTTAGCAGATTCTTAGTCTCGCTTAAGCTCGCTAGAATGACGAGATCTTTTTGATTTAGGTGTTGTCACAGTAACCGTCATTCTGAACAGCGAGGAACGAATGTGATTCAGAATCGATCATCCGATTGTGCGGTGATTAAGGTGAGAGAGGAAAAATAGGCGTCTGTTGTTACCAGGTTCTTAGTCTCGCTAGATCTCGCTAGAATGACCAGACCTTTTGATTTAGATGTCGTCTAAGTGACCGTCATTCTGAACAGCGAGGAACGAGTGTGATTCAGAATCCATCATCCGATTGTGCAGTGGTTAAGGTGAGAGAGAAAGAATAGGCGTCTGCTGTTAGCAGATTCTTAGCCTCGCTTGAGCTCGCTAGAATGACGAGATCCTTGATTTGGGTGTTGTCTAAGTCACCGTCATTCTATACAAAAAGCCCAGAAACAAGGTTCTGGGCTTTGGTAAAATAGATTGCGATTAAAGAATAAAGCGGCTTAGATCTTCATCTTCAATTGTGTCGCCTAGGCGCGCTTTCACGTAAGCGGAATCAATAACGAATTTAGCGCCAGATTGCTCCGCTGCGTCGTAAGAGATTTCATCCATCAAGCGTTCCATTACGGTGTGTAAGCGACGAGCACCGATGTTTTCTGTGCTTTCGTTGACCGTCCATGCCGCTTCCGCGATTTGCGTGATGCCGTCTTCTGTGAATTCGATGTCCACATCTTCCGTTTTCATCAACGCAACGTACTGCTCTGTTAGAGAGGCTTTTGGTTCTGTCAGAATGCGTTTGAAGTCGTTGCTGCTTAGTGCTTCTAGTTCAACACGAATTGGTAGACGACCTTGCAATTCTGGGATCAAGTCAGATGGTTTTGCCACTTGGAATGCACCAGATGCAACAAACAGAATATGGTCTGTTTTTACCATGCCGTGCTTGGTTGATACCGTGCTGCCTTCAATCAATGGAAGTAGGTCGCGCTGAACACCTTCGCGTGAAACGTCTGGGCCTGAGCTCTCGCCGCGTTTACAGATCTTGTCGATCTCATCGATAAATACGATGCCGTTGTTTTCAACGTTGAAAATCGCTGCTTCTTTTAGCTCTTCTTGGTTTACCAGTTTCGCCGCTTCTTCTTCCGCTAACGCTTTCATTGCGTCTTTGATTTTCAGCTTACGTTTTTTCTTAGTGTCGCCTGCCAGGTTTTGGAACATGCCTTGCAGCTGGTTAGTCATCTCTTCCATACCAGGAGGCGCCATGATCTCTACGCCCATTTGTGGTGCGGCTACGTCGATTTCAATTTCTTTATCGTCTAGTTGGCCTTCACGCAGTTTCTTACGGAAGATCTGGCGAGTGTGAGAAGACTCTTCCGTTTGCTCTGCTTGACCCCAACTATCACGTGCTGGTGGCAGTAGCGCATCAAGAATACGTTCTTCCGCTTGCTCTTCTGCGCGGAATTTCACTTTCTCCATCGCTTGTTGATGCGTCATTTTCACAGCGACATCTGTTAGGTCACGGATGATGGTTTCAACTTCTTTACCAACGTAACCCACTTCGGTGAATTTTGTCGCTTCAACTTTGATGAAAGGGGCATTTGCCAGTTTTGCGAGGCGTCGTGCGATTTCAGTCTTACCAACACCAGTAGGACCAATCATCAAGATGTTTTTTGGCGTCACTTCGGCACGCAAGCTTTCTTCAAGCTGCATGCGGCGCCAGCGGTTACGAAGTGCAATCGCAACCGAACGCTTGGCTTTTTCTTGACCGATAATGTGGCGGTTCAATTCATGAACGATTTCGCGAGGCGTCATTTCAGACATATTCTTTCCTTACTTCGTTACGATTACGCGGTTGGTTTTTCAGGCTCTACTGTTGAGTCTAGCTCTTCTACCGTGTGGTGATGGTTAGTGAAGACACAAATATCACCCGCGATATTGAGAGCTTTTTCCGCGATCTCACGAGCATCTAGATCTGTGTTTTCTAGTAGGGCGGTTGCGGCAGCTTGTGCGTAAGCACCACCAGAGCCAATCGCAATCAGGTCATGTTCTGGCTGTACGACATCACCATTACCGGTAATGATTAACGATGCGGTTTCGTCGGCAACGGCAAGTAAGGCTTCGAGCTTGCGCAAAGCACGATCGCTACGCCAGTCTTTAGCTAGCTCAACTGCCGCTTTGGTTAGGTGACCTTGGTGCATTTGCAGTTTGCTTTCGAAGCGCTCAAAAAGGGTGAAGGCATCCGCAGTACCGCCGGCAAAGCCCGCTAGTACTTGGTTGTTGTACAGGCGGCGAACTTTGCGCGCATTACCTTTCATTACGGTATTGCCTAGAGATACTTGGCCATCACCCGCGATGACGACTTTATTATTTCGACGTACAGATACAATGGTAGTCACAGTCGACCTCTTGATTATTTCTCTTTGGATTTAATTCAGTATATGGGGGAGGAGAAATGGGGATTCAAGGGGGCAAAAAGAAAGGCCCTAGGATCTTAGCTCCTAGGGCCTGAGTTTAAAGATTTTCTTTCCAAATCGCACACGGCTCGATTTTCGCGCGTTGCAGTTTATGACGGTCACGTTCTGCATCACGTTTGAACTTATACGGACCTAGCACCACGCGATACCATGAACTGCCTTCTTTCTTACGAATCTTGCTCGACATCCCTTGGAACGCGATTGCAAGCTTACGCTCTTCGGCTTGTGCCTGGGTTTTGTACGCGCCACACTGCATGATGTAAGGAATTTTAGAAACTTCAATTTCTTTGGCCACAACTTCAACTTCACGTTTCGGTAGTGACTCAACATATTCCCATTTTTCTTCTGGTGGTGGCGGCAAGTCTTTTTTCGGCTTTGGTTTGCTTACAGTGGTTGTTGGCTGCTTCACGACTGGTTGTTTAGGTTCTGGGTCACTACTCAAAAGGTAAAGACCATAGCCAAAACCGCCCACGAGCAAGATAGCGAGCAGGCCACTGCGCCAAGGTTTTTTTCTTTTCGGCGGCTGTTTTTTTGTCGACTTTTTTGGGGCGCCTCGCCCTCGTCTTACATAATCTCTATTTGCCACGGTTATTTCTGGTCATCAAGGATTCTTGCAAATATGTTAATCCAGAACGAGTTGAGAAAACACCCTATTGATAGAATCTTGATAGCTAAAGCGCGACAACGCCCGAGTGTAGGAGTGTGTTTCCGTTCTCACTTACATTTATTCAGGGATACACAAAAAGCAGGAGGGGTAAATAAAAAAAAGCGGCGCCTTAGCACCGCTTTGGGGATGAATACCTAATCTTTAGGTTAAGGGCGCTGTGGTGGCGCTGCACTTCCACGAATGACGAGATTAGTTTCAAGCAGACGTGAGCCTGAATGCACGTCGTGGCCTTTTAACATCTCGAGCATCATTAGCATCGCTTGTCGACCAATCTCATAGCGAGGTTGAGAGATGGTGGTCAACGGTGGATCGCAGTACTGAGCGAAGTTAATGTCATCAAAGCCCACAACAGAGAGATCTTGCGGTACTCGTAAGCCAAGCTTTTTCGCTTCTTGAATTGCGCCGATGGCCATTGTGTCACAGTGACAGAAAATAGCCGTTGGTGGTTCTGGCAATTCGAGCAGTTTACGAACGGCTTTTGCTCCGCCATCAAAAGAGAACTCAGTAATGACACTATATTGCGGATCTTTATTGATGCCGGCACGGCGCAGGGCTTGTTGGTAGCCTTGCTGGCGGAATTGACACAATATTGCTGTATCTGGTCCAGAGATTTGAGCAATGCGTTTATGACCTAATTGGGTCAGGTAATTCACCGCTTCAAATGCTGAGGTCAGGTTATCAATATGTACTGTCGGAAGCTCGAGTTCAGGCGCAAATTCACACGCCATTACCATCGGAGGTAAGTTCTTTTGCTCTGGCTTACTGACATCGAATGGTAGATCTGTACCAAGCAGTAGCATTCCATCTGCCTGCTTAGTAAATACGAGGTTAACGAAAGAGCTTTCGCGTTTCTTCTGTTGTCCGCTATCACCCAACAGGACTAGATAGCCATGTTCCATGGCTGCATCTTCAATACCGCGAATAATTTCAGAAAAATAAGGATCACAGATGTCGGGAACGATAGTAACAATGGTTTTTGATTCGTTTCTACGTAAGTTACGCGCTAATGAGTTTGGAGAATAACCCGCTTCAAGTACGGCATCTTCTACTCTCTTTCTTGTAGAAGAAGAGACTTTCTCTGGATTCATTAAGGCTCGAGATACCGTAGCCGTAGACACTCCCGCAAGCTGGGCAACATCCTTCATTGTCGCCATAGTTTTTAACCTCTCATTTATTTTTTGCCAAGATGACGTTATTCCGGTTTGAAATCAGAGTAATCAAACCGAGTTAGAGCTGTGTTTGCTCTTCGCTCAGTTCGTGTTAACGAGTGGGAAAATGGATTCTTCACCGCGATATCAATTTGTGGGAATAGTCATTGTTTTAATCTAAGCCTGTGCAAACAAGTCACTTTAGACTTTTCTAATTTGGATAGTCTATTCATTTCTAAAGTGAAAGTTACGGTCTGTTTAACAAAAATTGCAATCTTGGTGTGATCCTGGTCACATTAAATGGTAATTCATTACATAGTTAAACGTTTGCTAGCTGAGATCTTGTGGTTCTATGTCTAAATTCCAGCGCACTTTCTTAGCATTTGGCAACAACTCAATAGCAGGTTTGGCACTGGTTAATAACTTTTGCATCAATGAACGATGCTGAGTTTGCAGTAATAGTTGCCAACGGTATTTACCAGCCCGCTTGGCCAAAGGTGAAGGAGTTGGGCCTAACACCATGCAGGAATCATCGAACAGAGGGTGTGACTCTAACGTAAAGCGAACCTGACGCAGGAAGTCTTCAACTACCTCACTTTGGTTCGCCTCTGCTTTAAACAGAGTCAAGAAACTATAAGGCGGAAGCTGAGCCAGTTTGCGTTCTTCCAGAGCAGTCATAGCAAAGTGGCGATAGTCTTTTTGAAGTAGGGCCTGCAGCAAGCTGTGCTCAGGATGGTGGGTTTGTAGGATAACCTCGCCAGGTTTACTTGCGCGGCCGGCACGACCTGCGACTTGAATAAACAACTGCGCTAGTCGCTCGGAAGCGCGGAAGTCACTACTATAAAGAGAGCCATCAACATCCAAAAGAGCAACGAGCGTTACATTTGGAAAATGGTGCCCCTTAGCCAGCATTTGGGTGCCAATCAGAATTTGATGTTCACCTTTACGAATCGATTCAAGGGCATCTTCCAAACTACCTTTGCGGCGTGTGCTGTCTCTGTCGATGCGAATGGCGTTGTATTCTGGAAATAACTGAGCCAATTGTTGTTCGAGTTGTTCCGTTCCTACGCCGACGGTAACCAATTGGGTTGAACCACACCCCTGACATTGATGAATCACCGGTTGTTGTGAGCCGCAGTGATGGCAGCGTATTTCGTTGCTGTAATGGTGGAACGTATAGTACGCATCACAGCGTTTACATTCTGCAATCCAACCGCATTCATGGCACATCAAAGCGGGCGAAAAGCCTCGACGGTTAAGAAACAACATTACTTGATTGCCCGCTTTTAAATGCTTGCGCATCTCGGCAATCAGTTGGGCAGATAAGCCACTTTCTAAATACTGACCTTTTACATCTAACACTTTATTGGTGGTTGGTACGGCAGAGCCAGCTCGTTGGGTTAGTGTTAAATGGTGATACTTGCCTGACAAGGCATTGTGCAATGTCTCCAGTGCAGGTGTGGCTGAGCCCAGAACAATCGGAACTTGTTCTTTATGAGCGCGCATTACAGCAACATCGCGTGCATGATAACGCAAGCTATCTTGCTGTTTGTAAGAGGTGTCATGTTCCTCGTCCACAATGATAATCCCGAGATCAGCAAAAGGCGCGAGTAGGGCAGAGCGTGTGCCGATAATGATTCCGGCCGCTTTGTCGCGTGCAGAAAGCCACGCATTCAGACGCTCCGTCTCGTTTAACCCGGAGTGGATGACGTCAACTGGCACATTAAAACGGCGTTTAAAGCGGTTGATGGTTTGGGGCGTTAAGCCAATCTCTGGTACTAAAACCAAGGCTTGTTTCCCTTGCTCTAAAACTGGCTTGATAAGGTTGAGGTACACTTCTGTCTTACCTGAGCCCGTGACGCCTTCTAATAAATAGGAGGCAAAACCTGTTTGGCTATTTACACTCGCAATAGCCAGCGCTTGTTCGTGGTTGAGCTTTGGCTTTTCGACGTCGCATTCAACGTGCTGTCCCCACTGGGTGATTACAGGCTTCTTCTCGATACGTTCAATCCAGCCTTTCTCTTCTAAAGACTTTAGTACTGTTGAGGCTATCTCTTGGTCGACAAATTCCTGGTGAGGCAAAGCGCCGTTAACCAACATTTGCAAGACCTTCTGTTGTTTGACCGCTCGACGATCAAGCCCTTGCATCAGCTTGTCTTTACCGGATTCGGTAATTTGCCACTCTTGTAGCGTCGCAAAATCTGCAGGCTTTCCTTTACGTAGAGCTGCTGGCATCGCATTGTGTAGCGTATCTCCAAGTGGGTATTGGTAGAACTGGCTGCACCAAGTCAGCAACGAATAAAGCTTTTCAGACCATATCGGCTGAGAATCAAGAACTGCTTTGATTGGCTTGAGTTGATCTTTGGGAAAGTCCGAGTGATTAACCATCGCGGTGACGATGCCAACTAACGTTTGGCGTCCAAAAGGTACGGAAACGCGTCCACCAATGATCGGAAACAGGTGCCCCGGAATGGCGTAATCAAATTGTTTGTCGAGCGGAACGGGTAATGCCACTCTAGCAATGGTTGGACGCATAAATTCTTAGATATTAAAAAAGAGGGAAAGGAAATGAGAGTCTATTAAAATCGGTATGGAAATTCGAGTAAAGCAATGCGATTCAGCGTGAATCGTGCCTCTATGATTAGTCTGGCTAAAAAAGTGGCGAAAAAGTTGCCAAATGTGTTGATCCGAGCAATGTGATTCTTTACTATATGGCGCCTTGAGATATGGCGTCGGCAATTAGTTGATGCGGTATCCCATTTTATTATTAATTGCGTGTGGTGTGCGGCTTAGATTCGTATAGCGACACGGCCTACTATTGAGGTTATCCCATGAAAGCTGGTATCCACCCAGAATACAAAGCAGTAAAAGCGACTTGTTCTTGCGGCAACTCTTTTGAGTTCAACTCTACTCTAGGTAAAGAGTCTATCCACCTAGACGTATGTGACAAGTGTCACCCATTCTACACTGGTAAGCAACGTATCGTTGATACAGGCGGCCGTGTTGATCGCTTCAACAAGCGTTTCGGTGCACTATCAAGCGGTAAGAAATAATAGCAGCCGCTATTACGATTACAGTTTAGAAAAGGACGCTTCGGCGTCCTTTTTGTTTAATGGCTACCAAGCGAAGAGGGATGTATAGGGTTTGGAATATTCCCGATTATTTTTCACTCAGCGCTTGCAACCTAAAGTGTGATCTGTATAATGCAGCGCACTGGTTAAGCCAGTTGTGAACCAATGAGCAGTGAGGAGCGAGCAAATCTAAGGATTTGCGAGGTAATGTATACTCAGCTTATGTTCGCGGTTAATACAATTAGCTATCTTTTCTTCGGAAAAACTATCCTCAAAGGTGACTTTGGCATATAGGGATAGTTAATCGAAAATTAACTGACAATGCGTCCTAATCTTGGATGCTACGGTTTCACATAAATCAATCGGCATTCTCTCGTCTTGACGAGTTTGAGTGGCGATATTGTTTGTGTAATTTATTAAATTTGGAGCTCTGTCTCATGCAGAACCAACGTATCCGTATCCGCCTAAAAGCTTTCGATTACAAACTAATCGATGCTTCTACAGCGGAAATCGTTGAAACAGCTAAGCGCACTGGCGCACAGGTTCGTGGTCCAATCCCACTGCCAACTCGTAAAGAGCGTTTCACAGTTCTTATCTCTCCACACGTTAACAAGAAAGCACGTGACCAGTACGAAATCCGTACTCACAAGCGTCTAATCGACATCGTTGAGCCAACAGACAAGACTGTTGATGCTCTAATGCGTCTAGACCTTGCTGCGGGCGTTGACGTTCAAATTAGCCTAGGTTAAGGGAGATTAGAAGTATGATTGGTCTAATCGGTCGTAAAGTGGGCATGACCCGCGTATTTACTGAAGAAGGCGTTTCTATCCCAGTAACAGTTGTTGAGGTTGAAGCTAACCGTGTTTCTCAAGTGAAAACTCTTGAAACTGACGGCTACGCAGCAATCCAGGTTACAGCTGGTTCTAAGAAAGCTAACCGCGTAAACAAAGCTGAAGCAGGTCACTTTGCTAAAGCTGGCGTTGAAGCTGGTCGCGGTCTTTGGGAATTCCGTTTAGAAAACGGCGAAGAGTTCGAAGTTGGTTCAGAACTAACTGTTGAACTATTCAACGAAACTAAGAAAGTAGACGTTACTGGTACATCTAAGGGTAAAGGTTTCCAAGGCGCTGTTAAGCGTTGGAACTTCCGTACTCAAGATATGACTCACGGTAACTCATTGTCTCACCGTGCTCCTGGTTCTATCGGTCAATGTCAGACTCCAGGTCGCGTATTTAAAGGCAAGAAAATGGCAGGTCACATGGGTGCTGAGCGTGTAACGACTCAAAACCTAGAGATCGTACGTGTTGACGCTGAGCGCAACCTGCTTCTTATTAAAGGTGCAGTCCCAGGCGCAACTGGCGGCAACGTGATCGTTAAACCAGCTGTTAAAGCATAACGTCTCAGGAGTAAGTAATGGAACTAATGGTTAAAGGTGCCGATGCACTAACTGTTTCCGAAACTACTTTCGGACGTGAGTTTAACGAAGCTCTTGTACACCAAGTAGTTGTTGCGTACGCAGCAGGTGCTCGTCAAGGTACTCGTGCTCAAAAAACACGTTCAGAAGTTTCTGGCGGTGGCGCTAAGCCATGGCGTCAAAAAGGTACTGGCCGTGCGCGTGCTGGTACAATCCGTAGCCCAATCTGGCGTACAGGTGGTGTTACTTTTGCTGCGAAACCACAAGATCACAGCCAAAAAGTAAACAAAAAAATGTACCGTGGTGCTATGAAGAGCATTCTTTCTGAGCTTGTTCGTCAAGAGCGTCTAATCGTTGTTGATAACTTCTCAGTTGAAGCACCAAAGACTAAAGAGCTAGTTGCTAAGCTTAAAGAGCTTGAGCTAACTGACGCTCTAATCGTGACTAGCGAAGTAGATGAGAATCTATTCCTAGCTGCTCGTAACCTATACAAAGTTGACGCACGTGATGTTGCTGGTATCGATCCAGTATCTCTAATCGCGTTTGACAAAGTTGTAATGACTGCAGAAGCAGTTAAGCAAGTAGAGGAAATGCTAGCATGATCACTGAAGAGCGTATCCTAAAAGTTCTACGTGCACCGCACATCTCTGAAAAAGCAACTATGGCAGCTGAGAAAGCGAACACTATCGTTTTCAAAGTAGCTAAAGATGCGACTAAAAAAGAGATCAAAGCAGCTGTAGAAAAGCTATTTGAAGTTGAAGTTAAGTCTGTAAATACTCTTATCACTAAGGGTAAGACCAAACGTCAAGGTCTACGCCAAGGTCGCCGCAGCGACGTTAAGAAAGCGTACGTTACTTTGAAAGAAGGTCAAGATCTTGACTTCGTTGGCGGCGCGGAATAACAGGAGTAGTTAAAAATGGCTATTGTTAAATGTAAGCCGACTTCCCCTGGTCGTCGTCACGTTGTTAAAGTTGTTAACGCTGACCTACACAAGGGCAAGCCATACGCACCTCTTCTAGAGAAAAACTCTAAGAACGGTGGTCGTAACAACAAGGGTCGTATCACAGTACGTCACATCGGCGGTGGTCACAAGCACCACTACCGTGTAGTTGACTTCAAACGTACTAAAGATGGTATTCCAGCGACAGTTGAGCGTCTTGAATACGATCCAAACCGTAGCGCAAACATTGCTCTAGTTCTTTACAAAGACGGTGAGCGTCGCTACATCCTAGCACCTAAAGGTGTTGTAGCTGGTGATGTTATTCAGTCTGGTGTTGATGCACCAATCAAAGCTGGTAACACTCTACCAATGCGTAATATCCCAGTAGGTTCAACAGTACATAACGTTGAACTTAAGCCTGGTAAAGGTGGTCAGCTAGCTCGTTCGGCTGGTGCTTACGCTCAAATCGTTGCTCGCGACGGTGCGTACGTAACTATCCGTCTACGTTCTGGCGAGATGCGCAAAGTTCTTTCTGAAGGCCGTGCAACAATCGGTGAAGTTGGTAACTCTGAGCACATGCTACGTGAACTTGGTAAAGCAGGTGCATCACGTCATCGCGGTATCCGTCCAACGGTTCGTGGTGTTGTAATGAACCCGATTGACCACCCACATGGTGGTGGTGAAGGTCGTACTTCTGGTGGTCGTCACCCAGTATCTCCTTGGGGTATGCCTACTAAAGGCTTCAAGACTCGTAAGAACAAACGCACTGACAAGTACATCGTACGTCGTCGTAACAAGTAATCTATATAAAGAGGAATCGCCATGCCACGTTCTCTCAAGAAAGGTCCTTTTATTGACCTACACTTGCTGAAGAAGGTAGAGAAAGCGGTGGAAAGCGGAGACAAAAAGCCTATTAAGACTTGGTCCCGTCGTTCAATGATCATCCCTACGATGATCGGTTTGACCATCGCTGTCCATAATGGTCGTCAGCACGTACCAGTATTTGTAACTGATGAAATGATCGGTCACAAACTGGGTGAATTCGCACCAACACGTACTTACCGCGGTCACGCTGCGGATAAGAAAGCTAAGAAGCGCTAAGGAGTAGATAATGGAAGCAATTGCTAAACATAACTTTGCTCGCATTTCGCCTCAGAAAGCTCGCTTAGTTGCGGATCTAATCCGTGGTAAATCTGTTGACCAAGCTCTAGAAATCCTAACGTTCAGCAACAAAAAAGCTGCTGCACTAGTTAAGAAAGTTCTAGAGTCTGCTATCGCTAACGCGGAGCACAACGAAGGTGCAGATATTGACGATCTGAATGTCGCAAAAATCTTTGTAGATGAAGGCCCAACCATGAAGCGTATTATGCCTCGTGCTAAAGGTCGTGCGGATCGTATCTTGAAGCGTTCAAGCCACATCACTGTTGTTGTAGCAGATCGCTAGAGACTAGGAGAGTAAGCAATGGGTCAAAAAGTACATCCAAATGGTATTCGTCTAGGCATCGTTAAGCCTTGGAATGCTACATGGTTTGCTAACACCAAAGATTTCGCTGACAACCTAGACGGCGACTTCAAGGTACGTCAGTTCCTTACAAGTGAACTGAAAAAAGCGTCTCTATCACGTATCGTTATCGAGCGTCCTGCTAAGAGCATCCGTGTGACTATTCACACTGCTCGTCCAGGCGTTGTTATCGGTAAGAAAGGTGAAGACGTTGAGAAGCTACGCGCAGCTGTAGCTAAAATTGCAGGTGTACCAGCGCAAATTAACATCGCTGAAGTACGTAAGCCTGAACTAGATGCGCAACTTGTTGGTGACAGCATCGCGTCTCAGCTAGAGCGTCGTGTTATGTTCCGTCGTGCTATGAAGCGCGCAGTACAGAACGCAATGCGCCTAGGCGCTAAAGGTATCAAAGTGGAAGTAAGCGGTCGTCTAGGCGGCGCTGAAATCGCACGTTCAGAGTGGTACCGTGAAGGCCGTGTGCCTCTACACACTCTACGTGCTGACATTGATTACGCAACTTCTTCGGCTCACACTCAATACGGTGTGATCGGCATTAAAACTTGGATCTTCAAAGGTGAAATCCTAGGTGGTATGCCAGCAGCTAACGCTGTAGAGCCTAAAGGCGACAAGCCTAAGAAGCAGCGTAAAGGCCGTAAGTAAGGAGTCGACAGATGCTACAACCTAAACGTACTAAGTTCCGTAAGGTTCAGACTGGTCGTAACCGTGGTCTAGCTAAAGGTACTGATGTAAGCTTCGGCGAATTCGGTCTTAAAGCTGTTGGCCGTGGTCGTCTAACTGCTCGTCAAATCGAAGCGGCACGTCGTGCAATGACACGTCACGTTAAGCGTCAAGGTAAAATCTGGATCCGTGTGTTCCCAGACAAACCAATCACAGAAAAACCACTTGAAGTTCGTCAAGGTAAGGGTAAAGGTAACGTTGAGTACTGGGTAGCCCAAATCCAACCTGGTAAGGTTATGTACGAAATGGGTGGTGTACCTGAAGAATTGGCACGTGAAGCGTTCCGTCTTGCGGCACGTAAACTGCCTTTCAAAACTACATTTGTAACTAAGCAGGTGATGTGATGAAAGCACAAGATCTACGCGAGAAAAGCGTTGAAGAGCTTAACGCTGAGCTAATGAATTTGCTACGCGAACAGTTCAACTTGCGCATGCAAGCTGCGACTGGTCAACTACAGCAAACTCATACTCTGAAAGCTGTACGCCGTGATATCGCACGTGTGAAAACTGTTTTGACTGAGAAGGCAGGCGCATAATGAGCGAAGTAAAACGTACTCAACAAGGTCGTGTTGTTAGCGACAAGATGGACAAGTCTATCACTGTTGCTATCGAACGTTTCGTAAAACACCCAATCTACGGTAAATACGTAAAACGTACGACTAAAGTACACGCACATGACGAGAACAACGAGTGTGGCCTAGGCGACACAGTTGAAATCGCAGAGTGTCGTCCACTGTCTAAGACTAAGTCTTGGACTTTGGTAAAAGTTCTAGAAAAGGCGAAGATTTAATCTCGTTAATTCTATGAAACTAAAGCGGCTCCAAAATATTTTTGGAGCCGTTTATTTTTTGACTACCCAATCACAAAAAAGGGTGGTACAATTCGCGTCCCTTTTAAAGAGGCAGCCCGACCCGTGATGGGTCTAGTTATTAATATTTAGCGGAGCACTAACATGATCCAAATGCAAAGTATGCTGGACGCAGCTGATAACTCAGGCGCACGCAGCGTAATGTGTATTAAGGTTCTGGGTGGCTCTCACCGCCGTTATGCACATATCGGTGACGTCATCAAAGTTACTGTGAAGGAAGCAATCCCTCGCGGTAAAGTTAAAAAAGGTGATGTTCTGAAGGCGGTGGTAGTGCGCACCCGTAAAGGCGTACGTCGTCCTGACGGTTCTGTCATTCGCTTCGACCGAAATGCTTGCGTATTGCTAAACGACAATACTGAGCAACCAATCGGTACACGTATCTTTGGTCCTGTGACACGCGAACTTCGTGGCGATAAGTTCATGAAGATCGTTTCACTGGCTCCAGAAGTTCTGTAAGGAGCACGTAGAAATGGCAGCTAAAATCCGTCGTAATGACGAAGTAATCGTTCTTGCTGGTAAAGACAAAGGCAAGAAAGGTAAAGTAACTAAGGTTCTAGCAACTGGTAAAGTTATCGTTGAAGGTATCAACCTAGTTAAGAAACATCAGAAACCTGTTCCAGCTATGGGTATCCAAGGCGGTATCGTAGAGCAAGAAGCAGCTATCGACGTTTCTAACGTGGCTATCTTTAACGCAGCTACTGGTAAAGCTGACCGTATCGGTTTCCGTTTTGAAGACGGCAAAAAAGTTCGTTTCTTCAAGTCTAACGGCGAAACCGTTTCTAACTAATAGAAGTAATTTGGAGTTCTACTATGGCGAAACTGCATGATTACTACAAGTCGTCTGTAGTCGCTGAACTGACCAAACAGTTCGGTTACACAAGCGTCATGCAAGTCCCTAGAATCGAGAAAATCACCCTAAACATGGGTGTTGGTGAAGCAATCAACGATAAGAAACTGCTAGAAAATGCAGCGTCTGATATGGCAACGATCTCTGGTCAAAAGCCACTTATCACAAAAGCGCGCAAATCTGTTGCAGGTTTCAAAATCCGTGAAGGCTACCCTATCGGTTGTAAAGTAACCTTGCGTGGCGAACGTATGTGGGATTTTCTTGAGCGTTTAATTAACATCGCTCTTCCACGTGTACGTGACTTCCGTGGTGTTAGCGCTAAGTCTTTTGACGGTCGCGGTAACTACAGCATGGGCGTTCGCGAGCAAATCATCTTCCCGGAAATCGACTTTGATAAAGTTGATCGAGTACGCGGTCTAGACATCACTATTACGACGTCTGCTGGTACTGATGAGGAAGGCCGTGCTCTGCTGGCTGCCTTTAACTTCCCATTCCGTAAGTAAGGTGAAGGGTTACTGTTATGGCTAAAAATTCAATGAAAGCACGTGAAGCAAAACGTGCGAAGCTAGTAGCTAAGTTCGCTGAAAAGCGTGCAGCGCTAAAAGCTATCATCAGCGATGTAAACGCATCTGAAGAAGATCGTTGGAACGCGGTTCTTACACTGCAATCTCTTCCACGTGATTCAAGTGCATCACGTCAGCGCAACCGTTGCAACCAAACTGGTCGTCCACACGGTTACCTACGTAAGTTCGGTCTAAGCCGTATTAAGGTTCGTGAAGCTTGCATGAAAGGCGAGATTCCGGGTCTTCGTAAGGCTAGCTGGTAATTGCCACTTAATCATTTGGAGTAAATCATATGAGCATGCAAGATCCGATTTCGGATATGCTGACCCGCGTTCGTAACGGTCAGGCAGCAAACAAAGTTGCTGTAAAAATGCCTTCTTCAAAGCTTAAAGTTGCAATTGCTGCACTACTAAAAGCTGAAGGTTACATCGTTGACTTCGCTGTTGAAGGCGAAGCAAAACCTGAGCTAGAAGTTACACTTAAGTACTTCCAAGCTAAACCAGTAATCGAGCAACTTAAACGTGTTTCTCGTCCAGGTCTACGTGTTTACAAGAAGAAAGATGAACTTCCTTCAGTAATGGGTGGTCTTGGTATTGCTATCGTTTCTACTTCCAAGGGTCTTATGTCAGACCGCGCTGCACGTAAAGCAGGTCTTGGTGGTGAAATCATCGCTTACGTAGCTTAATAAGGAGTAGACTATGTCTCGTGTTGCAAAAGCACCTGTCGCTATTCCAGCTGGCGTAGAGGTGAAACTAAACGGCCAAGAAATCACTGTAAAAGGTGCGAAAGGCGAACTAACTCGCGTTCTTAACAACGCAGTTGTAATCGCTCAGGAAGAAAATAACCTGACTTTCGGTCCTAAAGAAGGTGTTGCTAACGCATGGGCTCAAGCAGGTACTGCTCGCGCTCTAGTTAACAACATGGTTGTTGGTGTTACTGAAGGCTTTACTAAGAAGCTAACTCTTAAAGGTGTAGGTTACCGTGCTGCTATCAAAGGCAACGCTGTAGGTCTAACACTAGGCTTCTCACACCCAGTTGAGCACGAGTTGCCAGCGGGTATTAAAGCTGAATGTCCAAGCCAAACTGAAATCGTGATCACTGGTGCTGACAAGCAACTAGTTGGTCAAGTTGCGGCTGACATTCGTTCTTACCGTGAGCCTGAGCCATACAAAGGCAAAGGTGTTCGTTACGCAGATGAAAATGTGCGTACTAAAGAAGCTAAGAAGAAGTAAGGTAACACTATGGATAAGAAAGCATCTCGCATCCGTCGTGCTACACGTGCACGTCGTAAGATTGCAGAACTGGGTGCGACTCGCCTAGTTGTACACCGTACTCCTCGTCACGTGTACGCACAGGTTATCGCGGCTAACGGCTCTGAGGTTATCGCAGCAGCTTCTACTGTAGAAAAAGCGATCCGTGAGCAAGTGAAATACACTGGTAACGTTGATGCAGCTAAAGCAGTGGGTAAAGCTATTGCTGAGCGCGCTCTAGAGAAGGGCGTAACTGCAGTTGCATTTGATCGTTCTGGTTTCCAATACCACGGTCGAGTAGCGGCGCTAGCAGAATCTGCTCGCGAAGCTGGTCTGAAATTCTAAGGTAGGGTTGGAAGATGGCTAAAGAACAACAAGTTCAAGCGAATGATTTGCAAGAAAAGCTAATCGCAGTTAACCGTGTTTCTAAAACGGTTAAAGGTGGTCGAATCATGAGCTTCACTGCACTAACAGTAGTTGGTGACGGTAACGGTCGTGTAGGTTTCGGTTACGGCAAAGCTCGTGAAGTACCTGCAGCGATTCAAAAAGCAATGGAAAAAGCGCGTCGTAACATGACTACGATCGCTTTAAACGAAGGCACTCTTCACCACCCAGTGAAAGGTCGCCATTCGGGCTCTAAAGTTTACATGCAGCCTGCTGCAGAAGGTACTGGTGTTATCGCAGGTGGTGCGATGCGTGCAGTACTAGAAGTTGCTGGTGTACACAACGTACTATCTAAAGCGTACGGTTCTACGAACCCTATCAACATCGTTCGTGCAACGATCGATGCACTAGGTAGCATGAAGTCACCAGAAATGGTTGCTGCTAAACGTGGTCTAACTGTTGAATCTATTTCGGAGTAAGAACACCATGGCAACTATTAAAGTAACTCAAACTAAAAGCTCAATTGGTCGTCTGCCAAAGCACAAAGCTACTTTGCGCGGTCTAGGTCTTCGTAAAATCAACCACACAGTAGAACTTGAAGATACTCCGTGTATTCGCGGTATGATCAACAAGGTTTACTACATGGTTAAAGTTGAGGAGTAATCAGAATGCGTTTGAATACTCTAGCACCGGCTGCTGGCGCGAAAACTTCTGCGAAGCGAGTAGGTCGTGGTATCGGTTCAGGCCTAGGTAAAACTGGTGGCCGTGGTCACAAAGGTCAAAAATCACGTTCTGGCGGCAGTGTTCGTCCAGGTTTCGAAGGCGGTCAGATGCCTCTGAAACAACGTCTACCAAAATTCGGTTTCACTTCTCGTAAGAGCCTAGTGTCTGCTGAAGTTCGTCTAGCTGAGCTAGCGAAAGTTTCTGGTGACGTAGTTGATCTAAACAGTCTTAAAGCTGCTAACATCATCACTAAGAACATCGAATTTGTAAAAGTTGTTCTTTCTGGTGAAATCAACAAAGCAGTGACTGTTAAAGGTCTACGTGTGACTAAAGGCGCTAAAGCTGCAATCGAAGCTGCAGGCGGTAAAATCGAGGAATAATCTCGAGGAACGAGGTACAGATGGCTAAGAAACCAGGACAAGATTTTCGTAGTGCTCAGAGCGGCTTAAGTGAACTAAAGTCGCGCTTGTTATTCGTAATTGGTGCACTTTTAGTATTCCGAGCCGGCTCTTTTGTGCCGATTCCTGGTATTGACGCTGCTGTACTTGCCGATTTGTTCGAACAGCAAAAAGGTACCATCGTTGAAATGTTTAACATGTTCTCCGGTGGTGCTCTTGAGCGTGCATCTATATTAGCATTGGGCATCATGCCGTATATTTCGGCATCTATTGTTGTCCAATTGCTAACTGTAGTTCATCCAGCGTTAGCTGAACTCAAAAAAGAGGGTGAAGCAGGCCGTCGTAAGATAAGCCAATACACACGCTACGGCACGCTTGTACTTGCAACCTTCCAAGCTATAGGTATTGCAACTGGCCTACCAAACATGGTCGACAATCTGGTTGTTATCAACCAAACCATGTTTACGCTAATTGCTACCGTAAGTTTAGTAACCGGTACCATGTTCTTGATGTGGTTAGGTGAACAAATTACAGAGCGCGGAATTGGTAACGGTATTTCGATACTGATTTTTGCAGGTATTGTTGCTGGATTGCCTTCTGCAATCGGTCAAACAATCGAGCAAGCGCGTCAAGGTGAATTGCATGTACTTCTTCTGTTGCTAATCGCGGTATTAGCTTTTGCAGTAATTTACTTCGTTGTTTTCATGGAACGTGGTCAACGCCGAATCGTCGTTAACTATGCGAAACGTCAACAGGGTCGTAAAGTGTTTGCTGCGCAAAGCTCGCACTTGCCTCTTAAAATTAACATGGCAGGTGTAATTCCAGCGATTTTTGCATCAAGTATTATCTTGTTCCCAGGAACATTGGCTCAGTGGTTTGGTCAAAACGGTGAGAGCAGCGCGTTCGGTTGGTTAACTGACGTGTCTTTGGCTCTTAGCCCTGGTCAACCGTTGTATGTAATGCTTTATGCAGCAGCAATTATCTTCTTCTGTTTCTTCTACACGGCGTTGGTTTTCAACCCGCGTGAAACAGCAGATAACTTGAAGAAGTCTGGTGCATTCGTACCCGGTATCCGCCCAGGTGAGCAGACAGCGAAATACATTGATAAAGTAATGACACGTTTAACCCTTGCTGGTGCACTGTACATTACCTTTATCTGTCTGATTCCCGAGTTCATGATGGTCGCGTGGAACGTACGTTTCTACTTCGGCGGTACATCGCTACTAATCGTAGTTGTTGTAATTATGGACTTTATGGCACAGGTACAGACTCATCTGATGTCTCAACAGTATGATTCTGTGTTGAAGAAAGCGAATCTGAAAGGCTACGGCCGTTAATCCGGCGGTAGACTCAGTTTCATTTACGGAGTTTAGCAATGAAAGTTCGTGCTTCCGTTAAAAAAATCTGCCGTAACTGTAAAGTAATCAAGCGTAACGGTGTCGTTCGCGTGATTTGCAGTGAGCCAAAGCACAAACAGCGCCAAGGCTAATTAGCAGAAATTTTTACTTGAAAATGAAGGTTGGGTCGAGTATATTCCTCGGCCTACCTTTTGCGTGCAAAAGAAGTAGTATTCCGCAGCGTATCCATAACGGGCTTTGCTGCGGCTAATTCTTTTATAGAAACACTTAGGAGTGAATAATGGCCCGTATAGCAGGCATTAACATTCCTGATCAGAAACATGCAGTAATCGCTCTAACAGCGATCTACGGCATCGGTAAAACTCGCTCTCAAGCTATCCTAGCTGAAGTGGGTATTGCTGAAAATGTTAAGATCAGTGAACTAACTGAAGAGCAGATCGATCAACTGCGTGATGGTGTAGCTAAGTACACTGTAGAAGGTGATCTACGTCGTGAAGTATCTATGAACATCAAGCGTCTTATGGACCTTGGCTGTTACCGTGGTCTTCGTCATCGTCGCAGTCTACCACTACGTGGACAGCGTACTAAAACCAACGCTCGCACCCGTAAGGGTCCGCGTAAGCCGATCAAGAAATAATCGGGAAGGTAGAGTACAATGGCTAAACAACCAACTCGCGCTCGTAAGCGCGTACGCAAGCAAGTTGCAGATGGCGTTGCGCACATCCATGCTTCTTTCAATAACACAATCGTAACCATTACTGACCGTCAAGGTAACGCTCTTGCATGGGCTACTGCAGGTGGTTCTGGTTTCCGTGGTTCTCGTAAGTCTACTCCGTTCGCTGCACAGGTTGCTGCTGAGCGTTGTGCTGAAATGGCTAAAGAATACGGCCTAAAGAACTTGGAAGTTATGGTTAAGGGTCCTGGTCCAGGTCGCGAATCTACTGTTCGTGCACTAAACGCCGCTGGTTTCCGCATCACAAACATCGTTGATGCTACACCAATCCCTCATAACGGTTGTCGTCCACCTAAGAAACGTCGCGTATAACGTTTCTAGGACAATTGGAGAAGAATCATGGCAAGATATTTGGGTCCTAAGCTGAAGCTTAGCCGTCGTGAAGGCACTGACTTATTCCTTAAGTCTGGTGTTCGCGCGATCGATACCAAGTGTAAAATTGATAACGCACCAGGTGTACACGGCGCTCGTCGCGGTCGTCTATCTGAGTATGGCGTTCAGCTTCGTGAGAAGCAAAAAGTACGTCGTATGTACGGCGTTCTAGAAAAACAATTCCGTAACTACTACAAAGAAGCTGCTCGCCTAAAAGGCAACACTGGTGAAAACCTACTTCAGCTTCTTGAAGGTCGTCTTGATAACGTAGTTTACCGCATGGGCTTTGGTGCAACTCGCGCAGAAGCACGTCAGCTAGTTAGCCACAAAGCTATCCTAGTAAACGGTAAAGTTGTAAACGTTCCTTCTTTCAAAGTAGCGGCTAATGACGTTGTTTCTATTCGCGAGAAAGCTAAACAGCAAGCTCGTATCAAAGCAGCTCTAGAAGTTGCTGAACAACGTGAAAAACCAACTTGGATTGAAGTAGATGGTGGCAAGATGGAAGGTACATTCAAGCGTATGCCTGAGCGTTCTGATCTATCAGCTGACATCAACGAACAATTGATCGTCGAGCTTTACTCTAAGTAAGGTTTAAACTAAAGAGAGGACACAATGCAGGGTTCTGTAACAGAATTTCTTAAGCCACGTCTAGTTGACATCGAACAAATCAGCTCGACTCACGCAAAAGTAACTCTTGAGCCATTAGAGCGTGGCTTTGGTCATACTCTGGGTAATGCACTTCGCCGCATCCTTCTATCTTCTATGCCAGGTTGTGCTGTAACAGAAGTAGAAATTGAAGGCGTACTTCATGAGTACAGCACGAAAGAAGGCGTTCAAGAAGATATTCTTGAAATTCTTCTAAACCTTAAAGGTTTGGCTGTGCGCGTTGCCGAAGGCAAAGATGAAGTGTTCATTACTTTGAACAAATCAGGCTCGGGCCCTGTGGTTGCAGGTGACATCACCCATGATGGTGATGTAGAGATCGCTAACCCTGAACACGTAATTTGTCACCTAACGGATGACAACGCTGAGATCGCAATGCGTATCAAAGTTGAACGTGGTCGTGGTTATGTTCCAGCTTCTGCGCGTATCCATAACGAAGAAGACGAGCGTCCTATCGGTCGCCTACTAGTAGATGCTACTTACAGCCCAGTAGACAAAATTGCCTACGCTGTAGAAGCAGCTCGTGTAGAACAGCGTACTGATCTAGACAAGCTTGTTATCGATATGGAAACAAACGGTACTCTAGAACCTGAGGAAGCAATCCGTCGTGCAGCTACAATCCTAGCTGAACAATTGGATGCATTCGTAGATCTTCGTGATGTACGAGTTCCTGAGGAGAAGGAAGAGAAGCCAGAATTCGATCCGATCCTACTGCGTCCTGTAGACGATCTTGAACTAACAGTTCGCTCTGCTAACTGTTTGAAAGCAGAAGCGATTCACTACATCGGTGATCTAGTACAACGCACTGAGGTTGAGCTACTTAAAACGCCTAACCTTGGTAAAAAATCTCTTACTGAGATTAAAGACGTACTTGCGTCACGTGGTCTGTCTCTGGGCATGCGCCTAGAAAACTGGCCACCTGCATCAATCGCTGAAGATTAATCGATACTAGTTAGAAGGATTAGGTCATGCGCCATCGTAAGAGTGGTCGTCAACTCAACCGCAACAGCTCACATCGCAAAGCGATGTTCAGCAACATGGCTAGCTCTCTAGTACGTCATGAAGTTATCAAGACTACTTTGCCAAAAGCAAAAGAGCTACGTCGCGTAGTTGAGCCTTTGATTACACTAGCTAAGACTGACAGTGTTGCTAACCGTCGTCTAGCATTTGCACGTACTCGTGACAACGAAGTAGTTGCAAAACTATTTAACGAACTAGGTCCACGTTTTGCTGCTCGTCAGGGCGGTTACACTCGTATCCTAAAAGCTGGCTTCCGTGCTGGTGATAAAGCTCCAATGGCTTACATTGAGCTTGTAGATCGCCCAGCTGCTGAAGAAGCTGCTGAGTAATCAGTTCGTAAGAACGAGAAAGCCGAGCATTAGCTCGGCTTTTTTGTATCTGTAATTCAGTAAACCTTTATATCCAGCCTGCATTTATTTCAACCCATGCAGACTGGCAATTTAAAAAGTGATTATCACTTGCGCTTATTTACTAGTATTCCACAACCCGCCCAACGAACTTAGAAGCCCTTCGCTAGCGCCTTGCTTGTTCAAGTAATCCAAGATTACTGGAGCAAACTGACTGATCATAGATGGATCTAAACCTAACGTATCGAATGCACTTTTTACTGCACTGATATTCTCAATATTTCCTAGTAAGCTTTGTGCTCCTTGCAAGTTTGAAAGTCCAGGAATCAAAGACTGTAATTCACTACTATTTTCTTGCGAAAGCTGGCTTTGAGCCAAAGCGAGTAGCGCACCACTGCCTCCGGCTGCTTGCTCAGTGGATACTGGTAATTGGCTAGTTAGCATGTCTGTTAATGGAGATGACTCGGTGTTCAAGCTGCTGCCGACCATGTCCATCAGGCCACTTTCTTTACTTTTTTGAGTGACTGAATCTAAGAATGCGTGCGCACTACCAATGTTGATTGATAGGAGTGCTAGAGTTAGGAGTGTTTTACGCATAGTACCTCCAAAGGTTGAGCGTTTTTTAAAAGTGATTTTATTTTTAAAGGCTATCAGAGTGAAAGGTTCAGAGGTGAGAAAGTCTATTCAGTTTAGACAAAAAAACGGCGCTAGTGCGCCGTTTTATTTAATCATAATTGAAAATGGTTTCAATTAGATAATATCTAATAGTTCTACTTCGAAAACTAAAGCTGCAAATGGAGGGATAGCCGCACCAGCGCCACGCTCACCGTACGCAAGATCTTGTGGTACGTATAGCTTCCACTTAGAGCCAACAGGCATTAGTTGTAGTGCCTCTACCCAACCTTTGATTACACCTGTAACAGGGAATTCAGCAGGTTGACCGCGAGATACAGAGCTATCGAATACAGTACCGTCAGTTAGCTCACCGTGGTAGTGAACGCGAACTGAGCTTTCTGCTGTAGGAACTGCACCAGTACCTTCAGAAATGATTTCGTACTGAAGACCAGAGTCTAGAACGTTAACTTCAGGTCGTAGAGCGTTGTCTTTTAGGAACGCTTCGCCTTCTGCTGCCGCAATTTTTGCTGCTTCTTGGCGAGCTGTTTCTGCACGAGTGTGAAGTTCTTGTAGTGCTTTGTTGATTTCATCAATTTCGATTGATGGCATGTCACCAGTTAGTGCTGTTGCAATACCTGCTGCGATAGCATCAACGCTAAGACCTTCAAGACCAGAGCCTGCAAGTTGCTGACCCATTTGCAGACCAATGCCGTAGCTTGCTTTTTGTTCTGCAGTTTCAAATTTAATTTCAGACATGAATGTCGCTCTTATTAGGAGTGATAAAGGTAACAGGATATCAGTTTCGAGCTTAGGTTTAAATGATTGCGACTGAATGCTTAATTGAGGCGGCCAGGTTGTGACTTATCTCTTACTCCAAGTGAAATTTCTGCTAATTTAATCCCAATTCCATTTTAGTTTGGTGAAAAACATATACTCTCCGCGTCGGTATTTTTATACTGACCGTAGAAGTATTAAGGGACTCATTACAATGAATCGTCGCAGAAAGAAAAAGCAGCAAGTCGACTATGTCGAATTGGTTAAACAAAAATTCGCTGCTATCGACTGGAAGCAGCCGTTCAACAAAGAGCAATGGTTGGAGCGTATACAGCCTGTTAAGCAGTTTTGGTTGCGTCTGCCTAAATTTCATCAGCGTGCTTTGATGGTCTTAGTGCCATTGATTCTGGTACTCCTTGTTATTCCTTTGCCAAATAAAACAGATCAACCAGTTGAGCAGACTGAGGTCGATCATCAACGCGTAGCGATTGAGCTGAACGCGCAGAGTTTAAGCCAGCAGAGAACCTCTCAGAACTCTGGACCGAAATCTGAAGACTGGAAAGAGTACACGGTTAAAAATGGTGATACATTAGCGCAGGTTTTCAGAAGTAATCAGCTCTCTATGGCGGATCTTAGCGCTCTGGTCAAAATAGAAGGCAGTGATAAGCCGCTAAGCCAAATAAAGCAGGGACAATTGATTCGCTTTAAGCTTAGTGACGAAGGTGAGTTAGATATGCTACAGCTGGAAAAAAGCGGGCGGTCCGTTATGTTTTTCCGTTTATCGGATGGGACCTTTGGACGTAACAAGTAAACGCTTCAAATGAAAAGACGCGAAGATATCGCGTCTTTTTAGTCAGTTTTTCATAGCGATTAGTTTTCATAGTAACCAATCGAGTTGAAGCTTATAGCGCTACGGATTCTTTCCGCATATCCACATGAGGGATACCATCTTCAAGATAGCACTCTGAGATAACCTTGAATCCATGACTAGCATAAAACTGGATGAGGTGTTCTTGAGCACCTATATCTATTGTCTGTCCTGGCCATAATGTTTCGCATTGTGCCAAGGCCTTGTCCAATAACTTATGACCTAAGCCACCGCCTCGCGCGGTCTGCTTTGTCACCACTCGACCAATACTCACATTGTCATACGTAGTGCCTGCGGGCAGTAATCTTGCGCAAGCAACCAGTTCATCACCGTGATAGCCTATTAGATGATAAACACCTTCCAGCGTGTCCTTACCATCCAGTTCAGGATAAGGGCAGGTTTGTTCAACAACGAATACATCCACACGCAATTTCATCATTTCATACAGCTGTGTGGTTGTTAGCTGAGCAAAGGGCAAAGTAATCCAAGTGAGCATGTTGTTATCCGTAGTGAGAATAGAGTGACTGACTTTACTTTGTTTTGAGCTCATACTCATTAACAAAGGTTAATTAGCACTGGTTTTCCCACCAAATCTGGTGATAATGTGCCCTCTTTCCATCTCACCTGAGGATATCCCCGTGAGCAAACAAACATTCGATCAAGTTGGGCTGAACCCAGCGTTACTCGCCACACTTGATTCCCTGAACTATACCCACATGACGCCAATTCAAGCTTTGAGCTTGCCTGCAATCCTAAAACATCGTGATGTCATCGGGCAGGGTAAAACGGGCTCAGGTAAAACCGCTGCATTTGGTTTAGGGGTTTTATCGAACCTCAACGTCAAACGCTTTCGTGTCCAGTCATTAGTATTGTGTCCAACACGTGAGCTTGCAGACCAAGTAGCGAAGGAAATTCGTACTTTAGGTCGCGGCATTCATAATATTAAAGTGCTTACTCTCTGCGGTGGGATGCCAATGGGGCCACAAATTGGTTCGCTGGAGCATGGTGCGCATATTCTAGTTGGTACACCTGGTCGTATTTTGGATCACCTTGAGAAAGGCCGAATTGATCTTAGCGAACTGAATACCTTGGTGCTAGATGAAGCTGATCGCATGTTGGACATGGGTTTCCAAGACGCATTAGATGCAATCATCGATGCAGCGCCAAAGCAGCGTCAAACTCTACTTTTCAGTGCTACTTTTCCAGAAAAAATTGAGCAAATTGCGCAGCGTATAATGCAGACACCGGAAGTGATTAAGGTGGAATCGACGCATGATACCTCAAGCATTGCGCAGTACTTCTATAAAGTTGAAGGCTCGGAAGCACGTGATGAAGCGTTGGCGAATTTGCTGCTGACTCACCAACCAGAGTCCGCGGTGGTTTTTTGTAATACCAAAAAAGAAGTGCAAAGTGTCGCAGATGAGTTGCATCACAAAGGATTCAGCGTTATCGATATCCATGGGGACTTAGAGCAGCGTGAACGCGACCAAGCATTGGTGCAGTTTGCTAACAAGAGTGTGTCTATCCTTGTTGCAACAGACGTTGCGGCGCGTGGTTTGGACGTTGATAATCTTGACGCTGTCTTTAACTTTGAGCTATCGCGCGATCCTGAGGTTCATGTGCACCGTATTGGTCGTACAGGTCGTGCGGGTAGTAAAGGTTTAGCGTTCAGCTTTTTTGGTGAGAAAGACGGTTTACGTGTAGCTCGTATTGAAGAATACCTAGAGATGGACGTGGTACCAGCAACATTGCCTGCCAAATCAAATCAGCAGCCATACCAAGCGAAAATGGTGACGATTAACATTGATGGCGGTAAGAAACAGAAAGTACGACCGGGTGATATTTTAGGTTGTTTGACAGGAAAAAATGGTATTCCAGGCTCTCAAGTCGGAAAGATTCACCTGTTCCCTGTGCGCGCTTATGTTGCCGTCGAAAAATCTGTGGCTAAAAAGGCTCTACAAACCATTAGTAACGGCAAGATGAAAGGGCGCCAGTTCCGGGCGCGAATTCTTAAATAGCTCAAATAGCAGAGAAAAAGCTCTTCGTTTGAAGAGCTTTTTTCTTTTTTGAGTTTATTTGAGAGTGTGATCTTTGGTTAAGCGTGCTTTGATTCGACTCAAACTGATTGGCGTAATGCCCAGGTAGGCCGCAATTTGACTATCGGTAATACGTTGCTTTAAATCTGGGTAATGAGCGCAAAATAATTGATATCGTTCCTCTGGAGAGTAGAGCAACATAAAGCGTTCTTTGTTCTCTTTATTAACCAGTTGGTTTTCGAGTAGCTTTAAGTAAATGGCGTGCTTTTCTGCTCGCCAGTGATGCAACGTTTCAATTGGCAAGCAAAATAGCTGACAAGCGCTCAGCGTTTCCAATAAGTAAGGCGAAGGTTGGTCCTTTATTATGCTCTCAAACCCGATAACCCAGTCCTTCTCCCAATAAAATTCTTTACTGAATTCTTTGCCGTGCTCAGTAAGATAGCTTGCGTGGCATAACCCCTCAATGATGAAGTAAAGGTGTGAGCTAAACTCCCCTTGGTGATTAAGAATGTGGCGTGTAGGCAGTTCGAGCAACTCACCATTTTCAATAAGTTGGTTTGCTTCTGTCTCTAAAAAGCCATGTTTGACTAAGTCTGAAAAAAGATCGCTGTGCATGTGATAACTCAGAAACGGTTTTCTTTATTTTAACGGGTTTTATTGATAACAAAAAAGCGGCTCATGAGAGCCGCTTAGTGTTGCTGTCAAATCAACCTTATTTATTCAAATCGATTTGATAAATCGCGAAACCAATGTCATCTGTTGACACGCGCTTCATTGGGTATTGTCCTTTCTCTTTGATGAACTGCGCCGCTTTATCGCTAGGGGAGGTTTCGAAACGAATATCTAGCTTGTTATCGGACTTAATCGGTGCGAAAGACCAGTTGTTGTCAGCGCTTGGTGTCACTTCTCCTTTTTCTTCACTCACGCGAGAAATATAAGTGGCGACGACAGAGCGGTTTTCATCTGGTGCGTCAAATGCAATGAAATCTGGGCCTGTACCAGGGAAAGTATTGCTATAAGCACGGTAGTTATTGGTTGCGATGATGAAATCTTGCTTCGGATTGACAGGCTTACCATTGAACGTCAGATTCACAATGCGCTGAGAATCTGGATTAATCACTTTACAATCCGCATCGTACTTCGGCGGTTGGGTAACGTCGATTTGGTAGTTAACCCCATCAATAACATCGAAGTTGTACGTACGGAAATTATCCCAATCAATCAAAGATTGCGGTTTAGGATTGTTGATGTCGATGTGGTTGAATTGACCCGCACTGCACTCTAGCCATTCGCGAACTTCTTTACCTTTCACTTTCATCGCAACCAAGGTGTTTGGATATAAGTAAAGATCGGCCGCATTACGGAAGGTGAGCTGACCGGATTCTACTTCTGTAAAGTTATTCGGATCGTTCTTACGACCGCCGACTTTAAATGGTGCTGCCGCACTCAGTACTGGAATGTCAGAAAGGTCTGGGTCGCCTTGAATAAAGCGTTCTACGTAGTCTTTCTGAGCAAGGTTAACGATTTGAATGGTGGGGTCGTCCTGCACTAATGCCAAGAAGCTGTACATGACATCATTTGCTTTGCCGATTGGTTGGTTTACAAATTCACGAGTGCCTTTGTGATCTTCTTCTAACGCTTTCACAATATCTTCATCGGCTTTAGCTAATGACTTCTTATTTACTTTATCGAAGATAGGGCGTGCTTCTGCTTGGCCTTCGACGACTTGCCATCTGCCGTCTTTCTCTTTCAGCATCAAATCCATCACACCTACGTGACTTCCCCAGCGGCCCGGCATCACGGACGTTACACCATTGATGGTCCCTTTATCTATATCAACACCAGGTAGGTTTGCGAAGTCTTTCCCTGGGAAGACTGCGTGAGAGTGGCCAAAAGCAATTGCATCAATACCTTCAACTTCTGTGAGGTAGTAAACAGAGTTTTCAGCGCCTAGCTTGTATGGATCAGTAGAAATGCCCGAGTGTGGAATTGCCACAATCACGTCTGCGCCTTCTTTCTTCATTTGAGGAATCAGTTTCTCTGCTGTTTCCTTAATGTCTTTAGCAAAGACTTTGCCTTCTAAGTTCTTCTTATCCCACACCATAATTTGTGGTGGTACAAAGCCGATGTAACCCACTTTGATTTCGTGGCTTTGACCATCAGTGTCTTTGAACGTGTGCGTTTTAATTAGATAAGGTTTGAAGTAGTGCTCGCCTGTCTTCTTGTCGAAAACGTTAGCACTAACATAAGGGAAGTTCGCACCGTCGATAGAGTTTTTCAGGAACTCAAGGCCATAGTTGAACTCATGATTGCCAATGTTGCCCACATCGTAGTCTAGCTGGTTCATCGCTTTGTAGACTGGGTGCACGTCGTCGGGATTAATCCCCTTTGCCGCCATGTAATCGCCCATTGGGCTGCCCTGAATTAAATCACCGTTATCTACTAGTACCGTGTTTTCTGTCTCGGACTTAGCTTGTTTCACTATTGTCGCTGCGCGACTTAAACCGATTTGCTGTGATGGTTGGTCTTTGTAGTAATCGTAATCCATCACGTTGGTGTGAATGTCGGTGGTTTCGATAATACGAAGCTTGATGGTATCGGCCATTGCTGGGCCAGCAAGCGTTAGCATGCCACTTAATACTGCGAGGGAAATAGGATGAACTGCCACTTTCATTTGGTGCTCCAATTCAATGATAAGGGGAAATTGTACTGCGTAATGTATCAAACACAGGTGCAACTCGATGATAAAGATACAGAAAACTGTGAACATTAATCAGTTTACTGAACCTTATTCATATTAACCGCCGACTTTTTCACGCTTTTGAATGAGACCAAACAAAAACTTCTTAGCAGATTTTTGAATAAAAAATGAAATTTTAGAATTTCAGGTAATATAAACGCCCCGCCATAATGCTTGCATAACGATATCAATGGACGATGAGCAAGCACATGGCAACGAACGATTCAGTCACTTCTTTTCCTAAACCAAAGCCCCGGTTAGTTTCTGACAACCCAGTCGCTGGTGTTACTCGTTTTGCAAAGCAATCGCTACAGCCTGGTGAAGTTGCCTTAGTAGGTGCAGGACCAGGCGATCCTGAACTTCTGACGGTGAAAGCACTGAACTGCTTGCAGCAAGCTGACGTGGTTTTGTACGACTACTTGGTGTCTGAAGAAATCATGGCATTGATTCCAAGCGATACGATTTTGGTGTGCGTTGGGAAGCGAGCTGGGCATCACAGTGTGCCGCAGGAGAAGACGAATCAGCTTTTGGTGGATTTTGCCAAGCAGGGCTACAAAGTAGTGCGCATTAAAGGTGGGGATCCGTTTGTATTCGGTCGTGGTGGTGAAGAGTTAGAAGTGCTTGCTGATGCCGGCGTTCGTTTTCAAGTTGTCCCTGGCATTACCGCAGCAGCTGGCGCAACCGCTTATGCTGGTATTCCACTGACTCATCGTGATTATGCGCAATCGGCCATCTTTGTGACTGGCCACTTGAAAGAAGAAAGTGATGAGATGGATTGGTCCACGTTGGCGCGTGGGAATCAGACTTTAGTGATCTACATGGGGCTGATGAAATCACACTATATTCAGAATCAACTCATTAAACATGGTCGTTCAGCGTCGACTCCGATTGCCATTATTGAGCGTGGCACGCAGATTCAACAAAAAGTATTTACGGGAGAACTCTCCCAACTCTCTGATTTATCGAAGGAAGCACAATCGCCATCTTTGATTGTTGTCGGAGAGGTAGTGCGACTGTCTCAAAAGTTAGACTGGTTTTTGTCTAGTACTGAATTCAACAAAAGTGCTATTGCCAACTCCATATAATTTCAGACCAAAGATTAGAGACGTAATGCGCCTTCAAGCTTAAAAAGGAAATACAAAACATGGACCAACAACGTTTAACTCACCTTAAACAACTCGAAGCGGAGAGTATCCATATTATCCGCGAAGTTGCGGCTGAGTTTGATAACCCAGTCATGATGTATTCGATTGGTAAAGACTCATCAGTGATGCTGCACCTAGCGCGTAAAGCTTTTTACCCAGGTAAGATTCCATTTCCATTGCTGCATGTCGACACCGATTGGAAGTTCCGCGAGATGATTGAATTTCGTGATCGCACCGCGGCCAAATACGGTTTTGAGCTTTTGGTACATAAGAATCCAGAAGGTCTAGCCATGGGCTGTAGTCCGTTTGTTCATGGTTCTTCTAAGCACACTGACATCATGAAGACTCAAGGCTTAAAACAAGCGCTGAACAAGTACGGTTTTGATGCGGCCTTTGGTGGTGCGCGCCGCGACGAAGAGAAATCACGGGCGAAAGAGCGCGTGTATTCATTCCGCGATAAGAACCATACATGGGACCCTAAAAACCAACGTCCTGAGCTATGGAAGACCTACAACGGTCAGGTTAATAAGGGTGAGAGCATTCGTGTATTCCCACTGTCTAACTGGACTGAGCTTGATATCTGGCAATACATCTATTTAGAAAACATCGAGATCGTGCCGCTTTACCTCGCGGACAAACGCCCAGTTGTTGAACGCGATGGCATGCTGATCATGGTTGATGATGATCGTATGGAGCTTCAACCGGGTGAAGTGATTGAAGAGAAGAGCGTGCGCTTCCGTACCCTTGGTTGTTATCCATTGACCGGGGCCATCGAGTCTGAAGCAAACACTTTAACTGGCATTATTGAAGAGATGCTGGTGGCAACGTCGAGTGAGCGCCAAGGCCGAGCGATCGACCACGATCAGTCAGGATCGATGGAGCTTAAGAAACGTCAAGGTTACTTCTAAAGGATCTAAGGAAAGATAATGAACAGTGCAGTTGAAGCTCAATTAGCCGAGCTTGGTATCGAAGGCTATTTAACACAACACCAGTACAAGTCGTTACTTAGATTCTTGACTTGTGGCTCGGTGGATGATGGTAAAAGTACATTAATTGGTCGCTTACTCCATGACTCAAAACAAATTTATGAAGATCAGCTAGCGGCAGTGCATTCAGACAGCCAACGTGTGGGCACCACGGGTGAAAAGCCTGACCTTGCGTTGTTGGTCGATGGCTTACAAGCTGAGCGTGAGCAGGGGATCACTATTGATGTGGCTTACCGCTATTTCTCGACGCAGAAACGTAAATTCATCATTGCAGATACTCCTGGACACGAGCAGTACACACGTAACATGGCTACAGGTGCATCGACATGTGACTTAGCTGTGATTCTAGTTGATGCACGTAAGGGCATTCTCGATCAAACTCGTCGTCACTCTTTCATTTCCAACCTGTTGGGTTTGAAGCACTTTGTTGTGGCGATCAACAAGATGGACTTAGTGGATTACTCCCAAGAGCGCTTTGAAGAGATCCGCGACGAGTATCTGAAGTTCTCTGAGAATCTGACAGGGGATATTGATATTCAAATCATCCCGATCTCAGCGCTTGAAGGGGACAATGTGGTGGATAAAGGCCAAAACCTGACTTGGTTTAAAGGCCCATCATTGCTTGAGCTTCTTGAAACGGTCGATGTGGATCAAGAAAAAGGCGCGGGTGAGTTCCGCTTCCCTGTGCAATACGTTAATCGTCCTAACCTAGATTTCCGTGGCTTTGCGGGGACCATTTCTTCTGGTTCGATCAAAGTTGGTGATGCCATTAAAGCATTGCCATCGGGTAAAACGTCAACTGTGGCTCGTATTGTGACCTTTGATGGTGATATCGAAGAAGCTCGTGCCGGATTAGCTGTCACTCTGACGCTAAGCGATGAGATCGATATTAGCCGTGGCGATTTGATTGTTCTAGATAATGCTCAAGTGGAAACCACAAACCATTTGCTTGCCGATGTGGTATGGATGACAGAGCACCCCCTGCAACCGGGTCGTGACTATGACATCAAAATCGCAGGTAAGAAAACCGTAGGTCATGTTGAAGCGATTCGTCATCAATATGACATTAATAATCTCTCGACTCATAGCTCGGCAGAGCTGCCATTGAATGGTATTGGTTTGTGTGAATGGTCTCTTAATGAGTCAGTCGCGCTGGACAATTATCAAGACTGTGCAGATACCGGTGGCTTTATCATTATCGATCGTCTGACAAACGTGACGGTTGGTGCTGGCATGGTTAAAGAGAGCCTCGCCGTGGTTGAGCGCGATTTGACGGGCATCTCTGCGTTTGAAGTTGAGCTTAATGCGCTTGTCCGTAAACACTTCCCACACTGGGAAGCAAAAGACGTCAGCCAGTTTCTGAAAAAGTAACTGGCTTACCCAAGTACGATAATTTCAGGCTCTGTCTGCTGTTGTACTTGGGGCGTCGCTACCTAACTGAATTGCGAAATGTCGTTAGGTATTCTCCTAATACCAGAATGCTTCGGTGGAGCCCAAGAAAACCGAGCATTCTGATGTTCTTTTCGCTTGCGCTGATTTTTGTCTGTTTACTCGTTTGTCGGTGTTTCATGGATAAATGAGTCGTTGTTGTGCCCTTTGGGGCTATTTGGTAAGGAAAGGCTATGTGGGAACAAGGGTTTGTGTTAGCGATTTTGCTTGGCATTATCACTTGCTTGCTTGTCACGAAAATTAAGCCTAGTTACGTCTTTGCGGGTGCCGCTTTTATTGCATTCATGGCTGGGATGATGGATTCAGCCACTATCGCATCCAATTTTACCAACTCTTCATTGTTAACCCTGGTTCTATTGATTCTTGCATCCTGTGCTCTAGAAAAAACACTGCTGATCAGTTGGGTGAGCCGAAGTATCTCTGAGGGTCAGTTAGGCAGCGTGATTGCTAAGCTCGGTGTGTCGACCGCCTTGCTTTCTTCATTTACGAATAATACCGCTGTGGTTGTCTCATTGATTGGGGCGATTAAGCGTAATCAGCAGCATGCACCTTCGAAATTACTTATTCCCTTGTCTTATGCCGCCATTTTTGGTGGCACGTTAACTTTGATTGGTACGTCGACTAACTTAATCATCAACAGCTTTGTCGAAGACGCAGGCTTACCGAGCCTGAGCTTTTTTACACCTACGATGATAGGTTTGGCTGTGCTGGTGGGAGGGATGCTGATTCTTATCCCACTGAGCTACTTGCTACCGAATTATGATGATCAAAGTCAAGAAGATTTACCTTACTTTCTTGAGTCTCGCGTTGAGCCAGGCTCACCGCTAGTTGGGCGTACGATCAGCGAGAATAATTTACGTGCGCTGCGCAAACTGTTTCTTGCAGAAGTGGTGCGCGATGGTGTTACTGTTTCTTCTGTGGGACCGGATTTTGTGCTCAATGCAAAAGACCGCCTGTTATTTTGTGGCGATGTTGAGAGCGTCGCGACCCTGCAAGAAATTCCGGGCCTCAAGTTGTTTGGTCAGCAGCACTTAAATGGGCAAAACTTTATCGAAGTTGTGGTGAGCTCGTCGGCGACATTTTGCTACAAAACCCTCAAAGAGAGCCGATTCCGCGACCGATTCGATGCCGTTGTTGTGGCGATTCGCCGAGGCCACGAACGCCTAGAAGGTGGCTTGGGTAGTATTACCTTAGCGCCTGGGGACACGTTAGTTCTGGTTCCAGGAAAGCGTTTTGAGTCTGAACGCCGAGCTCATCGTAAAGAGTTTGTTTTAGTGCATGACTTGGACTCTAGCGCTCGGCTTGATACGAATAAGTCTTCCATTGTATTACTGGGCTTTGCAGCCGTAATTGGATGCGCTCTATTAGAGTTAGTACCGATTATTAAAGGTCTAGCTGCGTACCTTATCGCGCTTATTGCGTTTGGTATTGTGCAGATTTCAGAACTGCGCCGCCGTTTTCCGATCGATATCGTCGTGATTGTCGGTTCCGCTTTGTCTATTGCTCAACTGATGATCTCTTCTGGATTGTCAGAAAGAATGGGAGTGATGTTTATTGAAGCGTTTAATGGCTGGGGAGTATTTGGTGCCTTGGTGGCGACTTATATCATGACATTGGTACTCACTGAATTGGTGACAAACAATGCCGCGGCTGCGCTTTCTTTTCCTATCGGCTATAGCATGGCGGTGGGTTATGGCGTGGATCCGATGCCATTCATCATGGCGGTTTTGTTCGGCGCGAGTGCGAGCTTTATCTCTCCCTACGGTTACCAAACTAACCTGCTGGTGTACAGCGTAGGAAATTACAAATTGACCGACTACGTGAGAATTGGAGTGCCAATTTCGATTGTGTACTCTGTATTAGTACTTACTTTGATCCCGGTCTTTTTCCCGTTTTAATTCCGATATTTACAAGGATACGTTATGACTGCCGAAACGACGGTAAAAGATGAAAACATTGTTTGGCACCAGCATTCGGTTGATAAACAGTTTCGTGCTGAATTAAAGAAGCAAAAACCTGCCGTATTGTGGTTCACTGGCTTATCTGGAGCGGGTAAATCAACCGTAGCGGGGGCGTTGGAAAATCGCCTTGCAGCATTGGGTTACCACACCTATTTATTGGATGGTGACAATGTACGACATGGTTTGTGTAGCGATTTAGGTTTTTCTGAACAGGACCGTCGCGAGAACATTCGTCGTATTGGTGAACTGGCGAAGTTGATGGCAGATGCGGGTTTAATTGTTCTGTCGGCGTTTATTTCACCGCATCGTGCAGAGCGGAAGTTAGTGCGCGATTTATTGCCAGAAGGCGAGTTTATCGAAGTGTATGTCAATGCATCTCTAGAGGTTTGCGAAGGTCGAGATCCTAAGGGTTTATACCGTAAAGCCCGTGCGGGAGAGATTCCTAATTTCACTGGTATTGATTCGGAATATCAAGCGCCAGAGAGCCCTGAAATCGATTTGCCCGCGGGAGAAAAGAGTGTCGATGAGCTGGTGGATTTGTGCTTAATCGATCTTAAACAACGCGGTGTGATCCGATAAAAAAGCATTTAGATCATAGGTGACCTAAAGCTCTTTGAGCAGCTGGAGAAGTATTTGGATCATAGGTGATCAAATGCTTCTCAAGCTGGCTAGACGGTATGATGAACCGTACTTTTAGCTTCACTATGGACACTAAATCTATGATTTAACAGTGCAAGCATTTGATCGTAGTATTCGGCATGTGGTTTGTTTCCGAGCAAGGTACAGAGCTCATTGCCTGTGGGTGTGAAGCGGTAATATAAAAGGCGGACACCTTTACTGTTTACGTTCAGTGACAAGTTTTTACCTTGGTAGGTGAGGACCAACGGTGTTTCGATACTAATTTCGCCAGATTCAAGTTCGGCACTGTGCAGCAGCCCTAATTCAATTAAGAGCAACAAGCTTGAATACGGCAGTTGAAAACTTCCCATATTTAGGCTGTTAGCGACGTCTCGCTTGCCGAAGCTAAATATGCCTCCTTGGGCTTTGTAACCAATCAGCAGTTTTCTGCTGTGATCCCCTCCAAAACTGCACGCTAAAGAGGCGGCTCTTTGCAGAGTTTGTGCTTCCTTTGGTGACATATCCTTGAGGGTTTTCAACGCTTTCATGGACGTTGAACCCGGATTGGTCACTTCACGCTTCATCACTTGAGCCCATAGCTTTTGCATCGCGCTGTTATGGATGTCTTGAGCCATCTCAAAAAATCGATGCAACCAATCTTGGTCTGGCTCTCCCGCTGTCTCATCTCGGCATGAACTGTGCGCTAATTTTAAAATCTGTTCTAAGTTTTTTTGTCGCTGTTCTTGGCGTCGTTGCTCTCGCAATTGGGCTCTTTCAAACGCAGATTTGGCTGGCGGTTCGGTTTGCAGTAAGGCGTCAAGACCGTGTATTTGGGCTATGGTTTTTACCTTACTAGCACTGTCTTTTATGTAGCCTTGTTTCTTTTCTTGTTGCGTATTTTTTTTTGTGTCTGACTGATGTTCGATGACAACAGGTTGCTTTGTCGGGTCTGCCATTCGTTTTCCTACCAAGAACTGCGCGGTTCGCACGTTTAAATTTACACCTTATCTGACCAAGCGACCAGACAGGAGTTCTCAGTTTTTGAACGAATAGGGCTATTCAAAATGATAATGAGTTGTTAAAATTGTTATCGTTATTTTGGAGGGGCTATGAAGTTCTCAGAAGCAGGTAAACTCAAAAAGCACCTGTCGATAGCGTTTCTTTTGGTTATTTATGTGGGCGTGTTAGCGTATTTATCTCGTTATATCGTGTAGCACAAAGCTAAAAAAGGCGCCAGTGTGACGCCTTAGGTGTAGCGAGGCTTATCGACGACTTAAATTACATATCGTCGTAGGCTTCTATTTCTGATCCCTCAATAACGTAAGCCGTTTCTGCCAGTTCGTGGTTTATCGTCTCGGTTTTCAACGTTCCAACCACATATATAACATCCCACAACTCTTGAACAGGCGCGCCTTTCGGAAACTTCACGTAAATGATCTGGTTTGGAGGCGGTGGTGGCACGTGAATACAAGCTCCAAAATATGGCACCAATAAAAATTCAGTGACGGTATCGGCATCACCTTCAAGTGGGATAACAAACCCCGGAATTTTAACTTGGCTTCCGTTCAGTTCTGGTCGAACGTTACCAATCTTGGACTGCTGGGCTGCGCCACCACTGTGATCAGATGCGGGCATGCCTATACTGTCGAACAATTTACGCTCTTTTTCTGGAACAAGGTCAATCCAGTCAAGCTTTAATGGTTCTTCGCTGGCCATAACAGGCGCTGTGAATGCGACGACCAGCAAGCAACTTGCGAGTATTTTTTTCCACATTTTATTAAATCCTTATTGTCATTCCGTCACTCAGTGACTGTCGGTAGGCGCGGAGTGCGGGAATGAAACCAATCACAATACCAGCGCATTGTACGAAACCTAATAGCATCCACTCATAAGTAGATAAGATGCTTAAGGTGAGATGTATTCCATAGTGCTGTTGGATGATCGGCTGCGCGATAGCAAGAATGGCATACAGCCCAGTAACGCCAGTAATAATACCAGCAGCAGTAAGCAAGCTAGCTTCACTAATTAAGAGTGAGAAAACATGACGAGGCCTTGCTCCCATGGCACGCAAAATCGCCATTTCACGGCGGCGTTCCTGTAGGCTAGTTAATAGACTGCTTAACATACCTAACAACCCTGCAATCACGACAAAACCAGATACTGCCATTAGGGCTTGCTCTGCAACCGACATCATTCCCCATAACTCATGCAACGCAACGCCGGGCATAATGGCGCTAAGCGGCTCTTTGGGGTAGGTGTTAATTTGTCTTTGCAGGGCGAAAGTTTGAATACGAGATTTCAAACCAACGAGCATAGCGGTAATTTGTTTGGGCTGAAAGTCTCTGTTTTTGAGATCTTGTGCCTTGGGTGTCGGGCCCAAACGCGCACCACTTTCCCATCCGACGTGAATGGCTTCGATTGCTTCTAGTGATACATGGACGGTTTTGTCGACTGGTGTTCCTGTAGGTGCAAGGATACCGACAACTTTAAATGGCAGATTGTCATGACGGCTAAAGCCAACGTCGCTAATGCCGTGGGCAATGATGATTTCGTTACCGATATCATAACCAAGTTGTTTAGCGACATCAGAACCTAGCACGGTTTCAAATAAACCATTGAATTCTCTACCCTTGCTGAATGTTAGTGGTTGCTTACTTCCAAACTTGTAATGCTCAAAGTAACTGTGATTGGTTCCCATAACTCGGAAGCCTTTATGCGAGTCGCCAAGCGAGATTGGAATAGCCCAATCGACTGAACGATGATTGGCAAACTCTTGGTAGCTTTTCCAATCGATGTTGTTGGTCGCATTACCAATACGAAACACAGAATAGAGCAATAGGTTCACTTGCCCAGAGCGTCCACCAATAATGAGGTCAGTGCCTGAAATTGTATTGGCGAAGCTATCCTTGGCTTGAGTTCGGATACGCTCGACGCCCAAGAGGAGTACCACTGAAATCGCAACGGTCATGATGGTTAGAATTGCCGTCGCTTTGCGGTTCATCAAGCTTTTCCAGGCGAGCTTTACAACAGCACTCATGATATGGCTCCTAGGCTAGATACTTGATTAATGTCGGGTAGATTGAGCGTGCGATCGAATAAGGGTTCGAGTGTTGGGTCGTGGCTAACGAATACCAGTGTGGCATTGGCTTGATTCGCTTGCTCCATAAGGAGCTCAATAAATGCTTTACGATTGTCATAGTCTAAAGCTGAGGTTGGTTCGTCAGCGATCACTAACTCTGGATGTCCTATCAGAGCTCGAGCCGCAGCCACACGTTGTTGTTGACCAATACTCAATTCAGAGACAGGGCGTGTATGAAGCTCGTTTGGCAAGTGCAGTCGTTCTAGTAGGGCCTGAGCCTGTTCATTTAACGTTTGAGATGAGACACCTAAATGGGCACGGTCACGTCGTATTTTACTGAACTGACATGGCAATAATACGTTTTCAAGTACGTTAAGGTACGGCAATAAATTGAACTGTTGAAAGATGTAGCCAATATGATTGGCGCGAAAGCGGTCTCTCTGACTGGCACTTAAACTAGCAAGGTCAGTATCGAGTACAGATAGAGAGCCTGAAGTTAATGTGTTAATCCCCGTCAACAAAGCGAGCAAGGTCGATTTACCGCAGCCACTTGGACCTTTGATAAACACATGCTCGCCTTGTGTAATGTGTAATTTGGGGATGTGGATGGTTGGGTTGGTTGAACCGGGCCAGAAAAATTGGGCATCCTCTAGCTCGACAACATTTGGTGTGGTTTCAGTCATATTAAATCACCAAAGCTGTGGCGTGTAAGTGGGTACTCACACGCCACTCGTGTTATTTGATTACGATTTGGGTGTTATCTTTGCTTAATTTAATTGCTGATTGCATGGTATCTGTGAATATATTGACGCTGATGGACTCTGTAGTTGGGAATTGGTTAAACCAATCGGTTTGGATTTGGCTAAGCTGATTAACTTGTTCGCAATTGAAGCGATATTGCACCGAAAATTCACCGTGACCGCCATGATCGTGCGCCTCATCATGATCGTCATGGTGGTCATGTTTATCATGATGTTCATTATGATCATGGTGTTCGTGTCCTTCATGATCGTGATGTGCATGGTCATCATGGTCGTGCTCACTATGATCATGTTCCTCATGAGTTTCGCTTAGGTTGTGGCTCACGTAAGCTTCTTCAACATTACAATCAGCTTGTGAGTTAATAGCGAACAATGCGTTGCTGTCTTCGAGTGTAGCGACGGCTTGTTTAAGCGCTTGCTCTTGTTGTGCGTTTTCTGGAGCATGTTCGAAACCCACAACATCAGCTCCAGGAGCTGTGATCTCTACTAACAGATCTTTGCCATCTTGGGCGATATTAAACTCGACGTGACCATGCACATGAGCACCATGCTGGCGGTATTCGTTTGCATTCGCTGCTGTCGATAAAGTGAGGCCAATAGCAAGGGCTAAAACGTGTTTTGATGACATTGTATTTTTCCTAATTTTACTGGCATTAACCAAAGGCGGTATTGCTCAGATTCGAGTTTCACTAAGTCATTGTTCCCTGACACACTAGGTGCGGAAATGAACTCAATAATTTTGAGTGTGGAATAGTTTGGAAATTAAGCAAAATAAGGAGGGGCACGAGCAGCGCCAAGAACTTCTTCGCCGTACACGAGATGCAAAAAAACATGATGATGCTGGGCGCGCGTAAAAGTCGGTGTAGAGAGGGTAGGTTGTACCTTTGCTATACCGTGCTGAACACCAGAAAATAATTGGCAATGATGATGGGTATGATGGTCGGGCGTCAGATCGACTTGATGAAGTACAACCGCAAAGTTCCAAGCGATCAGCAACGCAACACTGAAAAATAAAGCAGTGCGATACCAATATCTTAGTGTTTTTTGCTGGTGGTGGTACATCTGAGCTCCTCTTACCGACTGTTATAATATAACACCCATAATGAATAAAAGTTCACTCTTTTGTTGGCTAGCAGAAAAATTTAACTCCACACATACGTGCCGAAAAATATTGGTAATACTCTCTGATGGAAGTGTCGCACTTATAAAGAGCAGAGTTATCACTGCCCATGCTTCTAATCAAATTCATATAGCTCCTTACAACAAGAGCAAGGAGCCATTCAATGAAGCTAGATGTTCTGTTTAATAAGCTCAATGACTTTTGTTATCTCATCTTGCTCAAGTGCGCCCTCTTTGACGAACAGAATTTTGCCCGTTTTGTCTTGAACAATAATGGCCGAACTTTCTTCTTTCAGGTCCCAAGTATTAGCAACTACGCCATTTTCATCAAGAACCATGGATGACCAAGGAAACTCTTTTTTACTGTCTTGAGCTGAAGACTTCACGAAAGAGCCTGTCCCCCAAATTGCATCATCTTGGTTGATGATAGTCGTCGTCTGGTAGCTTTCTTGTGGAAAATTTGCCGCTGTTATTGCTGACATTAAAGGGGCATTCATCTCTTTTGAACTGCTACGGCCTGCAATGGCTTGAATGACACGAACTTTGCCTTGCATATGTTGAGTTGCCCAGGGTTGGTATGCAACGCCTTCGCCTTGTAAAACAATCTCGCCGTAAGCGGCAACATTGACAGGAGGAACGCTTTTTCCCACTGACAAGTTGTGTGCAAAGGTCAAGCTTGGCGTTAAGGCCAGTAATAGAGGTAGGAGAGTCTTAGTTTTCATATTGTTATATTCCGTACGAGGTTTGGAAGCTTCCAGTATATATCCAGATCCTAGAAATTTGTAGGACCGTTGATAACATTTATTTAACGTATGGAGTGGTGTAATCTTGCGTTATATTTAGAATTTGCTAAAATGAGTTCCGTCGCAAATTGCGCATTAAGATTGCAGAGGAAAAATAAGCAATCCGTGTTTTCTCAAAGGAATTGAGGTGAGTTATGCTACGTGAGTTTGCTGTATATCGACCATTACAAGTGGCCCGTTTTGTTAAAACGTTGTTCAAAGGTCAATTTTTTATTGTTGGGGTTGGCTGTTTTCAGTTCGACAATGGCAAAGTGTTACTACCTGACGTCAACGATCATAAAAGGCTCACCATCTTTAAAGAAGTCAACCAAGTGATAGCATCATTATCGGCTTAGTTAGCTTGGTACCCACTTAGATTTAGAAAAGAGCGACCATATCGGTCGCTCTTTTTGTTGCTGGTTAGGTTTATCCTTGGAGGCTTGGTGGGAAGCAAACTCCCGTTCCTCCGATGCCACAGTAACCATCAGGGTTTTTCGCCAAATATTGCTGGTGGTAGGTTTCCGCAAAGTAATACGGACCTGCTGGTTGTATTTCGGTGGTGATGTTCGCGCGCTGCTCTTCTTGCAGTGCTTGCTGATACAAGAGTTTCGATTTCTCTGCGCTCTCGAGTTGCTCCGTCGAATAAGTGTAAATTGCAGAACGATATTGAGTACCTAAGTCGTTACCTTGACGCATTCCCTGAGTTGGGTCGTGTTTTTCCCAAAAAACAGCCAGTAGCTTTTCTAATGAGATGACGCGTTCATCGAAAACGACTCGTACGACTTCTGTATGACCCGTTTTACCTGTACAGACCTCTTCATACGTGGGATTGGGTGTGTAACCCCCAGCGTAACCGACTGAAGTAGATACAACGCCGTCGAGTTGCCAAAATACGCGCTCAGCGCCCCAAAAACAGCCCATTCCGAGCAAGATCTGCTGTTGGTGTGACGTCAGAGGCGCCTTTAGGTTAGATTTATTTACAAAATGATGATCGTCAATCTGCATTGGTTGATCTCTACCTGGCAAGGCATCTTCTATACTGATCAATGTTTGTTTGTTGAGCATGGTATTTGTCCTTCAATACGTGTCTTAAATTTGCGAACTTTTTCATTTCGTCTGTATCTGATGCTGTGATGACATAGACCGCGTTAAACCTATTAATATTACAGACTTAGAATCTAATTGGCGTTATCATTATTTACGTTTACTTAACCTCATTCAGCCATAAAAGCATGATAAAAAAAGCTCTCCCCACCATTGTTGGCCTGTTTGCCTTTTCTCATGGTGCCTATGCCGATGTTTCTTTGACTTTGAAAGGCATTGATGGCGCTTTAGAAGAGAATGTCAGTGCGTATCTATCATCTATTCCAGAGAAGGATTACTCCACTTCTCTGCGTTTTCAAGCGAGATTAGATCAAAGTATCACTGAAGCGCTTAACGCGCTTGGGTATTATCATGCAAAAATTTCATACTCTATTCCTGAAGCGAATGATGAGTTAATTGTGCTCATCAAGCCGGGCTTGCCAGTGAAAGTGAAAGTCATGGATGTGGTCATCACTGGAGAGGCTAAGGACGATGAAGAGTTTGCAAAACTTATTGAGCGCTCTCCGCTAAAAGTTGGTCAAGTTTTGAATCAAGGCCAATACGACACCCTTAAGTCAGGCATTCGTAACTTGGCGCTTCAGCGTGGTTACTTCAATGGTGAGTTTACGCTAAGTCGATTAGAGGTTATCCCTGATCTGAACGAAGCTAATGTCCGTTTGCACTACAGCAGTGGAATACGTTTCAATTTTGGCGACGTTTCTTTTATTGGCAACCACATCTGGGAAGACCGTGTCGCATCACTACAACCTTTTAAAGAAGGGGACCCATACAACGTTTCGAAGCTGGGCGAGTTTAACCAGAAGCTATCAAATACGGAGTGGTTTTCCTCAGTTTTTGTTGAGCCTGAATTGGATAGGCTTGATGATGGCCGAGACTTGCCAATTAAAGTGTCTTTATCTCCTGCTTCGAAGAATCAGATCGAGACGGGTATTGGTTACTCAACGGATGTCGGCGTTCGAGGAACGTTGAAGTGGAAGAAACCTTGGGTGAGCTCCCGAGGACACAGTTTCAACACCGCTTTATCCCTATCTAAGCCAGAGCAAACCGTGACTGCTTCTTACAAAATTCCTTTAGAAGATGTCGCTAACGATTATTATCAAGTTCAATATGGGCTTAAAAACCTAGACAACCGTGACACGCAGAGTATCGAGTCTAACCTTGCAGTGGAGCGTCATTGGTTAGCAGACGGTGGTTGGCATAATACCGTTTATGTTCGTCATTTGTACGAGAGCTTTACGCAAGGTTTACAAGATGATGAATTCAACTTCGTACTTCCAGGTGCGACATTTTCTCGGACTAGGGTTCGAGGGGGCAATATGCCAATGTGGGGAGACAAGCAAAGCATCACTATTGAGTATGGTGATACCGCTATGCTTTCTGAAACTAGAGTGCTCCGCTTAATTGGCTCGACTTCTTGGATTCGTGGTATTGGAGAGAATCATCGTGGTTTGTTCCGCTTAGAAGGTGGTGCGAATATTACCGATGAACTTGAAAAACTATCACCGTCGCTGCGTTTCTTCGCTGGTGGTGACAATAATATTCGTGGTTACGGCTATGAATCTATTTCACCTGTGGATGAGAGTGGCGCCCTGACGGGGGGTAAATACATTGTTAGCAGTACATTAGAATACCAATATCGTGTTTATGGAAACTGGTGGGCTGCAACGTTTTACGATATTGGTGATGCGTTTAATGAAACACCAGATTGGAAATCAGGTGCTGGTGTTGGTATCCGCTGGGCGTCTCCGGTGGGCCCTGTTAGTTTTGATTTTGCATGGGGGTTGGATGCAAAACCAGAACGAGAGTTTCGTATCCACTTCTCATTGGGGCCTGAGCTATGATCAAAATGATGTTTAAGTGGACCAAATGGCTGTCGCTCAGTTTGATTGGTCTATTGCTGTTGCTCATCATTATTGTCGCGACAGTTTTATTTACCCACCCAGGCCTCAAATTTGCCTTGTGGGGAGCCGAAAAAGCACTACCACAATTGCAGATTGAAAAAGTGCAGGGTTCATTGTTTCCTCGCTTCGAACTGCATAACGTCAGTTTTGTCGATGAGTCTTTGAATATCGACGCCAAAGTCGAGCGTTTAGCATTGGCAGTGAACTTCCGCTGTTTCTTTGACCCTAAGGTCTGTGTCGATGAGTTAAGACTGCAGGGGCTTGACTTTAAGATGCCAGAGCTACCGCCAGCAAGCGAGGAGCAAGAGGAAACACCACCACTGCGTTCTATCAGTACGCCAGTGCCAATTTTTGTTAATAAAGTCAGCTTTAATGACATCAATGTCAATGTGCTGGGCAATCAAATTGATTGGCAAACATTCTCGACCGCTTTGTCGATGCAGGGTGATCGTTTGGTGATCGCACCTACCGCGTTGAAAGACATTAATGTGGCTTTAGCACCAAGTGAGGCTGAACCTGAAGCGGCTGCCGAGGAGCCGAAAGAAACTGACGTTACGCCGCAAGATATTGTGTTACCCGAAGTATGGATTCCACTGACGGTTGAAGCGCGTCGTCTTGATATTCACAATTTCAAACTGGCGGGTGAAACGCCAGTGATCGTCAATCATCTTGGTTTGGTTGCAAGAGCAGGCGGTGAGCGTGTTGATGTCAAAACGTTAGAGCTCGACATGCCAGAAGTGGAAGGCAAGTTGAGCACACAAGTGACGCTTTCTTCTGATTACCCTATCAAAGCGCAATTGGACGCGTTAGTGAAGCAAGCGGATGCGAAGGGACAAAAACTGTCGCTTTCGGTCTCGGGTTCGGTTGGTGATTTGTCACTAAATGCTACGCTTTCTGAGCTTGTACAAGCGGAGATCAAAGGTGATATTCAACCGCTTAAAACGCAGTTACCGTTTGATGTCGCGATTAAAAATGTACAGGCGCAATGGCCGCTATTTGGACAAAGCGATTACCAGGTTTCTGTACCAAGCTTGGCGGCAAAAGGCTCACTTGATGGCTACGAAGTCGCATTAGAAACCAAAGCTTCGGGCAAAGATATTCCCGCCGTTGATGTCGCACTAAACGGCAAAGGTACGTTAGAGCAAATTGACCTCGAAAGCCTTGTAGTGAAAACCTTAGGGGGCGAACTCTCTGGGAAAGTCATGGCCAATTGGGCCGCGCCAATCAACTGGCAAGCTGACTTAAACCTGAAGAACATTCAACCAGGATTGCAGTGGAAAGAAGCAGAAGGGGATATCAGCGGTAACCTTTCGACTTCGGGGTCGTTAACAGAACAAGGCGGTTGGCAAGTCAGTTTGCCTAAGTTAGACATTGACGGCATTTTGCGAGGGTATCCGCTGAATGTTGAAGGGCAACTTGAAGCGTCTGATAAGAACGGCAAAGGCGAAGACATCCAACTTACCACTCAGGGTTTAGCGCTTTCTCATGGTCCAAACCAACTCAGTGCAAAGGGTAAGATAGATAAGCAAATTCTGATGGATGTTGAGGTTAACTTCCCTGATTTTGCAAAAAGTGTTCCGGATCTTGCAGGTAAAATGCAGGGTAAAGTCGCACTACGTGGTAGCTTGAAAGAACCAGACATCAATCTTGATCTCGCTTTAAATCAGATAAACTGGCAGCAACAGGCGAACGTAGAAACGATCACCTTAAAGGGTGATGTGAAGCCTCTGCCAGCACCAAAAGCGAACATAAGCCTAATTGCGAACAACATTACCTATGACGACATAAAAGTTGATAGTGCTGACCTTGAAGTCTCTGGGGATGAAAAACTGCATCAACTGACGCTCGATGTAGTATCTGACCTGGTGTCGACCAGTTTAGAAATTGAAGGGACATTCCAGCAGAAACCAGAAATGATTTGGGATGGGGCGCTGCGCCGCTTGACGCTGAGCTCGCAACAAGGCCCGTGGGCGTTGCAAAAATCGACCGCGGTGAAGGTCAATATCGACAAACAGATCGCGAACGTTCAAGCGCATTGTTGGTTGCAAGCGGAGTCGAGCGTATGTCTAACCGAAGACATTAGTGTCGGTAAGAGTGGCCAGGCGAAGTTAGCCATCAATGATTTTGATTTTGACCAAATCAAACAATTCCTGCCGCCAGAAACCAAGCTGCAAGGCTCGGTTAATGCACAGGCTTTTGCTAAATGGGCACCAGAGAAAAAGCCTGAAGTAACCTTAAGTGTCAATATGCCAAAAGGCCAAGTTGAACAAGCGCTTGAACAGCCAATTAAAGTCGGTTGGGAAAGCTTCAACTTTAAAGCAGCATTAGCGAAAGACAAGCTTGATGCCGAGTGGCTATTTGATGTGAAAGATAACGGTGACTTGTCTGGTAAGGTTTCTTTACTGAATGTCTCGTCTGAAAAGCCCACTATTGATGGTAAGGTTTCACTCTCTACGTTCCACTTGGATTTCTTGGCACCGTTGATTGGTGAGTACAGCTTGTTTAAAGCAAACATGAATACTGACCTAGCGATATCAGGTGACGTCATGCATCCGAAGGTGAATGGTCAGTTCTTGATTGACCAAATGAAGCTACAGGGTGAAGTCACACCGATAGATATAAACTCAGGGCAGGTCGTCATCAACTTTAAAGGCCATCAAGCGGACTTGGATGCCGGAATTCTAACCCCGGATGGTGAGTTGAACGTTACCGGTGATGCCGACTGGCAGGACTTACAGAACTGGCGTACTAAAGCGCGTGTATTTGCTAAAGAGCTCAATGTTGATTTGCCTCCAATGGTAAAAATCAAAGTTGAGCCTGACATGACAATAGATGTGACTCCTCAGCTTGCGAAAATTGAGGGTGATATTAATTTGCCATGGGGCAGAATTGTCGTCGAAGAGCTTCCACCAAGTGCGGTAGGCGTATCGAGTGATACCGTTATTCTCGATAAAAACTTGCAGCCAGTGGACGATGTGGCTGCGATGCCGTTTGATGTGGAAACGAACATCAACATTAAAATTGGTGATGACTTCCAACTTGCCGCTTTTGGTTTAAAAGGTGGGTTGAAAGGGAACCTAAACGTGACACAAAAAGACAAAGGTCCTTTCATCGTTGGTGAAGTGAATGTTGTCGACGGTTCTTATCGTTCGTTTGGTCAGGACTTATTGATTAAAGAAGGTAAGATTCTGATGAATGGTCCACCAGATCAACCTTACTTGTCTATCAAAGCGATTCGTAATCCAGACAATACCCAAGATGATGTCATTGCGGGGGTACAAGTGTCGGGCCCAGCATCTGATCCGAGTATAGAAATTTTCTCAGAGCCCGCGATGAACCAAGCCAATGCACTTTCTTATCTACTTCGTGGTCAAGATATTGATGGTGAAGCCGGTGGTAATGCAATGACGACTACCTTAATTGGTTTAAGCTTGGCGAAGAGTGGTCGTGTGGTTGGTGAAATTGGTGAAGCCTTTGGCGTACAAGATTTACAGCTGGACACTGCTGGGTCGGGCGATGATTCGCAAGTGACGGTGAGTGGTTATATTCTGCCAGGTTTGCAGGTGAAATATGGTGTCGGCATCTTTAACTCTCTAGGTGAGTTCACTGTGCGTTACCGATTGATGCAAGACTTGTATTTAGAAGCGGTATCTGGTGTAGATAGCGCCGTTGACCTACTCTATCAGTTTGAGTTCGATTAAAGTGCTTTAACCTAAGCATACACAGTCATGACTAAGGAGTGGTTATGCAGCATTTGATTTTTGTCTACGGCACGTTACGCAAGGGAGAGTACAACCATCAGTATTTGCGCTCGGCGCAGTTTCTTGGTTTACATGAAACGGATGCTCAATTTGCAATGTATGACTTAGGCCCTTATCCAGCGTTGTCTGTTGGGCAACGCTCGATTCAAGGTGAAGTGTATCTGATTGATGATGAAACCTTATCCGAGCTAGATAGGTTAGAAGATGTGCCAGTGGAATATCGCCGAGAGAGCATCGTTACGCCTTTTGGCCAAGCTTGGATCTACTTATATCAAGATAATGAGCAATTAACCGAAGAAATCGCTTCCGGCGATTGGTGTCAAAAGGTGTGAGCTATACTGACATTATCAATAGCAACGAGCTAAACACTAAGGAGTCACGATGAAAGCATTCGTAATTGGAGTAATGGCGTTGCTTCTTGCTGCATGCGCACAAACAACACTACCGACTTCGAATAATGTGACCGATTGGCAAGTGTTTGGTAAGCAGTCAGCTTTAGATGGATTACGGGAGTTATCTGAGGAGCGAATTGCGAAGCTGGATGATGTTAACCATGCGACGCCAGAACTGATAATGGCTTATCAAGCGGGTTACCAGCAAGGCAAACAAGAGTATTGTGAGCAAAGTGCTTATATGCTCGGTGTTATCGGGCGTCCGTATTTTGGCATTTGTGATGATGTTGACCCCTTCTTTCAACATGACTACGACGCTGGACGAATGTCTTCAGCAGGCGCACCTATCTAGTTGACACAGGTAAGATGAAAGCAAAAGAGCTGCCCTAGAGCAGCTCTTTTTAATTTTGTATCAGCAGTGATGCTTATTTTTTCTGAGCGCGCTCGTAAGATTCTAGGATCTCAGCTTTAGCGGCAGCAACATCTGCCCAACCATCCACTTTCACCCATTTGCCTGCTTCAAGCTCTTTGTAACGCTCAAAGAATTGCGTGATCTGCGCTTTCAGTAGTTCTGGAATATCGTCCACATCTTGGATGTGCTCGTACTCTTTCGAGATTTTTGAGTGGGGAACCGCAAACACTTTTGCATCTTCACCCGATTCATCTGTCATCTTCAAAACGCCAACAGGACGGCAGCGAATGACTGAACCTGGCATGAGTGGGTATGGTGTTGGTACCAATACGTCGACTGGGTCGCCATCAAGAGACAGGGTATTGTTCACATAGCCATAGTTGCATGGGTAGAACATTGGTGCAGACATGAAACGGTCGACAAATACAGCACCAGAGTCTTTATCTACTTCGTACTTGATTGGATCTGCATTTGCAGGAATTTCGATAACGACATAGATATCTTCAGGCAGCGACTTGCCTGCTGGTACATGGTTTAAGCTCATTAGAATATTCCTTTTCATTAACGATGAGTCACACAAAAGCGGCTTCATCTGATGATAAATTCGCGTTTCACTTTAGCGACAAAAACGCGGCAGGTAAACACCTGCCGCGTTGGACAAAGGTCTGAAATTATTCTTCGTCGCGGTGCAGTTCAAGGAACTCTTCAACTTTGCGAACCATGTTCTTCGAACCCACAAAGAAAGGTACACGCTGGTGCAACTCAGTAGGCTTGATGTCCATAATGCGATTCACGCCGTCCGATGCAATGCCGCCAGCTTGCTCAATGAGGAATGCCATAGGGTTACATTCGTAAAGCAGGCGTAGCTTGCCTTGTGGGTGGCTTTGTGTGCTTGGGTAAAGGTAGATACCGCCTTTCAGTAGGTTGCGGTGGAAATCAGCAACCAGCGAGCCAATGTAGCGAGAAGTGTATGGGCGACCGTCTTCTGGCACGTTTTCTTGGCAGTACTTGATGTACTTCTTCACCCCTTGAGGGAAACGAATGTAATTACCTTCGTTGATGGAGTAGATCTTACCATCATCAGGAATCATCATGTTTTCATGAGAAAGACAGAAGCTGCCGATAGATGGGTCGTAAGTAAAGCCGTTTACGCCGTTACCTGTTGTGTATACCAACATGGTGGAGGAGCCGTAAATTACGTAGCCCGCAGCCACTTGTTTGTGACCAGGTTGTAGGAAGTCTTCTTCAGTTGGTGGAGTACCGATTGGAGAAACACGACGGTAAATCGAGAAGATAGTACCAACAGAGACGTTCACATCGATGTTAGAAGAACCATCAAGTGGGTCCATCAGTACTACATATTTGGCGTTTTGGTTGAGTTCTTTATTGAACGCAACTGCTTCGTCTTCTTCTTCACTGGCAACGCCACACACTTGGTCACGAGCTTCAAGCGCGGCTTTGAACTTATCGTTCGCGTAAACATCGAGCTTTTGCTGATCTTCACCTTGGACATTTTCCGTGCCTACAGCACCAGTGATATCACCGAGACCCGCTGCGTTGATTTCGCGGTTAACGATTTTTGCAGCTAAACGAATGGAGGCTAAAAGGGATGATAGATCACCGCTAGCGTGGGGGAAATCCGCTTGTTTTTCGACAATGAACTCGCCTAGGGTGCGCAGTCCTGACATGGTTAATCCTTACATTTTCATTTCATTGGGGGTAGTGCGCAAGTGAGCATCTCTTTATGGATGTTAAACGATTGCGCTGGATGTAAGTTTAAGTCGCAGATCTTTTTAATGGTAATGAAGTAACTGTTTGAGATCTCAATTTATTTGTAGACTTGTTTGAGGGATTCATCAGTAAGCAAGAGGTTGTACAGTCTGTGTTCAACCTTGTCATATTTGTGAAAGGGACTGCAAGAAGAAGGCTAAAGTCACTCGCTTTTCAGGCGGTAATCGCGATAATGAAAGCATTAAAAAACGCATTACAAGGTTTAGTTTATGCACATTCATATCTTGGGTATCTGTGGCACATTTATGGGCGGCGCAGCGATTCTAGCGCGCCAATTAGGACATAAAGTCACTGGTTCTGATGCCAACGTTTATCCGCCAATGAGCACACTGCTTGAGTCTCAAGGTATTGAAATTATTGAAGGCTTTGACCCGTCTCAACTCGCCCCCCAACCAGATCTTGTGGTGATTGGTAATGCGATGAGCCGTGGCAACCCTTGTGTCGAGCATGTGCTCAACACTAACATGCGTTACACCTCTGGCCCGCAGTGGCTCAACGAGTTTTTGCTGCATGATCGTTGGGTATTGGCGGTATCGGGTACACATGGGAAAACGACCACGTCGAGCATGCTTGCTTGGATACTTGAAGATTGTGGTTATCAACCGGGTTTCTTAGTCGGTGGGGTACTCGGTAACTTCGGAGTGTCTGCTCGTTTGGGTGAAAGCATGTTTTTTGTCGTTGAAGCGGACGAATATGACAGTGCTTTTTTCGATAAGCGTTCTAAGTTTGTGCACTACCATCCTCGAACCTTAATCATGAACAACCTTGAGTTTGATCATGCTGACATCTTCGATGATCTAGAAGCGATCAAGCGCCAATTCCATCATTTAGTGCGAACTGTACCGGGCAATGGGTTGATCTTAGCGCCGAGAAAAGATCAGGCGTTAGCGGATGTATTAGAGCGTGGCTGCTGGACTGAAAAACAGTTCTCTGGTGAGAATGGTGACTGGCAAGCGCACAAATTAGTGCTTGATGGCTCAAAATTTGACGTTGCGTTGCAAGGCGAGAAGGTTGGTACCGTCGAATGGAATTTGGTGGGTGACCACAATGTGGATAATGCGCTGATGGCAATCGCTGCTGCACGACATGTTGGAGTCACTCCGGATCTTGCTTGCCAGGCATTAGGGCGTTTCATCAATACCAAGCGCCGTTTAGAGCTGAAAGGTGAAGAACAAGGTGTGACGGTTTACGATGATTTTGCGCATCACCCAACGGCAATTGAACTTACTGTCGGTGGTTTGCGTAACAAGGTAGGTGAAAAACGCATCCTTGCTGTGTTAGAGCCGCGTTCTGCTACCATGAAGCGTGGCGTACACAAAAACACACTTGCAGAGTCACTACACAGTGCAGATGAAGTCTTCTTGTTCCAGCCAGATAATATCGAGTGGTCTGTGCAAGACATTGCCGACCAATGCACACAGCCAGCGTTTGTCGATGCGGATATAGATAACTTTGTAGCCAAGATCGTCGAACGTGCGCGACCAGGTGACCAAATTCTAGTCATGAGCAACGGTGGCTTTGGTGGTATTCACGGAAAACTTCTTGAGCAGTTAAAACAAAAAGCCTGATTGATATGCAAAACAAAACACAACCCTCTCATAAAAAAGCCATCACGTTGGCATTAACGGGTGCTTCTGGTGCTCCCTACGGCCTTCGTCTTTTAGAATGCTTGGTTGCGGCGGATTATCATGTCTACGTTCTGATTTCTTCGGCGGCTCGTGTTGTGATGGCAACCGAGCATAATCTTAAGCTACCAAGTGGCCCAGAAGCGGCGCAGCAAGCATTGGTAGAGCACCTGAACTGCAATCGAAATAACATCACCGTTTGCGGTAAAGATGACTGGTTCTCACCGGTTGCGTCTGGTTCTGCTGCACCAAAGCAAATGGTGGTTTGCCCATGTTCTGCGGGAAGCGTTGCAGCGATTGCGCATGGTATGTCAGATAACTTGATCGAGCGGGCCGCTGATGTGGTAATGAAAGAGCGCGGGCAGCTGTTGCTCGTGGTTCGCGAAACACCATTTTCAACGCTACATCTGGAGAACATGCACAAACTGTCGCAAATGGGCGTCACCATCATGCCAGCAGCTCCAGGCTTCTATCATCAGCCAAAGAGTATTGAAGACTTAGTGGATTTTATGGTGGCGAGAATTCTTGACCACTTAGGTATTGAGCAAGGTTTGGTGCCTCGTTGGGGTTATGACCAGCGCTCGTGAGCTGATTGTGTAACCACTCAAATACCTTTACAATCCATCCAACTCATCGGGGAGCAAACCCATTTAGCATTGAGTCAATCAATGCATTGGGGCGCTGAGACCTAAGTGTTTAACTAGGGACCCGTATTACCTGAACCAGATAATGCTGGCGTAGGAATTGAGTCTGGATATTGGAAGTCCTTAATAGCCGCCTCAAACCCTGTGCCGCTCAACTTATTTCTCTGAAATACTCATGGAGAGCGAGCAGTGAAACCCACTCTAAATCTGATTGCCTTAGCTGCAATCACCTCTACTTCAGCGTTTGCCGCTGAAAACACATTAACCATCTATACCTACGACTCTTTTGCCGCAGATTGGGGGCCGGGTCCTAAAATCGAGCAAGCTTTTGAAGCAAAATGTGGCTGTGACGTTAACTTCGTAGCGTTGGACGATGGCGTGTCGATTCTGAATCGTCTTCGTCTTGAAGGCGGTAATAGCAAAGCGGACATCGTATTAGGTTTGGATAACAATCTGATGGCAGAAGCGAAGAAAACCGGTCTGCTTGCCGAGCACAATGTGGATACGGCTAACACAGTGTTACCAAACGGTTGGAGTGACACGACGTTTGTACCGTACGATTACGGCTACTTCGCGTTTGTATACAACAAAGAGAAACTGGCTAATCCGCCGAAAAGCATGAAAGAGCTGGTGGAAACGCGCGACGATCTGAAAGTGATTTACCAAGATCCGCGGACTTCAACGCCGGGCCAAGGCTTAATGCTATGGATGAAATCTATTTATGGCGACGATGTGACGCAAGCGTGGCAGAAGCTAGCGAGCAAAACCGTAACGGTCACGAAAGGTTGGTCTGAGGCGTATTCTATGTTCCTCAATGGTGAGTCCGATTTAGTGCTTTCTTACACCACTTCACCTGCGTACCACTTAATTGCGGAAAACGATTCGAAGTTTGCGACGGCGAATTTTGCTGAAGGCCACTACATGCAAGTTGAAGTAGCCGCCAAAGTGAAAGGGGCAAAAAATTCAGAACTTGCTGATCAATTTATGAGTTTCATTTTAAGTGATGAGTTCCAATCGGCGATGCCAACGGGTAACTGGATGTACCCAGTCACTGAAGTTGAGTTACCTAAAGGTTTTGAAACTTTGAGTGTTCCAAGCAAGTCGTTGAGTTTTAGTGCTGATGAAGTGGCAAAAATGCGTAAGTCTTGGATTCGCGAATGGCAAAGCGCATTGACGTTTTAGCTGACGTTTCCATCCTCATCTGAATGAGATAGGTTTTACCTTTGAATTCTGTTCCAAAAATAGGTTTAGGGGTCGCGATGATCATCGCGACCTTTGTTATTTCTGCCCTAGGTGCTTTGATTGTTCAAGCCCCTTCACTTGATGTGTCTGTGGTATGGGGCGACCCGTACTATCAACATGTCACCAAGTTCAGTTTCTACCAAGCGTTTCTTTCCACATTGCTCAGTGTTGGCTTTGCCATTCCAGTAGCGCACGCACTTTCGCGTCGCCAATTTATTGGTAAATCATTACTGCTTAAGCTGTTTGCATCGACACTGGTTTTGCCGGTTTTGGTTGGTGTTTTTGGGCTGTTAGCGATTTATGGCAACAGTGGTTTGTTGGCGCAGTGGTTGCAAAGTTTCGACACTAAACTGCCATTCTCTATTTACGGTTTGAACGGCATTTTACTCGCCCATGTGTTCTTTAATTTACCTTACGCGGCACGATTGCTTCTGCAAGCCTTGGAGTCTATTCCTGCCGAGCAGCATAAGCTTTGCGCGCATCTTGGGATGAGCCATTGGGATAAGTTTCGCTGGGTAGAATGGCCGCGTTTAAGGCAGCAGCTTCCCCACGTTTGTGGGTTGGTGTTTATGTTGTGCTTTACCAGTTTTGCCACTGTAATGGCGTTGGGGGGCGGGCCAAAATCCACCACCATTGAATTGGCCATTTACCAAGCGATTAAGTTTGATTTTGATTTACAAGCTGGGGCGTTATTGGCGCTGTGGCAGATGCTGTTATGTGGACTGCTTGCTATTGGAGTGCAGAAGTTAACAAGGCCTGTTTCTATCAGTGTTGGAAGCACATCGGTACAGCAATATTTAACGAAGGATCATGGGTGGTCAAAAGCTTGGGATAGCTTTTGGATCATAGGTGCCTTTTTACTGGTAATACCGCCGTTATTGATGGTGTTACTGAGTGGCATCAACCAACAAGTTTGGACAGTATTAACCGATGAGCGTTTTTGGTCTGCGCTATTGAACTCCCTCAAAGTCGCCTGTGTCGCTAGCGCGCTTGCGGTCGCTGCAGGGGTGTCCATACTATTGACCAGTCGCCGTTGGCGGTTGCAGTACAAAAACACGCGAGCCGATCAGATTGAGTTAATCGGCACCGTTATTTTGGTGACTCCAGGTCTGGTGATCAGCACCGGTTTATTCTTACTACTGCGCGCATTTACCGATGTTTTTAGCTTGGCATTTTTTGTCGTGATTTTGGTGAACGGTTTGATGGCTTTGCCTTACGTGATCAAAACGCTAGCGCAGCCAATGCTGCACATTGAACAACAGTATCAGTATGTATGTGCCAGCTTAGGCATGCGTGGCTGGCAACGGTTTAAAGTGGTGGAGTGGCAGGCGCTACGCAAGCCGTTTGCACATGCGTTTGCGATCAGCTTTATGTTTGCGATTGGCGATTTAAGTGCTATTGCGTTGTTTGGCGGACAAGAGTTCCGCACTTTACCTCTGTATTTATTCCAGCTGCTTGGCAGCTATCAGATGGACGCGGCTGCGGTGGTATCGGTGACCTTATTGTTGTTGAGTGTGGGCTGTTTTGCCTTGATTGAGAAAGTATTGAAAACGAAGGAGAGAGCGTAATGTTAGTGTTGGATGATGTGCAGTACACCTACCAACGTGAACTGTTTCGTTTTGACTTAACGATTGAGCAAGGACAGATTGTGTCGCTGATGGGACCAAGTGGGGCAGGGAAGTCAACCTTGCTGGCGTTGGTGGCAGGATTCATCCATCCTGACCGTGGTGATATTTGTGTTGATGGTGAGTCCATTGTGCGTAAAGAGCCTTATCTGCGTCCGTTCTCTATGTTGTTCCAAGAGCACAATTTGTTTGCTCACTTATCGGTGCGTGACAACATCGGTTTGGGCTTACACCCAGGGCTAAAGCTTACGGTGGACCAAAATCGTCAGATTGAACAAGCCGCGCAGCAAGTTGGTGTTGCAGAGTACCTCGACCGTTTGCCAGAGCATCTTTCTGGTGGCCAGCGTCAACGTGTTGCCTTAGCGCGTTGTTTTGTTCAGCCTCATCCCATGTGGCTATTGGATGAGCCGTTCTCGGCGCTTGATCCGGTGTTGCGTGAAGAGATGCTGAGCTTGGTAAAAAAACTCGCAGCAGAGCGGGGAATAACCGTATTGATGGTCACGCACCATTTAAGCGATGCCAAAGCGATTGCCAGCCACTTTGTGTTTGTGGCAGATGGTAAAGTGGAAGCCGCGGGTGATATGTCTGCATTGAGTGAACAGCATGCTAGTGAGAAGCTTGCGGCATTTATCCGAGCAGCATGCTAGTGCCTGATAGTTGCTAGGTTATGCTTCTCCGCAACACAAACCATGCCGAGGTCCAAATTCAAATTGAGATCTTAAGCTCATGATATGGTCAATCATTGCTTGTACACGCCGTGGGCGGTTTGCTCCAGGACGATAGACTAAATAAATAGGCATTGGTACCGTGTGCCATTGCGGTAACACTCTGACTAAGGTGCCACTTTCTAGCTCTTGCGTCATGTTCTGCACAGGTAAGTTAGCGATGCCTAGTCCTTTAAGTGCGCCTTTCAATATTGCTTCTACAGTTGTACTTGAGAAGTTACTGGTTATTGAAACATTGACGGTATTATCGTGTGAGATCAGCGTCCAAGGCCCTATTTCTGAAACATATTGATACCTCAAACAGTTGTGTTTTGTCAGATCTTCTGGCGTTTCAGGTACGCCGAACTCAGCTAAATACTCAGGGCTAGCAGCCAGGACTCGAGTGGTATAGCCTAATTTTTTTGCGATCAATCGATCATCAACTATCTGACCGACTCGAATTGCCATATCAAAGCCGTGTGAAAACAGATCAACAAAATCGTTCGATGCTTCTAACGCAATTTGTACTTTTGGCCATTGTTTTAAAAATGGCAAAAAGATGTGTTCCGCCATATACGCATCCAACGCTGGTGGCGCGGAAATACGCAGCCGGCCTTGGATCTGTTGTTCCATCTCCTGTACGTCATGGCCAATTGAGTGGAATTCCTCAACTAAGCTTGCAGCACGCTCTAAAACCATTTGGCCAGCTTCGGTGATCACTAACTTTCGGGTTGTGCGCTCTAGCAGTTTGGCTTCAAAGTGTTGTTCGAGTTTGGTTATGGCTTTACTAACAGTAGATTTTGGTAGGTTTAACTCCAGCGCGCACTTGGTTAAGCTCAGTAGTCGACAGCTTGTGACAAAGATAGAAAGCGTTCTAAAGTCAATTGTTTCTAAATTGCGAACAATCACTTTCAATTATCCATATTGTTTCAATATTAATCTGATTATAGTCTGGCACCTCATCCTTAGCCATCAAGTTATTGTCATTTGAGGTAAACACCATGTCCAACTCTGTAGACTTATTTTCTCCTATCGAACTCGGTCAATTAGCATTAGATAACCGTGCCATTATGGCGCCTTTAACGCGAGCTCGTGCTGGCGCAGACCATATTCCTAATGACCTTATGGTTGAATACTACGCTCAACGTGCGAGTGCCGGACTTATCATTGCTGAATGCACCATGGTGATGGAAGGTACGTCTGCTTTCATGGCAGAGCCGGGCATTTACAACGAAGAGCAAATCGCAGCTTGGAAAAAGGTAACGGATGCGGTTCATGAGAGAGGCGGTAAGATTGTACTGCAAATTTGGCATGCGGGACGAGCTTGTCATCCTGATCTGAATGAAGGAAAAACACCTGTAGCGGCGAGCGCATTGGCCATTCGTGATGAATTAGTCCATACCCCTTCGGGTAAGCAAGCATATACGGTACCACGAGCACTCGAAGTGGATGAGATAGCTTCCATTGTTGCGGCGTTTAAACAAGGTGCAGAAAACGCCAAGAAAGCCGGCTTTGATGGGGTCGAGATACATGGCGCCAATGGTTATCTTATTGATAACTTCCTTCGTGACGGCTCAAATTTACGTACCGATGAATACGGTGGCTCGGTTGAAAATCGTGCTCGATTTTTACTTGAGATAGTGAAAGAAGTCGTTGAGGTGTGGGGACCCGGAAGAGTCGGTCTGCGTACATCTCCGCTAAATGGATTTAATGACATGAAAGACAGTGATCCAGTTGGTTTGGTGCGTTACTTAGCAGAGCAACTTAATTCTTTCGATCTTGCTTATTGGCACGTGATGCGTGCGGATCTGAAAGGCGTACAAAAAGCAGATGTTCTCAAGCCAGCACGCGAAAACTATCAAGGTCACTTAATGGCGAACGTGGGCTACAGTGCACAAGAAGCGGCAACAGCAATTGCAGAAAACAAAGTTGATGTGGTCGCATTTGGCGTTCCCTTTATCGCAAACCCAGATTTAGTTGAGCGATTTAAGAAAAATGCACCTCTTAATGAGGCGAAACCAGAACACTTTTATTTGGGTGGAGCAGAAGGTTATACCGATTACCCAGTGATGGCATAACTCTTACTTGTTTAATATAAAAAGGACGCTAATGTTAGCGTCCTTTTTCGTTTCTGTATTTACTTAGCCTTGCGGTTTTACGACCATCACATTGATTGGAGAATATTCCACAACCTTACTCGCGACAGAGCCAAGCATTACTTTATTGATTTTAGAGCGTTTGTGGCTTGGCATAATGATGAGATCAGCGCCTAAACGTTCTGCATAATCAAGAATGGTCGCGTAGGCCTTGCCTTCAGCAACATGCACTTGGTAAACCACATCTTCAGCAATATGCTCATTAGCGAAAGCTTTTAGTTGCTGCTTCACGTCTTGCTTCATTTTGGCTGCAGCATCTTTCGGAAAGTATGTGGCAACCATCGACATGTGAATACCAGGTAGTACCGTCAGAAGATGGATTTGAGCATTTGCTTGCTTTGCCTGCCAAACCGCTAGTTCAACTGCTCGGTCTGAAAAGCCTTGGTCATTTAGATCAACCGGAACAAGAATTTGTTTGTACATTCAATGTCTCTCATTAAGGCCCCTTTATCCTCGGGGCCAAATCGGTTATGCGCTCAATTGTTCCTTACGAGCACGACGTTTTTGGTTCATGGCAAGCACCAGCAAAATCATTAAGCATGGTACAAACACCCACTCTTTCATCGGACGGTCTGCATCCTGGATAACCCACTTGATTTCCCAATCAAAGTCGATACCTGCGGACTCTGCTGGACTACCAAATTCAACCATATCGACAATCATTTTGTTGTCACTTTCGGTCAGCATCAGACCCATAGATGAAATACGTGCGTCTGCTGTTGTCGCACTGTCTTCGAATGGAAGACGAACCGTTTTCTCAATGTAGTCGCCCTCAAGGTTTTCACCGGCAACACGTAACTCCAATGATTCTCCTACATTTAGTGTTTCCGTGATTTGAGCTACCTCAACGCCAGGAGAAAGAACTTTCGCTGGGTACAGCATGTCCCACCAAAAACCTGGACGGAAAAACGAAAACGTCAGTACTAATAATAGGACTGTTTCCCACCACTTGTTACGCGTGAACCACCACCCTTGAGTTGCCGCAGAGAAAATCAGCATTGCAATGATCGATGAGATGACCGTGAGTGCCAAATGCCACCAAGAGTCGATCCCCATTAACAATAGCTGGGTATTGAACACAAACATGAACGGCAAAATAGCGGTTCGAATATCGTAAGTAAAACCTTGGATACCGGTACGAATTGGATCTGATTTCGCAATTGCTGCTGCTGCAAAAGCGGCAAGACCTACAGGTGGGGTATCGTCGGCTAAAATACCAAAGTAGAAAACGAACAAGTGCACCGCTATCAACGGAATAATCAAGCCATGCGCTGCGCCGAGCGTAACAATAACCGGCGCCATTAGAGTAGAGACCACGATATAGTTCGCCGTTGTTGGCAGACCCATCCCCAGAACCAAGCTAATGATGGCGGTAAACAGCAGCATAAGAATGATACTGCCACCAGAGATAAACTCGACGAAGTCGGTCATCACTAGGCCGATACCCGTTAGTGTAACAACACCAACAACGGTGCCCGCTGCCGCGGTTGCAACGCCGATACCAATCATATTGCGCGCACCAGAAACTAAGCTCTCGGCAAGATCGACAAAGCCATCTTTGGTTTGCTGAAGCATGTCACCTTGCTTTGACAGCAGTGCAATCAACGGACGTTGAGTAAGCAAAATGAAAATCATGAATACCGTTGCCCAGAATGCCGAAAGGCCAGGTGAGAAACGTTCGACAGTCAAACACCAAACTAATACGACGATAGGGAGTAGGTAGTGCAAGCCTGACTTAACGGTTGGGCCAGGATCAGGTACTTCTGTTAATTCTGCATCAATCTCAATTGCGCCATCTTGCACGTGATTTGCTGAGACTTTCACCAACCCAACGTACGCGATTAATAGTGCGACGGTAACAATTGGTGTCGCGGCATCACCAAAGACGTCCTTTGTCCAACCCACTCCGTAGTAAACCAATGCGCTGATCACACACAATCCTAAGATTGTACCAGTAAAGGACAGCAGACTTTGTACTAGTGTTGGGTTGTGGCGACGAGGAAGGCCTGTCATGCCTGCTTTACACGCTTCAAGGTGAACAATGTAAATTAAAGCAATATAAGAGATTAGCGCTGGAAGTAGGGCGGCTTTAATCACCTCAACGTAGGAGATACCGACGTATTCCACCATCAAAAATGCTGCTGCACCCATGATTGGCGGTGTTAACTGACCATTGGTTGAAGCCGCTACCTCTACCGCACCCGCTTTTGTGCCGGGAAAGCCAACACGCTTCATCAGTGGAATCGTAAAGGTGCCAGTTGTTACTACGTTTGCGATTGAAGAACCAGAAACCAGACCAGATAAACCTGATGCAACAACGGCCGCTTTAGCTGGACCACCTTTCATATGGCCAAGTAACGAGAAGGCAACTTTAATGAAGTAAGCACCAGCACCAGCGCGTTCCAGCATTGCTCCAAACAATACAAACAAGAAGACAAAAGAGGTAGAAACACCTAGCGCAACCCCAAATACGCCTTCAGTTGTTAGCCACAAGTGAGACATGGCCTTGTTCAAGCTTGCCCCTTTGTGCGCGATAACGTCAGGCATGTAAGGGCCTGCAAAGGTGTAAGTAAGGAAAACAGCAGCCACGACCATTAATGGTGGACCAAGTGCTCGGCGTGTTGCTTCTAAAAGGAGGAGCATACCGATAACAGCAACAACGATATCAACCGTTGTCGGTGCGCCTGAGCGTCCTGCTAGCTCGGTATAAAAAAGGTATATATAGGCTGCTGAAAAGCTGCCAGCCAACGCGAGTATCCAATCAACAAGAGGGATATGATCGCGAGGAGAATTCTTCATCGCTGGATAAGCAGTGAAAGCCAAAAAGATCGCGAAAGTAAGGTGGATAGATCGCGCTTCCGTGTCGTTCAGTACGCCAAAATTGAAAATAAATGGTAACGGGGATGCGTACCATAATTGAAATAGTGACCAACACAGAGGAACAAACCAAAGGATTCGTCCTTGCATTCCTGAAGGGCTACGTGCACCTGTGTCTGCCTGAGCCACCATTTCTTGCACATCTTGTGACGGAGCTTGATTCGTCGCCATGTACTTTTTCCTTATTATTGATGGTCCTGTCTGATTTTTATCGAGAACCACACTTCGCCTCTATCAGTGTAGTGAATGGAGCGAAGTTTGCTTTCGAGTATTTTGCTGCCTGAACTCAAAGTGTTGATTGTTGGATACTCTGTTAGGCGGCGTTTAAGTTTTCTTGGGTATGAGCTCGCAGTTTTCAGAAGAAAACTGGCGAATGAAGCATACAGTTAGAACGTGCTACAACCTGTATGCTCAAACAGGCAGAAAATATTCTTTCCTGCCTGTATGTAGAGTCTGAGGAAATTACTTAATTAGACCCATTTCTTTGTAGTATTTTTCTGCACCTGGGTGAAGAGGAATAGAAAGACCAGCTTTCACCATGTCTTCTTTCTTCAAGTTTGCGAATGCAGGGTGTAGACGTTTGAAGGTATCAAAGTTTTCAAACACAGCTTTTGCCACGTTGTAAGCGACATCGTCTGAAACATCAGAGGTCGTTACCATTGTTGCTGCAACACCAAAGCTGTTTACGTCTTTGTCTGTACCGCGGTACATACCAGCCGGTACTGAGCTAAAGGCGTAGTATGGGTTGTCGGCAACAATTTTATCGATTTTAGGGCCTGTTGCTGAAACTAGCTTCGCATCACATGATGTGGTTGCTTCTTTGATTGAACCGTTCGGGTGGCCGACCATGTAAATGAAGGCGTCAATTTTGTTATCGCAAAGTGCCTGAGAGCGTTCAGAGCCTTTTAGCTCAGACGCCAGTTTGAAGCTGTCGTTTGTCCAACCCATCGCTTCCATGACAACGCCCATCGTTGCACGGTCACCAGAGCCTGGGTTACCGATGTTTACGCGCTTACCTTTCAGGTCTTCAACGTTTTCAATACCTGAATCTGCACGCGCAATGATGTTGAAAGGTTCTGTATGAAGAGAGAACATTGCGCGTAGCTTTTTGTACGGGCCTTGTTCTTCAAACTTGCTCGTACCGTTGTAGCCGTGGTACTGCCAATCCGATTGCACGATACCAAAATCTAATTCGCCTGCACGGATAGTGTTAACGTTGTAAATTGAGCCACCAGTCGATTCTACTGAACAACGGATGTTGTGGTCTTTACGACCTTTATTTACCAACTTACAGATAGCACCACCAGTTGGGTAGTAAACACCTGTCACAGAGCCAGTACCGATGGTAATAAACTCTTGAGCGTTAACTGCGCCTGCGCCCATTACGGCTGCAGCGATAGCGCCTACTTTGAGAAGTTTGTTAAATGCCATGAATTTCCCTTCCTTATATTCATTATTTACCCGGAAATAACCATAAATCACTTCTGGAGTTTCCTATTTGGAAACGGCACCTTTTTCAATCCAATCGTTTGAAAAAGCGAGCGAATCATAACAAAAAATTGGCAGAAAATTATCCAATTGTTAAATGTTATAGTTGATAAGTCTGAATTTTGTATCAGGGGATAGGATTCAATTTATGATTTAATTCTTTTTATAACAATTACTTAATTAACGTTTAGTGACTGAAATGAAAAAGATCAATTGCGTGATGTTAATCACAAAATAGGTGGTTAAAGAATGAGCGGAGTAAGCAAGAAATTTACATAAATTATGGGCTACAAAATGAGACTTCTTTTATAACCCACAATGAGTTAGCTGATTGAAGCTTTATAGAGCTTAACCAGTATATTCGAACAGCTCGCACACTGATTTGAAGAGTTGCTCAGTCGTAATTGCCATGGTTGGCGTAATGAAAATGGTATCGTCACCTGCGACAACACCAAGAATACCTTCGGATTTACCGAGTGAATCAAGCAAGCGAGCAATCAACTGTGCTGCACCTGGGCCGGTGTGAATTACCACTAACGCTGCATTACGATCGATGTCTAGTACCAGTTCACGCAGAGAGCTGCTGACTGTTGGGACACCTAGCTCAGCAGGAAGACAGTAAACCATTTCCATTTTTGCATTGCGCGTACGGACGGCGCCAAATTTAGTCAGCATACGTGAGACTTTAGATTGGTTGATACTCTCAAACCCTTGCTGTTTGAGTGCGTCAACAATCTCGCCCTGTGAGCCAAAGCTTTCTTCTTTTAACAGGGCTTTAAAGGCGCGAACTAAGTTGTCTTGTTTTTCTGAATTGCGCATAGTCATTACAAATCTCTTATTACGGGTCAGCAATTTTGCATATTCTCGCATATATATTCAGGCGGTGCCAAAGAGTCCCAGGATTATGTTAGATGCGTCACTGTAAACTATATACCACATAGAATTCTTTAGCGCGCTGAAGTAGGGCTGTATCTGTTTTCTTGAATTCCTTGTCATTTCAACAGAATAAAAGAATAATCCAAGCCCCATTTGTAGCACGGTAACAGCGAGTTGCGCGAGGTCGCAAAGCTAGCGTTAATTGATTGTAATCAAGTTGTGATTCCGATAGCTTTATTTAAGTTGGTTACAAACTACCCTACGAATACGTTTATAAGAGAAATACTCTCAAGGAGAACTACATGAAAGTAGCCGTTATTGGTGCCGCTGGTGGCATCGGTCAAGCCCTGGCCCTTCTACTTAAGAACCGTCTTCCTGCTGGTTCTGATCTAGCCCTATATGATATTGCTCCAGTAACTCCTGGTGTGGCCGCTGATCTTAGCCACATCCCTACGCCAGTTTCTATCAAAGGTTACGCTGGTGAAGATCCTACTCCAGCACTAGAAGGCGCGGATGTTGTGCTAATTTCTGCTGGTGTTGCGCGTAAGCCAGGTATGGATCGTGCGGATCTATTTAATGTAAACGCTGGTATCGTTAAATCGCTAGCGGAGAAGATTGCGGTTGTTTGTCCGAAAGCTTGTGTTGGTATCATCACAAACCCTGTAAATACAACAGTGCCAATTGCTGCTGAAGTTCTTAAAAAAGCGGGTGTTTATGATAAGCGTCGTCTATTTGGTGTAACAACGTTGGATGTTATCCGTTCAGAAACGTTTGTTGCTGAGCTTAAAGACAAAGATCCAGGTGACGTTCGCGTGCCAGTTATTGGTGGTCACTCTGGCGTAACGATCTTACCTCTACTGTCTCAAGTAGAAGGTGTTGAGTTTACAGCTGAAGAAGTAGAAGCATTAACGAAACGTATTCAAAATGCAGGTACTGAAGTTGTAGAAGCTAAAGCGGGTGGTGGTAGTGCAACACTATCAATGGGCCAAGCTGCATGTCGCTTTGGTCTGTCTCTGGTTCGTGCTCTTCAAGGTGAAGAAGGCGTAGTTGAGTGCGCTTACGTTGAAGGCGACGGCGAACACGCGACTTACTTCGCGCAACCTGTGAAACTGGGTAAAGAAGGCGTTGAAGAAGTACTAAGCTACGGCAAACTCAGCGATTACGAAAAGTCTGCATTAGACGGTATGCTAGAAACACTAAATGGCGACATCAACATTGGTGTTGAATTCGCAAAGTAATCTAGAAAGCCTATATAAGAAAAAAGCCGATCATTTTGATCGGCTTTTTTGATCCTTGATTTCTCAACTTCGTAAAAATGGTCGAATAAAACCACGTAGTGAAGGAGAAGATGATGGAAGCGAGTCGAATCCGTAAAGGCATGGTTGTTGAGTGCCAACAAGGCGTCGGTACGATATTAGTGGTCGACCATGAAGCAGAGACGGTATTGTTGTCCAAACAAGGGACTGAACAGCAACTCGCCGTTAGCTTTGATGAAATAGAAGATGATCCACAACTGCATGGCGGTAGTGACAGATATTACTAGCGCCCCGGGCGTCGTCATTAGGTATCAAACGTAAAAAAGGAAGAGCGTGCTCTTCCTTTTCGCTATAAGCCTTGCGTTACGGGTAGCTATTGATTACTTCGTGCGTTGTACTGCGACATGAGCCAGAGTAACAAGCGCTTGTTTGTATTCAGACTCTGGCAACACTGATAGTTCTGCGATTGCTTTGTCTGCTTCTTCTAGAGCTTTTTGCGTTGTGTATTCCAGAGAGCCTGCTTCTTTCATGACCGCAAGAATTTCTTCTAAGCGCTCCATTCCATTCGCTTTCTCAATCGCTTCACGAATCATGATGGCGTTTTCTGGTGTGGTATTACGCATAGCATGGAGTAGAGGTAAAGTTGGCTTGCCTTCGGCCAAGTCATCACCCACATTTTTACCCATGTCTTCGCCATCAGAAGTGTAATCCATGACGTCATCAATGAGCTGAAACGCAGTGCCTAGATACTTACCGTAATTTTGCATTGCGATTTCAACATGCTCAGGAGCATCATTTAAGATTGCACCGATTTGAGTTGCGGATTCAAATAAGCGCGCAGTCTTAGAGTAGATGACTTGCATGTAGCTTTCTTCTGTCGTGTCAGGGTCGTTACAGTTCATCAACTGCTGTACTTCACCTTCGGCGATCACGTTTACGGCATTGCTCATTAGTTTAAGGATCTTCATGGATCCTAGTTCTGTCATCATCTGAAATGAGCGTGTATAGATAAAGTCCCCAACTAATACGCTAGCCGCATTGCCAAATGCTGCATTCGCAGTGGCTTTACCACGGCGCATGTCTGATTCATCTACCACGTCATCATGCAGCAAAGTCGCTGTATGGATGAACTCAATAAACGCAGCTGCCATTGTATGACCATTGCCTTGGTAACCAAGTGCGCGGGCTGACAGTATCGCTAAAAGCGGTCTTAGACGTTTGCCTCCACCACTCACGATATAAAAACCGAGCTGGTTGATTAAAGAGACATCAGAATTAAGTTGGGCTTGAATTGTTTCATTCACTTTTGCCATGTCATCGGCAGTAAGCGCTTGGATAGTTTTAAAATCCATCGTATATCCGGCTGAAGTTAGACCCTGCAAGGCTTATTCGATTTATATAATTGTCGAATAATACACTAAAAAACGTTGATTAATACATTACTAAAGGGCATGATTGCCGCACTTTTCTTTGGCGATTAGCTTTTCGCCAATTTTTTCAAAATATGGCTTGTCATAGGAGCATCTATTCTGTAGAATCTGCGCCCTATTGATGATTAGTTTAGCGCACACCCTCAAGAAAGGCTGTGCGGAAAAAGCGGAGTAAAATATGTACGCTGTTTTCCAATCTGGTGGTAAACAACACCGTGTAAGCGAAGGTCAAACTCTTCGTTTAGAGAAATTAGACGTTGAAACTGGTGCAACTGTAGAATTTGATAAAGTTCTTCTTGTTGCTAACGGCGAAGACATCAAAGTTGGTGCTCCTCTTGTAGAGGGCGGCAAAATTGTTGCTGAAGTTGTACAACACGGTCGTGGCGATAAAGTTAAAATCGTTAAGTTCCGTCGTCGTAAGCACTCTCGTAAGCAACAGGGTCACCGTCAGTGGTTCACTGAAGTGAAGATCACTGGTATCAACGCTTAATCTATTAGGAGAGTTTAACAATGGCACACAAAAAAGCTGGTGGTTCTACTCGTAACGGCCGCGATTCAGAAAGCAAACGTCTAGGTGTTAAGCGTTTCGGTGGTGAATCTGTACTTGCAGGTAACATCATCGTTCGTCAACGTGGTACTAAGTTCCACGCTGGTAACAACGTAGGTATCGGTAAAGACCACACTCTATTCGCTCTTACTGAAGGTAAAGTGAAGTTCGAAGTGAAAGGTCCTAAGAACCGTAAGTTTGTAAGCATCGAAGCTGAGTAATTAGGTTTTTAACCAAATTACTTAATAGCTTTAAGCTGAATTCAAAAGCCCTGCCGAATCGGCGGGGTTTTTTATTTGTGGCAGTCGACATATCGAAGTTTCTCGCTAAGATCCTAAGCGATTTGAATCTGGGAGCTTAGATCTGTCATCTGCTAAAATTGTCGGATGACATAGTAAGATTTAATCCACGCACGAAGTAGTCGGAGTAAAAGATGAAGTTCGTAGATGAAGCGGTAGTAAAAGTTCAGGCTGGTGATGGCGGTAGTGGCGTTGTCAGTTTCTGGCGTGAAAAATTCATCACTAAAGGTGGCCCTGATGGCGGTGATGGCGGTGACGGTGGTGATGTTTATATCCAAGCTGATGAAAACCTAAATACCCTGATTGATTACCGTTTCCAGCGCTTCTACGAAGCTGAGCGTGGTGAAAACGGTCGCGGTGGTAACTGTACAGGTAAGCGTGGTAAAGACATTGTTCTTCGTGTACCTGTGGGTACGCGCGCTGTGGATATCCACACAAATGAAATCGTGGCGGAAGTTGCTGAACACGGTAAGAAAGTGATGATCGCAAAAGGCGGTTGGCACGGTCTAGGTAACACGCGTTTCAAATCTTCAGTAAACCGCGCGCCTCGTCAGAGAACATTGGGTACAAAGGGTGAAGTACGCGAAATTCGCCTTGAGCTATTGCTTCTTGCTGATGTGGGTATGCTTGGTCTACCTAATGCTGGTAAATCAACCTTTATCCGCGCAGTATCAGCAGCAAAACCGAAAGTCGCTGATTACCCATTCACGACTTTGATCCCAAGCTTGGGTGTCGTAAGTGTCGTACCAGAGAAAAGTTTTGTTGTTGCAGATATCCCTGGTTTGATCGAGGGTGCAGCAGATGGCGCTGGCCTTGGTATTCGATTCTTGAAGCACTTAGAGCGTTGTCGAGTGTTGCTGCACATGATCGATATTATGCCAATTGATCAGTCCGATCCGGTGCAAAATGCATTGACGATCATTGATGAACTAGAACAATACAGCGAAAAACTGGCAAGTAAGCCGCGCTGGTTAGTGTTCAACAAAGTTGATCTAATGCCTGAAGAAGAAGCGAATGAGAAGATCCAAGAAATCTTAGACGCACTAGGTTGGGAAGACGAGTACTTTAAGATCTCGGCGATCAATCGTAACGGTACTAAAGAGCTTTGTTACAAACTGGCTGACTTTATGGATAACCTACCTCGCGAAGAGGAAGAAGTGGCTGAAGAAGATAAAGTTAACTTCATGTGGGATGATTACCATAAAGATGCGATGGCGGGTAAAGACGTTATCACTGAAGATGACGACGATTGGGATGACTGGGACGATGAAGAAGATGACGGTCACGTTGTCTACGTTCGTGACTAATCAGAACGGTCAAACAATGCCTGTTTGCCTATAATTCATTAAGCCGCAATTATTTATTGCGGCTTTTTTTGTATCTAAATCATATTTAGGTGATGTGATTTACGGCACAATAACTGATACGTCGTGTTTTTTTGAGGGTTAGTTTGGCCCTCGCGCGTATGAATGAGTAACACCCTAAAAGGAATTAGACTTATTTATGACTCTAGAAACCATACCGCCTAGAGAGTTGGCGGTATCTACTCAACGATCGATTTCTCGTCTTGTCGCCCAAGCCGGACAAATGCTACTTGCTCATGGTGCTGAAAGTACTCTTGTGAGCGATATTATGCGTCGTATTGGCCTTGCTTGTGGGGTGAATGAAGTTGCGGTAGCACTATCAGCTAATGCATTGGTTGTGACGACGGTAATGGATGGGCATTGCATCACCACCACCCGAAGCTGCGCTGATCGTGGCATCAATATGCGCGTTATTACGCAAATTCAACGAATCTGTATCATGATGGAACGTGGTTTGCTCGATTCAACCATGGCGCAGAAAAAGCTGAACGCTATCAGTCCAGAGCGTTATAACCGCTGGTTGGTGGTGTTTATGATTGGCTTGTCTTGTGCGGCATTCAGTCATCTAGCTGGTGGTGATTGGGGAGTATTCATTATGACCTTTTTAGCTTCAGCTGGTGGCATGATCGTTCGCCAAGAAATTGGTCATCGTCATTTCAACCCTCTATTGAACTTTGCTGCGACCGCTTTTGTGACCACCTTAATTTCAGCACAGGCGGAAATTTACCAAATCGGTAATCTACCTACCGTAGCAATGGCATCGTCAGTATTAATGCTTGTACCTGGTTTCCCACTCATTAACTCTGTCGCAGATATGTTGAAAGGCCACATTAATATGGGGATTGCTCGATTTGTGATGGCTAGTTTACTAACGTTGGCGACATGTTTGGGGATCGTTGCTGCGATGAGTGTAACTGGAATTTGGGGGTGGGCTATCTAATGAGTTTATTTGATTTGATGTTTGGCCTTTTGAATGACATGTTTTTTGCGGCGATTCCCGCTGTAGGATTTGCATTGGTTTTTAACGTACCACAAAGAGCTTTAGTGTATTGCGCTGTTGGTGGCGCGATTGGTCATGGTAGCCGCTACTTGATGATGCAGTTTGGCATTCCTATTGAGTGGGCAACCTTTTTTGCTGCGACGTTAGTTGGGATGATTGGTGTGTACTGGTCTCACCGTTTTCTCGCGCATCCAAAAGTGTTTACTGTGGCTGCTTTGATCCCGATGGTGCCGGGTGTGTTTGCGTACAAAGCAATGATCGCTATGGTAGAAATCAATCATGTTGGCTACTCACCCGAGCTTGTCGCAACCTGTATGGAAAACTTTCTTAAGGCCATGTTTATTATTGCAGGTTTAGCTGTTGGTCTTGCGGTTCCAGGGCTGTTATTCTATCGCCGCAGACCAATTGTATAAGGACCTAACATGATCATTAGTATGATTGCCGCTATGGCCGACAATCGCATCATTGGCAAAGACAATCAAATGCCTTGGCATCTTCCCGCCGATTTCGCTTGGTTTAAGCGTTGTACCATGGGAAAACCGGTTGTGATGGGACGCAAAACCTATGAGTCTATTGGTCGCCCTTTACCAGGTCGCTTGAATATTGTTATTAGCCGTGATGAGACACTAAAGATCGAAGGCGTCACTACCGTAACATCGATTGAGCAGGCTCTGGAAGTCGCAGGTGATGTGGAAGAAGTGATGATCATTGGTGGTGGTGCGATTTACACCACTTGTCTGCCTATGGCCAATAAACTGTATGTAACATACATTGAAGCGGCCATTGATGGTGATACTCAGTTCCCAGATTGGGGAGACGAGTTTAAGGAAACTTACTCAGAAATGTATCAAGCCGATGAGAAGAACGCCTACAACATGCGCTTTACTGTGTTAGAAAAGTAATTCGAGATTAACACCGCGTAGTTAATACGGTAATGCCGTTCGTGTAACAGCGAGCGGCCATCCCAACCTACCGTCATCCTGAAAAGCGACGAAAGAGCGAGATTCAGGAGCCTCTATACGAGTACCTTGTTGTCAAAGGTATTTCTATCTATTCGCAGCGCGAGGATATTAGATTCCTAGTCTCGTTAAGGCTCGTTGGAATGACCCTACAGGAGGTGTTAAGTGACAAGTATTCTTCCTACTATGGATTATCGACTGTTATTCAGTGTTTAACTTAACGCATCCTGAGTAAAAATTTTCTTATCTTCCCAACGGATCATGGTTAGGCTTCCGCCCCAAACGCAGCCAGTATCTAGCCCGATGACTTCGTTGTTCATATAGCCTTGTAGTGCAGCCCAGTGCCCAAAGAGCACCGCTTTATTTAAGTGAATACGTTTGGGCACATCAAACCATGGAATAAGTTTGTTACCGGAAACTTGTTGCGGTGGCAATTTACAATCCATATCCAAACGACCATCAGGGAAACAAAAGCGCATCCGCGTAAAAGCATTGATAATATAACGGTATCGGTCCAAACCCTGTAGAGAGTCATCCCAGGAATCAGGTTGATTGCTGTACATGTTTTTTAATAGCCAAGGCAGCTCTTCACTTTGGATGATGCGCTCAACTTCACGGGCACACTTTCTCGCTGTTTTTAGATTCCACTGCGGTGATATGCCAGCGTGACACATCACGAACTCGTCATGCTCGGCCAATAGAGGTTGCTGAGCTAGCCATGTCAGTAGTTCCTCTTTGTCAGGGGCCGTGAAAATAGGTGCGGTTTTATCTTTGTCTTTGACCTTTTTTATCCCGTGAGCCACTGCGAGAAGGTGAAGGTCGTGATTACCAAGCACCACGATTGCGTTTGCGCCAAGTGACTTCACAAAGCGTAACGTTTCTAGTGATTTAGGCCCTCTGGCGACCAAATCACCAGCAAGCCAAAGTTGGTCTTTTTTCGCAGAGAAAGATACTTTTTCTAGTAGTCGCTGCAATTCATCAAAACAGCCTTGGATGTCACCAACAATATAGGTAGCCACTGAATCTCCAATTTACTAATTTAAAACATTTGGAACAGCCAAGCGAAATGGTTCGATTTCGGTGATGAACTCTTGCCCTTTCTCATCCAGCATTTTGTAGTGTCCTTGCATAACGCCGACAGGGGTTTCTAACGCGGTTCCGCTACTGTACGTGTATTCATCATTGCTTGGAATAAAGGGCTGCTGGCCTACAACTCCGTCACCTTCAACCGTCATTTGCTTGCCGTTCGAGTCTGTGATTAGCCAGCGGCGGCTCACTAACTGTACGGTTTGCTGGCTAAGGTTTTTGATGGTGATGATATAAGCGAAAACGTAGCGTTGTAGCTCTGGGTTGGACTGTTCTTCGATGTATTTGGTGTGAACTTGAATTTTGATGCAAGGTTGAATGACGTCCATGTGCACTCCTCAGAAACGTAATATCCCAATAATAATAAGCCAAACCTACAAGGGTTTGGCTCATTGTTTGAGTTCTTAGTGCTGCGGGTTATCCGCAAGCCAGTTCGCCATTGCGACGAATTGTTCTAGCGTCAGGTTCTCTGGACGCATGCTTGGATTAACACCTAGCTCTTCTAGTACTTCTGTGCTTAACAACGATTTGTAGCAGTTACGAACGGTTTTACGACGTTGGTTAAAGCCTTCACGACAAACGCGATCGAGCAAACGCAGATCTTTTGCCGGGCATGGCAGCTCTTCGTAAGGCACTAAACGAACAACGGCAGAATCCACTTTCGGTGGTGGAACGAATGCCGTTGGCGGTACTTCCAGTACCGGTACCACTTTACAGTAGTACTGAGCCATTACCGTTAAACGGCCGTAAGCTTTGCTGCCAGGGCCGGCGGCTAAGCGGTTTACCACTTCTTTTTGCAGCATAAAGTGCATGTCTTGAATGTCTTTATGGAACTCAAAAAGGTGGAACATCAATGGTGTAGAGATGTTGTATGGCAAGTTACCAAAAATGCGCAGCTTGTTGTTTGGCTTCACTAGTTGAGTGAAGTCAAAACGCATAGCGTCACCCTCATGGATGGTCAACTTATCTGCCAGTTCAGGGTGAGTACGTAGGCGTTCCGCCAGATCGCGGTCTAATTCGATAACTGTGAACTTATCTACTTCACGACCTACCGGCTCAGTGATTGCACCAAGACCAGGACCGATTTCAACCAGGTTTTGACCTGGTTTTGGGTTAATCGCTGATACGATCCCATCAATAATGTATGGATCGTTCAGGAAGTTTTGACCAAAACGTTTACGCGCTTTGTGTCCTAAATGGACATCATTTCTCATTGTTTCTTCTCTACCAAATCTATCGCATGCGTGAGCGCTGTTCGGAAACTCCCTGTATCCGCTTGACCTGTCCCTGCCAGATCTAATGCAGTACCGTGGTCCACCGATGTTCTAATAAAAGGTAGACCAAGAGTAATGTTTACTGAACGACCAAAGCCTTTGTATTTTAATACTGGCAATACTTGATCATGGTACATGCCTAAAACAGCATCAGCATCATTTAAATATTTTTCATTGAAAATGGTATCAGCCGGCAGAGGGCCGATCAGGTTGATACCTTTTTCTTGTCGAATTTTTTCCAGTGTCGGAGTGATGGTTTCGATCTCTTCACGACCTAAGCAGCCATCTTCGCCAGCATGAGGGTTAAGCCCGCAAACGTAGATGTTTGGTTGTGCGATAGCAAACTTTTCTACAAGGTCTTTATGAAGAATATCGATGATTTTTTCTAATCGCTCTTCGGTGACAGCTTTGGACACATAAGCTAAAGGAATATGTGTTGTAACCAGCGCCACGCGTAGTCCTTCCGTTGCTAGCATCATTACAACTAGCGGCGTTTGTGACTTCTCGGCGAAAAATTCAGTATGACCACTGAATGCAACACCTGCGCGATTAATCACCCCCTTATGAACAGGGCCGGTGACAATAGCATCAAATTCATCATTCATACAGCCTAAAGCCGCTCTTTCTAGCGTTTTTAGTACATAGTGGCCATTCGCTTCATTGAGCTCACCTGCGACCGCAGGTTCCGATATTTGGATATGGTCAACGATAAGCGTGCCCGCTTTTTGTGCTTTAGGTGCTTCTTCTGGATTGTAATCAGACAGTTGGACTTCGATGCCAAGCTGCTTGGCTCGCTCCATCAGCATATTCTTATCGGCACAGACGACAATTTGGTGCGCCCAATCTTCTTTCGATAGGGCAAGCACTAAGTCTGGGCCGATACCCGCAGGTTCCCCTGCGGTTACGACAATTCTACGAATTGTATTAGTTGTCATTGTTGTCATCCACGATTTCAACAAACGCACTTGCGCGTAGCTCTTGCATCCATGCGCCCGCTTCTTCATTAAATTTACGGTTAAATAGAATGCGGTAAGCTTTATTCTTCATCGCTGAGTCAGTACGGTCAACTTGGCGACGATCCAACACTTCAACGATATGCCAGCCGTGAACGGTTTTGAACGGTTCGCTGATTGAGCCAACTGGCAGAGTTTCTACTTGGTGCTTGAATTCTGGCACGTAAAGATCTGGTGTTTGATAACCTAGTTCACCGTCTTGTGCTGCCGAGCCAGGATCTTGACTGTATTGTGTTGCCAATTGAGCGAACGTTGCTTCACCGGCTTTGATGCGGCGTACAAATTCATTCAGTTGCTTCTTCGCCCCTTCGTCGCTCAGAATCACGGTTGGTTTAATCAAAATATGACGCGCATTTACTTCCGTTACCGCAACCGTTTCTAGGCCTTTGACATCCTCTATTTTTAGGATGTGGAAACCAACGCCACTACGGAATGGACCAATAATGCTGCCTTTGTTTTGCATCTTGATCTGATCAGCAAAGATGGTCGGCATCTCTTCTTTACGCATCCAGCCCCAGTCACCACCTTGTAAAGCTTTAGGACCTTTAGAGTAGGTGTAGGCCATCTCCGTAAAGTCTGCACCTTCGTTTAGCTTTTTCGCGAGCGCTTTAGCTTCTGCTTCTACAGCAGATTTTTCTTTATCGTCAGAGAAGCGCAGTTGAATGTGTCCAATTTTGTATTGAACAGTCGCATTGGTTTCTTGTGATAGTTGCTCAGCAAGGCTATCGACCTCTGCTGGAAGGATATTAATACGGCGACGAACCAGTGCATTGCGAGCTTCTGATGCGGCGATTTCCTTACGAATTTGTTCGCGGAATTCTGGGTAACTTAAACCTTCACTTTCTACAGAAGCAGCGAGTTGTTCTACCGATTGCTCATTATTACGTGCGATCTCTGCAATCGCTTGGTTTAAACGGTTGTCGTCAATACGTACACCAATACGGTCAGCTTCTTGGCCTTGCAACGTGTCAATGATAAGTTTTTCAACAACTTGTTCTTTTAATACGCTGGTAGAAGGTAAGCTCTTTCCACTTTGACGAGCGTTGGCTTGCAGCGTTTTCATCGCTGTTTCGATGTCGCTTTGTAGAACTACACCGTCGTTCACGATGACCGCAACCTTATCGATCTCTACTGGTGCTGCAACCGCTCCGCAAGAGAGTAGGGTCGTGAATAAGATTGATTTCCAAATTTTCATTTAAAATTCCGTCAGTATTTTTGAATAGGCGTCTTATTCATTTAAGACGCCTATTTTGATTAATTGTTCAGATAGAATGGGCGGCCGTACTTAATCGCGTTGTCAGAACCATCCAGCTCTTTGACAGCAGTGTCTTCACGCTGGTTGGTCGCAAAGCCTTGAATACCGAAGTTAACGCTGAAGTTATTTTCGTATTCAGGTGATGCCCCGGTGCTGCCGATAGCTTGGTCTTCCCAACCAAGCAATTGGTTTGAGTAAGTGACGCCAATGTACCAACAGTCAGATTGGTAACGTAGGCTCGCTAACCATTCTAGGTCCGCATTTTCATTGAGGTCGTAGTAGTATTGACCACTCGCAGACCAGTTCGGGTTGAACTCGTAGGCCGCTACAATACCTGCTTGAGAAATACCTTTACGAGTAATTGTGTCTAGGTTTTCGAGAATGATCGTATCTTCGATGTATTCACGCGTAACGTAGCGATAGTTACCCTGAATAAAGCCGCCGTTGAATTGGTATTCCAAGGTACTGTTTGCCAACTGCATGGAGCTCAAATCAATATCGTATTGAATTCCACCGTGATAGAACAAGTAATCGTTGTAGTTGAAATCAGCTTCAATCGCCCATGATGAGTAATTGGTTGTCTCATCCGGAAGATTTGGGCTGTTGCTCAGTTTGGTCTTTTTATCGAAGTAGTAAATCTGACCAAATGAAACGTTAAGACGCTCTTTATAGTCATCATCAAAGAAGCGAGTACTCGCACCGTAGCTTAACTGGTTCGCCGAGGCGATTTTATCAATGCCACTGTACTTACGACTGCGGAATAGCCCGTAGTAGTCGGTTTGTAGCAAGGTGGTATCGTAGTTGTAGATGTTGGTCTGATCTTCTTCAGGTACGTACAAGTACTGCAGCTGAGGCTCCAGTGTTTGGGTGTAGCCCTTGATCCAGCTTGTATCTCGCTCTAAGTAAAGTTGCGCATGCGTACGGAACTCAGGAATAACACGAGAAACTTCATCATCCAACTGGTTTTGCAAGTTTACATCTGTCAAACCCGTTAAGTCTTGAGAGTAATACGTAGAGAGCACACGCGCTTCTGTTGTCCACGTTGCCCATGAGTTTGAGAGTGGTAATGTAAGCCCTGGTTCAATGTGAACACGGGTCGCATTTGGTCGCGCAGCATCGCTGGTATCGAAGCGGCTGACTTGGCTCTTCACGTCAAAGTTAAGGTAGTCTCCCCACAACGGCGTGTAGTAGTTCAAGTCTAACTGAGGAAGCAGGCGATAAGGGCGGTTCTCTTCTTTCAATAAGATTTGGAAGTCACGAACGGTTAACGAGGCATCCCAGAAGTCAGAACGATATTGTACTTGTCCTTCTTGAACCAGTTGACCATCTTCACGGTTACCAATATCGGAGTCGAGATCGAGGAAGTAATCAATATCACTCACTTTTGAGTAATCAACTTTGACTATCCACTGTTTATTGATGATACCGTCGTGTTTAACTTGGTAGCCCCAACGAGACTCGTCCTGATATTTGCGATCACTATTGAGGTATTCGCCTTTGATTTCCCCATTTCCCCAACCATCTGTTAGGTAGCGGAAATCAGTATCGAGTTTTGTACCACGTTGCTGCATATAGAGCGTGGTGAGTGTCATGTCATATTGAGGCGCGATGTTCCAATAGAATGGCACCTCGACTTCCATACCATCACTAGAACCGTACGATAAAGAAGGGAAGAGGAAACCCGTTTTACGCGTATCTCCAATTGGCATGGTTAGATACGGCACATAGAAAACAGGCACATCTAACACTTCAAATCGAGGGTGGTGCAGCGTCGCTGTCTCTTCATCTTGGTCAACATCGATGCCTGACGCAACCAATCGCCATGAATTATCGCCTTGAGGGCACGATGTGATAGAGCCGTCTTCGAGTTCATAAACCGACTGACCTGTGCGGGCGATATAGGCTGCAGTGCCTCGGCCTTGTTGGCAAAGGAACTGATAATCGGTGTTCTCAAGTGAAAACGTATCTTGATTAATGTCGTTAGTAACACGATCAGATCGAGCTTTGACTTGGCCGTCATTGAAAGTCACGTTGCCTTCGGCAACCACGACGTTGTCTTGTTGGTGCAGCGTTACGCTATCTGCGGTAATTTTCTTCTGGCCTTGGGTGACTTGTACATTACCTGAGTACTGAGCTTTGTCACCATTGATGGCTTGCAGGGTGTCAGCTTCTACCACTACTGGGGTATTAAGAGCGTCCTCCTCGCCACTTGTATCGACCAAACATTGATCTGTGGCGGGCATTTCCTGCACACTATCATGGATATTCGCTTCAGCTTGAGTGGTGGGTACAAACAAGGCGGTGCTGATAGAGGCCGCTAAAAATGTGCGGGAGAAATGTTGCATTGAATTGAACTTTCCTGTGTCACTACTACTCGATGGCTATAGGGCTTGTTGTACCCTAGCGTAATAGCCAAATGAATCAACTATAGTCGCATTTATCCCAGCGTATTGATTCACTGTGGCATAATGACGACAAAATAGCTGCAAAGATAAGCAGGCGAAATGGCCTAGCCGAAATAAAACTAATTCCATTATCATAAAGGAAATCGTTGCATCCGGCACTATAAGACCGCCGTCGTCGATAAAAATTCATTGATAGAGAACACATAATGCATATTTTTGGCAAAATTCTGGGTGCCTTTTTTGGCTTGTTACTTGGCGGGCCGCTAGGTTTACTCTTTGGCTTATTTATTGGCCATCAATTCGATAAAGCACGTCGCTTGAGTCAAGCCGGGTTCTCTACTGGCGGCTTTGGAAAAGGGCCAAGTCAAGCTCAACGCCAAGAAGAGTTTTTTAAAGCGGCGTTTGCGGTAATGGGACATGTGGCAAAAGCGAAAGGCCAAGTCACCAAAGAGGAAATCCAACTGGCTTCAGCCATGATGGACCGCATGAATTTGCATGGCGAACAGCGTCGCGCAGCGCAAGACGCGTTTCGTGAAGGTAAAGACAGCGACTTTCCGTTAGAAGATGTTCTTGTTCGTGTGAAAATTTCGACAGCTGGTCGCTTTGACTTGTTGCAATTTTTCTTAGAGCTGCAAATCTCGGCGGCCTTTGCAGATGGCTCAATCCACCCGAGTGAACGAAATGTACTACACAAAATTGCACGTGGTTTGGGTTTCTCTTCTGAGCAATTAGAGCGTCGTTTGCAAATGCAAGAAGCCGCATTTCGTTTCCAAAGCCAGGGCGGTTTTCATGGTCAGCATCAAGGCCAATCTTCAGGTGGTAGCTGGCAACAAGCTTCACAAGCGGATCAGTTGGCCGACGCGTACAAAATTCTGGATGTGTCTTCAGATGCAGACAGTAAAACCGTTAAGCGTGCTTATCGTAAACTGATGAACGAGCATCACCCGGACAAATTGATGGCTAAAGGTTTACCACCAGAGATGATGAACGTCGCGAAAGAGAAATCTCAAGAGATTCAAAACGCTTACGATCTTATTAAGAAGGTTAAAGGCTTTAAGTAGCCGGACGTTTTCTATCAAACATTTGGATTTAAAAAGGGCACTCAGTGCCCTTTTTTCATGTCTTAGTCTTTGAGTTGCCAGTGTCTTTAGCTTTTGGCCTATTATGTCCCTAATGCTAATTGACCTCACATCCCCCCAGTTTAGTTGGCTTGATTCAAGTCCCAATCGTATTCGTATTTCACTTTACCAGAGAAGTTTTTGTATTGCGGTGCGTACTTTGTGATGTGGTTGAAGACTTGTTTTTCTCCACCAAAGTCCGTTGCAAACCAATCATAAATAGAAGACAGCTGTGCCGTGTTACCTTGGATAGATACGCCTTTGCTGCTGTTAATAAATGTTTTAGCTGCACTATCCAGTAGAACTTGCGTGTTGTCAGCAGTGAATGCTTGAGACTGCAGATTAGGGCATCCCAAGCTGGCACAGTTAACCGCGTAATGTGTTCTCGGGTCATTCCAAATTGGACGTAAAATGCGATGTTCAATATCGTTTAAAGTCAGATCCTTCCCGTTGACCACGACCACATCATCCCCCCAAGGGCCAAAGCTAAATAGCCCACCAAGTTTGGTAATCGATTCGACAGGATAGTTATCCAAAATAAGATCTACCGTGATGGCGTTGTAAAGGTTTACCCAGTAGGCGTATTGCTCCGCTTGGTTGTATTGTCGAGGGTCGAGTTTTGCCAAACGTTGGATGTATTGTTTCAGCTTAGTTTTATCGGCTGAGGTGACTTGGCTGTAACGAAACAAGGTATTCTCACCTTGTTCAACCAAATAAGCATCGAGCAATTGCTGCCAATCTTGATGAGAGATTTGACTTTGATTAGCCTGATTCGATTGTTTCCAATACGGCCATAAGTCGGATTTAGGTGCGGCAAATGTTGAGAATGAAACCAGAGCACACAATAGCAATAACAGACGCTTCATAGAGATACCTTTGAATGAGATATTGTTGATAGTGTAGACCAGTTTAGTGCTTGTTTTCTTTCAGTAATCAGTGGCCTTTATTCGCTGTCATTCCGAGGAGCATAAGCGATATCAGGAATCTAATACCCACAAACTCTTGAGTAAAGACAGTATGAATCTGTACAGTGCGCTCTGGTAGTCGATCCTGAATCACGCTCCTTCGTCGCTGTTCAGGATGACGAATTTCAACAGAGGCGTTCGGTATTCTGTAAGCAAAGCGATATGAGATCAGTCACCCAAAACAAATCAAGGGCCGACAATTGCCAGCCCTTGATTTGTGTATTTACTAACGCGTCTTAACGCAAGAAGCTTGGAATATTCGCTTCGTACTCAGCAATCTTATCTTCGTGTTGAAGGGTTAGGCCAATGTTGTCCAAACCGTTTAGCAAGCAATGACGACGGAACGAATCGATTTCAAAACCATATTCTTTGCCGTTGGCTCGAACGACATTCGCTTCTAGGTCGACCTCGACTTCTGCACCTTCATTTGCCTCAACAAACTGGAAGATTTCATCCACTTCTTGTTCAGTCAAACGAACTGGCACCATTTGGTTGTTGATCGAGTTGCCGTAAAAAATATCGGCAAAGCTTGGTGCGATCATCGCTTTGATGCCGTAATCCGCTAGTGCCCACGGTGCGTGCTCACGAGATGAGCCACAGCCGAAGTTTTCACGAGCCAGCAAGATAGACGCGCCTTGGTAGCGAGGTGCGTTCATCACGAACTCTGGATTTGGCTGTTCGCCAGCATCGTCTAGGAAGCGCCAGTCATGGAATAGGTGCTTACCAAACCCTAAGCGAGAGACCTTTTGTAGGAACTGCTTTGGAATGATGGCATCAGTATCTACGTTCGCTGCATCTAGAGGAACAACTAAGCCTGTATGTTGTTTAAAACCTGACATTTGTTCTCTCCTTAACCTAATCCAACTCACGAATATCAACAAAGTGACCAGCAATTGCTGCTGCCGCTGCCATAGCAGGGCTAACCAAGTGGGTACGACCATCACGACCTTGGCGGCCTTCAAAGTTACGGTTGGATGTGGATGCACAGCGCTCATGAGGACCCAAACGGTCGTTGTTCATTGCTAGACACATTGAGCAACCTGGTAGGCGCCACTCAAAGCCCGCTTCTTTAAAGATAACGTCCAAGCCTTCTGCTTCCGCTTGCGCTTTTACTTGCTCAGAACCAGGAACGATTAGCGCTTGAACGTGAGATGCGACTTTGCGACCTTTCGCTACTTCAGCGGCTGCGCGCATGTCTTCGATACGTGAGTTAGTACAAGAACCAACGAAGACTTTATCGACGTTGTAATCAGACAATGACTTGCCTGCTTCTAGACCCATGTAAGCCAACGCTTTTTCTGCAGAGGCTTTTTCTACTGGATCGGCAAAGCTTTCTGGTGCTGGGATCGGTTGATCTACCGCGATAACTTGGCCTGGGTTAGTTCCCCAAGTGACTTGTGGTTTAATGTCTGCAGCGTTTAGCGTCACAACCGCATCAAATTGAGCATCATCGTCAGTTTTTAATGTCTTCCAGTATTCTACTGCTGCGTCAAAGTCGGCACCTTGAGGTGAGAATTTACGGCCTTTGATGTATTCGAACGTGGTTTCATCTGGCGCAATCAAACCGGCTTTCGCACCTAGCTCAATTGCCATGTTACATACGGTCATGCGGCCTTCCATTGAAAGGTCTGTGATCGCTTCACCACAGAATTCAACCACGTAGCCTGTACCGCCAGCTGCTGTAGTTTCACCGATGATCGCTAGCACGATATCTTTCGCTGTGATGCCCGGCGCTACTTTACCTTTCACTTCGATCTTCATCGTTTTAGCGCGCGCTTGTTTTAGCGTTTGAGTCGCTAATACGTGCTCAACTTCTGATGTACCAATACCAAAAGCGAGAGAGCCGAACGCACCGTGTGTAGCAGTGTGCGAGTCACCACAAACAATGGTCATGCCTGGTAGGGTAATACCAAGCTCTGGGCCCATAACGTGCACAATACCTTGGTATTTGTGGTTAATGTCGTAAAGCGTAACACCAAACTCTTCACAGTTTTTCGATAGCGTTTCCATTTGGATACGAGCCATCTCACCGGATGCGTTGATGTCTTTGGTGGTTGTCGAAACGTTGTGGTCCATGGTGGCAAAAGTTTTGCTGACCTGGCGCACTTTACGACCTTTTTCACGCAAGCCGTCAAATGCTTGCGGAGACGTCACTTCGTGTACCAAGTGACGGTCGATGTACAAGATTGGGTTTTCCCCTTCTGCTGCGACGGCAACGTGTGCGTCGTAGACTTTTTCGTATAGTGTTTTGCCCATTGTTTGCTATCTCGTGTATAGCTCCCGACAACGGCTCATCAGGAGCAAATAATTATTATCAAATCGTGCTGTATTAAGAGTTTAAGATGTACTCAGCGATCTTATCGCCCATCTCAGACGTCGAAAGAGCTGGGTTGTCACCAGCAAGGTCGCCTGTTAGCTCACCCGCGGATAGTGCTTTTGAAACGGCCGTTTCGATGTCTTGTGCCGCCGTTTCTTCACCTAGGCTGTAACGCAACATCAGTGCAGCAGATAGGATTTGTGCCACTGGGTTAGCGATGTTCTTACCTGCGATATCTGGTGCACTGCCGCCTGCTGGCTCGTACAGACCGAATTTGCTTTCGTTTAAGCTCGCTGAAGGCAACATACCCATAGAGCCAGTGATCATCGCGCACTCATCAGAAATGATGTCGCCGAAGATGTTTGAACATAGCATTACGTCGAACTGAGCAGGGTCTTTGATAAGCTGCATAGTCGCGTTATCAATGTACATATGTGACAACTCGACATCTGGGTAGTCTTTTGCGATTTCTTCGACTACTTCACGCCATAAGATAGAGCTTTGTAGAACGTTCGCTTTGTCGATAGAGCACACTTTCTTGCGACGTAGACGAGCAGACTCAAAAGCGATTTTTGCAATACGTTCGATCTCAAAGCGGTGGTACACCTCAGTATCAAATGCTTTTTCTGTTGCGCCTTCACCTTCACGACCTTTCGGTTGGCCGAAGTAGATACCACCCGTCAGTTCACGGACTACCACGATGTCAAAGCCGCGACCCGAGATGTCTGCACGTAGCGGTGAGAAAGCTTCAAGACCTGAGTGAATTTGCGCTGGACGTAAGTTACAGAACAGTTGGAAGTGTTTGCGTAGTGGCAGTAGGGCACCGCGTTCAGGTTGGTCATTTGGTGGTAAGTGCTCCCACTTAGGGCCGCCAACCGAGCCGAATAAGACTGCATCAGACTCTTCACATGCTTTTATTGTGCTCTCCGGAAGTGGACAACCGTGATTGTCGATCGCGATACCACCGACATCATGCTCGTCACGCTCAAACGCAATACCATGTTTCTTTTCGATTGCATCCAATACTTTATGTGCCTGCGCCATTACTTCCGGGCCAATGCCGTCACCGGGTAGGACGGCAATTTTGTACGATTTGTCTGTCATGTTAATCCTTTAAGTTTTCTAATTTTGAGCTTAATTATTTCAACGAGCGTGTTCTTTCCTGAGCCGTGTAGCCCGGTTGTTATTACACAGTCGCAATCTTTTTCTGCTTCATTTCTTCGATTTTATCTGCACGATGAATGCTGTTAATAACGTGCAATAATGCTTGGCCGGAAGCCTCAACGATGTCGGTGGAAACACCCGTACCGTGGTATTTGCGACCTTTGTAGTTGGCAATGATGTCTGCTTGACCCAAACCATCTTCACCTTCACCTTTCGCGGTTAGGTCGAATTTATCCAGAACGATGTCGTAGCCTGTCACGCGGTAGATACATTGGTATAGCGCATCAACTGGGCCATTACCGACCGCTGCTTCACACATTTCTTCATCACCGCATTGCATTTTGATGCTGGTGGTAGCCATTACGCTGCCAGACTGCACGCTTAGGTAGCTCAATTTGTAGAAGTCATCTTCTTCACGCAAGTTCGAGAAGTGCATTAGGGCTTCTAGGTCGTAATCGAACACTTGGCCTTTGCGATCAGCAAGTTTCAAGAAATCCGCATACAGCGCGTCTAGGTTGTACTCGTCTTCGTTGTAACCCATGGTATCCATATGGCTCTTCACGGCAGCGCGACCGCTGCGGCTGGTTAGGTTCAGAGCTTGGTTTTTTAGGCCAATAGACTCAGGGGTCATGATTTCGTAGGTATTCTTATTCTTCAACATGCCATCTTGGTGGATGCCTGAAGAGTGGCTAAACGCATTTGCACCCACAATTGCTTTGTTGCTTTGAATAGGCATATTGCATAGCTGGCTAACCAACTTACTGGTGCGGTGAATTTCATCATGCTTAATGCCAGTGTGAACGCCCAAAAACTCTTGACGAGTCTTGATGATCATTGCGATCTCTTCAAGTGAACAGTTACCCGCTCGCTCTCCAATGCCATTGATCGTGCCTTCTATCTGACGTGCGCCAGCTTGAACGGCGGCAATAGAGTTGGCAACTGACATCCCCAAATCGTCGTGACAGTGAACGGAGATGATCGCTTTATCAATGTTCGGAACGCGGTTAAATAGAGTTTCAATAATCCCACCAAACTCACTTGGTACGGTGTAGCCAACGGTATCTGGAATGTTGATTGTACTCGCACCTGCATTGATGGCGGCTTCTACCATGCGACATAGGTTGTCGATTGGAGTACGACCAGCATCTTCACAAGAAAACTCGACATCATCAGTGTAGTTACGTGCATGTTTAACGGCGTTGACTGCCATTTCTAGTACATCGTCGTAGCTGCGGCGTAGTTTGTCTTCTACGTGAATGGTGGAAGTGGCTAAAAACGTGTGGATACGGAATTGGTCGGCCACTTTTAAGGCTTCAGCGGCAGCATCAATGTCTTTCGCAACGGCACGCGAAAGGGCACAAACTCGACTGTTTTTTATGTTTTTTGCGATGGTTTGTACAGACTCGAAATCACCTGGTGAAGAGATTGGGAAGCCAGCTTCGATAACATCAACGCCGAGTCTTTCCAGCGCATAGGCAATCTGCAGTTTTTCTTTAACCGTCAAGCTTGCTGACAACGCTTGCTCGCCATCACGCAATGTGGTGTCGAATATAATGACCTGATCGTTCATGTTTGCTTCCTTCCTGATTTCCGCACTTTCGCGCAAGTGAATCGTTTACTTCCAGTATTTAGATATAAAAAAACCCGCATTCTCATGCGGGTTCTTAGAAATTGGTGTGGTTATTTTTCTTCCACAGCCTACCCGCGCGAACTGGTCACGATCAGGAGGAGGCTAAGCAGGATAGAAAAATGAGCTGACATAGTTGTTAAGCTTTCCACATAATTAAGTTAACAAATTAGTACCGCACTCCATGAAGCGCGTCAACCCTAAAGTCGATTTTTTATTCATATCGGATGAGTCTTTTCGTTTGCTTGAAAAAAATGATGCACTAAGTGAAACGACATGATGCGATAGAAACGTGCTAGAAGAAGTAAGTTCTCATCAAGTTTGCGACGTTTCATTACCAAAACAAGCATCGGGATTGCGACTTGTCACACAAAGGTCCGAATTGTTTGGCAAAAGTTTTGAATGACCATTTATAGTAGTGCAGTTGCACTAGGTAAAAGAAATATAAGGGTTAGGGAAAGAATGAGGTTAACAAAACAATTTGGACGTTCAGCCATAGTATTTACTCTGGTCAGCTTGTCGGGTTGTCAGCTGTTTCAATCGCAGACCTATGTGGAAGTGGCTTCCCCCGTTGTTATGAATGATCACTCACAGAGCGTCGTGGTCATCAATGATCAAATGGATCGATTTTTGAGTAATGAAGGACGCGAATCGTTCTTGAATCAGATGCTTGTTGCCCTTGAGTCTGACAGCCGAAATAAGTTTAAAGGTAAAGATCCGGAAACGTATTCTTGGTGGAAGATCCGTGTCCAGCCTAGTGAGAAACAGCAAGCGGAAGTTTTCCGACCAACCACTGAAGGTGTCGATACCTCAAACCCAGTAGAGTTTATGGATGTCTCTTACCGCTCTAAGACCACATTAAACCTACGCTCCAAACCGAGTCTTGAAGGGGAAAAGCTTGGCGTATTATCGAAAGGGGAAGTCTTTAATGTGCTAGCAAAAGTGGTTGATCAACCTTGGTTTCTCGTTGAACAGAAAGGAGTGATAAAAGGTTATGTCCATAAGGATTATGCGCGCAGCAATGTGATAAATCGTGACATTTTATCTACACAGCCTAACCCTTTACTAGAGCCTAACTCGAGTAAAACGGAGCAAACGAGTATAGAGCATGAACTGTCGGGAAACTATACTTGCCGCTCACTGAGCTATGAGCTTACAAAAGATGGCGACATGACGACGGGCTCTTTGCGCGCCTGCCGCAAGAAGAGAAAAGTCTGGTATATAGACACCCCTCAACCGCAACTATCAAACCCTTCTTAATGTTCTATTTTTATGGTTATGCCCAATAGATAAATTGTTGGGCACACTTTAATTTGGCCTTTGTCATTAATTGTCCAAACTCCCGTCATGCTGTTGTCACCTAAACCTCCTACTTTTCACACAAAGGCGTTGTCAAAGTAAGGAAAGGTCACATGCGAACCATAGAGACAATTACACAGCCAATTGCAACCATTGCTAAGTTTGATTTAGCGCTCTCTAGTGTTTGTCTTAAGCACCGTTTTAATCAACAAGTCGCCAATATCAGCAAAGGAGTCTCCCACAGTGGTGACGGGCATCTTTACTTGGTGTTGGGTTTATTAGCTTGGTATTTAGATAAGGAGCAAGGAGTCTGGTTTTTACTGGCGGGTTTACTTGCTTTTGCTATCGAGCTACCAATTTATTGGACGCTGAAAAATAGTTTTAAGCGTCGTCGCCCTGAAGAGTTTAGTGCACTCCTTCCTGCTTTTATTACTCCCTCTGATCGCTATAGTCTTCCTTCAGGACACACTGCCGCTGCGTTTGTCATGGCGACGCTGATTGATCATTTCTATCCGAGCCTAGGCGTTGCTGCATTCTTTTGGGCAAGTTTAATCGGAACCGCGCGAATCTTATTGGGTGTGCACTTTTTTACTGATGTCATCATTGGTGCACTGCTTGGCAGTCTTTGTGGTGGATTAGCGATTGCGATGTTGGGAGGCTAATTGATGAAAATCTTGTACGGTGTTCAAGGGACAGGAAACGGACATATTGCACGCGCAAGGGCGATGAGTCATGCGTTTAAAGAGCACGATGTTGAGGTCGACTTTTTGTTTTCTGGGCGAGCGCCGGAAAAATACTTTTCAATGGAAGCATTTGGCGATTACCAGACTCGCCGAGGCTTCACCTTTATTACCGAAAAAGGCTCTGTAAACTACGCGAAAACAGCATTGAATAACAATTTGGTGCAGTTTTTCAAAGAAGTTAAGCAACTCGATCTGTCGTCCTACGATCTTATCATTAATGATTTCGAACCTGTGACTGCGTGGGCAGCGAGACAACAAAATAAGCCTTCTATTGGTATCAGCCACCAAAATGCTTTCCGTTATCCGGTGCCACTAAAGGGAGCAAGTTGGTTAGATAAATCCGTCATTGAATACTTTGCGCCTTCTCAACATCACCTTGGTTTGCATTGGCATCATTTTGATCAACCTTTGTTACCACCGATAGTGCATACCGTCGATAGCCAAGCAGAAAACGACGACTTCGTGTTGGTGTATCTACCGTTCGAATCGATTGAAGATATCTCAGACTTATTGTTCCACTTTAATCAACAAGCGTTTATCTGTTATCACCCGGATGTGATCGAATGTGAGCTGGTAGAAAACATAGAACTGCGCCCTTTATGCCACAGCAACTTCCAGCATCATTTGCATCGCTGTAGTGGTGTCATTGCTAATGGTGGGTTTGAGCTTCCTTCAGAAGCCTTGTCTTTGGGGAAAAAATTGTTACTAAAGCCACTCGCGGGTCAATTCGAGCAGCAGAGCAATGTTGCGACCTTAGAAGATTTAGGGCTTGCGATGTCGATGGAGAGCTTAGACATTTCCGCAGTACGCCAGTGGCTAAAGGAGCAACAAGCCGAAAGTGTGAAATACCCAGATGTTGCTCAGGCTATTGTTCATTGGGTACTGCAAGGTGCATGGGATTCAAAAGCAGAGTTATCCAGACAACTGTGGGAGCAGGTTGATTTTCCAAGTTACGTGTCGAACATTTAAGTACGTTGTTCTAAGTACATTGTTCCTTCCATTTTTGACACGATTTTGTTGCAGCCTTTCTGTTTGGAAGGCTGCATTTTTATTCTTCCTCTCTAATTTCTATTCAGTGTGTATTTGCTGATAATTTGACTGATAAGTGCAAAATTCAATCAGAGATATAGCTGTCATCTGTTGTTCTTATTTCAACTAATAACTGAGCTAAATGCATGCTTGTGTTGACCGCCTGTCCTATCAATTTGCTAAATACGTCCTCAAAGAATGCATTTTTACGTGTTTTATAGTTTTTTATGTTTTTATCAAGCTTTTGTTATTTAACGAATAAATACCTAATTGGCTAAAATTTACTGATTAAATATCAATCTAGTTGCGAAACCGCAATCGATTAGTTGATAGTACAGTTCGAGCCGGAAGTATCCGGACGATAAATATAATAAAAAGTTAGGTTATCTATTCGTAAAATGATTCGAATCCAGCCGCCGTCTTTTGTGCGAGATGGGATTCTATTCGTTATGAATTTAATGAACAAAGTTGACGATTACAAAAGAGGCGCACTCAATGTTAGAGAAGAAAGACGCGATGAGCGCAATTGCTAGCTACCGTATGGAAAGCACTTTGCGTGGTGTAGATTTAAACCTACTGACTGTATTTGATGCTGTAATGCAAGAGCAAAATATTACTCGTGCAGCACATAACCTAGGCATGTCTCAACCGGCAGTAAGTAACGCCGTGGCACGCTTAAAAGTGATGTTTAACGACGAGCTATTCATGCGCCAAGGCCGTGGTATTCAGCCTACGCAACGAGCTCGTCAACTGTTTGGCCCTATTCGCCAAGCACTACAGCTGATTCGCAATGAACTTCCTAGCTCTGTATTCCAACCAGAATCCTCGACTCGCTTATTCAAGCTTGCGATTTGCAGCCCTTGTGACATGCGTTTTGCTCCGAAGATCATGGCAAAAGTGAATCAACAAGCACCAAACGTTCAGCTTCACCTAGATGCAGAATTTGACCGTTTGTTGTCTGAGCGTATGCGCTACCAAGAAATTGATTTCGTGATCGACTACGCTCGTTTTGATGAGCAAGGTTTCTCAAGTACTGAAATCTTCAAAGATGAATTAGTGGTTATCGCATCAAAAACCCACCCACGCATTCAAGGTGGTGTGACGGCTGAGCAACTGCTTAACGAAAAGCATGCGAAGTTATCGAAAGTGCATGGCCAACGTAGTTTCTCAGAGCAAGCGTACCGTGAACTGGATTGCCAAGCGGCGTATGAAGGTTCTAGTTTAAGCAACCTACTATACGTGGTGGGTCAATCTGAGCTTGTGACTATTGCACCACGTTGGATGGCGGAAAATGCGGTAAACAGCGATCAACTGCAAATTCTTGATTTCCCATTTGCAAACAAAGAAATCAGCGGCTTCTTAAGCTGGCATGAATCAAGTGAAAAAGATAAAGGCCACATTTGGCTACGCGATCAACTGATGATCACTTGTGGTGAAGTCGTTGCCGCAAAATAAGATGACGTTTGGTCTTCTCGATTAGACCATATTGGTAATCATCAATTTTTACAATTCATTGGTCCCCGAGCGATTTTTGTCTCTCGGGGCTTTTTGTTTTCGTAATCAACAATCGAAACAGTAAGTTAAATAGAGTAATCATTCAGCAATTTGAGGTACGTTCGCGACGTATAAGTGATAGTTGTCTCTTATTAGTGATAAGTTTGATACTGGTCAGTTGCGTTTTAGCAAGCCGTGAGTACACTTGTTCGCTCAATTAGCTTACGCCTGTAAGCCAAAAGGTAAGTAAAAGAATGGCCAAGTTAGATTTTCATATCGTTAAACGTATTCGTGAACAAATTGCGAACGGTGGTACACGCGTTGCACTCAAGCATAAAGTGGGTGAGGAGTGGCAAGGTATTACGTGGACGCAATTTGGTCAGCAAGTTGATGCTTTATCACTTGCACTTTTGGCTCAGGGATTAGGAGTCCAAGATAAGATCGGCATTTTCTCGAACAACATGCCGCAATGGACGATCGCTGATATCGCAGCTCTGCAATTACGCAGCGTGACAGTACCTATTTACCCAACCAATACTGCCGCCCAGTCGGCGTACATCATTAACAATGCAGACGTAAAAGTTCTGTTTGTTGGTGAACAGCCTCAATTTGATGCAGCAGTGAGCATTTTCGACCAGTGCGAACAGTTAGAGCTCATTGTTGCGATGTCTGATGATATAGAACTTGGCGATCATGATTTCGTTATCTCTTGGCAAGCATTTGTTGCCAAAGGCGACGCTATATATCAAGTTGAATTGGACGCGCGTTTAGATCAGGCAAAAGAAGATGATCTACTCACGCTGATCTACACCTCGGGTACAACAGGCCAGCCAAAAGGCGTTATGTTGGACTACGCAAACATTGCGGCGCAATTGGAAGGGCACGATCAGCGCTTGAGCCTTTCTCAAAGTGACGTGTCATTATGTTTCCTTCCGTTGTCACACGTATTTGAGCGCGCTTGGACCTTTTATGTATTGTACAAAGGGGCGACCAACTGCTATTTGCAAGACACCATGCAAGTACGTGATGCACTGAGCCAGGTGCGACCTACCGTGATGTGTGCCGTACCGCGTTTCTATGAGAAGATCTTCTCTGCGATTCACGAGAAAGTGTCTCGCGCGCCGATTCACCGTAAGATCATGTTTACTTGGGCAGTCAACATGGGCGCAAAAATGGCCGCTTGTCATCAAGAAAAACGTCAGCCATCGCTCTTGCTGCGTAAGTCATACGCTTTGGCGGATAAGTTGGTTCTGAGCAAACTGCGTGCGCTACTTGGCGGGCAAATCAACTTTATGCCTTGTGGCGGTGCAAAGTTGGATGAAACCATCGGTCGATTCTTCCATGCGATTGGTATCAACGTTAAGTTGGGCTACGGCATGACTGAAACCACTGCGACAGTATCGTGTTGGGATGATAAATGTTTTAACCCCGACTCTATTGGTATGTCGATGCCTGGCGCACAGGTTAAGATCGGCGAAAACAACGAGATTCTGGTTCGTGGTCCAATGGTGATGCGTGGCTATTACAAAATGCCAGAAGAGACGGAAAAGACCTTTGATGAGCACGGTTTCCTAAAAACGGGCGACGCTGGTTACATTGATGAAAATGGCAATTTGTTCATCACCGATCGTATCAAAGAGTTGATGAAAACTTCAGGTGGTAAATACATCGCTCCACAAATGATTGAAGGTGCGATTGGTAAAGACCACTTTATCGAGCAAATCGCAGTCATTGCGGATACTCGTAAGTTTGTTTCTGCGCTTATCGTGCCTTGTTATGACTCGCTAGAAGAGTACGCGAAAGAGCTGAATATCAAATATCACGATCGCGTTGAGTTGATTAAGCACCACCAGGTGGTCGAAATGCTTGAGAAGCGTGTGAACGATCTTCAAAAAGAGTTGGCAAAGTTTGAACAAGTGAAGAAGTTTAAACTGTTACCAAGAGCTTTCTCTATGGATGATGGTGAGTTAACGCCAACTCAAAAACTTCGTCGTAAAGTCATCAATGACAAATACCAAGATGAAATTGAAGAAATGTATAAGGAAAAGTCGGATAAAAAGTAACTTAAGCTGACTTAGATTTTATATTGATGAAAAAATCCCCAGTGATGTGATCGCGCATTGCTGGGGATTTTTGTTTGTATTGATTTTTTCTGTTCTGCTCGTCAAATAACGCTATTTAGCACCCTGTAGCTAAAAGCTTATGAAATAATGTTCTTTTTTTAAGCGTTAATTTTTTAGGTTGTACTGTGAAATAGGAGATGTGTGGCTGCTATTCCTACTAACATTCTAATTACTAGTATCTTGTTTAAAAAGTAGACCAATCTCTCATTAGACCCTTTGATAATAAAACGTTACATTTGTTGGGTAACCTTGCGGGATGTTATGACGAACGCAAGACATAGCCGAAAACGTGGAAGTATTTCGATTAGGCTACGAATAAGACCTAGACTATGTAAAACCAGACCAATCCGTTGACCTTACGGTGAGGAAACTGGCTAAGGAGAGCAATTATGACAGCAATGTTGTCAGGCGCAGAGATGGTGGTTCAATCTCTGATAGAAGAGCACGTAGAGCAGATCTTTGGCTACCCAGGTGGCTCTGTTTTGGATATCTACGATGCACTGCATGCCAAAACCGATCAAATCAAACACGTACTTGTAAGGCATGAGCAAGCCGCCACTCATATGGCAGATGGTTACGCTCGAGCTACCGGTAAACCGGGTGTCGTACTTGTGTGCTCGGGGCCGGGCGCGACCAATACCATTACGGGTATTGCAACAGCATATATGGACTCTATCCCAATGATCGTTATCTCGGGTAACGTACCGAATAGCCTAATTGGTAATGATGCTTTCCAAGAGTGTGACATCGTCGGTGTCTCCCGCCCAGTGGTCAAACACAGCTTTTTAGTAAAAAAAGCGGAAGATATTCCTGAAACAATCAAAAAAGCGTTTTATATTGCGACTACGGGTCGACCTGGTCCAGTTGTGATTGATTTGCCAAAAGATGTGATGAACCCGCAAATCAAACTGCCTTATCAATATCCAGAAACGCTTTCAATGCGTTCTTACAAGCCGACAACTTCGGGCCATAAAGGCCAGATTAAAAAAGCGCTTAAATCGCTATTAGAAGCGAAAAAACCAGTGCTTTATATCGGTGGTGGTGCAGTGATTTCTGGCGCTCATGAACATATTTTAGAGCTTTCCGACAAACTGAACCTACCCGTTGTGAGTACTTTGATGGGCTTGGGGGCATTCCCGGGTACACATAAAAACTCACTGGGAATGTTGGGTATGCACGGCACTTACGAAGCTAATATGGCAATGCATGAAGCGGATCTTATTTTTGGTATCGGTGTGCGTTTTGATGACCGTACAACCAACAACCTTGAAAAGTACTGCCCAAACGCAAAAGTGATGCATATTGATATCGATCCGTCATCGATCTCGAAAAACGTGAAAGTGGATTTGCCGATCGTAGGTTCTGCGGAAAAAGTGTTGACAACCATGCTCGGGCTGCTTGCAGAGCAAGGTAGTGGAAATGATCAAGATGCTATCACTGCATGGTGGGATGACATTCAAGTATGGCGTGACCGCAACTGCTTGTCTTATGAAACGTCTCCAGAACGAATCAAGCCACAGCAAGTAATTGAAACGCTGCACAAGCTAACTAATGGCGACGCATATGTAGCGTCTGATGTGGGCCAGCATCAGATGTTTGCGGCGCTGTACTACCCATTCAATAAGCCGCGCCGTTGGATAAACTCTGGTGGTCTTGGCACCATGGGATTTGGTCTTCCGGCTGGCATGGGCGTGAAGTTTGCCATGCCACAAGAAGAGGTCGTGGTTGTGACTGGTGACGGCAGTATTCAGATGAATATTCAAGAATTGTCGACAGCCATGCAATACGACATTCCAGTGAAGATCATCAACCTGAACAACCGATTCTTAGGCATGGTAAAACAGTGGCAAGACATTATTTATCAAGGCCGTCACTCTAATTCTTACATGAGTTCTGTTCCTGACTTTGCAGCGATTGCAGAAGCTTATGGTCACGTCGGTATTCGTATCGAAACGCCTGATCAGCTCGAAGAAGGGCTACAAAAAGCGTTGGATATGAAAGATCGTCTGGTGTTTGTGGACATCAACGTAGACGAAACCGAACACGTATACCCGATGCAAATCAAAGGTGAGGGTATGGATAAAATGTGGCTAAGCAAAACGGAGAGAACTTAATATGAGACACATTATTTCATTGCTATTGGAAAACCAACCGGGTGCGTTGTCTCGTGTTGTTGGTTTGTTCTCTCAACGTGGTTATAACATTGAATCTTTGACGGTATCACCGACTGATGATGAAACCCTGTCGCGAATGAACATTACCACGACATCTGATGAGATGCAGTTGGAACAAATTCAGAAGCAGTTACACAAACTGATCGATGTGCTGAAAGTACAAGAAGTCACCGAGTATGAGCACATTGAGCGTGAACTGATGATGGTGAAAGTGAAAGCCAGTGGTTTTGCGCGAGCAGAAGTGAAGCGGACGGCAGACATCTTCCGTGGCCAGATCGTGGATGTCACGGCTTCCCAATACACCGTACAACTTGCGGGTACGAGTGAAAAGCTAGATGCCTTCATTCAAGCGATATCCGAAGTGACCGAAGTTGTCGAAGTTGCTCGTAGTGGTGTCGTTGGCATTGCGCGAGGAGAGCGAGCCCTCAAACCTTAACTCTCTGATTGCATATAGAAAAGCCACTTAATCTAAGTGGCTTTTTTGTTTAGAAAATAACAATTAATGATATAATTGTCGTTTTAGTAAGCATGATAGGCATTAGACGTGTGAAAGTACCTAAGCGAGTCGGCACCTTATTGGCGACAGCACTATTTTTTAGTGCACTCACTGCCGCTTACTACTATCAGAAATATCTGACGTTGTTAGAAAACAATGTTGAGAACACCGCTCAAGAAGCGTTACATCAATTGGCCTATACTGGCCGTGAATACAGCAATATTCAGGATCAAATCGAAACGATCAGTGACCTACTTGGTCACAGCCAAAGTCTGTATGAATATCTGCGCCAACCTAACCGGGTGAACCGTTCCATCTTAGAAGACATGTGGATCTCGGTCGCAATCAATCAAAAGTTGTATAAGCAAATTCGCTTTCTTGATGTTTCTGGTCGAGAAAAAGTGAGGATTAATTATGAGATTGAAACAGGCGCTGCGTTGCCCGCGATCAAATTGCAAAATAAGTCAGAGCGAGATTACTTTCAATTCGCTAAGAACTTAGACGATGGCGAAATCGCTTCGTGGGGGATAGGTTTAGAACGAGAGTATGGCGAGTTAGTCTATCCCTATAGCCCGTCACTGCGTATTTTGATGCCTATTTCGCTTAACGGAAAGCGCGAAGGGTATCTTGTGCTTAATGTTGATATTGACTATTTATCCTCTCGACTCAACTATTCGTCAGTGCTTGATTTCCATATTGAGCTGATTAAGAGTGACGGATTTTACATTGATAGCCCTAAATCAGCTCGTTTGTATGGCCATATAATTCCCGCTCGCTCTCAATTTAATTTTGGCCGGATGTACCCAAACATTTGGCGTAGTTTAAATTCAAAAGATTCGGGCTATGCTTACAATGGTTCGAATTTGGTCGCGTATCGCACCATCCAGTTTGTTTCTAGCGAACCTCTTCATCTGGTTATTGATCTTACCAATGAGCAGTTATTATCCCGAGCTCAGAGGGATATTGATGACTTAATCCAAGAAGCGTTTTTTGTTTTAAGTTTGGTGCTCGGCTTCACTTTGCCGACGGCAGCCCTTGCTCTGCATTATCGGCGTCATAGTATGGAATCGAAGTTGGCTCGAGCTGCTCTTGATGGTATGACTGCGGTGATGATCTCGGATGCTTCACATAGAATCATCATGGTTAATCAAGAGTTTGAAAATATGATGGGTTACTCAACCAAGCATGCCCAAGGTTGGAGTGCACATCATTTAATTCTCTTACCTGAAGATCTCGAAGCAAACCTGAGTATCTGGAAAGCATTGAAGAGTGAACACGTATGGGAAGGGGAGATTCGTTGTCGAACTAAGTTTAATCAAGTCTTTACCGCAATAATGCGTATTCAGGCGAATTTAACCAAATCAGGTAAAGTGAGTTATTACATTACGTCGCTGGTGGATATCTCTGGGCAAAAAGAGTTAGAAGAAAAATTACGAAACCTAAGCGAAAAAGATGGCTTGACGGGGTTGTGGAACCGCCGAAAATTTGAAGAGCAATTGGCGCAATATGCGGGGATTATTGAACGCTATCCTGATAGCCCTCCTGCTTGTTTGGCGTTGTTTGATATTGACCATTTTAAGCGTATTAATGACGAGCTTGGCCACGACGAAGGAGACAAGGTGATTTGTAGTGTCGCAGAAACCCTCCTAGAAGAAGTCCGCAGCACAGATTTTGTATCTCGTGTCGGTGGTGAGGAATTTGCAGTGATTATGCCGCATACAACACTAGAAGAGGCTGAAATTGTATTGAACAGGCTACGTGTCGCGGTTCAAATGCGTAGTGATAGAGGCATTACTGTAAGTGCTGGGTATAGTGATTTAACCTCTGATCGTACAAGAACGTATAAATGTGCTGATATTGCTTTGTATGAGTCAAAAAGTGCAGGGCGTAACTGCGTATCGCTATGTCATAGTTATGATGATATTGCTTAGTGCTTTTACAAAAACGAAAAAACGGGGATAGACCCCCGCTTTTTCAGTCTCAGCGTTATTCGCTAGCCAGTATGCGACATTGGTTATCGATGGCGGCTTCGATACACTGTATTGACTGTCTCAAATAACGCTCTAGATAACCTAAAGCATCCTGACTCTTTTTGTCTAGTGATGCCTTCATCAGTATTTCTTGCTCATCGAGATTACAGTGCCCAGGGTTCCCTGTGCCTAAAATCTGCATCGCGAAGTATTGGTAGCGTTTAATTTGCGTGAGTAGATCGCAGAAAAAACCAAACATATTGACAGAGCCAGCACCTTCAAACAGTGCAGTAAGAAACTGATTTTGGCGCTCTTCCCATTCCCTCCAACAAAAGCTTTCGCCAGGTTTTACTCGGGATAACTTGTGATAAGCAGTTAGTACATCCAGTTCCCATTTTTCATCGCCAATCGTAATTGCCTTACTGAGTAAGCATGCGGAGACCATTTGCAGGCTTTCGTACAAGTCATGTAACTGTGCCGTCCTAAATAAGGTTGACACTTTCCACCCCCAAAATTGGAGAGTGTTATGAAATCAACAACTAAAAGAACTCAGCGCGATTACTCCCTCGCTTTTAAACTCACTGTAG
>NZ_JAWOUJ010000003.1:0-472706 GCF_033339315.1 Vibrio sp. 661 | reverse complement strand
GGACGGATTCGAACCATCGAAGGCAGTGCCGGCAGATTTACAGTCTGCTCCCTTTGGCCACTCGGGAACCCCTCCAGAGGATTTTTATACTTAGTAAGATGTTTTCCCAACTCATCTCCCAAGTGCGGAGCGAATCATAGCAAACTCGCTCAGGCTGTAAAGCGTTTTTCTTACGTTTTTACGTTGAATGCTGTCTTTTTGGGCAAAGATGGTAGAAAGTCAGCGTTTTGTTTGTCCTTTGAACAGAAGAGAAGCGCGCTTTTTACTTGAATTTACACTACTTGACGTTAAACACCGTATCTACTGATAAACTGTAAGCAGTTTAATGACATAAGTTTATTCGTTTAGAAGTCAATATCATGAGCATGAAAGCCACGTTATCGTTATCTGTTTTAACGCTTTCTATATTACTGAGTTCTCCATCGGTTTGCGCTGCGATGCGAGGAGGCTCAGCGGTTACCGTTGTGACTGAACAAGTAGAAACGCACGAGATCAATCAATCCTTAACTCTTATCGGCAAATTAAAGGCAGCGGAGTCTGTGGTTGTCGCATCGGAAGTCGCCGGCAAAGTGAATCAAATCGCTGTTAAAGCGAATCAAAATGTCCAGCAAGACCAGCTATTAATTAAGTTAGATGACGATAAGGCTCAAGCCGCTTTGATTGAGGCAAAGGCGTACCTTAAAGATGAACAGCGTAAGTTAAAAGAGTTCCAACGTTTGGTTAAGCGGAATGCGATTACTCAAACTGAAATCGATGCACAAAAAGCCAGTGTTGAAATAGCACAAGCGAGGCTTGATGCTGCTCAAGCCAATTTAGCTGATCTCCATATTACTGCCCCATTTTCTGGCACTGTTGGTTTTATCGATTTTAGCCGCGGCAAAATGGTCAGTGCCGGTACTGAACTTTTGACGTTGGATGATCTTTCCGTCATGGAACTGGATTTACAAGTACCGGAGCGCTATTTATCGATGCTTTCTATTGGTATGGAAGTCATCGCTAAAACCAGTGCATGGGGTAGCCAGACCTTTACTGGTAAAGTCACAGGTATTGATACGCGGATCAGCGCCGAAACACTGAATCTTCGCGTGCGTATTGAGTTTGATAACCCAGAAAATCAATTGAAGCCGGGCATGTTGATGAACGCTTCACTAGCATTTCCTGCTATTAAGGCGCCAATCATTCCTGTTCAAGCACTTGAATACTCCGGAACTAAACGTTTTGTATATGTAATTGATGAAAATAACAAAGCTACTCGTCAAGAAGTGTCGCTAGGTGCTCGTGTTGGCAACGAGGTGGTGATCGAATCTGGTGTTGAGATTGGTGACAAGATTGTGGTTCAAGGCATTGTTAACATGCGTGATGGTGTCGAAGTGAAAGAAATTGTCGCGCCACTAAAAGCGAACACCACGGATGTGACACGCAATGACAGTGAATCGGATGAGGAAGAAAACTAATGTTACTGTCCGACGTTTCAGTTAAACGCCCTGTCGCGGCGTTGGTTCTGAGCATGCTGTTGTGTGTGTTTGGCTTTGTGTCATTCACCAAATTAGCCGTTCGTGAAATGCCTGATATAGAAAGCCCAGTCGTTTCTATCAGTACGCGTTATGAGGGTGCATCGGCGACTATTATTGAAAGCCAAATTACCTCCGTTTTGGAAGACCAGCTTTCTGGGATCAGTGGGGTTGATGAAATTAGCTCCACTACTCGTAACAGCATGTCGCGTATCACGATCACGTTTGAGTTAGGTTACGATCTCAACACAGGTGTGAGCGACGTGCGTGATGCCGTAGCTCGTGCTCAGCGCTCGCTACCTGATGAAGCGGATGACCCTATTGTTTATAAGAACAATGGCTCGGGAGAGGCGTCGCTCTACATCAATCTCAGTTCTGCAGAGATGGACCGTACTCAATTAACCGATTATGCCGAACGTGTATTGATGGACCGCTTTAGCCTGATCTCTGGGGTTAGCTCCATTGATCTCTCCGGTGGTTTGTACAAGGTCATGTACGTGAAGCTTAAGCCAGAACTAATGGCTGGACGTTCAGTTACAGCTTCGGACATTACATCAGCTTTACGAAGTGAGAACCTAGAAAGCCCAGGTGGTGAAGTTCGCAACGACTCAACAGTAATGTCCGTGCGTACGGCTCGTACTTATAACACGCCTGAAGATTTTCAATATCTTGTCATTAAACGCGCAAGCGACAATACACCTATCTATTTAAAAGATGTAGCAGATGTCTTCATTGGTGCAGAAAACGAAAACTCAACCTTCAAAAGTGATGGTGTAGTAAACATCAGTCTTGGTGTGGTACCGCAGTCAGACGCAAACCCGTTAGAAGTAGCGAAGCTGGTTAGGTCTGAAGTCGATAACATCCAGAAGTTCTTACCAGAAGGTACACGTCTTGCGATAGATTACGACGCGACAGTGTTTATCGAGCGTTCAATCGAAGAGGTGTACAGCACGCTATTTATCACGGGCGGCTTGGTGATTTTGGTATTGTACATTTTCATCGGCCAAGCTCGTGCAACCTTAATTCCTGCGGTTACTGTACCTGTTTCTCTGATTTCGTCGTTCATTGCCGCGTACTACTTTGGGTTTTCTATCAACTTGATCACCTTGATGGCGTTGATATTATCGATTGGTTTGGTGGTTGATGACGCAATTGTGGTTGTAGAGAATATCTTCCACCATATTGAACGCGGTGAATCGCCATTACTCGCCGCATATAAAGGCACAAGAGAGGTTGGTTTTGCTGTTATAGCAACAACATTAGTGCTGGTGATGGTGTTCTTACCGATCTCCTTTATGGATGGCATGGTAGGTCTACTATTTACAGAGTTTTCTGTATTGCTGGCTATGTCGGTCATATTCTCCTCTTTGATTGCCCTGACGCTGACTCCTGTATTAGGTAGTCAGATTTTGAAAGCGAATGTAAAACCAAATCGATTCAATGAAGCGGTTGATCGCTTGTTTAGCAAGCTTGAGAGTGGCTATCGCGCATTATTGAAAGGCGCATTAAAAGTACGTTGGGCTGCTCCGCTGGTGATTCTAGCTTGTTTGGGCGGTAGCTATTTCTTGATGAATCAGGTACCGGCCCAGCTGACCCCACAAGAAGATCGCGGTGTGATATTCGCGTTTGTGCGCGGTGCAGATGCTACGTCATACAATCGTATGTCAGCCAATATGGATATTGTCGAAGACCGATTGATGCCATTACTAGGGCAAGGTTATCTGAAGTCATTCAGCATCCAAACGCCAGCGTTTGGTGGCCAGGCAGGAGACCAGACAGGCTTTGTGATCATGATTCTAGAAGATTGGAACGAACGTGATATCACGGCTCAGCAAGCCCTTAACAAAGTACGGAAAGAATTGGCAGGTATCCCAGATGTTCGAGTGTTCCCATTTATGCCAGGTTTCCAAGGTGGTTCGAGTGAGCCAGTTCAGTTCGTATTAGGCGGCTCTGATTACGATGAGCTCGTTGTTTGGGCTGAAATGCTAAAGAACAAAGCAGAAGAATCACCAATGATGGAAGGAGCAGAGATAGATTACTCGGAAAAAACGCCTGAGTTATTGGTTACAGTTGACCGACAGCGTGCCGCAGAGCTAGGAGTCAGTGTTAAAGACATTTCTGACACCCTAGAAATCATGCTCGGTGGTAAAAGCGAAACGACTTATGTTGAGCGTGGCGAAGAGTACGATGTGTATCTTCGCGGTGATGAAAATAGCTTTAATAATGCTGCAGATTTAAGTCAGATTTATCTGCGCACGAATAGCGGTCAGCTAGTGACGTTAGATGCGGTCACAAAAATTGAAGAAGTGGCGGCCTCTATTCGTCTTTCTCACTACAACAAACAGAAGTCCATCACTATTACTGCCAACCTGTCGGAAGGTTTTACATTAGGAGATGCGCTGAATTACCTAGACCAGGAAGCCATCGACAACTTACCGGGTGACATTTCGGTGAGTTATTCGGGGGAGTCGAAAGACTTTAAAGAGAACCAAGCGAGTGTTGCTGTTGTGTTTGCATTGGCACTGCTAGTGGCGTATCTTGTGTTGGCGGCTCAGTTTGAAAGCTTCGTAAACCCGTTAGTGGTCATGTTTACGGTGCCGATGGGTGTATTTGGTGGCTTTCTTGGTTTGGTTATTATGGGCCAAGGTATGAACATTTATAGTCAGATCGGCATGATCATGTTGATTGGTATGGTGACGAAAAACGGTATTTTGATCGTAGAATTTGCCAATCAGCTACGTGATCGTGGCGTTGAGTTTGAAAAAGCGATCATTGATGCAGCTGCGCGACGTCTACGTCCAATCTTGATGACTGCGTTTACCACACTTGCTGGCGCAATTCCGTTGATAGTATCGACAGGGGCGGGTTATGAGAGCCGTATTGCCGTGGGTACGGTAATCTTTTTCGGGATGGGGTTTGCGACATTGGTGACCTTGTTTGTTATCCCGGCAATGTACCGATTGATTTCGGCGAAAACACAAGCACCAGGTCATGTAGAAGCAGAGTTAAACAAAGCAATTAGCCATGATACGAAGGGCCGTATAGCGCACCCTTAAATCAAACGTTAAAACATAAAAGCCGAGGTAATAACCTCGGCTTCTCTTTATCGGTTTAAAGTTAGCTCGGAAGCGTTCGATTAGAAGCGTTTCCCTAGGCTGATTTGTACACCTTCGTAGCTGTCGTAAAAATCTTCAAAACCCATATCCGCGACATTATAAATGTACTCTGCGCGTAGCCAGATATCTGTACTCATATCCCAATGGACACCAGCACCGATGTTGAATAGTGCGCCTGAGTCATCTGTGACTTTTTGTTCGTTTGGTACGTACATTTCGGCTTGAGTGCCAAGCGCAGTTACGCGACCAAACAGTGACAGCGGCGTATCGCCTAAGTTATCACTTGTTACAACAGCAGACATACCTGCTTGGTAATAGTGAAGATCTAAGTCAGTTTTTAGAGCATCGTTCTTAAGTTCATTTTGTGAATAGCGCAGAACCCCTTCAAACGCGAGGTATTGGTTTACATGGTAACCCCAGCCAACTGTGATATGTGGTGTTGACCACTCATTGTCTCTATCCGAGCCGAAGTACGGTGTATCAAAACCAACGTTACCAGTACCCAGATAAAAATAAGATTGATGAGCTTGTTCTTGAGCAGCTAAAGTTGGCACGCTAATGGTCAAGGCAGACAATAATAGAATGGCGTTTTTCATAACTAGACGATAACCTTGGTAAAAGACCGTTGTAATGATTTGTTTAAATGTTAATTTAATCAATAGGATGGATGGTAATTATCATATCAGCTTTTATCAAAGGTAGTGATTTTAGAATGGGAATTGTTGCGCTAAAGCATACTTCTTACTCATGACTACCGACTAACTAGATATGGTGATGAAAGCTAGTTAAATAAGAGAGAAGGAAAGGAAAGTGGCTGAATTCAAATACAAAAACTTGACTCAAGAAGAACAAGATAAGTTAGACGCGGCGACATTTCGCCGTTTATTGGCGCATTTAGATGCCAACAAAGACGTACAAAACATCGACCTGATGATCCTTGCGGGCTTCTGTCGCAACTGCTTTAGCAAATGGTATAAATCTGAGGCTGAAAATCTCGGTTTGGATTTAGATATTGATGACGCTCGCGAACGTGTTTACGGCATGACTTACGATGAATGGAAACAAAATCATCAACCAGCGGCAACGCCAGAACAATTGGCTGCGTTTGAAGCGCGCCAGAAAAAGTAAAACCCAGCGATAAAAACAGCCCGTATGAAGTTGGGCTGTTTTTTAAAGTCCAGTTTGCAAGTTAAGCGTTAATTGAGCCGCAACAAGCTGGCTCAACGCAACCTTTTGCTTGAATGACTTCGAGTTGAGCTAAGTAAGGTTGAATATCGCCGATGTTCTCTTTTACCCATGTTAAGTCATAATACGTATCTAGGTAACGCTCTCCAGAATCACATAGAAGCGTCACGATAGAACCCTTCTCACCGCGTTGTTTCATCTCACAAGCCAATTGCAGCACACCGTAAAGATTGGTGCCTGTTGATGCGCCGACTTTACGCCCAATCAGCTGAGATACCCAATGGGCAGTTGCCACACTGGCTGCGTCTGGAATTTTGCGCATTTCATCAATGACACCAGCAATAAAGCTTGGTTCGACACGTGGTCGCCCGATACCTTCAATTTTGCTGCCAGTATCACCTTTCAATGAGTGATTTCCTGACTGGAAAGCGTCGTAAAACACTGAGTTTTCAGGGTCTACCACGCAAAGCTTGGTGTCGTATTTTTGGTAACGAATAAAACGGCCAATGGTTGCTGATGTGCCCCCTGTTCCAGGACTCATCACTACCCAGCTAGGAATCGGGTGATCCTCTAACTCCATTTGGCTAAAGATAGAGTTCGCGATGTTGTTGTTACCGCGCCAGTCAGTCGCACGTTCAGCATAAGTAAACTGATCCATGTAGTGACCATTTAACTCTTGAGCCAAGCGTCGAGACTCGTCATAAATCTGATCTGAGCGCTCTACAAGATGCGCTTTACCACCGTAAAACTCAATTTGTTCAATCTTTTTACGTGCGGTGGTTTTCGGCATAACAGCAATGAACGGTAAGCCAAGCAAGCGAGCAAAATACGCTTCCGAAACGGCAGTGCTGCCTGAGGACGCTTCAATCACTGTGGTTTCAGGACCAATCCATCCGTTACAAATCGCATAAAGAAACAACGAGCGTGCCAATCGGTGTTTCAGAGAGCCTGTTGGATGCGTGCTCTCATCTTTTAGGTAGATATCGATACCATCAAGAGAAGGCAGTTCAAGTTTAAATAAATGAGTATCAGCAGAACGTTGGAAGTCTGCTTCAATTTTACGCACTGCATTGTTGATCCAATTGTGGTCAGTACACATGGCGTCTCTCCTTGGGAAATCGATAGATAAGTATTAGATAGGGATAATTTATCTATAATTTTCGAGAAAAACTTTGCTATTGTTACTCTTAATAAAGATTTTTGTAGAAAAGTTTTCTACATTTTATGGGTTTTATAGAAATGAGTTTAGATCGAATAGATAAGCAGCTGCTTGCTTTACTACAAACCGACAGCACCTTGTCATTAAATGACGTGGCTGAGCGAGTCAATCTTACTACAACACCATGCTGGAAGCGCTTGAAAAGGTTGGAAGAAGAGGGCTACATCGAAAAACGCGTGGCGTTGTTAAGTGCAGAAAAGCTCGAGCTATCTTTCATTGCATTTGTTCAGTTAAAAACGATTGATCATTCCGAAGGTTGGTATCACCATTTTGTTACAACTGTGAGTGACTTTCCTGAGGTAATGGAGTTTTATCGTATGGCTGGCGAGTATGACTACATGATGAAAGTACTAGTCAAAGATATGAAGTGTTTTGACGAATTCTATAAGCGGTTAGTTAATAGCGTAAAAGGGCTATCTAATGTGACTTCAACATTTGCTATGGAGTCCATTAAATACACAACAGAGTTACCAATCCTAAAATAACTCGCCCTATAAGAATTCTATCTAATGTTAATTCTACCTTTTAGTATTTTAAATGTTAAAAGGTAGTTTGATTATGCTTTTAAAACTATTTCCTATCAGATTTTTATAAATATAAACGATATTTATTCTCTCTTCTATTTTTCATTAACCATTTGTTTTTACAGCCCATTAATCCTGTACATCATAATGAAAGAAAAAATAACGCAATTTTTTCTCTTTCTTTTTCATGTTTTATTTTATTGAATATTAATTTTTACTAAATTAATGGAAGAGTTTGATTTAAACGTTTGCTTTTTGTGTTTTCATGTAATTTGGTCGATATTTTTGAGTATTTGTTTTTAGGATGAATACAGTAGCAATTACTTAAGTAATAAAGTACTCAAAAATGGGGATAGTGATTAATAAAACATCGTATTATTATCGCCCCATCTTGTATGTAACAAAGTATTACTAAAAATGAACAGAAATTACTATTTGCTTTTTCTCGCAGCTTTACTTGCTGGCTGTGGCGGTGGGGGAGACTCTAAGCCGAACAATACGAAGACACCAACTACGATAACAAAGCAGAACCGTCCGCAATTAAAAGTGGAAGACACGGTATTGAAGTTTGAAGGAGTGGGAACGGTTACTGAAGCAAAACTGAGCAATGTACATGGGTCGGTATCTTACCAAGTCATTGATTCTAATCCGCCAAATGTCGTGAAAATTAATGACTCAGGAATACTACAAATTCTGCGCCCAGGAACGGCGACTATTCTTGCTACAGATAGTAGCTCTGCTTATGAATCTTCTGAAGCAAGATTTTCTGTGACTGTAGAGCGAGGTATCAATACTGAACTTTCAGTGAGTGATCTGAATTTCAATGCGATTGAGTCAGAAGGAAAAGCGTTGATCGTCCGTGGCCAAAAAGGCGAACTGAGTTATGAGGTAGAAAGTGGTCATAACTTGATTCGTGTTGATGAGAACGGGTCGGTATATTCATTAGGTTCAGTTGGTCAGGCATCGGTGCTGATTACTGATTCAGGTAACGACTTTTACTTGCCGAAACAAGTTCGCGCTACGGTTAAACTGCATGCAGTAGCTCCGGGGCAATTACAGTTCGCTTTGCTTGAAGACGAGTATCGAGAAGGGTTGACGTTAGAACCAGTGCGTTTAGATAAAGCTCAAACGCAACGTATTTCTTACAAAATTATAAATAGCGTACCAGACAGCAAGGTGGCCGAGTTGCTAGACCCTGAAACGGGTTTGCTTCTTGTTCATAATGTTGGGCAATTAACGGTTGAAGCGACAGCAACTTACAGCGACGCGTTTCTGGATAAACAGCAAACAGCGCAATTTTTTGTGGATGTAAAACAAGGCAAGCGTCAAGAAATCAGCGCAGCGGATATCGTCACAACTTATGAGGAAGGTGGACGAATTTTCCCTAAGGTGACGAACGCCTACGGTGACTATGAGCTGAGAATCATTCGTGGTGAAGACGTTGTTGCTAAAACAGAAAATGGTGAAGCATTACTGATCAAAGGTGTTGGTGCTGCTGAAGTGGAAATTTACGAGCATGATATGCGTAATTATCCTGCAAGCAAAACTCGTTTTGATCTTGAAGTTAATCGCGCGCCTCATCCTGTTATAAAAGACATTGAAATGCCGCTTACCTATCAACCAAATCTTTCAATCCCTCTGGCGTTTAAAGGGCAAAAAGGTAACGTAAATCTAGTTAGCAGCTTACCTAATGGCTTACGAATGACTGACGGCAAGTTGGAGGTAGTGACTGCGGGTGAGTACGGCCTTAAGTTTGAAGACGATGGTGGGGAGTTCTACCAACCTATTCAATTTAATGTCGTCATTAAAGTTGCAAAGGCTGAAGGCCAACCGATGGCAACGCACGATTATGACGTTGTATACAGCAACAAATACAGTTTTGATCTTCACCGTGATTTTGGTTTGAGTGCTGACGAGCAAATTGAGATTGTAGATAACACCGCACCAGATGTTGTCGGTGGTTTTAGTGAAGGACGTCTCCATGTGTATAAAGCGGGTAAAGCGACGCTAACTGTGCGCAGAAAAGAGAGCGCGAATTATACCGTTGGTCCTGATCAAAAAGTCTACGTGACAATTTTGAGTGCGCCGAGCCGAATTGAAGTTCAATCCGATGTGGAAGAGATTTGGAAGGTTGGCCAAACATTTGTTGCGCCGAAAATCTCTGGTACGGTTGGGGAAGTTACGTACCGATTTGCAGACAACGCAGCAACAGATGTGGTTTCCTTAAACAGCCAAACGGGTGCCATGCAAATTCTTAACGCGGGTAGCACAAAAATTATTGTTTCGGATGCGGGGGACGACAAAGTGGATCCGGGTGAAAGTGGTTTCTCGGTCACGATTAAACAAGGCACAAACCCTGTATCGGTTACTTACCCAACGGTAGAATTCTCCGCTGGTAGTGTTATCTCACCAGTGATGAGTGGTGGGACTGCGAAGGCAAGTTACCGCCTTATTAACCAAAAAGATCCTGTGGTCGAGTTAGTTTCCCCTGATACAGGGCGTTTGAAAATCCTGCACGCAGGCGAGTACCAAGTAGAGGTTACTCTTACTGGACGCAACTACAAAGCTAAAACAATCGTCGTAAATGGCACTATTAACAAAGCGAAGCACCCTGGTTTAAGTACTTCTACAATGAAGGTGGAATTTGAACCATTTAAAAAGGTTAAGCTAGATTTTGGTACACCAATAGGAAACCGCAGCTATCAAATATCCAGCTCAACAATTAAAGGAGTCGCTTCATTAGATGTTGATAAGGAAGAGCTGACGTTACTTGACCTCCCACCAGTAAAAAGACGTTGGATTTCTCTCGACGTTTCGGAAGGAGAATCTCGAGATTACAAAGCGTTGGAAAGTAAGAAAGTCCAGCTGTATCTAAGCTTTGCAGATGAAGGTGTTGCGGATCAATATACATTGCTTGAAACTGAACAAACAGTATTGTTTAGCACGCTAAATGCACGTGAGTTTTCTAACTTAGAAGAAAGTGAGTTTGGTTTGATGAACGTTCGTTCAGTGCGTGAGCCAACGGACGAAGAATTGAAATTATACGGCAAAGGTAAGATTGCACTACTTGCATTCAAGCCGGTGGGTAACGATGACCAAACTCTAATAAAAGGAGCGTGGGTACACTTAGCTCGATTTGATGGATGTACATCAGAGCTGTTCGAAGATGATCTCAAGCCTTTTGAAGCAATTGACTATGATGACCCAGGGTACTGCACCAACGGCAGCACGATTCGTATGACTCGGTTCTTAATAATTGATGACTCGAAGATGGAAAAGGTAGAGTATGAGTTAGTAGCACCTGTGATTACTTACCGTCGTGGGGTGCGTGAATTTTTAGCAACGAATAAATGTGGATTCTATGCCGACCCAAATGTCATTTACGGGAAAGGCGAATATGGTTACCCGAAATCACTTTATGAATGGTCGGTTGTTAACATGAAGTATCAACCAAATTAATCATCGTTTGATACCCATTAAAAAAGGAGTGCGGAACAGCACTCCTTTTTTCGTCTAGCGAACACGAGCTATTTCGTGTAGCGCATCACCCCTTCTTGCACGGCGGTCGCCACTAAGTGACCTTGCTGGTTGTATATTTCGCCACGGACCAACCCACGAGTATTGCTCGCCGTTGGGCTCTCTATCGCATATAGAAGCCATTCATCCATCTTAAACGGGCGATGGAACCAGATAGAGTGGTCAATGGTGGCCACTTGAAAGTTAGGCGTCATTAATGAGACTTCATGTGGATGCATTGCTGTCACAAGGAATCCCCAATCGGATGCGTAGGCCAGAAGGTACTGGTGAATTAGCTGATTCTCTGGCATTTCACCATTAGCACGAATCCAAAGGTACTGTTTGGGTTCTGCTTTTTTGGGCTTCAAAGGGTTGATAACCGTAACGGGGCGAGTTTCGATTGGCTTTTCCCCGCAAAATGTTTTGCGTAAGCGTTTGGGTAGAAATTCTGCAATATGGCTTGCGAGCTCACTCTCTGAGGCAAAGTTTTCTGGACCAGGGATATCTGGCATTTCTTTTTGATGATCAAACCCAGGTTGATCGCCATGGTAGGATGCGGTTAGGTAAAAAATAGGGCGTCCATTTTGAATTGCTTTTACGCGTCTAGTGCTAAAGCTACGGCCATCTCTCAGATTTTCTACATCATAAATAATAGGTTTTTCTGGATCGCCAGGGTACAAAAAATAGCTATGGAAGGAGTGTACCGTGCGTGTTTCTTCAACGGTGTAGCGCGCAGCAGAAAGCGCTTGCCCAATTACTTGACCGCCATAAACTTGAGGCAAACCTAGGTTTTCACTTTGGCCACGAAACAAGCCTTCTTCTAATTTTTCGAGTTGTAGTAGGCTGAGCAATTCTCGTAGTGGTTTACTCATTGTGTCTCCTCACCGTTGTCTTTCATTCCAAGTTACCTCAACAGCCTCACTCTTGTGAAGTGGCATAGTTAAGAACTATTGAGTAACTTAGAAATAGTATTGTTCCAATTATGAAACAAAATCAATTGTTTGATAAATTCTAACTCAGTCAAACTATTGTCAAATAAAGTGACAGGAAGCAGACAGTTTTATATTCCACACCTATAATTGCCTCGGTTTAATGCTCTTTTCGAGGAATATATGAAAAAAACACTACTACTTGTTACTTCTCTACTCTTTGGGGCTGCGTTAGTGGGTTGCCAAACTTCTCAAAATACAGAAATGGAATCTACAGAAGCGTCAATGAAGACGATTACAGGTACAGTGGCTTATCGCGAGCGGATTGCCTTGCCACCAAACGCAGTGGTTACTATTGCGTTAGAAGATGTGTCCTTGGCGGATGCGCCAGCAAAAGTGTTGGCGAAACAGACATTCGAAACAGAAGGTAAGCAAGTTCCTCTTTCTTTTGAGTTGAGTTACGACAGCAATGAAATCAAACCAAACCATCGTTACAGCGTTCGTGCTCGCATTGAGGTAGATGGAAAGCTGCGTTTTATCAGCGACACACATAACGGTGTTATTACAGATGAAGCACAAACTCACCAATTAGATATTCGTCTAGTTGGAACACGTTAATACGACGTACTGAGAACAAAAAATGGCAGCTTAAGGCTGCCATTTGTATTTTTTAAGTGAAGTTTTGCCAACTTCCGATACTTCAATCCCTTCTGCTTCTAATTTCTTTTTTTGTCGCTCTAAGTCTCTGCCTTTTAAAGATATTTTTCCTTGGCTATTTACCACTCTAAACCAGGGGAGTTTACTGCCTTCTGGTAAGTTGCCCAGTGCTTTACCAACATGTCTCGCATAGCCCGGATAACCGGCCATTTTGGCAATTTCCCCATAGGTGGAGACTTTTCCTTTTGGAATTTGGTGAATTACAGCAAAGATTTGCGCTAAAAATTGGTCCATACTCAAAAGTGTCTATTTTGGGTTACTAAGGAATGGTAAACCATTGGACTTGTATATTGCTAACGGTTCTTAACCCTTGTGTTGCCAGCGACTCACTTTGAAGAATTACATTTTCTGTTCTTTAGTGTCGTTGGTTGATGAGCCTTAAACAGCATGAAGCAAACGCAAGCTAAGCTTGAATCTAGACCCTCTCAACGACTTTCAATCCCAGTTTTTGCCGTTGAGTTACCAAGTAGGTGGGGAAGCCAGGAGGCGCTATGATTTTATCGACACTTCAATTTTTCGTTACGACCTTACTCGCTGTTGTCTGTGTTCGGGCGATGAGTTTGAGCGAGGGTGACATTCCCGTTCTTGCACTTATGATCCCCGCGCTGTGGGTTCTGCCACAAGGTGGGTTCGCTGGCTTAGTATTGCTGGGCGCGATGATGGCTTTTGGTGCGACACTCTCAATGCAGCCAATTGCTTTGTCGGTTGGTGTTTTGATCCTTTTCCCACTTTTAATGGTGGTATTTTCTCGTAGAAGCTCTTTAGGTGTGTTGCTCACCGCTGGTCTTATTGTACTTACACTGCAAGTTGGTCTTATGGTCACACAGCAAGGCGGTAAGCTGGATGGTTCTGCTTGGGTTACAGTGGTTCAAACCATTGCGGTTATGGCGATGTGGTGGTCGGCTGCGCATTGGACGCCATCCAATAAACACAGCTGGTGGCCGTTGTTTTTGTTGCTCCCATTGTGGATTGCAGGCCTACCGTACGCCGTTCTTATGGCGTTAAGTTTGACGGGAATGTTAGCGTCAATGGAAGCACTTGCGAAGCTTCAACATACCATTCGTTGGAGCAAATTATTATGTTGGACATTGCCGACTGTGGGTTTTGCCGCTTTAGTCGTCAGCCCGACCACGGATGTGCCAAACCCTGTTTTCGTGGTTTGGATCTGTTTGTTAGGGACGGCTTGGATGACTGACTATATTTTACGTAGTAGCGATGAACAGGCTGAATTATGAGTTTTTAGTCAGGTAAAAAGTGACATGTGCGGCAGAGTATCGAATTGGTTGTGGAACAAAATGGAGATTAGTATATGTTCTTCATTTCATATTTACTACACTTCCAATAATAATAACCACAATATAAGCGGTTGATTTAAGATAAGTTTGTCATGACAGCTTTTGCTCGAACACTGTTGCTTTTTGCATGTTGCCTCTTGAGTTTGAATGTAAAAGCCGAAGCCCCTTTAATTGCTCATTATAAAGTCGCGACTGAAGCGGATGATGTCGTCACTCGTGTTCTTTTCAATGCTGCTTCAAAGGAGTTTGGCTTTACCGTTCAATACGTAAACTACTCCAGCTTTGATGCCATTCTAAATTCAGTAGCGAATGGGGAAGCGGACTTTGCTGCGAATATCACTTACACACAAGAACGTGCTCAACGTTTTAGTTATTCCCGCCCAACAAATATCGAATATACCTACCTCTTTGGCTTAAAAGATTCGACGTTGAGTGATATTTCGCGTGTTGGCGTCCCCAAAGATACAGTTTATGCCCAATTACTTAAACAACACTACCCTGGTCTAGAACAGATCTCTTATCAAGGTCACGAACAAGCAGTAACACTGCTACGTTCAGGTGCTGTGGACGGCGTTGTCGATGCCATTAACCAGCTCAAGCCGATGCTGATGGAGGGGTTTGACGCCAAGATGCTCAATGATCAGATTTCGATAAAGCCCGTATCCATCATCAGTAAAAAAGATCATCATCTTGAGGAGTTGGACACGTTCGCTACGTTTATTCACGGGGAAGCGGTGCAAAAGCAGCTTCGCGAAGAAATTTCCCAGTATCAATTTGAATTAAGGCGAGCAGCGTTGCGTGATTCTATTCGTTTATTACCCCTTGATTTTAATGAACCAATACGGATTAAGCTCGAATCTATCTTTCCATATGTTGTATACAACGCAGATGGTAGTGTCGAAGGGATGACGGCTGATGTAGTCCTGAGAAGTTGTGAGATCTTGGCTTTAAACTGCTTGATCATTAGTGAGCCTGGTGAAAGCTGGGGTTCTATGTACCATGAGTTTATCCAAGGTAATTTCGAAATTTTGGCGCCGTTAACGGTCAGCCGTGAGCGGCGCGCATTTAGCTACTTTCCAAAGTCCCATTACGCGCCAGCATCGGTGATGGTCAAGCGTTTAGGTTACAAACCGAGCACATACTCTCATGTTTCACAGTTGATATCTGAGCGGATTGGCGTAGTTAAGGATGACTTTTTCGATCAAATGATGACGCAACTGTTACCGCTAAAAGAACTCAAACGTTATCGTACCCAACAAGAACTCATTCAGGGGCTATTAAATGAAGAAGTCGATTACATTCCGATGGATACGGCGATGCTCAATCATTTTTTACGTCTCAGTGAACTGGTTCCGATAGAGCAGGATACCGCTATTGGCGAGTTTTATGAGTCTCAACTCTCTGTTGGATTGGTCGCGAATGAAAAAGGAGCCATGCTTGCGCCTTTCTTCAGTCGAGCGATAGCGATGTTAGAAGTTGATAAGATCATTGCTCAGTACGATGTACGCCCAGATTGGCGTACCGCACTTGAATATGAGATTCGATTAGCGACGCAAACACAAGCTGTGTTTATCTTTGTATTATTGTTTGCTATTTGTGTTTCGCTTTATCTTTACCGTCAATCGAACACTGACAACTTAACAGGGTTAAGGAATCGTCGTGCGTTGCAAGTAAAGTATCGAAAAGGAGTAAACAAAGATCTATCCATACTTTACTTAGACATTAATCATTTCAAACGAATCAATGACACTTATGGGCATCGCGCTGGGGACGAAGTTTTACAACTACTGGCACTAAAAATTCATTATGTCTGGTCGGGAAGATGTTATCGAATTGGAGGGGATGAGTTCATATTGCTGGGTTATCCAACGCAAGCCGAGTTAACTAGAGCAATGAGAGAGCTCAGTAGAATCGACGTGAAAGGCAAATTATGTAGTGATTTGGAGTCTATAAGTATCTCTATTGGTTTCTCTGCAAAAAGGGAACGGCACATGAGCTTAGAGCAAGCGATGCATTTGGCTGATGAAGACATGTACATGAGTAAGCAGTCCTCACGGCACGACTCCTCTTATCGTGACTGCACGGTTTCATCATAAAGGAATGAATTGATCGAGTTTTGTTCAAACGGTAATGAAATGATGAAATTCAAGGTTTTTGCTCTTGCATTATGAGAGCTGATACTGAATAATCGCCCCATCGATTGAGGCAAGACCTCTCGAAAAGAATTATGGGGCTCTGGTCCTCTCGCAACAATAGCTCGTGAACTCGGTCAGGTCCGGAAGGAAGCAGCCGCAGCGTGTGACTTGTGTGCCGGGATGTGGCTGGGGTCCCACCCTTTGAAAGCCCTGCGTTATCGCAGGGCTTTTTTCGTTTTTGAGCCTTCTTTTATTTTGGCTACGCTTGGTGTTCAACGTCTTCTGATGATCAAGCTTCTTGAGGTTATTTAGGTATAATTTATAATCTCATCCGCTCGATACCGAACTTTCGTGAAGATTGTTTAGGGTACACTCGCCGAATAACCATTTTCACCTAGGATACTTTAATGATTTCAAAAAACCAATTAAAACTGCTTCGTGCTTTAGGTCAAAAGAAACAGCGTAAAGCGCATGGCTTATTCCTAGTTCAGGGTGAAAAGAACGTACTAGAGCTAGCAAGTAGTTCATTGAAGGTGAAGCAGGTTTTTGCAACAGCGGCATTTCTCGAACAAAATGCTGGTACGCTAAATCGTTTTGATTGTGTTGAAGCATCGCTTGATGAATTGACCAAAGCGAGCACGCTTGTGAGCAATAATGCGGCCATTGCTGTGGTTGAAATTCCGAGTGTAAAAGAGCCTCAAGCGAAAGGCTTGATGATTGCGCTAGATGGTGTATCCGACCCTGGTAATCTAGGTACGATTATTCGTGTTGCAGACTGGTATGGCATCAAGCACATTATTGCGAGTACAGATTGTGCTGATCCTTATAATCCTAAAACGATCAGTGCGACCATGGGCAGCTTTGGCCGCGTACAAGTGAGTTTGGTGGATTTGCCAAGTTACTTGGAACACGCCAAATTGCCAGTATATGGCGCGTTTTTGGAAGGAGAGAGCGTTCATAAAACGGATTTCGCTGCTGAAGGTATTTTGTTGATGGGCAGCGAATCTCATGGTGTGCGCGAAGCCGCAGCAAAATTCGTGACAGATAAGATCACGATTCCGGCGTTTGGCGGTGCCGAATCACTGAATGTCGCGATGGCGACTGGCATTATTTTAGACAACATGCGCCGCCAACATAGCTAATGCAACAATTACTTAATAACAAAGCCAGTCTATTTGACTGGCTTTGTTGTATTTTGCCTAGAAAAATCAGCCTGGCTGAATCTTGCGTTTAACGAAATACAGTGAATGTTGTTCGGTGAGTTAATTTTGTTTTAGTTCAATAGGCTGTGCCTATAAATAAAATTACTCCTTTCCATTTAGTAAAATCAGGAAATTAGGCGACACTTATCTAAAGGCCGCAATAAAATGCCCTTAAGGAGATAAGAATGCATTCATTAAAAGTAAAAGATTACATGACGTTGCAAGCGGTGACTTTCACGAAAGATATGTCACTTTCGGCAGCTTTAAACAAAGTAATGCAAAGTGTCACACTAGGTGGCCCTGTCATTGATGAAAATGAAAAAGTGGTTGGGTTTTTATCGGAGCAAGACTTATTAGATAAGTTGGTGAAAGCAAGTTATCACTGCCAAGATACACATACGGTACAAGAGTGTATGCATGATGATGTCTTATCTGTTTCTCCAGAAATGTCAGTAATTGAACTGGCTGACATGATGAAAGTTGGAAAGCCGAAAATGTATCCAGTGGTGGATGGCAAAGGTAAGTTGGTTGGTGTTATCACAAGAAGAGACGTGCTGCGTGCCATAGGAATGACATTAAATGAGTGTTTTAAGCATCCCGTTTAACCTCTCTGTTTAAACTTTACGGAATATTGCTTTTAAACTGGTTTGGAAAGACGCTTCGGCGTCTTTTTTATTTTCTATCGCCGAACTGTACAAATTTATCTTGACCTTGGAGCTTACTCTAAGGTTTATCCTTAGCAATAGGTAAATCACCGATACCAATAAGGAAAAAATTATGTGTACAAAACATCAAGGTTGCCAATCTAGCAAAATCAAAACTGCGGTGCCGCTTGGTGCAAGCGAGTCATGCTGTGCGCCAGTAAAATCTTCGCTCAATATCTCTCAGGCCAGTGTTGATGTTTCTGAAAGCTCTTGCTGTAGTGGAGGAGGCTGCAGCGTTGACACAGGCGAGGAAGACGATCCCACAAGGGAGAGTAATTCCTCCGTTCGGAACGCTTGGCTTGTGTCAGGTATGGATTGCCCATCTTGTGCGCAAAAGCTTGAGAAAGCCATTACGTCTTTACAAGGCGTCAGCCAAGCCAAGGTTTTGTTTGCAACAGAAAAACTGGTCGTCGATTTTGATGGTCTAGAGCTGATAGCTACGATAGAGCAGACAGCCCAAAAAACGGGTTTCCCGCTCTCTTCACTTGATGCTCCAAAACCAAGCACTACAAAGAAAGGCTGGCTTGGCGTCATAAGAGACAACATCCAAATTCTCTCGATTGCTGGTGCAATGGCTACTGCGGCAGTAATTTCTAAGATCGACCCTCAAATAAGCGCTTGGTTATTCACTTTGACGTGTTTACTTGGTTTATACCCAATCGCGCTCAAAGCATTTAAGTTGGCGCGTAGCGGTACGCCTTTTGCGATTGAAACGTTAATGAGTGTAGCGGCGCTCGGCGCTTTATATTTAGGTGAAACCGCCGAAGCCGCAATGGTGTTATTGCTTTTCCTTATTGGTGAAAAGTTAGAAGCATATGCATCATCTCGCGCGCGAAGCGGTGTCCAGGCGTTAATGGACTTAGTCCCAGAAAATTCAATTTTAATTATTGATGGTGAACGCAAAGAAGTACCAGCTGCGCAGCTTAAACCAGGGGATATCATAGAAGTCGCACCCGGAGGTCGTTTGCCTGCCGACGGTGTTTTGCAAGATGCGCTTGCGAGTTTTGACGAAAGTGCGTTAACGGGAGAATCTGTTCCCGTTGAACATCAAACCGGTGGCAAAGTGATGGCCGGGGCTGTGGTTGTCGATAAAGTGGTTCGTTTACAGGTGACTTCCCGTCAGGGCGAGAATGCGATAGATCGAATTCTTCATTTGATTGAAGAAGCAGAATCCCGTAAGGCACCATTAGAACGCTTTCTTGATAAATTTAGCCGTTGGTATACGCCACTAATGATGTTGGTGTCTCTGATGGTTATCGTTACGCCGCCATTACTATTTGCCCAACCGTGGGAAACGTGGATCTATCGAGGACTCGCCCTGCTGTTGATTGCTTGTCCATGTGCATTAGTCATTTCAACGCCTGCGGCGATCACTTCTGGCTTGGCGGCAGCGGCTAAGCGGGGCGCATTGATCAAAGGTGGAGCGGCGCTTGAGTTGCTTGGCAAGGTTGAGTCTGTCGCATTTGATAAAACTGGGACACTGACGCAAGGTAAACCAGAAGTGACCGACGTCTTTGCTTTTGATATGGATGAAGACAAGTTACTTAGCCTAACTGCGTCAATCGAGGTTGGTTCAAGTCATCCTCTAGCGGTTTCTTTAGTTACCAAAGTGCAAGAGCAGGGGCTTACTATTCCTGAAGCGTTGGATAAAACCGCGCAAGTAGGCTCTGGTGTCACTGGTTACGTCGATGGAAAAATGGTCCAAGTGGTCACGCCTTCAAAGGCAGACTTTCCACTTTCTCAAGAAGCCAAAGAGCAAGTGGTTACGTTGGAACAACAAGGTAAAACGGTTGTCATTGTTCGTTACGATGACGAGGTCATTGGCGTGATCGCATGGCAAGATACATTGCGCTCAGATGCCCAGCAAGCCATCGCAATGTTGAAGGAACTTGGGGTCACGTCGGTGATGCTAACGGGTGACAACCCGAGAAGTGCAGAAGCAATGGCAAATAGAATAGGCTTGGATTATAAAGCGAGTTTGTTACCTGCAGACAAGGTGCATTACGTCGAGAAACTATCACAACAACATACCGTTGCGATGGTGGGAGACGGTATCAATGATGCTCCAGCCATGAAAGCTTCGAGCATTGGTATTGCGATGGGAGGCGGTACGGATGTTGCGCTCGAGACTGCTGATGCGGCGTTAACACACAACCGGTTGATTGAGCTACCTGCCATGATAGAACTGTCGCGTGCGACGCTAAGTAACATTCGTCAGAATGTCGCGTTAGCGCTAGGTTTGAAAGGTGTATTCTTAGTGACAAGTTTACTTGGGGTTACTGGGTTGTGGGTTGCAGTATTAGCTGACAGTGGTGCAACAGCACTGGTGACATTGAATGCGTTGAGATTACTTCGTTTTGAGTCCAAACAGATCAAATAACTGACCTAACCAATGATCCCACTCATTAATAGCCCGAGGCATTCGTGTATCGGGCTTTTTTTAACCGTATTCACCTGATGCGATCAGACGTTTTTCTCGTCCTTGAAATCACGCATTGCTATGCAACAAAATGATTTAACGCCCCATAAAGTGTGATCAATACCAGTTTTGTTTGAAATTTCATTTTCATTACATTTTGTCATTGTGATTGTGATCACTCTATGTTGGTGAAAGGTTCGCTACAGTGCATCTGTACCCAATAACTGATTAATGAGCTTATTGTTCATAAAATAAGCCACAATAAGGAGCGACTTATGTCTCAAGCTGTATTCCATTTAGGTGTTACTGAAGCTGATCTTAATGGTGCGACTCTAGCGATCATTCCTGGTGACCCAGCGCGTGTTCAAAAAATCGCAGAACAAATGGAAAATCCAGTATTTCTAGCAAGCCATCGTGAATACACGCTATACCGTGCAGAGCTAGACGGTAAACCTGTTGTGGTTTGTTCTACAGGTATTGGTGGTCCTTCTACCTCTATCGCAGTTGAGGAATTGGCACAGCTTGGTGTTCGCACTTTCCTACGTGTTGGTACAACGGGTGCAATTCAACCGCATGTAAACGTGGGTGACATGATCGTAACGACGGGGTCAGTTCGTCTTGACGGTGCGAGCCTACACTTTGCTCCTATGGAATTCCCAGCAGTTGCTGACTTTGAAGTAGCAACCGCAATGAAAGCAGCGGTAGAAGAGTCTGGCGCTACAGTTCACATGGGTGTGACTGCATCAAGCGACACGTTCTACCCTGGTCAAGAACGTTACGATACGTTCTCTGGTCGTGTTGTTAAGCGTTTCCAAGGCTCTATGCAAGAATGGCAAGACATGGGCGTACTTAACTTCGAGATGGAGTCTGCAACACTGCTAACAATGTGTGCGAGCTCTGGTTTAAAAGCGGGTTGTGTGGCTGGTGTTATCATCAACCGTACACAAAAAGAGATTCCAGATCATTCAACTCTGAAAGAAACGGAAGCGCGTTCAATTAAAGTGGTTGTAGAAGCAGCGCGTAAAATGCTTTAAGCCGCTATAGTTGGCATTTAAACAAACAGAAAAAACCAGAGGCTAACCTCTGGTTTTTTTCTACTTATAGAAAGGCGTACAGCTAAAATTTAGGTATAAAAAAAGCAGCATTAATGCTGCTTTTTATCGTTGTGAATTTTAGCTTTTCTTAATGGCACTAGATCTCGTCTGAACCGCCCGCGTCTTTAAACCAAGCCGTTAAGTGCGTTCTTAAATCTTTAAGCTCATCGGGGCCAATCAGGGCTAGCCCTAAGTCTTCAGCACGAGTAATGTCATTGTGACGAAGAGGACGGAAGCTCACCAACATTGCGCGCGCTTGTAAGCCACCTAATAGATCGCGAAGCGATTCTAACTTATATAAAGTATCGTCGCCGTCATCTCTCATGCCTTTGGTTTTGCACTCGATGATGTGCAGCTTGTTGTTTACAACTGTTGCGACATCTAACTCATTGCGTACTTCACTTTCACCAAGTTTGCGATAAACCTGAACATTTAACGATCGATCTTGAATCGTCGGCATGGTGTCTTGGATTTGCTTCACGGTGCTGTGAACCAAAGTTTCTAACCACTCACCGTTTGAAAAGCGTCGAGCATCTTCATCTGCAAACGTTAAAACGCCATTCTCATAGGTGGCGATTTCTGCTTCTACTAAATCTGAAAGCAACATGTTGAGCTCACGGTAGCCCTGCTGTTTTTCGGAGAGCTCGACATCAAGCTTTTGTTCTTTGCGGCATGTGGTTGCAAGGTAATTAAGTGTTGCTAGACCTGGCCCAAGTTCAAGCGCATTTGAGGCCCATCGTTCACCAAGTTCATACAATTTTTTATCAAGAAGAGGTGGTAAATCAACGTGGTGAAACTCGCCGCGTGCACCAAAGATAGTGAGGTAATCTGCAATCGTAATGTGATCTTCGACTTGGGTATCTTCTTTGCCATCAGGGTATAACCAACAAAGCTTATCGCTACTAGGCTCAACCACAAAAATTGGCCAGCGATAGGTACGGAAAACTTCGTACACCGACAACAAGCGATGACGAAGACCACAGCTCGCGTTCAATTTTACATCTTCGCCGCGTTCATGGAGGTCTTTTGCCAGTTTTTGAATTGCTTGTTTGATCAGAGATGTATTAACAGCGGATGGAATTTCAAAAAATTCAGAAGTAATTTCTCGTTGATCTAAAACGGCACTCAGTCGGTCAAATATATCTAACTGGCTCTTGTCTCCGATGAAGACGATATGTGTGCTTAGCGTACGATTATCTAATAGAGGAGTGACCAATCTCACTGGGTCTTGGTCGATAATACCAACATGAACAGCCATAGATTTTCCTTTTTATGAGGCCGCTCGAAAAGAGTTGTGCAAGGGGATGAGCTGGCCTTATTAATCATATGTAGACATGGCCGACAAAAAACAAGGGCGACTTAACAAAAAGTCGCCCTTATACAGTTGATTGCACTAATTAATGCTCTTAATTATAAAGTATTTATAACTTAAAGCGGTGGACCAATTCATTTTGCTGATGAGCCAAGTGGGTCAGTGATTCACTGGTTTGTGCGATACTCGACATGGCTTGGAAACTTTCATCGGCGATGCTGTTAATATCTTCAATGCTGCGAGCAATGTCTGTTGATGTTTCACTTTGCTCTGCTGCTGCTTGTGAAATGTGCGTACTCATTTGGCTGATCTCAATGATTAGCGCCTGGATCTCTTCCATTGAGCTGTTCGCTTTTGACGCTTGCTCAACCGACATCTCCATATCGCTCATACAGCTTTGTATGACTTGGTTTGCCGATTGTGAGCTGGATTGCAGATTACTGATCATAGATTCAATTTCAGTGGTTGATTGAGTCGTTCTTGATGCGAGTACTCGTACTTCATCTGCCACTACCGCGAAGCCGCGACCTTGTTCACCAGCGCGAGCCGCTTCAATTGCCGCGTTCAATGCCAGTAGGTTGGTTTGCTCCGCAATGTTGCGGATCACATCAAGGATAGATCCAATTTGACCACTCATCTTTTGTAGCTCAGAAACTGCGGAGACCGATTCGTTCAAACGTGTTTCTAGTTGATTAATGGTTGAGATGTTACTGCTCATAACATTTCTGCCTTCTTCAGAGGCAGATTCGACGCGTTGCACCATTTCTAGCGAGCCTTGCGCACTTTGCGCGACTTCCTGCACTGAATGAGACATTTCTGTCATCGCGGTAGCGACGTTTGCCGTTTGTTCGCGTTGAGAGCTCAATTTAATTTGTGCTTGCGAAGAGGTGCGTTCGTTGGCTGTCGCGGTTGACGATAGGTTTTCTGACGCTTCGTTGAGTTTCACCAAGATCTCGTGAAGGTTGTCGGCGAGTGAGTTAATGTGTCCACTCACACGGCTGAATTCGTTGTTATAGCGAATATCGATACGCTGTGTCATATCACCTTCAGTCAGGCCTTCTAACACTTTTAGAATACGAGTCAACGGTTCGCGAACGCTTTGTGCGATGTGGTAGCCAATCGCTGTCGCGAGTAAAACGACAATAACGCCAATGATGATGGCTTTCGTTACACCCGCCGAATATATGTCACCTGCATCTGCCAATGATTCATTGAGCTTATCTGTTGCGGTTGTCGTGAATTGCTCAAGAATCGCCATGGTTGAATCCACTTTATTTGCTAGGTTGGCGATATTGTTATACAAAGCGGCGCGAGCATTGAGGTAATTATTATGTTGGTCTAACACACCGCCACGCATACCAACGTCGCGAGTAAATTGCTCTACAGATTCGCCAAATGCTTTTTCTAGCTCAGGAAGTTGAGTCACCAACCCGCGGAATGCGTAATTCAAGTGCGTTACTGCTTTGCGGTTTTTAGCTACGGCTTGCGTAACAAACTCAGGGTTGGAACTGGCGAGGGCATCAGAGGTAATTACTTCGGCATCTTTTAACTTGATAAAGTAGCTCTTTGCCATGACTTTGACAGAAATGCTGGTTTGATCTGCCACATATTCTTTAAGACCAACCGACAGTTCGGTATTCAGTTTTTGGAAGCGGCGTGAGGATTTTTGCACTTCTTCTTGAGCCGCGAACATTGCTTCGTAGTTGTCCATGGCCTCTAGAGCTTCTGTAAAATAGCTCTGCTCTAACGTTTTTAACTGTGAAAACGGTTCGGCAAGAGAAGGGTAGATTTGGCTTGCGGTTTTCAGTTGAGCCAATGTGGATTCGAAGCGCTGTTGAGATCTAGCAAATTCCTGACGCATTTCATCCATGCGTTGTTTATTCTCTGTTGTCAGGAAGTCTTTAAATGATTTGTCGGCAGAAAGCAGCTCAACACTGGTTTGATTAGATAACGATACCAACGGTAGGGATGATTTAGATACCGTGCCAAATTTTCCGTGAATATCACTCATTCCTCCCATCATAATGGCAATTGTGACGGCAAATAGGATGATGATCAGTGCAAAGCCGGCATACATCCTTTTAATAACTGAACCTCGCATAAGTGAGTTTCCTCTCCCAAAAATAGACAAGCTACCCAAGCATTTTTGAGTTTACTTGGGTATAAAAATAATAATTGTCTTAAAAAAGTAACAAAATTCATTGGATTGTATTCAGTTTGTGACGCGCATTTTATGACGCACACGACAAAAAAAGCCTCGTTAATTAGCATTTGATTAATAATGTTAAGTGAACACTGTTTTTATTGAGCTCCGCTTTTGGTTGGCGCATACTAATTGGGGTCTAATTACGTTTATAAAATGGAGTCCTCATGGCGGAAGAAACGATCTTTAGTAAAATTATTCGCAAGGAAATCCCTGCCGATATCCTTTATCAAGATGATTTGGTGACTGCGTTTCGCGACATTAACCCTCGCACACCAAGCCATATTCTCATTATTCCGAATAAACTGATCCCAACAACGAATGATGTAGAAGCTGAAGATGAAGCAATGATGGGGCGTTTGTTCACTGTTGCTAGAAAGTTAGCGAAAGAAGAAGGTATTGCTGAAGACGGCTATCGCCTAATCGTTAATTGTAATCCACATGGTGGCCAAGAGGTTTACCATATTCACATGCACCTACTAGGCGGCCGCCCTCTAGGTCCAATGGTATTGAGCTAAGCTTTTAAAAGTGGGTGGCGATTCACCCACTTCTTTTTCCTGTCGAATGACACATTTGTGGAGATAAATGTGAAACTAGGTGTAAAGCTGTTAGGGCTGATGAGCTGGGCTTTAATGGCCTCTGGCTGCGCGAATTTATCTGCGGGCAATCTGTTTAGCCATTACAGCAACCAGAATCAAGAAGTTTATCAAGCCGTTGTTGCAGGGGAATATGCCAAAGCAAAACAACTTCAATCAAGTGAAGTGGGTGGCGAGATACTTGGCAATTTTGAAAAAGGTCGTATCTCTTTTCTTGCTGAAGATTACCCGACAAGTTTGAATGCGCTAGAAAGCAGCGATCGTGCCGTACGTGTCCAACAAGATCGAGCGACGATATCTGTGTCAGACACGGCAACGAGCGTCGGCTCTCTCGCAGTGAACGACAATCTCCAAGACTATCATCCCGCCGATTACGAACTTGGCTTTTTGCACCTGTATCTAGGACTAAATTACTTACAGAAAAACGATTTAGAAGGAGCACTAGTTGAAGTGCGTCGAGCTAATCAAGTTCAGGAAGCGGCAAGAAAGGCGCGTGAAAAAGAGCTAAAAGCAGCAGAGAAAGACCTTAACAAGCAAGGCATGTCTGCCAATTTAGGCAGTGTGTTAGCGAACTACCCTGATGCTGGTAAAAAACTAAGCGCGGTACAAAATGGTTATCTGTTCTATCTTTCTGGCTTGTTATATGAAGCGTCGCGAGACTTAAACAGTGCTTATGTTGATTACCGACGAGCACTCGCTGTAATGCCAGACAACAAGCAAGTTGTGGAAAGTACCTTATACGCTGCTAAGAAGCTGGGCATGCGTGAAGACTTGCGCATGCTAGAGAAGCGGTATGGTAAAGCACCTTCTGGATTAACTCAGTCACAAGGGCGAGTCATCGTTATTGATGAGCAGGGTGTTGTTGAGGCGATGAAAGGGTGGCGTATTGATTTACCAATTTACGACAGTCGCGATAATGGCGCGATTTATTCGTTGGCGCTTCCTTATTATCAGAACCGAGGTGCTCAACGTTTTAGCGATGTTGTTTTAAATGGTCAGGTATTGCCTTCCAGTACGCTGACTGATGTTAATGCGATGGCGCAAAACGATCTTAATGAACGTCTTACTACAATAGTGATCCGTCAAGCTCTTCGTGTTTGGGCAAAAGATCGAATCCGAAAAGAGGCGGCGAAAAAAGGCGATGATGTGGGCAACATACTTTTCAATGTATGGAACACATTGACCGAACAGCCAGATACAAGAAGTTGGCAAACATTGCCAGCGCAAGTGAAAACGGCTTCAAAAATCGTGAAACCGGGAACACAAAGTTTAAACTTGGGTGATCAAACCTACCAGTTTGAAGTGCCTGCACAGCAGACTACATTGGTATGGGTATCTCGTCAGGGAGCACACTCAACCGTGTGGCATAAACAGCTAGGGAGACTGTAATGAAAGCATGGCTTGTTTGTTTAGCAATGGCTATTGGTTTAGTTGGATGCGCCGAAAACACGGCTGGTATTCGAATTGATGGCCAAACGCAAAAAGTATTCTTTAATGATAACGTTTTAGGTAGTCGCTTATTAGTTGACAACATCACCACCACTTACGTTGATGATCGCCCACGAGGAGTCGTGCAGCTGAGTAGCAATTACAAAGGTGATCAGCACATTCTTTACCGATTTTATTGGTATGACAACAATGGTTTAGAAGTGAATACCAAACCTGGTCCGTGGCGAAAAATGATTGTGCGAGGATTTGAGCAAGTCACGTTATCTGAAGTTACTGTGAATCCAAATGGCACAAAATTCCGTGTGCAAATTAGAGAAGCACAAGACGATTAATCTTAACGGCTCTGCCGAAGCTGCCGCGCTAACGATGCGCTGGTATTGAAAAACTAAGGAACTCTCATGAAAAAAAGTATTATTGCTCTTTTAGGTCTTGCCGTCATTTTAGGTGGCTGTTCTAACAAAGTCTCTTACGGCGATGCGCAAGCAACAGAAACCACGACTATCGATTTTGGCTCAACAGATTTACAAAAAATCGCGGCTGAAATGGTGGATAGCATGATGATGTCGGGCTCTGTAGCAGCAATTACTCGTGACCAACGTCCTATCGTTTTTGTTGAGCGAATTAAGAACAAAACCAGTGAACATATTGACACTGAATCCATTACTGACACGATCTCTACTAAGATGTTGAACTCAGGTAAGTTCCGTTTTGTTGATATGGATCGTGTTGAGTCTGTGCGTGAACAACTTAACTTCCAAAACACGGATGAGCTTGTTAACCAAAGCACAGCGATCCAATTTGGTAAAATGGTTGGTGCTCAATACATGCTTTACGGCAACCTATCTAGCATTGTGAAAAATGCAGGTAGCGATAAAGATGTATACTACAAGATGACCATGCGCCTAATGGACCTAGAAACAGGTTTGATTGAGTGGGCGGATGAAACTGAAATTCGTAAAGCGCAATCTAAGAGCCTATTCGGTCTTTAATCGAACAGGGTGGAGAAGTCATCAATGGCATGGTTTTCTTGGCAACAAGCAAAACAGTTAGATCCGAGTCTTAATGCTCTCGATGGCTTCTTTACGGAGCCTCCGGTAAAAGTACAAACTGTTACCGGGGGGCTAACCAACCGCTGTTGGCGGTTGGAATCTTCTCAAGGCCTTGCATACATCTGGCGACCGACCAGTCATGTCTGCAAGGCTTTTTCAATTTCTCGTCACAGTGAATATCAAGTGCTGAATGCAGTCTCTTCATTGGAAATTGGCCCCAAGCCAGTTTTTATTCATGAGCAAGGGTTGCTGGTGGAATGGATAGAAGGAGAGGTACTGACGGAATCAGGCTTAGCACTAAGCGATTTATTATCCATTGCGGCGAAGATTCATCAATATCCGATAAGCGCAATTCCTTTGGTTCCATTTTCATATATTTCTCGCATCGATCATTATTGGCTTGAGCTTGATGGTCAGTATGTGGGTACGGAGTTTGAGGCTTTGTACATGAAGTGGCGCACGGGACCGAACGTTGAACCTATTCCACTTGCCCTATGTCACTTCGATCTGGGGTGTTATAACCTAGTGCGAGGAGAGAATGGGGTGAAAGTCATTGATTGGGAGTATGCCGGGATTGCTGACCCTAGGCTTGATTTGACCTTAACTATTCAGGTCGCGAATGCGCCTGTGGAAGAAGCGGTAAAGCAGTATTGCCAAATTCGAGGTATCGAAGATGTGTCTCTTTGGCTGAGAGGTGTACACGCTTGGCAACCAAGAACCTTGGTGATGGCGATGCTCTGGTATCTACTTGCCTATAAATTGTGGGGAACTGAACAATACTTAAACAGTGCGTATGAGTTGAAAGGCTCATTGTGTATGGAAGATCACTGTTTTGAGAACTCGTGATATTTTCCCCTTTAACAGTAAGGAAATAGTGGTAGTTTTAATAAAAGTACCAGATACACACAGGGAGAGGTACACATGATTATTTACTTACACGGCTTTGACAGTACAAGCCCGGGTAACCACGAAAAAGTTCTTCAACTGCAATTTATCGACGACGACGTTCGTTTTATCAATTACAGCACCCTTCACCCAAAGCACGACATGCAACACTTGTTAAAAGAAGTGTCTAAAGTTATCGATCAATCTGATGACCCAAACCCGTTAATCTGTGGGGTTGGTTTAGGTGGTTACTGGTCTGAGCGAATTGGTTTTCTATGCGGTATCAAGCAAGTGATGTTCAACCCGAACTTGCACCCAGAAAAAACGATGGCTGGTCGAATCGATCGCCCAGAAGAGTACGAAGATATCGCAACAAAATGTGTTGATCAGTTCCGAGCGAAAAATCAAGCTCACTGCTTAGTGATTCTCTCTAAAGATGATGAAGTGCATGACAACTCGAAAACGGCAGCTGAGCTAGAAAAACACTATCAAATCATTTGGGATGAAACTCAGTCTCATAAGTTCAAAAAAATCTCTCATCATTTACAAGCGATAAAGGCATTTAAAAATACTTATTAATGTTGAGTGTAGACAGTAAAGCGGCGTTTTTATCGGCTGCTTTGCTGCGATTCCTTCTCTTGAGTATGCCGAGCCACTGTCTCTTTGAAAGGCACATTTTCTTGGTTTAACGCTTTGAATATTGTGTTCTCCTTACCGTTTTCTTACTTCCCTCCTATGTAGCACGAACACCTTGTTGTAGAGTAGTCGAAAAGTAGTCAATCCGTACTCGTTACACGGATTTTGGTTGCCTTCAAAGTTGGTCTCTATATAATGAACCGGACTAAAATAATTTGATAAATATCAAAAAAAATTGAGAGCGAGTAATAAACTTGCCCAAAAATTCTGGCGTCGTATGCGTACCAGATAAACGTGCCAAACCCTGACAAGTCATTGATAGATAAAGAATCAAGGTGAGTGGCAGTTTTTTAATCCAAGTAATTGAGACACCTCTAAGAACCAAGAATTCATCGGTTGGATGGATGCCACAAATGTTTGTGAGTCATGCATCGAGCTGAACCCCATATATTCATTTTTGTAGAGGAAAATCATTGTGACACGCATTATCGTTGTAGGCGGCGGTGCAGGTGGTCTTGAGTTGGCAACTAAGCTTGGTCGAACTCTAGGTCGCAAAAACCGTGCGCAAATTACGCTAGTCGATCGAAAAGCGAGCCACTTGTGGAAGCCATTATTGCATGAGGTTGCTACAGGTTCTTTGGACGAAGGAGTAGATGCACTGAGCTATCGAGCTCATGCAAAAAACCACAGCTTCGACTTCCAAATGGGTAGTCTTCAAGACATCGACCGTGAACGTAAAGTGATCATCTTAAGTGAGCTTAAAGACGAACACGGTGAACTTCTTATGCCAAGCCGTGAGCTAGAATACGACATTCTAGTGATGGCAATTGGCTCGACATCAAACGACTTCAACACGCCTGGCGTTCGTGAAAACTGTATTTTCCTAGACAGCCCTGAGCAAGCACACCGTTTCCGTACAGAAATGAACAACGAGTTCCTAAAGCTGCACGCGAAAAACGGTAACGGTACGGTCGATATTGCGATTGTTGGTGCTGGTGCAACTGGCGTTGAACTATCAGCTGAGTTACATAATGCTGTTAAAGAGCTGCGCACTTATGGCTTCGGTGATCTTGACTCTAGCAAGTTGAACGTCAATCTGATTGAAGCAGGTGAGCGTATTTTACCAGCGTTACCTCCACGAATCTCTTCTGCTGCTCATCAAGAGTTGGTGAAGTTGGGCGTAAACGTGCGCACCGCCACTATGGTGACTAAAGCTGAAAAAGATGGCCTTACTACAAAAGATGGTGAGAAGATCCCAGCTCAAATCATGGTTTGGGCTGCGGGTATCAAAGCTCCAGACTTTATTAAAGATATCGCTGGCTTAGAAACGAACCGTATCAATCAGCTTGTAGTGAAAAACACACTACAGACAACACGAGATGATGACATCTTTGTTATTGGGGACTTAGCACAATGCACCCAGTCTGACGGTTCGTTCGTGCCGCCACGCGCTCAAGCTGCACACCAAATGGCAAGCCAGGCATTTAGTAACATCGTCGCGAAGATCAACGGGCGCGAGTTGAAAGACTATGTATATAAAGATCACGGTTCATTAGTGTCTCTAAGTCGCTTCTCAACCGTTGGTAGTCTGATGGGGAACCTAACTAAAGGGTCGATGATGGTAGAAGGCCGTATTGCTCGTGTCGTTTACATCTCATTGTATCGCATGCACCTAATGGCGTTGCACGGTGTATTCAAAACCGGTCTGATGATGCTCGTCGGCCGCATTAATCGCGTGCTGCGTCCAAACCTTAAGCTGCACTAAGGTTTTAAATCCACTCTGTGTGGATGTGTTGTATCTTAAAAAATGCAGAAGCCACCGCAAGTCGGTGGCTTTTTGTTTATGTTAGATCTGTCGGTAAAAGTGAGAACACAACACCATCTTTAGGCTTACCCTGAAAAATAAACCGGTCTCTGGCGATGGCTTCTTTTTGTGCACCGACGGACTCAATTAAGGCTTGGCTAGCTTCGTTGTCGGGGTCACAAACAATCTCTAGTCGAGTTAAACTTAGCTTTGCGAAGCAGAATTCTGCTAAGGCTTTAACGGCTTCTTGGGCATAGCCTTGCCGTTGATAGCGGTCGGCAACCCAGTAACCAATACTCGCCATATTAAACGTATGATATAACTCATTAACCGCAGCCATTCCAACCAAAGTGTTACTTTGCCGCTCATAGATACCGAAACCAAAAGCCTCAGTTTTGACCCAGTTAAGACGGGTTGCCAACAGAAAGTCCTGCGCGGTTTTCAATGTGACGTTTTTATCACACCAGTCAAGCCATTGGTGCAGCGAAGGGGATTCTGCAAGTAATCGTTGTAGTGAATGTGCTTCTTCAGCAGGGATGAGCTTGAGCGCTAAGCGGGGCGCAATGATTTCAAAGTCTGGACTCATAAACTAATACGACTTCCATGTTGAGTGTAAGTAAATTGAAAGCTGTCTATTTATACTTGAACGCAGCTATTTTCCTTGCTCTGCGTTGGTTAGGAATAACTGAGGTATAGCAGATAAAAACAAAGCGCAGCTTTGCTGCGCTTTGTCGAACCGCTCGTGCTTATCGAACCCGACGAACTTGAATGATCATACCCATCAACGGGTTATCTAGGTAATGAGTCTCGCTGCTACGCATACGACGTTTTTGATCCATTCGATAACTCTTCAGGAATTTCTCTTCGGTTACTGTCGGCGATATTTCTGCCAAGTTACCGACTTGGACGTTACCATCTACTTCACCTAAGTCATCCGCCAATTGCTCAGTTGAGGTTGGTTCAAAACGCACCTCTCTAACACTTGGTTCGCGCAGATCTAGTGTTGTTTCGGCGAAGAGGTAATGCTGTACGTATATTTGGAATCGACCATCTAGTTCATATAAAGGACCATTGACCGTCTCTTCACTGTAACCGTCGCTGGAAAATGTTTGATTGCTATTGCCATTGATTGGGCGGCCATCTGCTTGATAAGAATCAGAGAAATCTCGCCCGCCAACGATGCGGAAAATTGGGGCGCTAGATTTACCTCGGTCACCTTGACGCCAGGCTACGTGTTTAAGCACTTTAAAGCCGGCATGATTATTTAGTGCCGCTTCTTGCGCGTTGAGACGGAAAGAAGAACTTGGCAAAAGTGTCACGCCTTTAGAGCGGCGGTAGGATTCACTCTCTAGGCTACCGACATTTTCCATATCGATTTTTGGCAGTTGATTCGGCCAAGATTCTGTTGTGCTTTCAGCGTCGACTGCTCGCTTGAAAATGATCACTTCAATATCAAATTGGCGCTGTGCCCAAGAGGGCATTGAGACACATAGAAGCAATAACGGGATCAGTATTCTCATTCGACTATTAGCTCGTTGGTAATAAATTCTGTTTAAAATCATTCAGTAAGTCTTGAACAAACTGAATGCGTTTACGTCGGTCCACCAATGGTACGCTAAACTTGAACTTAGTTGGACCTTCCATTGCAAATTTTTGCGGCTGTGATTGCAGCAGTTTAACTAAATACGCTGGATTTATGTCAGCATCAGGGTAAAACTCGATAAATCCACCTTTATCATGGGCTTCTATCTTTTTCGCTTTTAAACTACCAGCCGAAATTTTCAATTCTGAGACGGCAAGTAAGTTCTTTGTTGCGTCTGGAAGCAAACCAAAGCGATCAATCAGCTCCACTTTTAGCTCTGATAGTTCATCACTGCTTGTGACACTCGCAATGCGTTTGTACATCGACAGTCGTGTGTTTACATCCGGAATGTAATCATCTGGTAAGAGCGCTGGGATTCGCATTTCCACTTCAGTTTGCTCACGAAGCAGCTCATCCAAAGATGGCTCCTTGCCTTCTTTTAATGCTTGCACTGCTTGTTCCAGCATTTCCATATAAAGTGTAAAACCAACGGATTGAATTTGCCCACTTTGCTCATCACCAAGCAGCTCACCAGCACCACGGATTTCTAAATCGTGGGTTGCTAACGTAAAGCCAGCACCTAAGTCTTCCAGTGAAGCAATCGCATCAAGACGCTTGATGGCATCTTTGGTCATGGCTTTTGGATGTGGCGTTAATAAGTAAGCATAGGCCTGATGGTGTGAACGTCCAACACGGCCACGCAATTGATGCAACTGCGCCAAGCCAAGATTGTCCGCACGATCCATGATTATGGTATTTGCCGTTGGTACGTCGATACCGGTTTCGATGATGGTTGTACACACCAACACATTAAAGCGCTGATGGTAGAAGTCATTCATGATTCGCTCAAGTTCGCGCTCGCGCATTTGACCATGAGCCACGGTAATGCGTGCCTCTGGGATGAGTTTCTGTAAGTCTTCTGCCGTTTTTTCAATGGTTTCAACCTGATTGTGCAGGAAGTAAACCTGACCACCACGCATAATTTCACGCAGTACCGCTTCACGGACCACTGGCTCTTCTTTTTGTCGAACAAAGGTTTTAATGGCTAAACGGCGTGCAGGAGGTGTCGCGATGATCGACAGGTCTCGCATGCCACTCATTGCCATATTCAGTGTGCGTGGAATTGGTGTTGCGGTGAGGGTAAGAATGTCCACATCCGCACGCATTGCTTTGACCTTTTCTTTTTGACGAACCCCGAAGCGGTGTTCCTCATCAACGATCAACAAACCTAAATCTTTGAATTTAATGTCGCTCGAAAGCAGCTTATGCGTACCAACGACAATATCGACTTTACCATCGGCAACGTCTTGCAGAATGACTTTTTGTTCTTTGGCAGATTTAAAACGAGACAGTACTTCAACTCGGATTGGTAAGTTGGCAAAACGGTCACGGAAGTTTTCGAAATGCTGCTGAGCAAGCAAGGTTGTTGGTACGAGTACGGCGACCTGTTTACTGTTATCCGTTGCGACAAATGCTGCGCGCATAGCGACTTCCGTTTTACCAAAGCCCACGTCACCACACACTAAGCGATCCATCGCTTTTGCCTGGCACATGTCTGACAAGACGGCATTGATGGCCATCGCTTGGTCATCTGTTTCTTCAAACGGGAATGTTGCTTTAAATGTTGCGTATTGCCCACGATCTAGCTCAAATTTGAAGCCAGGTTTTAATTCTCGTTTAGCATATACATCCAGCAATTCTGCCGCGACATCACGCACTTTTTCTGCCGCTTTACGACGTGCTTTTGCCCACGCTTCACCACCTAATTTATGCAGTGGCGCACTCTCTTCAGCGCCGCCAGAATAACGGCTGATAAGATTCAGTGATGAAACTGGCACGTAGAGCTTGGCATCGTTTTGATACTCAAGGGTGACGTATTCCGTTTTCATACCACCGGCTTCAAGTGTTTGTAAACCGATGTAGCGGCCAATACCGTGATCAATATGAACCACAGGTTGACCGGGTTTTAGTTCCGCAAGATGGCGAATAACGGTGTCACTGTTGACGGCTTTTTTATCTTTGCGGCGTCGCTGGATAACACGGTCACCGAGTAGATCACTTTCACAGATCAGAGCGAAGTTCAGCTCTTCGTGAATGAAACCATGCTCTGCTGCGCCTAAGATCAAGCTGAATCGATCACCCGAGTCTAGAGCTTGGTAAAGTGAGCCATATACGACTGGCCGAACTTTGATGCCTTGCAACAGCTCCGTTAGTGCTTCACGACGACCTTCTGACTCTACCGAGAAAACGATTTTTCCGCTGAATTGCTCACTAAACTGACGAAGGCGCGAGAGCGGCTCTTTATTTTGTTGCTGAACGCCAAGCTCGGCTAACGATTGTACGGGTAGGTTTTGACGACCGGCACGCTTAACCACTTTATCTAGGCTCAATTGAGCGATAGGGAGCTGTTTTAGTTGACTGAAAAGTTCGTCTTTTTTCAACCAAAGCTGTTCAGGAGTCAAAAGAGGACGCAGCGGATCAACTTTTTTCTGGTCGTATCGATATTCGACATCGGTTAAGAAAGTATCGACCGCAGATTCGATATCACCATATGTGATGACTTGAGAGTCTTCTGGCAAATATTCAAATAAAGTCTCGGTATGGTCAAAAAACAGCGGCTGCCAATACTCAATACCAGCGGGCCACGTGCCTTTGGTCACTTGCATGTAGATTGATTCAGGCTCGCGGCGTGCGTCGAACTGGGTACGCCAACGTGTACGGAAATCTTCAATCGCTTCTTTAGTGGTTGGGAATTCATGTGCAGGCAGCAATTGGATTTGCTGAATATCGTCGATAGAGCGTTGGTTCTCTGGATCAAACGTGCGAATGGTATCTATTTCATCATCAAAGAAGTCGATGCGGTACGGGTCATTGCTGCCCATAGGAAAGAGATCCAGAATAGACCCACGACTTGCATATTCACCTGGCCCAAATACTTGATCTACATGGCGGTAGCCTGAATTTTCAAGTTGTACACGTAACTTCTCTAGCGAGATTCGATCACCAGTTTTCACCATTAAAGTGTGTTGCAACAGAAAATCACGTGGCGATTGGCGTTGCAATACTGTACTGACCGGGACGATGGTTATGCCATCACGCTGACTTGGCAGTTGGTATAGGCGTGCGATACGTTCAGAGATGATTTCTTGATGCGGAGAAAAGTTATCGTAAGGCAGCGTTTCCCAGTCGGGGAACAGGCTTACCGTTTGGTCGGTGAATTGCTCAATCTCTGCCTGAAGCTTTAAAGCAATTTGCGGGTCAGGCACAACGAGTAGAGAGTGACTCGAATGCTGCTTGGCTAGCTCTGCAATGGCTAGAGGTAGAGCTGCGCCCGGCAAATTACCTAGCTGTTTTTTGTCGCCACGCTCTGAAGGGTTGGTGACGGAAAGAATCGTTGCTTTTGTCATAGGAATTATTTTTTATCTCGCTCTATCGAGCGCTGACGTAAAAGTTTTTGTTGTTGATACAGTGCCGCCTTTATCAGTAAATCTTGATCAGATTCTCGGAGCATCTTGTATCTAAGCGTGATAATGAAATCTTGCTCTGAAGCATCACATTCTTCTACTTGAGCGTAACAGTAAATCGCCGCAGCAGGGTGATCGAGGAACAGTTTAACACGAACGAGTTGTTGAGTAGTTAACGCTGTATCTGAGCGGAAACTGAGTTGACTAGCACCAAACTGCGTCGTTTGATATCGAATGGAGGCGTCATCTTGTTGTGAAAGCATAAAGCTCAACAAGAGGTTAAGTTTCGCGTTTTGCGTATCAAGCAAGTTGATCACATGCTTTAACTCTTTGTTTTTCAGCTCTAGACGCGCGTTGTCTGCCAACATATCTAAGTGACTAAATTCACTGGCGACAATAAATGGTGCTGGAATTTCGGAGGCAAATGTTTCTTCATCTGGCAAAGCAAAGTCCGCACTCAACGTTTCGACGTTGATGGTGAGGTTATGATGGACGGTAAAGTATTCTTGCTCTGTCATATAGTCGATCCTTTTGCCAGTGAGCGCTCCCTGTTCACTCAACAAACAAAGAGAAATAGGGCACTGATTATCGCTAACTGAATGAAGTTATCAAGTTTAGCTGATTTGTCCTTGAACTTTTTGCCCTAAATACAGACTTATTGCATGTCGTTGACAAATTTAGCGATTCTCTTGTCTTCTTAATGAGAAGAGTAAGGTAAGATAATCCGCTAAAGCTTTATATCAAAACAACCAGTTGGTTTGTCTTATATGTATCATCCTATCTCATTGTTTATTGGCTTAAGGTATCTTCGGGGACGCTCTGGAGATAGGTTCAGCCGATTTGTTTCTTATATGTCGACGGCGGGTATTACGATCGGTGTAATGGCGTTGGTGACGGTTCTTTCTGTGATGAACGGGTTTGAATCGCAGTTAAAAGAACGCATTTTAGGTGTGCTACCTCATGCCGTTGTTTCGCAACACGATGGAAAAACGCCTATGACCGAGTCTGCCCCTCCATTTGTTCAAGCGATGTCGAGTGAATCTCAGCCGGAGCCTATCGTTAGAGGAGAGGCTGTTATTCAGAGTTCTGCACAGCTGACGGCTGGTTACCTCATCGGTATTGAACCTAAGAAAGGCAATCCGATTAGCAACCATTTGATTGCCGGACGATTATCGTCACTTCAAGCAGGTGACTACAATGTATTTTTGGGTCACAGTTTGGCACGTTCACTAAAGGTCTCAATCGGGGATAAAGTACGCTTGATGGTGACCAACGCGACGCAGTTTACCCCACTTGGTCGTATTCCTAGCCAGCGAAACTTCACTGTCTCAGGCATTTTCAATACGGGATCGGACGTTGATGGTCAATTAATGATTGTGAACATGACGGATGCATCTAAGCTGATGCGTTTCCCTAAAGACACGGTTTCTGGTTGGCGTGTCTTTTTCTCTGACCCATTTATGGTGACGGATTTTGCTGACCAACCCATGCCTGATGGATGGGAATGGAGTGATTGGCGCGAACAGCGTGGTGAGCTTTTCCAAGCGGTGAAAATGGAAAAGAACATGATGGGACTTATGCTAGGTCTAATTGTGGGTGTCGCTGCATTCAATATTATCTCCGCTTTGATCATGGTGGTAATGGAGAAACAATCAGAAGTCGCAATATTGAAAACTCAAGGCATGACTCAATCTCAAGTGATGACCATTTTCATGGTGCAAGGTGCAAGCAGTGGTGTAATTGGCGCGATTGTTGGTGGCGCTGCGGGCGTGATCTTGTCACTTAATCTAAATGCGATTCTTGAATCTGCTGGTGTGGCGCTATTCAGCTTTGGTGGTCATCTACCCATCTTGATTGATTCAATGCAAATTCTTTTAGTGGTGGTGTTGGCGATTGCTCTTAGCCTTGCTGCTACGCTTTATCCTTCTTATCGAGCATCTTCTGTTAAACCTGCTGAGGCACTTCGCTATGAATAAGCTATTAGAATGTCGTGATATTCGTAAAGTCTACCGAGAGGGTTCGTTAGATACGGAAGTGTTGAAAGGCGTAAGTTTCGATATCGACAAAGGGGAGTTGGTTTCTATTGTTGGCTCTTCTGGTTCGGGAAAAAGTACCTTATTGCATATTTTAGGTGCGTTAGATGACGCAACTCATGGTGAAGTTGATTTTCTAGGGCAAAACTTATCAGCTTTGAGCTCGAACAAACAGGCGGCATTACGCAACAAGCACCTTGGTTTTGTATACCAGTTTCATCACTTGTTGGCTGACTTTACTGCGCTTGAAAATGTGGCGATGCCACTGATGATTGGCGGTGCTAAAGTAGCGGATGCAAAACAGGCGGCTAAAGCGCTGTTAGATAAAGTTGGTTTGAGTCATCGGATGCAACATAGACCCTCCGAGTTATCGGGCGGTGAGCGTCAGCGTGTTGCGATTGCGCGTGCGTTGGTGAATAAACCTGATCTGGTCTTGGCTGATGAACCTACGGGGAACTTAGATCACAATACGGCACTGTCTATCTATGATTTGATGCGCGAGCTCAATAAAGAGTCAAACATTGCATTTTTGGTTGTCACGCATGACAAAGAGCTGGCAGCAAAAATGGATCGTCAAATGCACATGCAAGATGGTTTGCTCGTAGATCGTTTTGTGACTGATACAGCATCTGCGGAGGGCTAGTTTTGTTTACCTCTTTAGCTTTGATGATTGGTGGTCGCTTCAGTCGAGCGAAAAAGCGCAACAAGATGGTGTCTTTCATATCGCTTTCTTCGACTATTGGTATTGCGGTTGGCGTTGCTGTGATCATTATCGGTTTGTCTGCAATGAATGGCTTTGAGCGCGAGCTGCAATCGCGTGTGTTGTCTGTGATCCCACACGGCGAGTTAGAAGGTGTTAATGGACCACTTCATGACTACACCAAAACGATGAATCAAGCTCTAAAACATGAACATGTTGTCGCGGCAGCACCGTACGTTCGTTTTACGGGTTTGGCAGAAAAAGGCAGTAAGCTAAAAGCGATAGAAGTTCGTGGCGTAGAGCCTACTTTCGAGCAAGCGGTGTCGAGCTTGTCGAATTTTATTGACCAAGAAGCTTGGCAAAACTTTTATGCCGGTCAGCAGCAAGTGATCTTAGGCCGAGGTGTAGCAAACGAGCTAAATGTCGCCGTGGGGGATTACGTTACGTTAATGATTCCGCAAACAGGCGGCGCAAATAAAGTGCAGGCTCCTAAGCGTGTGCGCGTGAAGGTGTCAGGGTTCTTAACGTTGAATGGCCAAATCGACCACTCTCTAGCGTTAGTACCATTAGCTGATGCGCAGCAATACGCGAGGTTAGGGGGAGGGGTCACAGGCATTTCACTAAAAACTGACGATGTTCTCAATGCGCCTTCTATTGTTCGCGAGGTTGGTAGCATGGTTGATGTTTACGTGTATTTGAAAAGCTGGCAGCAAAAGTTTGGTTTTTTGTATCGCGATATTCAGCTCGTGCGCACCATTATGTACTTGGTGATGGTACTGGTGATTGGCGTGGCATGTTTTAATATTGTGTCTACGTTGATGATGGCAGTGAAAGACCGAGCGGCGGAAATTGCAATTTTGCGAACAATGGGAGCAAAAGATAGCCTAATCAAACGGATCTTTGTTTGGCAAGGTGTATTCTCTGGTGTATTTGGTAGTCTCGTCGGCAGTGTTATCGGTGTCTTAGTGGCGTTAAACCTGACTCCGTTAATTAAAGGGTTAGAGAGCTTAATTGGTCATCAGTTTTTATCGGGTGATATTTACTTCGTCGACTTCTTACCATCACAACTACACTGGCCAGATGTGGCATTGGTGTCAGTGACGGCGATAGTGCTTAGTTTACTTGCGACGTGGTATCCTGCTTCGCGTGCCGCAAGGTTGAATCCGGCGGCTGTACTGAGTTCTAAATAGCGGATTGTTTTACAATATGCGAAAAACAAAAAGGACCGAATTCGGTCCTTTTTTGTATTTATCCGACTTGAGTAACATCGCGTTTCATTCTAACTGTTAGATGCCCCTCAACTGATAGCTCAAATGCTGATTTTTACGCAGTAAGGTCTTATCTTATTTTGCGTTTTTGCCAGCTCCGTACCACGGAGTAGCGCCAAAGCCCTCGAATTCCGAAGTAGCCAATAATCGCGGATACAACCCCACAAATTGCGCAGCCCAATAGAAATGGAGGTCCAATGGTGCTCATTTGCTGCATGATGAATTCCCACGATAGTTCAAAGTGAAAAGGTTGCGGGGGAAGACGCATCACTAGAGCACCTAGCTTGTACGCAAAGTAAAATAGCACAGGCATAGTGATAGGATTGCTGATCCATACCAAAGCGACGGAGAGGGGCAGATTGACACCCAACATAATGGCCAAACCAGCGGCCATGATCATTTGGCTCGGCAGCGGAACAAAAGCCATAAATAACCCGACAGCAAAAGCCCCTGATGCCGAGCGGCGGTTTAAGCACCACAAGTTTGGGTTGTACAACACATTGCCGAAGACCTTCAATGCTTTTTGGCGTTTGATCAATTCATGATCTGGCATGAAGCGTTTTATCAGCTTTCTAGGCATAGGACAGCATGACTCTCTCAGAAAAAAGTTGGACCTTGGCGTTATTTGTAGCGAGCGTAATCTCGTCAGCTTGGTGGCCGACAATACCAGATTGGCGTTGGTTGCTGCTGGGAATAATAACCACTGGCTCAATAATCAAATTACGTCGTGGCTTAATTAGCATAGGCGCAATTGCGGGCTTTATGGTTGTCATCGTCCACGGCAATGTATTGGAGTCTCAGAGACAAGCCCTTTTTCAAGCAGGGGAGAATATTACCATAATTGGTAAAGTTGACAGCCCTTTTACGCAAATAAGTCACGGTTATGAAGGTATTGTCGCTATAGAAGCGGTAAATTCTCAAACTCTGTTACCTTTTCTTAAACCTAAAATCCGTCTTATTACGCCTTTTCCACTCGATGTTAACAGTGAGTTTACGACATCCATCTCGTTAAAGCCGATTACAGGTCTACGCAACGAAGCTGGCTTTGATGCTGAAAAGCACGCGATGGGTAAAAATATTATCGCCCGAGCGGTTGTTAACAAAGACGCTCAGTGGATTGTTCGTTCTAATGTATCTCTGCGTCAATCCATTATTGCCGATGTCGCTGATGATGTGTCTTCCCTTCATCATTTCTCGTTAATAAGTGCGTTAGTTTTTGCTGACCGTTCTTGGTTGTCTAAGGAAGATTGGCAAGCGCTCAGGGACAGTGGTTTACTGCATTTGGTCTCCATTTCTGGTTTACATATTGGTATGGCGTTTACTTTTGGGCTAGTCGTGGGCGGTACCGTTCGTTATCTATTACCCCAATACCAGTTGTTACCTAGCTTATATGGGCTGATCTTCGCTGTTGCCTACGCTTGGTTAGCGGATTTCTCTCTGCCTACTACGCGAGCAGTGTCGGTATGCGTTGTTTACGTTCTCCTGAAGTATACTCTGGTGCACTGGACTTCTTGGCGAGTTCTTTTGCTTGCAGTATCTCTACAACTGCTTGTCCAACCTTTTGCATCCTACAGCATGAGCTTTTGGTTATCATACCTCTCCGTTTGTGCGGTATTGTTCGCAATTAATTTGATTCGACATCAAAGGGGAGGTTGGAAAGCGCGATTAAAAGCGTTATTGCTTACTCAATTGATGTTGAGCGCTTTAATCGTACCTGTTAGTGGCCATTTCTTCTCCGGTTTTAGTTTGTCCTCAATAGCCTACAACTTGGTATTTATTCCTTGGTTCGGATTTATCGTTGTACCTTTGATGTTTCTAGCCCTGTTCTCATCTTTGTTTCTTGAAATGATAGCGAAGCCTCTGTGGCATTTGGTGGACTGGTCATTACAGCCATTGAGCACGTCAATACAGTACGCAGTAGGTTCTTGGCAACCCATTAGCATGGAAATGACAATGCTGGTTATGGCGATCGTGGTTTGCTTAATATTTCAACGGTTCATGTCTCATTACGCGTGGTATTTGTTACTCGGCATCGTTATTAGTATCAAGCTTGCATCGGAGTATGAACCGCATTGGCGTATCGATGTATTAGATGTAGGCCATGGCCTTGCAGTGGTTGTAGAAAAAGACGACAAGGTGTTGCTGTATGACACTGGTAAAGCATGGCAAAGCGGCAGTATCGCAGAGCAGGTCGTCACTCCGGTTTTGCATCAACGAGGTTATGAAAGCATAGATACACTGATTCTAAGCCATTCCGATAATGATCACGCAGGCGGCCGCTTTTTCATTGAAGATGCCTTTTCTCCACAGCGTAAACTTAGTAGTCAATTCTTTATCGGATATGAGCCTTGCACTAGAGGCGACCAATGGAAATGGCAAGGATTAAACATGGAAGTGCTCTGGCCTCCTACACTTGTTCAACGTGCGTATAATCCGCACTCCTGTGTATTACGACTTACTGACCCTATTTCTAACTTTAGTATGCTTTTTACTGGTGATATTGAGGCCATTAGCGAGTGGATTTTGCTTAGAGAACCCGGAAAGTTACAAAGTGATGTGATGCTAGTCCCTCACCACGGGAGTAAAAGTTCATCGAATCCTCGATTTATTGAGGCGGTGAGCCCGAGTGTGGCGGTTGCTTCTTTAGCAAAAAACAATCGATGGGGAATGCCAGCGGAAAGTGTCGTTGCTTCATACCGAAAGCTTGGCATTACTTGGCTTGATACTGGTGAGGGTGGTCAGGTAAGCTTCTTTATTCACCGTGATAATTGGCGCTCAGAAACCAAACGTAGCGATACATTTGAGCCTTGGTATAGGCAGATGCTGCGTAAGGGAGTAGAATGAGAGTCTTAATGTAAGAAAATAAAGCACTTCTATGTCGATAAATACTGATGAAACGACTTGGCAGACGTTTAAGCGTCTATGGCAATTTATTCGCCTTTATAAGTCAGGTCTTGTCGTTGCAGTCATTGCATTAGTTATTAATGCCATATCAGATACCTATATGATTTCCCTGCTAAAACCACTACTCGATGAAGGTTTTGGGAACGCTGAATCTGATTTTTTACGCACGCTTCCATTGATTATTTTTGCCATGATGTTCATCCGTGGCATAAGTGGATTTGTCTCCACCTACTGTTTGAGCTGGGTATCTGGCAACGTAGTTATGCAAGTCCGTCGCATGGTGTTCAATCACTTTATGCATATGCCAGTGTCTTACTTTGATAAGGAAAAGACGGGCAATTTATTGTCGCGTATAACCTACGACTCAGAGCAAGTGTCAGCGGCAACTAGCCAAGCGTTGGTGAGCATTGTCCGTGAAGGTGCAAGTATCATTGGTCTGTTAGTTTTGATGTTTTACAACAGCTGGCAATTGTCGCTAGTGCTGTTTGCTGTTGCTCCCGTTGTAGCATGGGGTATTGGTGTTGTTTCTAAACGTTTTAGAAAAATATCCAAAAATATGCAGACCATGATGGGTAACGTAACTGCATCAGCAGAGCAGATGCTGAAAGGCCATAAAGTTGTGTTGAGCTATGGCGGCCAAGACATCGAACGTAAACGATTTGAAAAAGTCAGCAACCAAATGCGTCAACAAAGCATGAAGTTGGTGACGGCTCAAGCGGCGGCTAACCCTATCATCCAAATGATTGCATCACTTGCAATTGTTGCCGTTCTTTATTTAGCAAGTATTGATTCGATTAAAGAGCAACTGACTCCAGGTACATTTACTGTTGTGTTCTCTGCAATGTTTGGTCTGATGCGCCCACTTAAAGCGCTGACTAACGTTACTTCTCAGTTCCAACGTGGTATGGCCGCGAGCCAAACGCTCTTCGCGTTAATTGACCTCGAGCCTGAGAAAAACGAAGGTAAGTTGACAGTTGAACGCGCAAATGGCGATGTTTCAGTTAAAAACGTAAGCTTTACTTACACTGGTGCAGAAAAACCAGCATTGGAAAATGTCAGCTTCGATATTCCAAGAGGAAAAACGGTGGCGCTAGTTGGCCGTTCTGGCTCAGGTAAAAGTACCATCGCGAACTTGTTCAACCGCTTCTATGATGTTGACAGTGGATCTATCACATTAGATGGGCATGATATTCGTGATTACGAGCTAAAGAATTTACGTCAGCAATTTGCACTAGTATCGCAAAATGTTCATTTGTTTAATGACACGATAGCAAACAATATTGCGTACGCAACGGATGGCCAATACGAGCGCAGTGATATCGAGAAAGCGGCAACACTCGCGCATGCGATGGAGTTCATCGGCAAAATGGATGATGGACTTGATACCATGATTGGTGAAAATGGTGCTAGCTTGTCTGGTGGTCAACGCCAACGTGTTGCGATTGCGCGAGCTCTATTGCGTGATGCTCCAGTGCTGATTCTTGATGAGGCAACTTCGGCTTTGGATACCGAATCCGAGCGAGCTATTCAAGCTGCACTTGATGAGCTGCAAAAAGACAAAACGGTACTTGTAATAGCGCACCGCTTATCCACAATCGAGAAAGCCGATGAAATTCTTGTGGTTGATGATGGTGCCATCATTGAACGTGGCAACCACGCTGAGCTTATTGAGAAAAATGGTGCGTATGCACAATTGCACCGTATTCAGTTTGGTGAATAAGCGCGGTGATTGAAAAAATCTGGTTTGAAAGCCATCCAATAAAATATCTCTTGTGGCCGCTTTTGTGGCCACTGAGTTTATTATTTGGAGCGATAAGCAAGTCAAAGCGAAAGCAATACCAAACTGGCCGCAAGCAAGCTTATAATGCGCCTATACCTGTTGTTGTGGTTGGCAATATCACTGCTGGTGGCAATGGTAAAACACCAGTTGTTGTGTGGCTTGTTGAGCAACTACAGCAAATGGGCTTTAAGCCGGGGGTTGTTTCTCGTGGTTATGGGGCAAAGGCTCCTGCCTATCCGTTAGTGCTAAAAGAAGATACGCCAGCGAAGCATTGTGGCGATGAACCTAAGTTGATTCATCGCCGTACAGGAGCACCTGTTGCGGTAGATCCTGTGCGTTCAAATGCAGTGAAAGCACTGCTAGATTTGGATGTGGATATCATAATTACGGATGATGGATTACAACATTATGCGTTAGGCCGTGATATTGAGTTAGTGATTGTGGATGGGAATCGCCGGTTTGGGAATGAAAGCCTGATTCCATTAGGTCCTTTACGTGAAGGTATTGAGCGACTTAAAGAAGTCGACTTTATCATCACCAATGGCGGTCAAGCGCATACGGGCGAAATCGCAATGGCTTTAGCACCCTCTAAAGCTATTAATCTTAAGACTAAGCAACATGTGGATGTCTCGGAGTTGAAAGATCTCGTCGCATTTGCGGGCATTGGGCATCCTCCGCGTTTTTTTCATACACTAAACTCGATGAACGCAGATGTTAAAGTCACAAAAGGTTTTGCTGACCATCAAGACTTTGATCAACAAGAATTAGAAGCATTGGCTCAACAAGGGACCAATGTGGTTATGACCGAGAAAGATGCCGTCAAGTGCAGCCATTATGCGCAAGATAATTGGTGGTATCTGCCTGTATCTGCCCAGTTTGAATCAAACGATGCAGAGCAAATTTTAAATAGAATAAAAGAGGTTAAAGCGGCTTATGGATCACCGTCTACTTGAGATTGTAGCTTGCCCTGTTTGCAAAGGTAAGCTGACGTACGATAAAGATAATCAAGAGTTGATCTGCAAATTGGATCGCCTTGCTTACCCGATCAAAGAGGGTATTCCAGTTCTGCTAGAGCCTGAAGCTCGCACTATGAGCATGGATGAGGGACGCTAATGTCTTTTACGGTTGTCATCCCCTCGCGCTACGCATCGAGCCGTTTGCCTGGTAAACCGCTAGCGGATATTGGTGGTAAGCCTATGGTTCAGTGGGTTTATGAACAAGCGCTACAAGCGGGTGCGGAAGATGTCATCGTTGCAACTGATGACGAGCGTGTTGCGAAAGCGGTTTCGTCATTTGGTGGTAAAGTTTGTATGACCTCTCCCCACCACGAATCAGGTACGGAGCGTCTTGCCGAAGTTGTTGAAAAGATGGCTATTCCGTCAGACCACATTATTGTTAATGTGCAAGGGGATGAGCCTTTGATTCCGCCGTCCATCATTCGTCAGGTTGCTGATAACTTATCTGGGTGTGAAGCTCCGATGGCGACGTTAGCTGTAGAAATAGACTCGGAAGAGGAAGTGTTCAACCCGAACGCTGTTAAAGTTGTCGCAGATGAGCAAGGCTATGCGTTGTACTTTAGTCGAGCAACCATCCCTTGGGATCGCGATAACTTTGCTAAACAAGACAAAACTATTGCCAACCCATTAATGCGTCATATTGGTATTTATGCTTATCGAGCTGGTTTCATTAATACGTATGTCAACTGGGCACCAAGTGCATTAGAGCAGATTGAGTGTCTTGAGCAACTGCGAGTGCTTTGGTACGGTGAAAAAATTCATGTGGCGGTAGCGAAAGAAGCACCAGCGGCAGGGGTTGATACGCCCGAAGACCTAGAAGCCGTGCGCGCGATTGTTGAGAAGCAAGCGTAACAAATGCTCATATAGATTTAAGAATAAACAAGGCTCCTGAATTAGGAGCCGTTTTGTTTTACTTGTATCGCGGTATTAGTTAAATGTTAGTGTCGTATTGGTTCCGTTTAGGGCAGGTCGCTAACACCTCTCGGTGACCGGTGTCTTTCACTTCTTGGAGAATGACATCAAAGCCCCATAATCGATACACGTGCTTTAGAACTTCTTCGTAACTATCATCAAGTGGGATGCGGTTGTGAGGAACGTACTGCAACGTAAGCGATCGATCACCACGGACATCGACATTGAACACCTGAATGTTTGGCTCAAGATTAGATAAGTTATACTGAGCGGCTAAGGTTTCTCTAATGCGTTTATAACCCATCTCATCGTGTATAGCAGCGACTTCAATAAAGTTCTTATGATCATCATCGTTGATCGCAAACAGCTTGAAATCACGCATTAATTTCGGAGAAAGGTATTGGCTAATAAAGCTTTCATCTTTGAAATTATGCATCGCGAAATGCACTGCATCTAACCAGTCGGTTCCTGCTAGGTCTGGAAACCACTCCTTGTCCTCATCAGTTGGTTCTTCGCAGATACGCTTAATATCTCGGAACATGGCAAAGCCTAACGCGTAGGGGTTAATGCCATTAAAGTAAGGACTGTTATAAGGCGGCTGAGCCACGACACTGGTGTGGCTATGTAAGAACTCTAGAATGAACTTTTCAGACACCAAGCCCTCATCATAAAGATGGTTGAGTATGGTATAGTGCCAGAACGTTGCCCAGCCCTCATTCATGACTTGCGTTTGTTTTTGCGGATAAAAATACTGACTGATCTTACGGACGATCCGAACAACTTCACGTTGCCATGGCTCTAGCAACGGCGCATGTTTTTCGAAGAAGTAGAGCAAGTTTTCCTGAGGCTCGCTTGGGAATCGCTCTTTAATGTCTTCCTCTTTCGTCTTGGCTGTTGGTACCGTGCGCCAAAGCTCATTAACTTGAGATTGTAGGTATGCTTCGCGTTCTTCTTGTCTTGCTTTTTCCTCTGTAATTGAGATTTTCTCTGGACGCTTGTAGCGGTCTACACCAAAGTTCATTAACGCGTGACAAGAGTCGAGCAGTTTTTCCACTTCTTTTACGCCATATCGTTCCTCACACTCGGCTAAATACTTTTTGGCGAACAGCAGATAGTCGATAATAGAACTGGCGTCAGTCCACGTTTGGAATAGGTAATTACCTTTGAAAAAAGAGTTATGGCCGTAACACGCGTGCGCTATAACGAGTGCTTGCATTGTTACCGTATTTTCTTCCATCAAATAAGCAATACAAGGATCGGAGTTAATCACAATCTCGTAGGCTAGCCCCATTTGACCATGTTTATAGTTCTGCTCTGTTTGAATGAATTTTTTACCAAATGACCAGTGGTTGTAATTGATTGGCATGCCGATACTTGAATAGGCATCCATCATCTGTTCTGAAGTAATCACTTCTATTTGGTTAGGGTAAGTGTCTAGGCGATAATGCTCCGCGACACGCTTAATTTCTTTGTGGTATCGCTCTAACAGCTCAAATGTCCAATCTGGTCCATCCGGCAACACTTTACTGTTACGCTTCTTAGGCGCCTCTCCTGAGAGGTTTCTCGTTGCGGTATTCATCGCTAGCCTCCTTACGCCGTTTCTTTTTGGAATAGTTCACGAAAGACTGGGAAAATATCCTCCACAGAGCGAATGTTTTTCATTGCGAAATTAGGAAACTCTTCAGTGAGTTTTTCGTACTCATGCCATAGAGTTTGATGCGAGCGCCGCGTGATCTCTATGTAAGAGTAGTACTGACAGTTTGGAAGTAATTTGTTCACTAACAGATCCCGGCATCTTGGCGAATCATCTGCCCAGTTGTCACCGTCGGATGCTTGAGCTGCATATATGTTCCACTGACCAATCGGGTATCGCTCTTTTACTATTTCATCCATTAACTTGAGCGCGCTAGATACAATGGTACCCCCGGTTTCTTGTGAGTAGAAAAATTCGTGCTCGTCCACTTCCTTCGCTTGGGTATGGTGGCGGATAAAGACGACTTCGACATTCTCGTAGGTACGAGTTAAGAACAAGTACAAAAGAACATAGAAGCGTTTTGCGATGTCTTTCGTTGCCTGATCCATAGAACCGGATACGTCCATTAGACAGAACATGACCGCTTGGCTCGATGGTACCGGGCGTTTCTCATAGTTCTTGAAGCGTAAGTCGAAGGTATCGATGAACGGCACGCTTTCGATTTTCTTGCGCAGTTCTTCAATTTCAGCCTTCAAGCGGTTCTCTTCAAACTGCTGAGCAGGCTCAATATTTTTGATGCGAGCAAGTTCGTCTTCTAGCTCTTTGAGAAGTCGTTTCTTACCAGCAGTCATTGCAGTACGGCGCGCAAGAGATTGTTGCAGAGAGCGTACTACGGCGATATTGGAAGGGATACCGGCAGTTTGAAAGCCTGCACGGTGCGTTTTCCATTCTGTGATTTTGGCAATTTGGTTTTTTTCTAGATTAGGCAGCTCGAGATCTTCGAACAAAATATCGAGGTACTCATCTTTTGATATTTGGAATACAAATTCGTCTTGGCCTTCTCCATCTGGACTGGCGTTCCCTTCTCCAGAGCCGCTACCTTGACCGCCACCTTTGGGACGCTCAATTTTATCACCAGTAATGAATTGGTCGTTACCGGGATGAACTCGTTCGCGAACACCACCTTTGCCTTGATGAAATATAGGCTCATTGATGTCTTTGTGAGGGATAGAGACGTCTTCGCCCGTTTCCGTATTCGTAATCGAGCGTCGATTCACTGCGTCTGCTACCGACTCTTTTATTTGCTCTTTGTGGCGCTTCAAGAAGCGCTGTCGATTAACAGCGCTCTTGTTCTTGCCATTGAGCCTTCGGTCTATAAATTGCGCCATGAAATAGCCCTCTTCATGTTTCACAAGCGACCTAACTCAATACTGGGTTAGGATGACTTACGTACTCGTAGGTACCACTCAGAAAGTAGGCGAACCTGTTTCTCGGTATAGCCTTTTTCCATCATGCGAGCGACAAAGTCGTCGTGCTTCTTCTGATCTTCAGAAGAGGTTTTCGCATTAAATGAGATAACCGGAAGTAGCTCTTCGGTATTGGAGAACATTTTCTTCTCGATTACTGTGCGCAGTTTTTCGTAGCTGGTCCAAACCGGGTTTTGACCATTGTTATTCGCTTTCGCACGAAGCACAAAGTTAACGATTTCGTTTCGGAAATCTTTCGGGTTAGAAATACCAGCTGTTTTTTCGATCTTCTCTAGCTCAGCATTCAGTGAAGAGCGATCAAATAGCTGACCAGTTTCTGGATCTCGGTACTCTTGGTCTTGAATCCAGAAGTCTGCATAGGTGACATATCGGTCGAAAATGTTTTGGCCGTACTCAGAGTAAGACTCAAGATAAGCGGTCTGAATCTCTTTACCGATAAATTCAACGTATCGAGGTACTAGGTAACCTTTCAAGAACTCGAGATATTTCTCTGCTGTTTCAGCAGGGAACTGTTCGCGCTCAACCTGTTGTTCAATCACATAGAATAGATGTACAGGGTTGGCTGCCACTTCGGTTTGGTCGAAGTTAAATACGCGTGACAAAATCTTAAAGGCAAAACGTGTTGAGAGACCGTTCATGCCTTCATCGACACCAGCATAATCACGATACTCTTGATAGCTTTTTGCCTTTGGATCCGTATCTTTCAGCGTTTCACCGTCGTATACGCGCATCTTAGAGAAGATGGACGAGTTTTCAGGCTCTTTAAGTCGAGAAAGAATACTGAATTGTGCCAGAGTCTCGAGCGTGCTTGGTGAACAAGGGGCTTGAGACAACTCACTGTTTTCAAGAAGTTTTTGGTAGATTTTGACTTCTTCTGAAACACGTAGACAGTAAGGTACTTTCACAATATAAACACGGTCCAAGAACGCTTCATTGTTCTTGTTGTTACGGAAGGTCTGCCACTCAGATTCGTTTGAGTGAGCCAGAATCATACCGTCGAATGGAATCGCAGAAAGGCCTTCTGTACCGTTGAAGTTGCCTTCTTGCGTTGCTGTTAACAGCGGGTGAAGCACTTTGATTGGTGCTTTGAACATCTCAACGAATTCCATTAAACCTTGGTTTGCTTTACACAGCGCACCGGAGTAGCTGTAAGCGTCTGGATCGTCTTGCGAATAGTGTTCAAGCTTACGAATATCGACTTTACCAACCAATGATGAGATATCTTGGTTGTTTTCATCGCCTGGTTCAGTTTTGGCAATACCGATTTGGTCAAGGATAGAAGGGCGTACTTTCACTACTTTAAATTTGGTGATATCACCACCAAACTCGTGAAGACGTTTAGCGGCCCAAGGAGACATGATCGAGCGAAGATAACGGTGCTCGATGCCATATTCTTTTTTCAAAATATCGCCATCTTCTGTGGCTTTGAATAGGCAGAACGGATGGTCATTCACTGGGCTGCGTTCGCCGTTAGCAGTAAGAACATAAATAGGCATCTGTTCCATCAGAGCCTTAAGCTTTTCTGCAAGCGAAGACTTACCGCCACCTACAGGGCCGAGTAAGTAAAGAATCTGCTTACGCTCTTCTAGGCCTTGCGCCGCATGTTTTAGGTAAGACACAATTTGTTCTATGGCATCTTCCATGCCATAAAAGTCTTTAAAGGTTTCATAACGAGAGATAACACGATTCGAGAAGATTCGGCTTAGTCTCGGATCTTTTGCCGTATCGATTATCTCTGGTTCACCAATCGCCATCAGTAGGCGTTCTGCTGCATTAGCATAAGCGCTTTTGTCATCTTTACACAGGGCTAAAAACTCCTGTAACGACATCTCTTCATCTTTTGCAGCTTCATATCTTGATTGATAGTGGTCGAAAATACTCATGTCGCTTTCCCCTTTAATAGTCAGTCTACCGACGAACGTTGATTCAGGCTTTCCACCAACAGTTATGCTCGTTGTTGTTTGAATATACGTCCTGTTATCACATTTGGTTCGTACAGAATGTAAGATTGGCGACACCAAAGACTTTGCTTTATGGACGGTTTTTTCGTTACAACGGTGAGCGGTGGATATGAATTTTTCAATCACAGCCTTTCTCTACTTAAGCCTAGTCGGGGATTTGCAATTTTGCTTAACAATTATGAATTTATTGTAAAAGTGACATTTGAATCACTCTTTTATTAAGGACGAATTTATGTCGTGAATAGGTGCAATAGAAATCAAATATTTGGCAAAGACAGAAGAGTCTCAGTGATTCGTTGTTCTACATTGAGCAAGGTAAGTGAAAGAGGTAGGAAGAGAGCAAAGTCTTAGATAAGTTTGTGACAGGGTAAATAACAAGGAGAGCGGGCGCTCTCCTCATCTTAGACGACCATTTTATGCGCTGAAGATTTGCGCTAGTTCGTTTTCACATAAATGATACTGACGAGGGCAGTTACGCCAAGTTTGCAGCATACGGCGGTATTTATCTAGCATCGGCATTTGGCTGTTAAAGTGATGATCTGCCTTGTCAAACTGAGGGTACAAACCTTCAGAATCGATGAGAAAACGTACGTAATGTACTTGTTGCGCTTCTGAAGCGATATCAAATCCCAAGAACTTCAAGCGGCGCTGATCTACGTTGCTGCGGTCTTCATCGTCTAGCATGTTGTAAGATTCTTGCATCGCATGATACATCTCCATAACGTCGATGATCTCACGACATTCTGCTTCTGAGAGGCAGCCGAAATCTTTGTTCAACTCTCGCATTTGTAGTTCATAACCACGTTCAACGATCGTTTGTAAGCGTTTGTATTTGGCCGCATTACTTGGATCAAGTTGAGACATAAGGTTGTATTGGTTTGATAGAATCAAACGTTGAGCGTTTGACATTTCCATGGTGACCTCACTAGATATCTAATACATTTTTAATGTGCTTAGGTTAACGCTTAAGACATGAGTGAAACATGATCTCAACACATATTTAATACTAAAAAATGGCAAGAACTGTCACTTTTGACCAGTTTGAAAACACTTATTTATGGTAATGATTGTATATGTAGTCTCGGTCTGAAAATACTCTCAGCCACTCTGGCTTGAATACGGTTAAAACCGCCAGTGCCATACCATTTAATAGACCTTCTGGAAAGGCGAGCAACGGCACAAAAACAAAGTAGTTATGTTGAATGGTTTCCCAATCGTAGTGACCAACTGATAGGTGATAAAAAGAGTTAATGATGAGGTGCAGACTTCCTGTTATCGCGCCATTGAAAAATCCAGCAACGAAGATGAAAACAAAAATGTTTCGTGGCAAGTAGTGGTAACTCAGAAGAAACACTAAGTAACTAATGAAAATCGGAATTAGGGCAGATAGAACTAACGACGTGGGTAAGAGTAGCAAGGACACATCATGTAGTAGGTGGTTGACCAGCATTGCAGGGATACTGATTAGAAATGCCATGCGCCAACCATACATCATCGTCAGCGTTGTTAGTGCAAGAAAATGAATCTGTAATCCTTCTTTTACACCTGCTTGAGCGGCCCATAAAATACTGAAAAAGAAGAGCGTTGCAAAAACGAGGTGCTGAAATCCTTTTTCTTTTTCCAGTTTGGGCCAAACAACTTTTTTCCAATCTGGTAGGCAGTAGACTACTACTATCCAAATTGAGACAACAAGAGAGCCTAAGTTAAACAGATCCATGTTACTTCCTTCCTATGCGAACATGACGCAATCATTTCTATCGTTCTTTTTATACCTAAATGACCGCAGAGAAACTCACTGATAAGGCTTAGATATAATCAAAAAAATACCAGCAATAAGCTGGTATTTTAAAGAGGTTAGTCTTGCGGTTCACTTAGTATTTTACGTTATCGTTGTATTGAGCAAGAATGGATTGAATTTCATCCATGGTTTCTTTCGGTGGCGGGTTTACGCCTTCGAGTGGGTATTCTAAGCCTAACGCTTCCCACTTATGAGCCCCTAATTTGTGGTAAGGAAGTAATTCGACCTTTTCGATGTTATCCATGTCTTTAATAAATTCACCAAGCATGTGTGCTGCTTCTGGGTCATCTGTGTAACCAGGCACGACGACATAGCGAATCCATGTTTTCTTTCCGATTTTTTGCAAGTAACGAGCAAAGTCCAATGTGCGTCGGTTGGATACACCGATGAGATCTTGGTGCACTTCGTCTTTCATGTGTTTGATGTCAAGCATGACTAAGTCTGTTGCATCCAGTACTTCATCGATAACATCAGTGTGCTTACGAACATAACCGTTAGTATCTAGACATGTATGAATGCCCTCGGCTTTAGCTGCGCGGAAAAAATCACGTACGAATTCCGGTTGAAGCATCGCTTCGCCGCCAGAACAAGTAACGCCACCACCTGATGCATTCATGAAGTGGCGGTAACTTTTCGCTTCGGAAATGATTTCTTCAACCGTGACTTCTTTGCCATCATGCGTGTCCCAAGTATCGCGGTTATGGCAATACTTACAGCGCATTAAACAACCTTGCAAGAAGACGATAAATCGAATACCAGGTCCGTCTACGGTACCACATGACTCAAATGAGTGAATACGACCAGCTGTTGACATCTTTTGCTCTCATTACTAGTAAATTCTAGCTGTTATTTTATTACAAAAAGCAGGGTTAAAACAGCTTTGTCGGTACTAAAGGCAAGGTTATTTGAAGAAAGAAAATAGATGGAGCCAATCTACATAAACGCTTGAACACGAGGTGGTTAATACCTACCCCGAGAACTTGCCGTGTATCTAGATTGACTTCGATGCTGGGATAATCCAGTTTTTAGAAAAAGGCGAACACGGAGAACGAGCCTGTCCCATAAACATCGGTTTGGGCTTCTTCATAATCCGGTGTTTTAATTGTAAAGGTGATGCTTGCACCGTAATTTTGGTTGTACCAAGATACCCCCGCGACGGCACTTGCTTGCCAATTTTGCAGTGTGACGTCGTATGGCGCTGACGGTTCAGGAATGCCAGGACGATCTCCTTCGATAGTCATGTCATTAAAGCGGTAACGACCTTCAAACCCGGTGAACAAGAACCAACTCGACGTGTTCTGAGCGATCATACTTGCTGAGAAAGGGCTTTCGACACTGATATTGGCGGCTCCGATGCTATTCGCTAGGTTTGTACCCCAACGAAACATGACGCCTTGGGAGACATCACTACGGAAGTTACCCGCATTGATGTCGTTAATGTTGGTAATCTCCCATTGTGTTTTTTGTTCTTCGCTGCGCATCAATTTGTTAAATACGCGGTAACCAAGGCTGAACGCCACTTTATCTTCAATCTGGTAATCCCAACCTTGAGGGTCCGTCGATCCTGTTATGCCGTGAACGATTTCTTGCGCCTTTTCTGATAGCGAACTTTCACCCGTAGTTCCTATGGTGAAATTGTACCGTACAGCTTTGTCACTCGTTAGGGAAAGGTAGTTGATTTCGGTGTGTAGGTAACCGGCATATGGGCGATCATTGATTAGTGGATAATCGGCTTCAATGTCGCTTGGAGTCCACATCTTGTGGCCAAGAACCAACTCTATTTTATCGATATTGGCGTGCTCTGAGTTAGCTAGACTCAGCCATTTCCATTGGCTTTCTTGTGTCAGCTGGTCTGTCGCGTAAGAAAGGAAAACACCATTCGTATAGTCTTGATCGACGCCAAAAATACCATCGTTGTCGATGGTAAAAGAAACCGTAGACTTAGTGGATGCTATTGCAACTGGAGAAAGAAGGGTAAGAATAATTAATTTACTAAATCTCATAGACTTTATTTGCTAACTTTTTTCGCATCATACGTAAGAATGCGGGCAAAAGTCTTTCGCGATATCACAACTTTCATTCAAGAAATAAAAAAAGGCTGATGCTACTTAGCATCAGCCTTTGTTGTATTACTAGAACGTTATTTCGCTATAGTCTTATAGAGACTCAGTGAATGTACGCGCGATTACGTCAGCTTGTTGCTCTGCAGTTAGAGAGTTGAAGCGAACAGCGTAACCAGATACACGGATTGTTAGCTGAGGGTATTTCTCTGGGTGCTTAACTGCGTCTTCTAGAGTTTCACGGTTAAGAACGTTCACGTTTAGGTGTTGACCACCTTCGATACCCGCTTCGTGGTGGAAGTAACCATCCATAAGACCAGCAAGGTTAGCGCGTTGTGAACCCTCATCTTTACCTAGTGCGTTAGGTACGATAGAGAATGTGTAAGAGATACCATCTTGTGCGTCAGCAAACGGCAGTTTAGCAACTGAAGTTAGTGATGCTACAGCACCTTTCTCGTCACGACCGTGCATTGGGTTTGCACCTGGAGCAAATGGAGCACCAGCACGACGACCGTCAGGCGTGTTACCAGTTTTCTTACCGTAAACCACGTTTGAAGTGATAGTAAGAATTGACTGAGTAGGGATTGCATCACGGTAAGTCTTAAGCTTACGGATTTTGCCCATAAATACAGAAACAAGTTCACATGCAATGTCATCAACGCGTGGGTCGTTGTTACCGAATTTAGGGTAATCGCCTTCGATTTCGAAGTCGATTGCTAGACCGTCTTCGTCACGAATTGGCTTAACTTTTGCGTATTTAATTGCAGATAGTGAGTCAGCCGCAACAGATAGACCAGCAATACCACAAGCCATAGTACGTTTAACGTCACGGTCGTGTAGAGCCATTAGCGCCGCTTCGTAGCTGTACTTATCGTGCATGAAGTGGATAGCGTTTAGTGCAGTCACATATTGTTTCGCTAGCCAATCCATGAAGTGGTCCATTTTCTCCCACAGTTCATCGTAGTTAAGAACATCGCCTTCGATCTTAGGCATTTGCGGGCCAACTTGGATTTTTAGCTTCTCATCCACACCACCGTTGATGGTGTAAAGCATTGTTTTCGCAAGGTTCGCACGAGCACCGAAGAACTGCATTTGCTTACCAACAACCATTGGAGATACACAACATGCGATCGCGTAGTCGTCAGAGTTCATGTCTGGACGCATTAGGTCGTCATTTTCGTACTGAATAGAAGAAGTATCGATAGATACTTTCGCACAGAACTTCTTGAAGCCTTCAGGTAGTTGCTCAGACCAAAGAACAGTGATGTTTGGCTCTGGAGAAGGACCCATAGTGTATAGTGAGTTTAGGAAACGGAAGTTTGTACGAGTAACTAGCGTACGACCGTCAAGACCCATACCACCCATAGACTCAGTTGCCCAGATAGGGTCGCCAGAGAATAGATCATCGTACTCAGGAGTACGTAGGAAACGAACCATACGTAGTTTCATTACGAAGTGGTCGATCATTTCCTGAGCTTGTTCTTCAGTTAGCTTACCAGCCGCGATATCACGTTCGATGAAGATGTCTAGGAACGTAGAAGTACGACCTAGAGACATAGCCGCACCGTTTTGAGATTTAACAGCAGCTAGGTAACCGAAGTAAGTCCACTGAATAGCTTCTTGCGCAGTTTCAGCAGGACGAGAAATATCACAACCGTATTTTGCAGCCATTTCTTTGATTTGACCTAGAGCACGGTGTTGCTCTGCGATCTCTTCACGAAGCTGCATTGTCATTTGTAGGTCTTCGCCGTTCTCAAAACGCTCTTGTAGAGAAGAGAACTGCGCGAATTTATCCTTCATTAGGAAGTCAATACCGTATAGAGCAACACGACGGTAGTCACCGATGATACGACCACGACCGTATGCATCTGGAAGACCAGTCAGTACGCCAGATTTACGACACGCCATGATTTGAGGAGTGTAGATATCGAAAACGCCTTGGTTGTGAGTTTTACGGTATTCTGTGTAGATTTTTTTAACTTGTGGGTCTAGCTCGCGGTCGTAGGCTTTGCATGAACCTTCAACCATGCGGATACCACCGTTAGGGATGATCGCACGTTTTAGAGGAGCGTCAGTTTGAAGACCTACGATAGTTTCTAGGTCTTTTTCGATGTAGCCTGCATCGTGAGCAGTGATGGTAGAGATAACTGAAGTATCAAAATCAACAGGAGCGTGAGTCGCGTTCTCTTGTTTGATGCCTTCCATTACCTTAGCCCAAAGCTTGTTAGTCGCTTCAGTACCTTCAGAAACTAGGAAAGATTCGTCGCCTTCGTACGGAGTGTAGTTCTTCTGAATGAAATCACGAACGTTTACTTCGTTTTGCCAGTCGCCTGCAGCAAAACCTTCCCAAGCTTTAGCAAATTGCTCTGCCATGACATACCTACCTTTTTAGTAGAAAAAAATACGTACTGCTTCGCCGTTGAGCCAGCTATCCCCAGATAAAAGAGGGGAACAGTACACTCTTATGAATAACAATATTTATAGTCTTAAATTTACGTATTCGATTTACAAAACTATAAATATTGTCACTAGTTTTAACGTTTCTCTTTTTAAGCAACAGTTAGAGGTTAAACTAAAATTTTTTTGCAAACCTTAAACTAAATCAATAAATCCTCAAAAATCTCGATAAAAATGGGGTAGCGACGAGCGCTACCCACAAATTTCTGGACTGCTAGCTTATAGCCAAGCTTGGATGCCATACTGGCCTTCAAGCATACCAACTGCAAGCATAGCAACTAAACAGATAACAAGTACGCTTACTGGGATCACAATCTTGTCTACAAATGATAGGCGAGACGCGCGCTCTTTATCTCCAATTAAACCGTTGTTATCTAAAAGCATAGTTAGTGCCCAAGCTAGAACTGGATTAACAACGGCAGAACCAAAGATACAAATGCCTGCTGCTTGTGAGTCTTTCGAGTCCTTCACCATCTGCATGCCAGCTTCAAGCAGTGGTAGAGATACACCAACGAGAAGAGCAACGCGCATAACTGGAGGCCATACTGCAACGTCCATAGGAAAACCAAGGATTGCAACAATAATACATAGAGAGCCTAGTAAGATGGCGCCAGCAGGAATAGGGCGTTTCGCGATTGCAGCAGGGATCATGTAAGTCCCCCAAGATGATGTGATGTTACCACCACCCACTGCAGTACCGACCATTTGGCGAACGGAACACATTGTCATTGTGTCATCAACGTCCATCAGCACTTTCTCACTCTTACGTGGGTAGTTCATCTCTTGGAAGATACGGTGACCCAAGAAGTCAGGTGACCACATTGCTACCGCAAGAATGGCGAATGGTAGTGAAGCGATGAAGTGTTCCATATTAGGAAGACCAAGCATCCAACCTTCTTCTGTTGAACCCCACCAGTAGATTGGATTTAGGTTTGGAAGGCCTGTCTCGGTTACGAATTTAATATCGAAGCCTGCGCCAAGAGCAAGTGCGATTGCAAGCCCAGTGAAGGCACAAACAGGGATCGCTAGCCAGCGTTTGTTCACTTTAGCAAGGAACGCGTATAAGCCAATGGTAACCGCAAGAACAATTAGACCGATGTAACCCATGCTACCAGCGGCAACCGTATCGGATTGCAAACCAACAGCCCAAGCTTGAATAGAGTTAATTTGGCTCATGGTTCCGGTTAAACCTAGGAAAATAAGAAGGCCACCAGCCGTACCTTCAGAGGTGAGGTTAACCAGTTTTGACCCACCTTTTAAGAGGCTCAAAATCAAACCAAACACACCAATGAGAATTGCTAATGCAAGAGGATGAGCACCAGCAAGAGCGATGGTACCAATAAGAGGGATCATTGGGCCGTGGTTGCCTGCTAGGTTGGCTTTAGGGTTAATAAAACCAGAGGCAAGTACACAGAAAAGAAGTGCAGGGATGAGCATTTCTACACGCGCAACTTCGATAGCAAAGTCCTTGCCTAAGTTTACGTGGTCCCATGCTGCAGTAAGACCTTCAGCCCAAGACATCATTACCGCAGAGTACATTGCGATAATACCGATAGTACCAGCAAGCGCTGGAACAAGGTCTTCAAGCTCAAAGCGGAAGTCACGACCTGGCAAGTTCAAGCCAAAACGACGTGGCTTCATAATTTGTAGTTCGTGGTCTAGGTAGTCTGAACGGCTTGCGAACTCAGATGCTGGACGATGAAGCTCACGGTAGCTCTTGGTCTCGATATCTGAATCAGAGTGCGTTTTGTTAACTGCGTCTGACATAGATTCCTCATATATTTAAAAGTTATGAATTCTTCATTCAATTGTGTTAATCCGCATCCTGCGGCACGCTTATGCTAGCTATTGTTAGATTTGTTACACGTCGACACTGTGCCTAAGCATAGCTAATAACTTATTGTGTTGAGGCACAAAAAAAGCCTCATCTTTTGGCAGGAGTCTAGCAAGATAGCCATTTAGGGTGATTGATTTAGATCACTTTAAGAATGGTTGTGAAATAAAACTACAGAAAGTTTCTGGCATGCGAATGAGATGCGGAGATCTTGTGTAATTTCATTACACAAGTTGCATAAAATTAGAACTTTTTGTCCTTTTTCACGAGATGCAGATTAAATGTCAATATTCACGGTGATTATATAAAGCTGGCTTTATTCTTGCTTTGGACAGAGCAAAGACAATTTTTTGGCTAATCATTGCCGCTCAGTTTAGGAAAAAGACATGAAACAGCTTAAAGTACTGCCACTAGTGGCAATCATCTCAGGGTTAATGGTCGGTTGCGGCGGCGGTGGCGGCGGTGGCGGTGGTGCAGCGCCGAAAACTGCGTTTACTTTTGATTTTGCTATACCAGCAACAATGACTGAAAGTGAAGCAACTACGAAAGGTTGTACTGTATATGACCACAAAACTGAGCTGAACGGCGATAAAACGGTTTTAACCTACAGTGCAGCGTCAAAAGAGCAAGTGACCAACTATGTTATCGGTTACTACTCTGATGCCGATGGCAAAAGATCCGGAGACATTATCAAACCTACCACTGATAACTTTAAGTTTTATCTTGAAGATATCCCTGACGGCGGCTTTGTAACGTTTCAAGCAATAGAATTTAACGGCAAAGAAGCTCGCGTAAACACGTTTTCAAAAGAGTTCTTGCAAGATAAGAAACTACGTAATGCTACTTTTGCACTAAACCGAGACTCTTTGAACAAATGCTTTACTGGCGGTAACTTAGCAAGCAATAAGTTTACTCACTTAGATTACCGAAACGCTGAATCAGGTGGCGGAGATTACAACTTTGTCTCGCAAACCGATATTTTCACGTCTCCGAACCCTGATATGTTGCCTACTGATGAACTGATGGGGCTTAAAGGTGAACCAACGGCATTGTTTCAGTATGAATCAGGTTCAAGCGACAAAGCGCTTTACCAGTATGGTATTGGTTCGTGGGGAACTGGTGAGATAGCCTTAGTTAGAGCGGATAATACGTCAAACATTTATTCGTCTTCTGACTATACTTACGACTCGCTCAACATTGGCTTTGTTACTAACGGCTTTGCATATGACGCGTTGAAGCTGGATAAAACGGCCGTTGAATATAATCGCCCTAGTGCAACGAATAAAGAAACTTGGGTATACATGGCGTTCTCAGAGAATCAAGTTAATGGTTGGGAGTCTCTACTTAACGAAACGATCTCTGACGGATGGGATATTGACGTTGATCCGAGTGCTTACTTAAATATTGATAACCTGCCGAACACAAAACCAAGTGTATCAACGCAAGGAAGTGCAGAGTCCGTGATTGATCTGGACATGGGCTTAACATCGTCTACTGAAGGCTTTACTCGTGTCGCTTACTTTGCAACTTCAGGCGACTACAGGGTCACACATCGCATTTTCACAACAAGTGATAGTGATTCTGTTGTTGTTCCAGAATTGAATTACTACAACTTCCCAACATCGGCCGTTAACGGTTTGAAAGTTTCAGCTTCGGACGATTTTAATCGCACTGCTTTGGTAGTGAATGAAGATAGTAATATTGATTCTAAAGTTTTCATGAGCTTCTTCTCCAATGGTGAAGCGTCAGAGCCTGAACTAGATGAAGACCTAGATGGCATCATTACTTCTGAAAAAGAAGGCTTAGAAAATGAGGTGACATTACGTACTTCAAACTCGTTGGTAGTCAGTCGTTTTAATTAATTCATTGCGACCTCGAATAGGTTTCAATTAACACTTTTGTAAATTTATTAAGCCCCTTTGAAAGGGGCTTTTTTATATTTAATATTCAACTTTTGAAGAATATGTTGCTATATATTGCATATTAATTTGTCTATCGTATCTTTCTATTCGAATTATTTAGGTTAATAATTTGTTGCAAGTTTCAGAGGGCGATGCTAATTTGTTCCGAATTAGAGAGGGCGGAGTCCCTTAATTGCAGTGACAAAAACACAGGGAGTAGGGCGCATGAATGATGTACCAGCGCTAGATATAAAAGACCTGCACAAAACATTTGGACAAAATGAAGTTTTAAAAGGCATTTCACTTGCCGCGCACAAAGGAGATGTTATCTCCATCATTGGCTCTTCCGGCTCAGGTAAGAGTACCTTTCTCAGATGTATCAACTTGCTAGAAACGCCTACCGCGGGCGAAATTTGGGTAAATGGTGAATTAATCCAAATGAAGAACAACATAGCAGGTGAATCTGTTCCTGCTAATGAAAAGCAAGTCCAACGTATTCGTTCACGCCTGGCAATGGTTTTCCAAGGTTTCAACCTCTGGTCTCACCTAACCGTACTAGAAAACGTGATTGAGGCGCCTGTTCATGTCTTAGGCGTGCCAAAAGCTCAAGCGATTGAAAATGCAGAAGTCTTGCTTAAGAAAGTAGGCTTGTATGAGCGTAAAGATTATTACCCTGGGCACTTATCTGGCGGCCAGCAGCAACGTGCAGCTATTGCCCGTGCGCTAGCAGTTGACCCAGAGGTGATGTTGTTTGACGAGCCAACTTCTGCGCTTGACCCAGAACTTGTAGGAGAAGTTCTGGGGGTAATGAGAGATTTGGCAGATGAAGGGCGAACTATGCTGGTGGTCACGCACGAAATGGCGTTTGCGCGTGACGTATCAAACCATGTGATGTTTTTACATCAAGGCTTAGTGGAAGAACAGGGAAATCCAGCTAAGCTATTTACAAACCCGGATTCAGAACGATTACAGCAGTTTATCTCATCCATTTACTAATATTTGTTAGGCGGCAGACTATTGCCTCCTAAGCCAACACAACAAACAAAACGAAATAAAATAGCAATCACAGGAGTATGGAAATGAAAAAGTGGTTATTAGCAGCAACGATTGCTGCAACGGCAGTATCAGGTGTTGCCCAAGCGAAAGAATGGAAAACAGTTCGCTTTGGTATCGAAGGCGCTTACCCTCCGTTTAGCTGGACAGAAACTGATGGCTCAATAAAAGGCTTTGACGTAGACATGGCAAATGCACTCTGTGAAGAGATGCAAGTGAAGTGCAAAATCGTCGCTCAAGATTGGGATGGTATTATTCCTTCTCTGCTTGCACGTAAGTACGATGCCATCATCGCAGCAATGTCTATCACTGAAGAGCGCAAGAAAAAAGTCGATTTCACTGGCAAGTACGCACAAATTCCAAATAAATTTATCGCTAAGAAAGGTGCGGGTCTAGATTTTGATAATCTTAAAGATGTCAAAATTGGCGTGCAACGTGCGACGACACATGACAAGTACTTAACTGACAACTACGGCGATGATGTTGAAATTGTGCGTTATGGCTCTTTTGATGAAGCGTATCTTGATCTAGAAAATGGTCGAATTGCTGCCGTTTTAGGTGATGCGTCTGCTCTAGAAGAGGGTGTGATCAACAAAGCAGGTGGCGAAGCTTATGAGTTTGTTGGACCATCGTTAACCGATCCAAAATGGTTTGGCGAAGGTATGGGTATCGCTGTTCGTAAACAAGACAAAGATCTGACGAAGAAACTCGACGCAGCAATTATTTCACTACGTGAGAAAGGTGTTTACCAAGAAATTGCTGGTAAATACTTTAACTACGATGTGTACGGTGAATAAACCGTAATTAAGCGACCGTTGGCTTGTTCCTAGAAGTAGTCAACGGTCGATTTTTTGAGTTTAGGGATTAGGAACTCACCTATGCTAGATTTACAAGGATACGAAGCTTCGATTTTGAAGGGAGCTTTAGTAACAATAGAAGTTGCAGTGCTTTCACTCATTCTCGCCATGGTCTTAGGCATGCTTGGCGCATTAGCTAAGTTAGCACCTTACAAATGGGCAAGGGCGATTGCCACTCTTTACACCACCGTCATTCGCGGCATTCCAGATTTGGTTCTGATGATGCTAATTTTCTTTGGTGGACAAATACTTTTAAATAACAGCCTTTACTCCATCAACGAAACGCTCAACGAGTGGTTTGCCTCGAGTGATCCAAACCATGAATGGACGTCTTACTTACCTGATTATATTGATGTCAGCCCATTTATAGCTGGTGTACTCACGATTGGTTTTATCTTTGGCGCCTACATGGCGGAGACTTTTCGTGGAGCGATCATGGCGGTGGACAAGGGTGAATTAGAAGCGGCGAAAGCTTATGGGATGAGTTCTGCTTTATCGTTTAGAAGAATCTTACTTCCTCAGATGATTCGTCATGCATTACCTGGATTTGGTAATAACTGGTTAGTGTTACTTAAGACCACAGCGTTAGTTTCCATTATTGGTCTGGATGACATGGTGAGAATGAGCTCATTGGCAGCAGGTACAACGAAAATGCCGTTCACCTTTTACATGGCTGTCGCGCTCATCTTTCTATTTTTTACCAGCGTTTCGACCGGGCTACTCAAGCTTGTTGAGCGTAAGTTCAGTATTCATGCGAGGTAAGTTATGGACTTTTCTTTGATTATTGAAAGCTTTCCAACTTATCTTCAGGGACTTTGGACAACAGTTTGGTTAGTTGGATTAGCGTTGGTTATTGGCTTGTGTGTCTCTATCCCATTAGCCGTAGCACGCAATAGTACCAATTACGCTCTAAGCTTACCTTCTTGGGGATTCATTTACTTTTTCCGTGGAACGCCGCTATTGGTTCAGCTGTATTTGATTTACTACGGCATGGATCAGTTTTTCCCTGTGAAAGATACCTTGTGGGAGAACGCTTGGTTTTGTGCTTTGGTCGCTTTTATTCTGAATACATCGGCTTACACCGCAGAAATTATTCGTGGTGCGATTAATGGTTTGCCGAAAGGTGAGGTGGAAGCTGCGAAAGCCTATGGCATGAGTAAGTTTATGACATACAGACGCATTATCTTGCCGAGTGCATTGCGTCGAGCATTACCAGCTTATTCCAACGAGGTCATATTTATGCTGCACGGAAGTGCAGTCGCGGGCATCGTTACCATCATGGATTTAACTGGTGCTGCGCGTCTAGTTAACTCGCGCTACTATGCACCATTTGAGTCTTTCCTGACGGCGGGGCTGTTCTACATGGCACTGACGTTTATGATTTTGTGGTGTTTCAAAGTGGCAGAGAGGCGTTTCTTAGCTTATCTACGTCCTTTAAGCTAATTATCAATAGAGGCAATAGCACCGGAATGGGTGCTATTGCTTTTGATAATTTTGTTATCTTCATTCCTATTTTTCCAGCCGATATAAAAGACTCTTTCTTATTATTCATTGACTTACATTAACATTCGGTAAACTCATTGTTTAGTAAGTAAAAATGAAAAAAACAATTCTATCGTTGGGCATTGCCGCCTTAGCCACAGGATGTGGTGGGGGAGAGGGAGAATCACAACCTAATGCTCAAGTAAAACCAACGCCAGCTCCAGTTCAACAAGCTCTGGAAACTGGTAATGCACTGCTCGTTTCTGACCCGAGCGATTTCATTCGTAAAAGTCATCAGGTTGTGGAAGCTCACAAGATGCAGTCGAATACGATCAAATCTGCAATTGCGAAAAGCCTTTCAGGTCTTTATTGGGATCCAACCCATGATGCCGCGATCTTGGCACCTCAGTATGGCTTCAACGACACCATCTTGATGACCAATAAGGCCATGGCAAGCGGTTACAAAGATCAAGCTCTGTCAATTGGCGTTGCCGGGGAAAAGTCTAATGGTCAACGTTACGCACTATTAGGTAGTAACCCATTTAGAACGGCACAACGTTTTCCCGACTCTTCCAACGCAGCGATGACGAAATGGTTAAGTAACCTGGTCACTTGGTTGTCGGGCAGAGTTACTTCAAACGTCGTCATCGCGCAAATGGATCAGTCTTATTACTTTCCGGATGAGCAAGCGACTCGGAATTGGCTGAAAGACAATGTTTCACAAGAGTTGGCGTTTAACGAGGCCAACCTATGCGATGGTTCGAAGCTACTTAGCTGCTTGCAAACCAATACTCCAAACTTATTGATCTTGTCACAGCATCTGCAATCTGGAGATACCAACAAACCAGTACTCGAAGCTTTGGAATACGCTGAGCAAGCCCAAATTCCTGTTCTATACCTGCATTGGGATGGAGGACTAACTGATCTTGGCCAAGACATTTTGGAAAAATTCCATGTTGATTATGTGGGAGATAACTATTGGCGTAAGTTAGGCTTGGTCGACTGGGAACCTTCATCGTTGATGAACGTTGTGCCGGACTCTGTCATCACACAACAAGCGCTGTTGTCTCGTTTTGAATCTCAAAATTTCAACGTTGACTTGTCAAAGTGTGATGACAAATCCTGCCCTGACACTGCGAATATGGACAGTCAATTTTATGCAGGGGCAAACAGCATTCGCCATTGGTTGCAAAAGCTTGATGAACAAAAAGTAGATTTGTTTAATCAAAACGGCTACCAATACGAAAAACTCATGGTATTGCTGGCTGATCATTATCGTCAAACGGTTGTCTTCCCGATGGACAAACAATCAACCCAAACGACCGAATTCCTAAAGTCGTACTTTGCCGATTACGTGCAATACAACAGCCGAAGCGTAAACCCAAAACAACCAAATATGGGGAACTTCAGCCGTAGTGAGTTTAGCCCTGACATAAAGAGAATCAGTGCAACGATTAATATGGAATCAAAGCGTAACTTCCGTTCGGCTGGTGTGTATGCGCTTCCTGGGGAAACCTTTACGGTTAAACGTAATGACAGCAATGATGTGGCGACTAAGATTGTCATCAACACTTTAAGAAGTGGTGCAACTCATGAGTTCAGCAAAGATGGATACACGCGACCAAAACTGCTGACTTCATTCGGCTATGAAGTGAAGCCGGGTGAAACCATCACGCTGACTTCTCCTTATGGTGGTCCAGTACAGGTTCACTTTGACAAAAATGATGTTCCGGTTGAACTGAAATTTAATCATGTGGCACAGCATCCAGTTTGGAGAAGTGAGAAGGACAACGACGCTTTTATTCAACAGTTAGAAGCCAATTTATTCGATTGGGCTGAGCTGATCACTCCTGGGTTTGAAGTACACTCAAAGCGCGACAAAATGTTGGAGTCGGTCAACGATGAAATGTGGTCTACCCCTTCGGAAATGGCGCTTGCAACAGAAGAATATGTTCACAACTACCCGCATGTGCTGGCAGGTTTCCAAGGGCCGGGCATAGATGAAGTGCCTGAAATTATTCAATACGCCCAAAACCAAGGTTGGGAAATCGCCAATATTGATATAGTGAAGCACATGAACGCTGACCAAGCGACGTGTGGTTATGGTTGTTCGGGTAACCCTTACGATGCTTACTGGTCATTCAGCCCACTCGGTCACGGTGATTTACATGAGCTTGGTCATGGTTTAGAAAAAGGTCGATTCCGATTTTCAGGCTGGGAAGGGCATTCAACGACCAATTACTACTCGTATTACAGTAAGTCTCGTTTCTTCCAGAGTGCGGGAAAAGTTTCAACTTGCCAAAGCTTGGATTTCAAAGGCCAGTTTGAATTATTGCAAGCTAGCCTAACTCAAGCGGATCCAAACGCATACATGGCTGCGCAAAATCACACCAGTTGGAGTTGGGGCGCTCGTGTTTACATTCAAATGATGATGGCGGCGCAGCATGTAGGTGTGCTTAAAAATGGTTGGCATTTATTGGCGCGCTTGCACCTGATTGAACGTGAGTTTAACCGCTTAAAATCGGACGACGCGCTTTGGGATGAGAGACGATTGAGCATTGGTTTTGCCAACTACTCTCGGGAAGAAGCAAATAGCATCTCGAACAACGACTGGTTGCTTATTGCTCTGAGCTACATTTCTCAGCGAGATATGACTAACTATCTCGATATGTGGGGGTTCTCGTTCACAGAAAAAGCGAAACAGCAGGTTGTGGCGCTGAATCTACCGCCGATGCCGCTCACTTACTTTGCAAGTAGTAATACAGGCTACTGTCTGAACGAATTTGCACAAACACCGATAACTGTTGATGGTCAAACGGTTTGGCCGCTGAATCAGTGATTAAATGGTAATTTGTATGAAAAAGGGAGACTGAGTCTCCCTTTTTATTGGATTAAGCTTAGCGTTGAGTCTCGCTTATAGCTTTGCAATATATTACTTAAATGTTGACCAGATTGGTGCGTGATCTGAAGGCTTCTCGATACCACGAAGCTCATAGTCGATACCAGATTCAATACACTTTTCCGCTAGAGAAGGGGTTGCCAAAATGACATCAATTCGTAGGCCACGGTTATCATCAAAACCGCGAGAACGGTAGTCAAACCACGAAAATTGATCGTTCACCTCTGGGTATAGCTTACGGAAGGTGTCCACAAAGCCCCAGTCTAGTAAGGTTTTCAACCATTCGCGCTCTTCAGGTTGGAATGAACATTTACCTGTTTTTAGCCAACGTTTACGGTTTGGCTCGCCGATACCGATATCTGCATCAATAGGGCTGATGTTGATGTCACCCATAACAATCAATTGCTCGTCGTTATTGTGATGATCGTTTAGGTAGGTCATCAGATCTTTATAGAATTGGCGCTTGTATGGGAATTTGGTTTCGTGGCTGATGTTATCCCCTTGAGGGAAATAGCCGTTTAGCACAGTGACCTTTTCGCCGTTTTCATTTAAAAACGTTGCCATGATCATGCGCTTTTGATGTTCCTCGTTATCCGTCGGGAACCCTTTTTGTACGTGTAGAGGCTCTTGCTTACAAAGCATTGCTACGCCGTAATGTGCTTTTTGACCATGGAAATACACTTTGTAGCCCATGGCTTCGACAGCTTCAATCGGGAATGCTTCATCGTGAACTTTAATTTCCTGAAGACCAATCACATCAGGTTGGTGTTTGTCGATTAGCGCTTGGAGTTGGTGCAGTCGCGCACGTAGTCCATTGATGTTAAAGCTGATTACTTTCATTATTTATCCTTTTGGGGGCGTACTTTTTTATGAATAGTATCATTGTGTAAGAGCACTGAAAATGAGTCTCGGTGAAAGGATTGAAACGCTCTGAGCTACTTTGCTTTTAATTTGTTTTCTAAGTCGTTTTGCACGATCTTTAAAGCGTTAAGCGCAACTTCTGGATCTATCTCATTGCTCTCAAGCAAATAGATTAAATCGACAGCCAGTTTGATCTCTTCAGGTGCGTCATCTAAAGGCGAGGTTGGTTGATCAGCCATTATTGATGTTTTTCCCTATGTGTAATTTGGTTCTCTAGCTTAAGAAGTGCTGCTTCACAACGCGCTAAACGTTGCTCGGTTGCTAGTAATACTTTTTGAGCGTCGGCACGCATAAAACTCGGAGCGCTTTCGACAGCACGTTCTTTTTCTAACACCATCTCGCGCAAGCGTCTTGCCCACTCTTGGTGTTGAGCGAGTTCCTGATAAAGCACGTTGATAGGCTTGCGGAAATAGCTGCTATGTTTGATTTCATTCTTACGAATTTTAGTGGTAGAAATCTCGCGTTGAATTGCACCGATTTGCGCCACTAACCGTTCAGTGAGGTACTCAGCACGCAAAGCGGTGAGCTTACCTTCATTTTGCTCACGCACAATCGCATCCAGCGTGGCTTTTGCTTCTTTTACGCAAGGAGTAAGTAAGCGAGAGCGGCAACCAAATAAACGCTCATCAAAAAGCGGAACATGATGTTCGCCTCTTTGACGGTCAAGAACAGCGGCTTGCTTCGCCATTTGTTCTAGATTTTCCTGGAGTTGAGAAATGTTCATGACAAGCCTACAAACCATGCGTCATAAGCCAATTTAATGGCTAGTATGCTGACGACAGTAACAAATACAGGACGAATGAATTTAGAACCAAATCTAATAGCGGAGTGCGCGCCAACAAAAGCACCAGCCATTAAACATACTCCCATTGTTAAGCCTAGCACCCAGTTGATGTGTCCGAGGAATGCAAAAGTGATCAAAGAGGTAAAGTTACTGGTAAAGTTCATTGCTTTTGCTAAGCCAGAGGCGAGCAAGATATTCAGTCGGTACAGCGCCATTGAACTTACTGTCCAAAAAGCCCCAGTTCCAGGCCCTGCGAGTCCGTCGTAGAATCCTATGGATAAGCCTTGCATGTACTGTTTTTTATGAAGTTTTGGGCAAGGCTCGGGTATTGGACTTTGATGAGCAGAGTGGGGTGTTTTATGAAAAACGGTATACAACGCTGCCGCCAAAATAACAAGCGGCAATCCTTTTTCCAGCCAATCCGTACTAATCGCATCTACAAATAGCGTACCTAATGTCGCTCCGACGAGTGTTGCCACGAATGCACGCCTCCAGCATTGAGGTTTGAATAGACGTTTTTTGTAGTACGTAAATGCTGCAGTAGAAGAAGCAAAGGTAGCGGCAAGTTTATTGGTGCCTAGTGCAATATGAGGCGGCAAGCCTAGCGAAAGTAGAGCAGGTACGGTAAGCATGCCACCACCACCGGCAACTGCATCAATAAATCCTGCGACAAAAGCGACAAGCGCCAACACCAACAGCATGGTTGGCTCAATCATTTCCATAAATGGTGATTCTTCTAATATTCTATTTTACGTTTAAATGGAGGTAGTGAGTCGATTAAGGCTTGTCCGTATCGCTTAGTGACTAGGCGTCGATCAAGAATCGTTACTCTACCAGAGTCTCTCTCTTTACGCAGTAAGCGACCTACGCTCTGGATCAGCTTTTTGCTTGCGTCTGGTACAGTTATTTGCATAAACGGGTTTCCTCCTTTTTTCTCAATGTATTCGGAATGAGCCTGCTCAACAGGGGAGGTTGGAACGCCAAATGGAATTTTTGTAATCACCAAGTTTTCAAGTAATTCGCCAGGTAAGTCTAGCCCCTCAGAGAAACTGCCAGTACCAAATAAGACGCTGGTTTTATTTGATTCTATTAGCTTTTTATGTTTTTTTAGAATTTCTTGACGTGAGCTTTCACCTTGAACTTGCAACGCCCAGCCTTTTTTTATGAACTCCGAAGAGAGTGCCTTCGCGACTTGGTTCATCTGCCAATAGGATGAGAATAATACTAAGTTGGCTTTCTTGTCTTCCAAGTACTTAGGCAATATCTCGATAAGATATTCAGTAAATTGAGGCGCTGGTGGTTCATATTTCATCGCAGGGATGAGCAATTCTGCCTGGTTTTGGTAATCGAATGGTGACGCAAGCGCTAAAAACTGAGTGCCTGATTCTGGTTTTCCATCAATACCAACCTGATGGCAAAAGTAATGGAAAGAGTTTAATGCACGCATCGTTGCGGAAACCAAAATGGCGCCAATACATCTGCTCCAAATCTGTTGGTCGAGTTGCCATCCAATTTCAAGTGGCGAAACACTCACAATGAAATCACCCTCGCGATCAGGGTGGGTTTCTAACCAGCGAGCTAAAGGCGCACCTTTTTCACGAGCTGGTTCAGCCATTAAATGCCATACTTGCGCTAGGTTTTCTAACCTTTGAATGTAGAAACCGAGCTCTGCAAGCGCTGGTTCAGCCAATCTTGTCGCAAGCTCCCCGTCCTTTACTCTTTCCGCAATAAGGTCGGCAATTTTTGCCACACTCTGATTTGCTTTTTTACTGAACTGTTTTAGTTCTTTGGATTGGTTCTCTAGCCATTCTGGTAGTTCACCGTGTTCGAAGCGGTAGATACCCTCTTCAAATTGAGCCGGGTCGAACTGTTTGGGCAATTGAGTCAGTGCCGGTATCAAGTTCTGAACCGCGTCTTGAAGGTCGTTGCGAAATCGAGCTACGCGTTTCTCGTCTGCGAGTGATGAAAACTTACTAATCGACTGATTTAACTTCTCAAGCCATGCTGCCGCACCTTTTAAACTCGCAGATGCTGAAGCATGGTCACGAGCGACGTGAGGTAAGTGATGTGCCTCGTCGAAGACGTATATCGTATTTTCTGGCTCAGGTAAAATCACGCCGCCACCTAAATCTGCGTCTGCCATGACGAGAGAGTGGTTAGCAATGATGACATCGTTTTTATCCAACTCTGAGCGCGCTTTTTGGAATGGGCAGCCGCGGTGGCCTGGTAAACTGTTATTGCAACTGTGTTTATCACTGACAATCAGTTGCCAAAGCTTATCGTCGATGGGTTTAGGCCAAGAATCACGGTCACCGTCCCATTTACCTTGCGCAAGAGAGCGATGCATTGTTTCTAACAGCTCTATATCTTTTTGCTTAGGTTTGGTTTCAAACATGGCTAACTGGCCACCATCAGCACCGCTAGCAGTAGCGAGCTTTTCTGCACAACAATAGCGTTGACGGCCTTTTGCCAAAATAAAAGAAAACTCTCGGTCGGTAATCCGACGAAAAAGAGGGAGGTCTTTATTTATGAGCTGCTCTTGCAGAGCGACGGTCGCCGTTGAGATAACCACTTTTCTATTGTTATGTACAGCCACGGGAATGGTCGCCATTAGATAGGAGAGCGATTTACCAATTCCAGTCCCTGCTTCTGCAACGAGTATTCGGTTAGATTTGTGATACTGACCGCACAGCGTTTTTGCAATCTCTGCAACAAGGTAGTTTTGTGCTCTTCTAGGCACAAAGTTATCAAGTTGATCTTGAAGGTTTTGATAGCTATTACGAATCGATTTTTGAATGTTACTGGTCAGCATACGGGCCTCAAATGCGTTGGAGGCGAATAGTAGCACACATCACTAGTTGTACAGTAGTTCACAAAACGGAATGCTTTTATAAGGAATGTAGATCTCCTTCACAAAAAAATATTGAACCTTATCTTAATGAAATTAATTTCATTATATGAAAAATATAAAACTCCAACTTGGTCTGATTTGTGGGTTTTTATTCTTTTTTTTGTTTTTTTAAATTTACTTATTGGATTAAAAAACCATTTGTTAATAATTTTGTAAATTACAAATAATAATGGAGATTGGTTAGATGTTCGTCGAATAAATAAAGGTAAACTTATCAAGTTGTTGTTTTATAATGGTATTTTGTTTTTTTTACATTGGTATTTAGAAAATTTGACAGCCAGAATAATCTTTTGCACTCTTAGCTCCAGATTTTGAGGAGGTGCTGTATAACGTTTTGTTAACGCTCTACCTCAAACATATAAAAAAAGGGAACCGGACAAGGATATCCCGAACTAAGAAAAGGCAGTGGATTAATTATGAAAAAAACTCTATTAGCACTAGCTGTAGTTGCGTCTGCAACTTCAGTGAACGCAGCTGAAGTATTCAAATCTGAAGAAGGTTCTGTAGATTTCTACGGTCAGCTACGTCCAACTCTTCTATTCACAGAAAAAACTGATCACACAGCAGAGCTAAACACTAGCTCTTCTCGTACTGGTGTGAACGCGGTTTACGTTGTTGACGAAAGCCTAAAAGTTCTGGGTGAAGTTGAAATCGGTGTTGCTCTAGGTGACAACTACGACGCAGGTGCTGATTCAAGCGAGCGTACAGATGACTCTGTATACGTACGTCGCCACATCATCGGTTTTGATATGGGTGATATGGGTACTCTTCGCTTCGGTAAAGAAGGTACTTGGGCTGATGATGTATACTTCGCAGATTACTCTTACTTCTTCGGTGGTAACGCAGCGGAAACTGCATACGGTCACGCTTGGAACAACGATTCTCAAATCAAATACGCTTACGAAAATGACGCGTTCTGGCTAAAAGCTGGTTACGCGCTAGGCGAAAAAGATTCTAACGAAGAAGTACTAGAAGTATTCGTTGGTAAATCTTTCAACGACCTATCTCTACACGCTGGTGTACTTACTGCGAACAACGACATCAACGTAACTAAAGAGAAAAAACTAGTTCTTAATGGTGTAGAGCAAACAGTTTCTCACACAGAGCGTACTGATAACGAAAACCTATCTTTTGAAGTAACTGCTGAGTACGCACTAAACGAGCACACTCTAGGTGCTACGTACTACTACAACGAAAACGAAGATAAGCTAGGTAAATCAACAGTTGATTCACACTACATCGTTGTAGCTGGTATGTTCGCTGTTGCTCCTAAAACAACTCTATACTCTGGTTACGAGTACCTAGCTCAGTCTACTGACGAAGCAGGTAAAGTAGACGCAGACTCTTCTTGGTTCTACGCTGGTGTTGAATACAAGTTCTCTAAATGGGCACGTGTATTCGCAGAAGCGGGTTACACTTTCGAAGGTACTGACTTCGACAACAAAGACACAGACGACGCAACTAACTTCGGTGTTGGTGCTCGTTTCTACTGGTAATCAATACCCAGTTTGATATTGTAAGACCCAGCTATATGCTGGGTCTTTTACTATGAAGATAAGGATGAAAAATTCTATGCAGTTATCATTAAAAGTGGCAATGGCACTGTCTATTTTTGCCAGTACAAACCTCTACGCTGCAACGACTTTAGTGGTTCCAGAAGACGTGAAGTTATTGGCCGTCAACATGGAGAAGCCAGATCTAGAAGGTGGTCTTTTTTCTAGTGAGAAGACAATCGAACTACCTGACGGAACGAATCAAATTGTCTTCAAATATCAACCTACATTCGAAATTAACGAAAACCTTAAGACGGTTTACAGTGATGTAATCGTTGCTAAATTTGATGCTGAAAACGAAAAGCTAACGTTTGAACTGCCAGAGTTTAAAACTCTTCGCCAAGCGCAAAACAACATCTCGCCTCTAGATTGGCAATTACTGGATACCAAAGGCCAACCTATTGCTTTGGTCGAAGATGTATTAGAGTCAGATGGTGTTCAAATTGGTCGTAATTACCCTCAAGAATCTCGCAACTACAATATTGCTGGCGGTATCGCGAGTGTTGCCGTTAGTTATGTAACTGTGAATCAGCATCAACAATCAGTAAGTGATATCGAGCCTCGAGTTGAGACTAGTGATACCCGTTCAACAGCCGCATCGAACGACAGCCCAATGGTTGATGTATTAAAGACGATGTACCAGAAAGCGTCTCCGGCGGAAAAAGAGGCATTTAAAAACTGGCTTGCTGAGCAGTAATCCCTTAGTTCATTAGATAGGGCTTAACTGAAAAAGTACGAATCTAAAAAGCAGGCTTTAAGCCTGCTTTTATCTTTTCTGCTTATTAGAGAGAGATTTCTCTCCATTCACCAGGCATTAGGTCGTTAAGGACGATATCACCCATCGAATGACGAATGAGGCGCAAGGTAGGGAAGCCAATGTGCGCAGTCATGCGACGCACCTGACGATTTCTTCCTTCAATAATGGTAATGGCTAACCAAGTGGTAGGGATATTTGCGCGAAAACGAACCGGAGGCGTTCTGTCCCAGACTTGTGGTTCTGGAATAACTTCAACTTCGGCTGGTAGAGTCATACCATCTTTTAGCTCTACTCCCTTTCTCAATTTTTCAAGATCTTGCTCCTGAGGAGCGCCATCAACTTGAACCCAATAAGTCTTCGGCGATTTTGACTTTGGCTGCGTTAGCTTCGCCTGCAAGATGCCATCGTTAGTGAGTACCATCAAACCTTCGCTGTCTCGGTCCAATCGGCCAGCCGCATAGACATTTTTGATTGGGATATAGTCCGCTAACGTTTTGCGACCATCGCCATCGGTAAATTGACTGAGCGTATCGTAAGGCTTATTGAAAATAATGACTTTACGATCTTTAGGGGCCACTTTTGGCTTTTGGCTTTTTGTTGGGCGATTAGGGCGGCGGTCTTGCTGAGTACGAGTCTTCGAGCCATTGCGAGCTCCTGAGTGTTTAAAATGGCCCGTTTTAGACTGGTTACGACTGCGACCTTTTTCCTGACCTGTACGAGATGACATGTTAACTACCCTGCAAAAATGTAAATGAACTGTGTTTGAAAGTTTTAAGTTTTCTCATGATCGGATATGATTTGCGCGCCTAAAACTAACAAACGCGCACAGAATGATAGACTAATTCGTGTTATTTGTTTAATTATATCAGTGCACTCATGGATTCAGAGCTTAGAGCTTCAAACTACAACAAAGAGTGCGAACCGCATGTGGCGTTAGTGAGGAGACATGTACTGCTAACGTGCAGCAATGCGTCAATTAAACCAACTCAGACGCTGAGTTGATCAGCCAACAAGTTGATTAAAAAATAGGGAAATTTCATGCCTACAGAAAAACCTACAATTATCTACACCATCACTGATGAAGCGCCGGCGCTAGCAACTTATTCATTACTACCAATCATTCAATCATTCACAGCATCGTCTGGCATCAATGTAGATACTCGTGATATTTCACTAGCAGGTCGAATTATCGCTAACTTCCCAGAGCATCTAAAAGAAGAACAGCGCATTGGCGATGCGTTGACTGAGCTTGGTGAACTAGCTCAAACTCCAGAAGCAAATATCATCAAGCTACCTAACATTTCAGCTTCAGTTCCTCAGCTTAAAGCGGCGATTAAAGAGCTTCAGGCGAAAGGTTACGATTTACCAAACTACCCAGAAGAGCCGAGCACGTACGAAGAGAAAGCGATTAAAGCGGCTTACGACAAAATCAAAGGTAGTGCGGTTAACCCAGTACTTCGTGAAGGTAACTCAGACCGTCGTGCTCCGACTTCGGTTAAGAACTACGCGAAGAAAAACCCACACTCAATGGGTGCATGGTCAGCAGAATCTAAGTCTCATGTTGCGAGCATGTCAGACAATGACTTCTTTGGTAGCGAAAAGTCTACAACTATCTCTGGTGCAACAGAGGTCAAAATCGAGTTTGTCGGTAATGATGGTACAGTTAAAGAGCTTAAGTCTGCGTTCCCATTACTAGATAAAGAAGTCATTGATACTTCAGTAATGAAGAAGAAGGCGTTGGTTGAATTTTTCGAGAAAGAGATTGCTGAAGCGAAAGCACAAGACGTGCTGCTGTCTCTTCATATGAAAGCGACGATGATGAAAGTGTCTGACCCTGTCATTTTCGGCCATGCCGTAAAAGTTTACTACAAAGACGTTTTCGATAAGTACGGTAAGCTGTTTGAAGAGCTAGGCGTTGATGTAAACAATGGCATCGGTGATGTTTACTCAAAAATTGAGTCTCTACCTGAAGCGCAAAAAGCAGAAATTGAAGCGGCCATTCAAGCGGTTTACCAAACTCAACCAGAACTTGCGATGGTTGACTCTGATCGTGGTATCACAAACTTACATGTACCAAGTGACATTATTGTAGATGCTTCTATGCCAGCAATGCTTCGCTCTTCGGGTCAAATGTGGGGACCAGATGGTAAACAAAAAGACACCAAAGCGATGATTCCAGATCGTAGCTACGCAGGTATTTACCAAGCGGTTATTGATTTCTGTAAAGAGCACGGCGCATTTGATCCAACCACTATGGGTAGCGTACCTAACGTTGGTCTAATGGCTCAGAAAGCTGAAGAGTATGGTTCTCACGACAAGACATTCATTCTAGACGCTGCGGGTACTGTTCGCGTTGTTGATGCTTCAGGTAACGTACTGTTAGAGCAAGCGGTTGAAGAAGGTGATATCTTCCGTATGTGTCAGGTTAAAGACGCACCAATCCAAGATTGGGTTAAACTAGCAGTGACTCGCGCACGTGCAACAGGTGTTCCAGCTGTATTCTGGCTAGATGAAAACCGCGCGCACGATGCTGAGCTCATCAAGAAAGTAAACGCCTACCTACCAGATCACGATACTGACGGTCTAGAGATTAAGATCCTATCTCCTGTTGAAGCTTGTAAGTACTCACTAGAGCGTATGAAAGCGGGCCTAGATACTATCTCTGTTACAGGTAATGTTCTTCGTGACTACCTAACAGACTTGTTCCCAATTCTAGAGTTAGGTACGTCTGCTAAGATGCTATCTATTGTTCCATTGATGAATGGTGGTGGTCTATTTGAAACAGGCGCTGGTGGTTCTGCTCCTAAGCACGTTCAACAAGTAGAAAAAGAGAATCACCTTCGTTGGGATTCTTTGGGCGAGTTCCTAGCGCTTGCAGCTTCGTTAGAGCATTTAAGTGTAGCGACAAACAATCCTAAGGCTCAGGTTCTCGCAGATACACTAGATAAAGCGACCGGTGAGTTTTTAGACACCAACAAATCTCCGTCACGCAAAGTGGGTGAGCTAGATAACCGTGGAAGCCACTTCTATCTTGCACTTTACTGGGCGAAAGCGCTTTCAGAGCAAACGGATGATGCGGATCTTGCTGCTGAATTTACACCAATTGCAAAAGCGCTGTCAGAGCAGGAAGAAACGATCGTTGCTGAGCTAAATAATGCGCAAGGCGTGAAAGGTGAGCTAGGAGGTTACTACTTACTAGACGATGCATTGGTTTCTAAATTGATGCGTCCAAGCGAAACCTTTAACGCAATCATTAACAAGTAAGTTAGTGTAAAAACACGTCGTTTTCGACGTGTTTCCTATCCTGTAAGTGCGTTGTATGTGTTCCTTTTGTAACACGTGCTCTAAATAGTAAGAAACCCGCTATCTTGGCGGGTTTATTTTTCTCTTCAAAACATCAACGTGGCGTTTCGAGAGCAATATTTTTATATTTCGACAGCGCTCTAATTATTTGGCTTGGCCTTCAAGAGGCACGACGCTACTCGCGTGACAGCCTTTGGGACCTTTTTCAATCTCGTAAGAGACTTGTTGGCCTGCTTTCAGTGTACGATAACCGTCCATCTGGATAGTTGAGTAGTGGGCAAAGATATCTCCCTCTTCTTCATCTGAACAAATAAACCCAAATCCTTTGGCATTGTTAAACCACTTTACTGTACCTGTAGCCATGCTTTACATCCCTCATGCATTTTTTACTGATGTTGTTACTGCAACCAAGTTATACCTTTAACTTGGTACTACCATTGTCAGCGAATGCCAACAAACGTCAAATCAATGATAAGTCACATTCATCAAACCACTTAAAGAAGAGAGGTTTCAAAATGATGATTTATGCATCGACACTTTCCACTGTAGTCAATGAATTTCGACAGTCAATAGCAGTGAGCAACAAACAGAAACATAATTGAAAACAAATCACTTTTGAGATTAACAAATTTGCAAACAGTTTTTCGTATATACGCAGAAGTTTAGTCAATTTGCCTATGAAGTGGCTCATACTGAAAAAGCCATACTGTCCGTGTTGCTTATGGGAGAAGAATCCTCTGACTGAATAAAAAATGAAGTTTTCGTGATAATTACCGTATTCTCAATGAGGAAGTGTGATCCAGATAGAAGATGATGGGGTGGTTTGCAATAGTCCGAGAGCAATAAATAGAAAGTTCTTTTATAAGAAAAAATGTGTAACTTATCGACAAGCATCTTTTATTTGCGCCGTATCAAGACGTGCATTAGTCTCTATATTAGGTAGCAACTTTTATCGATCAAAGATCGAATTCGGTGCCATAACTCACTACACCGCGCTGCACGCTTGTGGTAGATTGTTTTTATAGGTCGAAAACATCAACCCTTTGATACGATATCTTTAGATTGCCATGAGTAAAAATTTTGAATGGGTCACTCCGGACTCTGATCTTCTGGAGCGAGAAAGTACGAAAGTCCAGCCACCTAAGCTGTACAATGTCGTACTCAATAATGATGACTATACACCTATGGATTTCGTCATAGAGGTGCTTGAGCGATTTTTCTCACATGATATTGATAAAGCAACTCAAATCATGCTTCAGGTCCACTATGAAGGAAAGGCAATCTGCGGCACATACAGCGCAGAAATTGCCGAAACAAAAGTAGCGCAAGTTACGATGTACGCAAGGGAAAATGAACATCCGCTACTTTGTACTATGGAGCAAGCGTAAACAAAGAAGACTTGCTCGAACAACCCCAGTTGTTTTTTCGGGAGGTACTTATGCTAAATAAAGAACTAGAGTCAAGCCTTAACGGTGCATTTGCTCGGGCGCGCGATAAACGCCACGAGTTTATGACTGTCGAACACCTCCTACTTGCATTGTTGGAAAATGATGCAGCTAAGGAAGCCCTTCTAGCTTGTAAGGCGGATCTTGACGCTTTACGCAACGAACTCGATATTTTCATCGATCAAACTACGCCTCTTATCCCAGATAGTGATGAGACGCGTGAAACGCAGCCGACTTTGAGTTTTCAACGTGTACTACAACGCGCCGTCTTTCATGTACAGTCGTCTGGTCGTAATGAAGTAACAGGCGCCAACGTGCTTGTTGCTATCTTCAGTGAACAAGAGTCGCATGCCGCTTACTTACTGAAGAAAAATGACATCTCCCGATTAGATATTGTTAACTTCATCTCCCACGGTATTACTAAAGCATCAGGTGCAGGTGAGGATTCATCATCAGACTCGTTTAGCTCAGAAAGTGTTGAAGAGCCTAATTCTGAAGAACGCCTAGAAAGCTTTGCGACGAATCTTAATCAAGTCGCTAAAGATGGAAACATCGACCCACTCATTGGACGTGATAAAGAGTTAGAGCGCACTATTCAGGTACTTTGTCGACGCCGCAAGAATAATCCCCTACTAGTGGGTGAGGCAGGGGTTGGTAAAACAGCCATTGCGGAAGGTCTTGCATGGAGAATTGTTGAAGGGCAGGTCCCTGAGGTCATTCAAAACAGCGTGATTTATTCACTAGATATTGGCTCTTTGCTCGCTGGTACCAAATATCGCGGTGATTTTGAAAAGCGCTTCAAGGCGATTTTGAAACAACTTGAAAAAGAAGAAGATGCCATTTTGTTCATCGATGAAATACATACCATCATCGGTGCAGGCGCGGCATCTGGTGGTCAAGTCGATGCAGCAAATCTTATTAAGCCTCTTTTAAGTAGTGGTAAGTTGCGTTGTATTGGTTCGACGACATACCAAGAATACAGCAACATTTTCGAGAAAGAGCGTGCGTTGTCTCGCCGTTTCCAAAAGATAGACGTTGTAGAGCCTTCATTGGATGATACAACTAAAATCTTGATGGGCTTGAAGCCGAAGTACGAAGCTCACCATGAAGTACGTTATACCAATAAAGCACTGCGTGCCGCGGTAGAACTGTCGGCTAAATACATTAATGAACGCCATCTACCAGATAAGGCTATTGATGTCATTGATGAAGCTGGTGCGCGTAGTCGTCTTGCTCCTGCAAGCCGTCGTAAAAAAACGGTCGGAGTGGCTGATATCGAATCAATGGTTGCCAAAATGGCGCGAATTCCAGAGAAGTCGGTTTCTTCTTCAGATAAAGACATTTTGAAAAACTTAGATAGCAAAATGAAGATGTTGGTATTTGGTCAAGATAATGCGATTGATGCATTGTCCGAGGCGATCAAGCTGACACGTGCAGGTTTAGGTGTAGACAACAAACCTGTTGGTTCATTCTTGTTTGCAGGCCCAACAGGGGTTGGTAAAACAGAGGTGACGGTGCAGTTATCTAAGCTTCTAGGTATCGAGCTACTTCGTTTTGATATGTCTGAGTATGGTGAGCGTCACTCCGTAAGTCGCTTAATTGGTGCGCCTCCTGGTTATGTCGGTTATGACCAAGGTGGTTTGCTAACCGATGCTGTTATTAAGCACCCACACTCAGTCGTATTACTTGATGAGATTGAAAAAGCGCACCCTGATATCTTTAACCTGTTGTTGCAAGTCATGGATAACGGTACGCTAACGGACAACAATGGTCGCAAAGCAGACTTCCGAAATGTCATTCTTGTTATGACAACTAACGCAGGTGTGGCGGAAACCGAGAAGAAATCAATTGGTTTGATTCAACAAGACAACAGTCACGATGCAATGGCGGAAATTAAGAAGGTGTTTACTCCTGAGTTCCGTAACCGTCTTGATAACATCATCTGGTTTAACAGCCTTGATGAAAGCGTTATCCATCAAGTGGTTGATAAGTTCATTGTTGAACTGCAAGTGCAACTTGATGCGAGAGGCGTTTCAATGGAAGTATCTCAAGACGCTCGCCATTGGTTAGCACATAAAGGTTATGACAAAGCTATGGGGGCTCGCCCAATGGGGCGTGTTATCCAAGAACAGCTTAAGAAGCCTTTGGCTAACGAACTGTTGTTTGGATCTTTAGTTGACGGCGGTACAGTGAAAGTAACGCTGGTCAACGATACGCTTGAGTTTGAATACTTAAGTGAGAAAGAGACAGCGATGCATTAATCGTTAGTCGGTAACAAACGCAAAAGCGCACGAGAAGATCGTGCGCTTTGTTATCTGAACTAAATCGGAAAAAATTGTGCAATAAAAAACGGAGCAGCTTGCTCCGTTTTTTATTGCATCCGAAAATCAGAGATTAACGAGCGCGGAAGACGATGCGGCCTTTTGACAGGTCGTATGGAGTCATCTCTACAGTTACTTTGTCACCCGTTAGGATACGGATGTAGTTCTTACGCATCTTGCCAGAGATGTGAGCAGTCACAACGTGACCGTTTTCAAGTTCAACACGGAACATAGTGTTTGGTAGAGTGTCAAGGACTGTGCCTTGCATCTCGATTACGTCTTCTTTAGCCATTTAATCCTCTTTAGAAATTAGGCAATATTAGCGGGCTATATTCTGCCGCTAAATAGTAATTATGTAAAGTTGAGGCGTATTCTACCCTCGCCAACGCTGATTTGCTAGCCTTTGGTGGCGTTGAAAGCGTGTTTTGTAGCTCATTGCTGGGCACTCATCAATCTGATATCCCAAATATAGCCACTGTTGTTTGTTTTCTTGGCAGTATTTAATTTGATAAAGCACCGCTAATGTCCCAAGAGATAACTCGTAGTCAGGGTCAAAAAAAGTATAAAAAGCACTCGAGCATTGTGGCATCAAATCTGTCACTGCAATGGCGAGCAATTGATCTGATTCATCGTAAATGTGTAAAAACGACGTTGTCAGCCAGCTAGTTTGAGCAAATCGAGCAAACTCATCACGCTTTGGTGGGTACATAGTGCCGTTTTTATGCCGTTTGCAGATGTACCGACTGTAAAGCTCAAACCATTCCTCATCCATTTCAGGTTTCATATCCCAGCGTAAAGACTGTGCTTTATTAAGCAGCCTCTTCTGACTTTTTGATAGTCTAACGTCTGGAATCGAGACTCGAATTGGCTGGCAAGCGGTGCAATGCTCGCAATGCGGTTTATATATGGTATCTCCGCTACGACGAAAACCGTTAGCCATGAGCAACTGGTAATTTTCTTCAGTATGCAGCCTTTCATCAAGCGCCACCGCAACCCGCTCTTGCCGTTCAGGCAAATAACTACAAGGGTGATTATTCGTCAACCCTATTCGAATATGTTGTATATCCGTACTCATACTGAATCCTGCAAAACTTGGGGCTGATAGGCATCAAATAGTGTTTGCTTTTCTCTTAAAGATAGTAGTTTTTGCATAAATTCGTCACGCTCAAGTTCAAATGCGCCAAGTGATGCCAAGTGAGAATTCATAACTTGGCAATCGATTAATTGACCTTGCTTTGACGCCAAATGGTTGCATAAGTACCACAATGCAATTTTGGATGCGTTATCTTTTAGACTAAACATCGACTCTCCGCAAAAAAGTTGGCCCACGCAGATGCCATATAGTCCGCCAATCAGGTTGTTGTCATGCCATACTTCTACAGAGTGACAGTGACCAAGTTTGGCTAACTCAATGTAGGAAGCTTGCATTTCCTCGTTGAGCCATGTTTCCTCTGCAGGGCGTGTTGAAGAACATAGTCTAATCACTTCTTCTGTCGCGAAATTGAGTGTTACTTTATAGTTATGTTTACGCTGAAATTTTTTGAGACTTTTAGATGGCTTAAACTGCAATGGGTCAAACACAGCGCGCGGAGAAGGGCTCCACCATAAAATAGGTTCACCAGGACCATACCAAGGGAAAATGCCTTGATAGTAACCATTGAGGATTCTCATGGGGTTTAAGTCACCACCAAAAGCCAGCAAACCATTGGGGTCGCTGAGTGCTTTATAGGGTGAGGGAAAGTTGAACGTTTCATCGAGTTCAGTTAAATAAATAGCCATAAGAAGTCGTTACCAACATTGGAGTCAGAGGAGTTTATGATGACCTGGTTAAGAAATATCGTAAAAGTATGGCTTGGGATCATACTGTTTTTACCACTTGTCGCCAACGCAGCCTATGAAAGAAATGTTGCCAAGCCAGTTAATGAAGTAGTTTACGGGAAGATTGACTCTGTCCGTTATATTACTCAACAAGAGGTTGTTCAATCGAAAAGTAACGGTTGGAAGACACTACTTGGTGCCACTATCGGTGGTTTAGTCGGTAATCAATTTGGTGGCGGTACGGGAAGAGAAGTCGCGACGGCAGTGGGTGCGCTTGCAGGTGCCGCAGTTGCTCAAAACCAAAGTAATTACCAATACACGGTTGAATATAAGTTAGTTGAGCTACTCATCAAAGTGAAGGGTGATAAGCTAATTAATGTCATCCAAGATGTTGATAAAAATATGTTATTTAGTCGAGGGGATGAAGTTCGTATTTTATATTTTGATGATGGAGTCAGGGTTGATATCACTTATTAACCCTAGGTTGTTTTAGTCTAACGAAGCCTAATCAGGCATGTACAGTCGGGCTGGCTTATCGTCAAATAAAGTCGAAATAGTTTGCTGTTTCGCCGTGCTTCTTTCGCTCTGATTTACATCGCTGGCAATGCCTTTAATTCTGTATCTTTAGGCTGCTTGAGGATATTCATAAATTAGCGCCGATTTACTCTGGTTTTGTCGTGTTTTTTTGGGTAGTCTGAATTCACGAAGAATTGTTTAGCCCTCATAAAAAATCGTATGTTGAGGGCACAAAGGATTATCAACTTTTAATGGAAAGCCTAACGTTACAACCTATCAATAAAATTCAAGGGGAAGTGAACCTTCCTGGCTCTAAAAGTGTTTCTAATCGAGCTCTTTTACTTGCTGCTCTTGCTAAAGGCAGAACTCGCCTTACTAATCTCCTCGACAGTGATGATATTCGTCATATGCTGAATGCGCTGACTAAACTAGGCGTTCAATACCAACTTTCCGAAGATAAAACAGAATGTCTCGTTGACGGCCTTGGGCGTCCGTTTTCTGTCTCAGAGCCGGTAGAGTTATTTCTCGGCAATGCTGGCACTGCGATGCGACCATTAGCTGCGGCTCTTTGTCTTGGAGAAGGGGAGTATGTACTGACGGGCGAACCTCGTATGAAAGAGCGTCCAATTGGTCACCTTGTCACGGCACTGAAAGATGCTGGTGCGAACGTTGAGTACATGGAAAACGAGAACTTTCCGCCTCTCAAAATAATTGGTACTGGCCTAAAAGCAGGTACAGTTTCTATCGATGGGTCCATTTCAAGTCAGTTCTTGACCGCTTTCTTAATGTCTGCGCCATTGGCTGAAGGTGAAATTCGCATCAACATCGAAGGCGATTTGGTTTCTAAGCCTTATATCGATATCACCCTGCATATTATGAAGCAGTTTGGGGTCGATGTGATCAACAACGACTATCAAGAGTTTGTGATTCCAGCCGGTCAGCAATACATCGCTCCAGGTGATTTCTTGGTTGAAGGTGACGCGTCTTCTGCTTCTTACTTCTTGGCGGCGGCAGCCATCAAAGGTGGAGAAGTTAAAGTAACGGGTATCGGTAAAAACAGCATTCAAGGTGATATTCAATTTGCTGATGCGCTTGAAAAAATGGGTGCAGAAATTGAATGGGGTGATGACTACGTAATTTCACGTGTTGGTCAATTAAAAGGCATTGATATGGATTACAACCATATCCCTGATGCTGCAATGACCATCGCGACAACAGCGTTATTTGCCGAAGGCACTACCGCTATTCGTAACGTTTATAACTGGCGTGTAAAAGAAACAGACCGTTTGTCAGCTATGGCGACTGAGTTACGTAAAGTTGGTGCGGAAGTGGAAGAAGGGGAAGACTACATCATCGTCAAACCTGTCTCTCAGTTAAAGCATGCTACGATTGATACTTACGATGATCATCGAATGGCGATGTGTTTTTCGCTGGTGGCACTTAGTGATACGCCTGTGACGATTAACGATCCAAAGTGTACGTCGAAAACGTTCCCTGACTACTTCGACAAACTTAAGGCTTTAAGCTGCTAAATATTCTGACCTGAAACAGGAAAGCCAGAGTGAATAACACTCTGGCTTTTTTGTTTCCCAATACTATTTAACCAGCGTAAATTCCTTAGAAAGGTGATGCGCTAAGTATTTGAACATATTGAATACTGCAGTCGTATTTGAAGTTGGTAAACCTTTGTCATCAAGGAAGTATTCACCTTTAAAAACTAAAACACCTTCTTTTTCTTCTACACTTGTTGCTCGCATTCCCTCGATGTAATCATCGTGCTCTTGGATGATTTGGTTAGCGATCAAAAGAAGGTCGAACTCTTCGATAAACGTTCTATCAGACATATTCTTTCTACCATCCTATTCAGTTAAGAACGCTGAGTATACCTACAACTAAAATGGGTTTGCATGATTAATTCAGTCAATCGTTCAGTAAGACTAAACAGATCAATTTTTAGAGTATAAGCATGATGCGGAGGAAGATGGCAGAGCATTGAACCAAACTATTTTGTGATGGGTAACAAAATTTATTGCATTGGATTAGCGGATGCTAAGTTTGCCTGTTTAGATATGCCGCTCAATACCTTTCAGAACCCTGTCTCTTTGAAGTATAAAGACGATGAATTGTCAACCAATCGGATCTGAATTTCAAAAAAGCAGTTGATCTTCTTTTCATCTCGCACAATAGTAAAAAAAGAAGCAATGAAATAGAACATTATGCGGGTGGCCTTTAAACAAGGTTTCTACCCGCATTATTATGAAGGACGTTAGAGTCAGTTATGGGTAAATCACTCGTTATAGTGGAGTCACCAGCCAAGGCAAAGACGATAAATAAGTACCTTGGTAAAGACTTTATTGTTAAGTCTAGTGTTGGTCATGTGCGTGATCTGCCTACGGCCGGTCAAAGCACTGGTGAGAAAAAAGCCGCAGCCATCTCAACTAAAGGGATGAGTCCGGAAGAGAAAGCGCGCGTTAAAAAAGAGAAAGACCGCAAAGCGTTGATCAAAAAGATGGGGATTAACCCATATCATGACTGGGAAGCGAATTACCAAATCCTTCCAGGCAAAGAAAAAGTTGTCAACGAACTACAAAAACTCGCCAAAGACGCAGATTGCGTTTATCTCGCAACCGATTTGGACCGCGAAGGAGAAGCAATCGCATGGCACCTTCGTGAGATCATCGGTGGCGATGAAGAGCGATACAAACGTGTAGTTTTTAACGAAATTACGAAAAACGCGATCCAACAAGCTTTCCAGACACCTGGCGAGCTGAACATGGATGGTGTAAATGCCCAACAAGCACGTCGCTTCATGGACCGTGTCGTTGGTTTTATGGTTTCACCTTTACTTTGGAAAAAAGTGGCTCGTGGTTTATCTGCTGGTCGCGTGCAGTCTGTTGCGGTGAAACTGTTAGTTGAGCGCGAGCGTGAGATTAACGCGTTTGTACCAGAAGAATTCTGGGACATTCATGCGAATACGAAAACGAAAGACAAAGCGGACTTTAAACTGCTTGTTGCTCAGAAAGACGGTTCTGCGTTTAAGCCAGTTAATGAGGCAGAAACCAAAGCAGCGATGTCTGTACTTGAGAATGCAAGTTACGAAGTATGTAAGCGTGAAGACCGCCCTACAAAGAGCAAGCCCTCAGCACCTTACATCACCTCTACGCTTCAACAGGCAGCAAGTACACGTCTGGGCTACGGCGTGAAAAAGACCATGATGCTAGCTCAGCGCCTCTATGAGGCCGGTTACATCACTTATATGCGTACTGACTCGACTAACCTAAGTGCCGAGGCTGTGGACGCTGTACGTGACTTTATTGGTTCTGAGTTTGGTGATAAGTACCTACCAGCGAAACCATTGACGTACGGTAGCAAAGAAGGAGCACAGGAAGCGCACGAAGCGATCCGCCCTTCAAATGTGGGTGTTAAGGCGGAAGACCTGCAAGGTGTCGATGCTGATGCGCACAAACTTTATGCTTTGATTTGGAATCAGTTTGTAGCGTGTCAAATGACGCCAGCAGAATACGATTCAACAACCATTAGCGTAAAAGCGGCAGAATACACGCTTAAAGCGAAAGGCCGTATCCTTAAATTTGACGGCTGGACTCGTGTACAGCGTCCAATGGGCAAAAACGAGGATACAATCCTTCCAGCGGTACAACTTGGCGATAAGCTAAGCTTAGAGTCACTTGACCCTAAACAGCACTTTACAAAGCCACCTGCGCGCTACACTGAAGCAGCACTGGTTAAAGAGCTGGAGAAACGAGGCATTGGTCGTCCGTCGACTTACGCATCGATCATTTCTACGATTCAAGATCGTGGCTACGTGAAAGTTGATCAGCGCCGTTTCTACGCTGAAAAAATGGGTGAAATTGTTACTGACCGCCTTGATGACAGCTTTAACGATTTGATGAACTACGACTTTACTGCGCGTATGGAACAGAAATTGGACCAAATCGCTGAAGGTGAAGTGAACTGGAAAGCTGTGTTAGACAACTTCTTTGCTGATTTTACTGGCGATCTTGAAAAAGCGGAGCTGGATGAGTCAGAAGGCGGTATGAAGTTAAACCACATCGTCATGACGGATATCGAGTGTCCGACGTGTAGCCGTCCAATGGGCATCCGTACTGCTTCGACAGGTGTGTTCTTAGGCTGTTCAGGTTACGCGTTACCACCAAAAGAGCGTTGTAAGACAACCATCAACTTGGGTGACGAAGAAGGTATTATTAACGTTCTAGAAGAAGACGTTGAAACCGCAGCTCTTCGTGCTAAAAAGCGTTGTCCGATCTGTGAAACAGCGATGGACGCATACCTGATTGATGACAAGCGTAAGATGCATGTTTGTGGTAATAACCCGAACTGTGAAGGCTACCTTGTTGAATACGGCGAGTTCAAAGTAAAAGGCTACGATGGTCCAGTTGTTGAATGTGACAAATGTGGCTCTGATATGGTGCTTAAGAACGGTCGCTTTGGTAAATACATGGATTGTACGAGCGAAACGTGCAAGAACACTCGAAAGATCTTGAAGAATGGCGAAGTCGCGCCCCCGAAAGAAGATCCTGTTCATTTCCCCGAGTTGCCATGTGAAAACTCAGATGCGTATTTCGTACTTCGTGATGGTGCTTCAGGTCTATTTATGGCGGCAAGCAACTTCCCGAAATCGCGCGAGACACGTGCTCCTTTGGTTGCTGAACTGGCACGTTTTGAAGAGCGTTTACCTGAGAAGTTCAAATACCTAGCGACCGCACCGCAAGAAGATCCTGATGGTCGTCCTGCAGTTGTACGCTTTAGTCGCAAAACAAAAGAGAACTACGTTCGTTCGGAAGAGAATGGCAAACCATCTGGTTGGACAGCGCTCTTTGTTGACGGTAAGTGGGAAGTCACTGATAAGCGTAAAAAAGCGAAAGCATAAAAACGTACGATCTAAGTAATGTAAAAAGGCAGCGATATCGCTGCCTTTTTTGCGTTTTGTTTTTGCGTAAAGGCCACTGTGTTGTTCGTATAGATCTTTGCTGCTTTGACTGAGTTTTGCTGACGCGAGAAGATCCCAGTATCAATATTTCGTAGTCGCTGATGTATTTTTTATGTAAAAAATATTCGTTGTAACTTTCATTTTGCATTCACATATTTGTTATACATTGGGCTAAAAAATCGGCGGTGTAGTGAATCCGTTCGTAAATTGTTTTCACAATGTAATCGTTTGCTTTTCCATGTGTGATCTAGATATCGTCTTGAGTACGCAAGAGCTGTATGGTACACAGAATGGCGTATTAAAAATTGTAATTTAGAACCCGCTTAGATAATTTATTACAAAAATTAGTGCAACTGTGTGCATTGTTTGCGTCAAAAAATAAGGAAAGAGTGGACGTTGCATACTGGAAGTGCCGTAGCTTTTTTATCCGTGTTGTAAGAGTTCACAGAAACTCAGAGACGGTTGCTAAATGTATTCGCTTGACTCCCCGAGTATGACTCATTCAAGCGAGTACCAAATCCAAGCTATAACGATATGGAGAACAACAAATGGCTGGTGTTTTGGGAATGATTCTTGCTGGCGGTGAAGGCTCTCGTTTGAGACCTTTAACGGAATCTCGCAGTAAACCTTCGGTACCGTTTGGTGGTAGTTATCGATTGATCGATTTTGCTCTAAACAATTTTGTTAATGCGGATCTGATGCGCATTTACGTCCTAACCCAATTTAAATCTCAATCTTTATTCCATCACTTAAAAAAGGGGTGGAACATCAACGGCATTACAGACCGCTTTATCGATCCTATTCCCGCTCAAATGCGTACTGGTAAACGTTGGTACGAAGGGACGGCGGACGCGATCTATCAAAACCTGCGTTTTATGGAGTTAGAGGAACCAGAGCAAGTTTGTATTTTTGGCTCTGACCATATCTATAAGATGGATATCAAACAAATGCTGAACTTCCACTCAGAAAAGCAGGCTTCTCTGACGGTATCTGCATTGCGCATGCCACTAAAAGAGGCGTCGCAATTTGGGGTTATCGAAGTGGATAGCGAAGGCCGTATGATTGGCTTTGAAGAAAAACCAGCAAATCCGAAGTCGATTCCTGGTGACCCTGATTACGCTTTAGTTTCAATGGGTAACTATGTTTTTGAAGCTCAGGTACTGTTCTCAGAGTTGGTCGAAGATGCGGATAATGAAGCTTCATCACATGATTTTGGAAAGGACATCATTCCAAAGATGTTCCCTAGAGGTGATGTGTTCGTGTATGACTTCAGTACCAACAAAATCAGTGGCGAAAAAGAAGAGGTGTACTGGCGTGATGTCGGAACTATTGATGCGTACTGGCAAGCGCATATGGATCTGCTAGAAAAAGATGCACCATTTTCGCTGTACAACCGTAAATGGCCATTGCATACCTACTACCCACCATTGCCACCTGCGACATTTACCGACTCTGATAATGGTCGTGTGCAGATAATCGATAGTTTAGTGTGTAATGGCAGCTATGTTAGAGGCTCAAGAATCGAAAAGTCGGTGCTTGGTTTTCGCAGTAATATTGCTTCTGCTTGCGATATCAGCGAATGTATACTTCTTGGTGACGTAAAAATTGGCGAAGGATGTGTTTTACGTCGTGTGATTGTCGACAAGGATGCCGATATTGCTCCTGGTACTCAGATTGGTGTGAATCTTCAAGAAGATAAAAAACACTTCCACGTGTCTGAGGAGGGCATTGTTGTTATTCCGAAAGGAGCTCGAGTTGGCTACTAACAACTTATCTATTCTGTTTGTAGCTTCTGAGGTTGAAGGCCTCATTAAAAGTGGTGGCTTGGCAGATGTTGCCAAGGCACTACCGGAAGCCCTTCAAAACCTACAGCAAGACGTAAGAATTACCATCCCTGCGTACAGCAGTATTGATAAACTCGCAGACGCAGAAGTTGTATTAGAAACAGAATTAACATCATGGCCGCATACGGAGTATCGAGTTTTGCGGCTCATGTTAGGTCAAAATCCTGTTTACCTGATTGATTGTCCGCCGTATTTCAATCGACCATCAATGTATGCGGAGAACAACCAAGCGTATACTGATAACGGCGAGCGCTTTGCGTTTTTTAGTGCAGCATGTCTCGATATGTTACCCAAGCTCGCCTTTCAACCTAATATCATACACGCGAACGATTGGCACACAGGTCTTGTTCCATTTTTGCTCAAGCACAGGTATGGCAATGATCCGTTTTTTGCTCATACTAAAAGCGTCATTTCAATTCACAATGCGGTCTTTAAAGGCGTATTTAGTTATGAAGACGTGCAGTGTTTGCCAGAGTTTCATTGTAGAAACGTTCCCGATGCTGCGGTGAGTGCAACGCATATTACGATGCTTAAAGCTGGTGTAATGAATGCAGATAAGATAAACGCGGTTAGCCCTACGTACGCAGAGGAACTAAAAACAGAGCTTGGCAGTCACGGCATGGCTTGGGAGTTTCAGCAACGCGCGCAGGACTTAGTCGGCATCTTGAATGGTTGTGATTACAGTGCTTGGAATCCGGAAACTGATACCTACTTGCCGGTTAATTACTGCGCCGACCAGCAAAGTATGTCGCAAGGGAAGAAAGCTTGTAAAAAAGCATTACAACAACGACTAAATTTGCCCGAAAAAAATGTAGCTATGTTCGGTATGGTTTGTCGGTTGACCCAGCAGAAAGGCGTTCATTACTTGTTGCCTGCTTTGGCCGATTTTTTAAAGCACGATGTTCAGCTAGTTGTCGTTGGGACCGGAGACCCTGTTCTTGCCGCTCAGTTACGAGAGGTTGCCGCGCAGTTTTCTAGCAAATTTGCCTTTGTAGAAGCGTATGACAATGAACTTGCGCATATCGTTGAAGCTGGTTCGGATTTCTTCTTGATGCCTTCTGAGTTTGAACCATGTGGCTTAAACCAAATCTATAGTATGGCTTATGGGACATTACCGATAGTACGCGGTGTTGGTGGCTTAAAGGACAGCGTTAGCGATTATGATGTAAACCCATCTGAAGCAACGGGGTTTGTTTTTTTCGAACCGACACCGAAGGCATTGTTGTTAACGATGCTAAGGGCACTGTTGCTCTACGCTCAAAACGAGCCTGAAGTGAATAAAGTACAGTTGCACGCGATGCAACAAGACTTTTGTTGGCAAAAGGCCGCAGAATCTTATTTGCAGCTTTACCACTCAGCGTTAGTTTGACTTAAAATTGTAACGAAAGGCACCGAATGAGGTGCCTTTATTATCTTGAGTAAGGGGAGTGTGGTAGGATGGCTTTTTACTCAATAGCACGATCTTTTTGATACTCAATATGACCCAGCCGCTACTTTTTCATAAAACCTATTTGCACCCTACTAGTAATGAGTGGGTTGTATTTGTGCACGGTGCTGGTGGTAGCTCTTCTATCTGGTTCAAGCAAATTAAAGCTTACAAGCAACACTTTAACTTATTGCTGATCGATTTAAGAGGTCATGGAAAGTCAAATCAGTTACTTAAAGAGCTCATTGCTAGCCGTTATACCTTTACGGAAGTTACCCAAGATATTTTGAAAGTATTGGACCATTTAAAGATCCAATCCGCTCATTTTGTCGGTATGTCGCTTGGTACTATTATTGTTCGAAACCTTGCTGAATTGTCATCAGAGCGCGTACGTTCGATGGTGCTCGGCGGTGCTGTCACAAGGCTTAACACTCGTTCTCAGATATTGGTGAAATTAGGTAATTTTTGTAAGCATATCCTACCGTACATGTGGCTCTACAAACTGTTCGCTTATATTGTTATGCCTCAAAGAAGCCAACGAGAATCTCGCCACCTTTTTATTCGCGAAGCCAAGAAGCTTTGCCAAAAAGAATTTAAACGTTGGTTTATTCTTGCCGCTGATGTAAATCCGTTAATGAAATATTTTAAAGATCGAGAGTTACCCATTCCGACTCTTTACTTAATGGGCGACAGGGATTACATGTTTATTAAACCTGTCAAAGAAATGGTTGCAGCACATAAGCTCAGCATTCTACGAGAAATCCCGAATTGTGGTCATGTATGCAATGTAGAGCGTCCAGAAGACTTCAATCAACACTCCATCGAGTTTATTAAACAGCAAGCTGTATGTGCTTAAAACTGAGTGCATCCACTGAATAGGAGAGCCGCTATAGCTCTCCTAGTTGATATCCACATTGCCAACATGCACCAAATTGCCCTTCGTTTATTTCATGACATTTTGGGCATTGCCAATCTTGATACTCATGCCTATCGGATTGTTTTCGATATGCTTTTACTATTTCTTCAGCTTTCATCTTTTGTGCCGTGTCAAAAAGCCACACATAAGGATCGGTATCATCACCAAACGGCAGTTCTCCTTTTAAGCCGAAAATACCTTCTCCGCGAACTTCACAGTAAATTTGTTCCACTTTAAGCAGCTCACATACAATGTGTGCTTCTGCTGGGTTTTTAGCGATAAATATTTTCATCAAAATACCCACTTCACCAATTACGAGTTTTGCTGACTTGGTGTCGGCCTTACTTTATTCATAACCCATTTAGTGATGATTGGAAATAGTCCCAATAGCGCAAAAGACGCTAATACTGCGGGTGAAACAATGCCCGATAGGCTTTCAATTGTTGCTAATTGAGTACCTGCATTCAGATATACGGCTGTGCCTGGCAGCATACCTATTTGGCTAGTGAGATAAAATCGACCTACAGACATCGGTGTTAAGCCCATCAGTAAGTTGATTAGAAAGAAAGGGAATACAGGGATTAGACGCAAGGAAAATAGATAAAAAGCTCCGTCTTTTTCGACACCTTGATTAATTGCGTTGAGTTTATTTCCGAATTTGTTTTGTACCCAGTCACGCAATAAGTATCGGCTGCTCAAGAAGGCCAGTGTTGCCCCCATAGTGCTAGCGAAAGAAACCAGTAGCAAGCTTGTCCAAAAACCAAATAAGGCTGCACCAAGTAAGGTGACTACTGCCGCTCCTGGGATAGAAAAAGCGGTAATTGCAATGTAGGTAAAAAAGTAAATCGCAGCCGAGAATACAAAATTCTGATCGATGTATGTAGTTAGTGCTTCTTGTTGGGCTTTTGCATTCTCTAAGGTTAAATACTGGCCAAAGTTAATACCTAAAAAGACGATAGCCGCTAGTAGGATGAGACCTAATATCAGTTTCTTATTCATAATTTTGATTCCAATTTGGGATATATGTAATAAGACAGTAGGAAAACCGAAAAAATTTCACAAAAAAACCGCAGATTAGACTGCGGTTTTACAAGATAGTTTTTAGGCCGACTTTTATTGGAGGCCGTTCATCAACTCATCTCGGCGAGCTTGAGGTACCACACTCCAATGAGTGCCGTTGATAGCACCTTCTAGTGCCCATAGCAACTCAATGTTGACGGTTGCAGAGTGCGTATCTCTTATCGCTTTATAGGCGTTAAGCGCACCTTCCTCTTCAAGCTTCTCTACGGATTCGATGCCGGCTTTTTTTAGCATGCGCTCGGTAGCCAGTCGTAAGTTAGGCAAATCTTTCAAACGGTTAGGCTTTGTACTTGCTTGCTGTTCTTTCTCAAGCTTTGCCTTTTTCAATGATTGATTCGCTACTTCGATTAAGCGTTCGCTTGATTCCCATAAATCGCTGGAAATAGCGTAGTACTTTGTAACGACTGGAAAGCCACGTTTTTTATAAACGTAAGGCTTTAGCCCTTGTTTCTCGAAGTCAGATGAAGTTTTTTGGTCTGCTCTGATATGAAGCTGATTGTTTACCACTAGTGCAAACATTGTTTCATCAGCGAATAGTCCGAAGCCACCAAACATTGAGCGCGACTTGATATTACCAAGTGCCTCAAATAGCTTCATAGAGTCTTTGAGTATCGGTTTATCCATGTTTTGTTATCTCGGTGTAATTAATATTACGCCACCAAAAGTCAGGTCCGAGAGAGTAGCAAACATGCGTAAAAACAATGTCATTACAGAGTAAAGTCATTGCTTACACACTTGCCATCGGTAACCCCGCTACCTTCCATATCGTAATATGGTTCAGGCCGGAGGCTTTGCGTCCCACTCTTTCGAATGGTTTGCCCTGTGCGTGACACAATGAGCATACTTCTTATATTGAATTAACATCACGGTTTAGCGTTAAAAGTGTGATTTCGGTTCAATAAAAATGATAGGTTGAATGCTCTATTTTGCATATGGAAAGGTGCAAATTGGCCTTTGAAAAGGAGTTCTTAATATATATTACATTTATATAAAACAGGGAGTTAACGTTAGTCAATTGTTATTAGAGTGGTGTGAAGTATTAGAGAATGCTTAATTTTTCCAAAAAAATAAGCGCCCCTGTAGAGCGCTTATTTAACACGGTTAAATACAGTGAAATTTAGTTCATTTTTTTCACAGTATTTCGAATTACAAGCTCAGGTTGCATTTCGAAAATTCGTTTTTCGTGTTCTTTATCTTTGATACGCTCAAGTAGAATTTCGAATGCATTTTTACCAACACGACGTTTAGGTTGGTGGATAGTCGTTAGCGGTGGAGAGAAGTATTCCGCAAGCTCGATGTTGTCGTAGCCGATCACTGAAATATCTTCAGGAATTTTGATCCCGTTTTGTTGCAAGCGGCTCATTAGGCCTAGAGCCATTGTGTCGTTAAAACAGAATACCGCCGTCGGGCGCTTGTCCATTGCGGTAATTTTATCTGCAACTAATACGGCCGTATCACATTCAAAGTTACCTTCAAGGATCCAGTCTTCATTTACAGCTAGGTTCGCTTCGCTCATTGCGCGACGGAAACCTGCAATGCGCTCTTGGCAAGCAAGCTTTTCAAAATGACCGCTTAGACAAGCGATATCCGTATGACCATTGTCAATCAGATGTTTGGTTGCAATGTAGCCACCTTCTTCTGAGTTATCCATGATCTTGTCTGCTTGTGAGCTCTCTGGGCCCCAATCCATGACCACTTTAGGAATGTCCGCATGACGGTCAAGCATCTCTTTTAGTTCTTCGGTTAAGTCAGAACACATCACTAGGATGCCATCAACGCGCTTTTCAGCCAGCATACGAATGTAATCGCGTTGTTTTTCGTAAATCCCGCCTGTGTTACATAAAATCAGAGTATAGCCTTGGCGGTAACAGTAGCTCTCAACGCCATCAATCACTTCTGAGAAAAATAGGTTAGTTGATTGAGTTACTAACATGCCAATCGTACGAGTTGAGTTGCATTTTAGGCTGCGTGCAACGGCACTTGGCGCGTAATTCAGCTCGTCAACGGCTTTCATTACTTTTTCTTGCGTTGCTTCTGCAACGAAACGCGTTTTATTGATAACGTGCGAAACTGTCGTAGTGGAAACGCCGGCTAAGCGAGCAACGTCTTTTATCGTGGCCATAAATGGTGTCCTGTATCGAGCTACTGAAATATGTCGTATTGGATGTACCTGATGCTCTAATGGTTTCACACCTAGCAATATAAAATTGGCGCTAAGTGTCTCGGCAGCGGTTGATCCAAGTGCGACAAAAGGGTACGTAGCAGCATCGGTCGATGAATTTTATCTTTTTTCTATCTGATGAGAAATTGCCATCAACCTGTTAAGAAAACACAAAAACCGCTATATTTCAGCGGTTTACATATAAATCATATTTAATCGTTTGCGCTCACATTTTAGCCCTATGTGGACTGACTAGCAATGTTTTCAGCAAGAGATTTGTGTATTTGAAGTCACATTTTGACTGCTAAATAACCAAGCGTCTTTGCGCTAAGTTAAGGCAAACGAATATTATACCCAAGTTACTTACAATCGGTCACTTTCAGGCATACAGGAAGCCCGATAGGCAGGCTCCCTAAAAATAGGCGGCAATTATTCACCAAGAAGGTAGGCGCTGTCTAGTTTACAAAATGCAACTAATAGTTTCGCGACACTTGAGTAAAATCCAAATTCATCGAATTTTTTACATTTGTCTGAAAACTGAGGTAACCAAGACATCAATTGTTGCTGGATAAAGTCGTTTTGTTTAACGAAGGCTTCTTCCATGTGTTTTTCTTGTTCAAGCTCGTTTGAGCGGATAATCATGTTCCCGAGAAAGTCGAGCTCAACGGCTAAGTGATCCGCAGGTTCCTTTAGGTTTTCGTCTACTTGAACGCCAAATTCAGCCATCAACTTTTCCATTTCCTCAGCTGGCTTGTCATTCAGTAAACCTGATTCACCAATGTACATGGATGCGTAAGGAAGAGCGCCGTATTTTTCTGTCTTCAAAAACAGTTCACAAAAGTCAGCTGCAAGCTCTAGTTGTGCATCTTCACGATCTTGTAACCGATTCAATGCATCAACTAGGCTATCAACGGCTGGTTTTAGCGACTCATTTTCACCTAAACCTGCGAGAAAACTGCGAATTTCAACACTGTGATAGGCTTCCAATTCTTTCTCTGTTAGTTCTTTTGCGAACAAGCTCGAAAACCACCAGTAAATTTCAGCGCGTTTTTCATTAAAAGCTTTCACTTCTTGCATTTTGGGCTCCTGAATGATGCTTCAAGTCATGCATCACAAAGTCAATTAGGGATATCCCCTAAGTGTAATCAATTAAAATGAATAGCAGTAACTATAATTGTTATGTTTTATGGTCAAAAATGACCGTTTATTAATAGCAATGGGCAAGCTTGTTTTGAATCAATAAAAACGCTAAATCTTGCGTTTTAATGTATCTATGACTAGAAATGTTACTAGTTATGAATAGAATACGTCTTGGATAATAAGAAGACAGAAAAGTGGTGTAAATGAGCTATCACGTATTAGTCGTAGAAGATGATGTTGTAACTCGTAGTAAGCTTGCGGGATATTTCCAAAATGAGGGCTACCAAGTCAGCGAAGCAGAGAGTGGCGCAGAAATGCGTGAAGTTTTGCAAGCGGGCGATGTAGACCTGATCATGCTGGATATTAACCTGCCTGGTGAAGACGGCCTGATGCTTACTCGTGAGTTACGTAGCCAATCGGATATTGGTATCATATTAGTAACAGGACGCACGGATAGCATTGATAAAATCGTAGGCCTAGAAATGGGTGCTGACGATTATGTGACAAAACCTTTTGAACTGAGAGAGCTGTTAGTTCGCGTTAAAAACTTGCTGTGGCGTATTTCAGCAGCGCGCAGTGGCAGCTCGAAAGCGAATGAAACCAGTGAAGAGCACATTGTGCGCTTTGGGGAGTGGACATTCGACATTCAACGTCGCGCACTTAGCCGCAACGGTGAGCCAGTAAAACTAACTAAAGCAGAGTATGAACTTTTGGTGGCATTATCGTCTTACCCTAACCAGGTGTTAAGTCGTGAGCGTATTTTGAACATGATCAGCCATCGAGTGGATGCGCCGAATGACCGCACCATTGATGTTCTTATTCGACGTATGCGCGCAAAAATGGAGTTCGATCCTAAGAACCCACAGATTTTTGTAACGGTGCACGGCGAAGGCTATATGTTTGCTGGTGACTAGTTTGAACATAACTCAATCGTAAAAAGAAAAGGAGAGCTTCGGCTCTCCTTTTTTGTGGCTTCAAGATAATACTAGTTTGCTTCAACCATTGGTGTTTGGCCGACAGTATCACGCAACCTTTGCCAAATACTGCCCAAGTACTCATGCCAATAAAGCTCTGTTTGTTCTAAGTAACGCGCTTTAGGTGAGTATTTATCCCAAGGTTGACTTATCTCGCTAATAGCTAAGAAGTTGGTCGGGGCTGGGATTGGTTTAATGCCTGCTGCGTTGAACTCATACAATGCACGGCTCATGTGACTCGCAGAAGTGACTAACACAATCTCCTTTTGTTGAACGAATGCAGCCGCTTGACGCGCCTCTTCCCACGTATCTTTCGCATCTTCTAATAAAATGATATCGGATTTCGCGACTCCCAACGCAAGGGCAACGTTCGCCATCATTCGCGCGTGGCTAATTTCAGATCCGCCAGCATAGCCGGATAAGATTAATTTCGCGCCTGGATACATTCTTAAAATACGAATGCCCTCAGTTAAGCGCATTAATGCTGCACGGCTTAACTGCGAGGTGGGTGGAATTTCGTCATCGATAACATGACCATTCCCTAAAACCATCACGTAGTCGATGGTGCCAGAAACTGGCAAAAAGGCTTTATGCTCTCGCTCTAACGGCATAAGAAGCTTGGTTGAAACAGGTTGGAAGGCAACAAGAAAAATGCCAACAAAAGAGAATAGAACAACGAAGCAGCCAGTTTTACGTTTTGTAGTAAAACTAATGAGAGCAAGACCCAACAAGCCTATCAGCAGCAATGCCGGAAGGGGCATAAGCATGGCTGACACTACTTTTTTCAGCTCAAACATACATAAATAGTCCGAAAAAACATCAATTGATAATAAAAATGAGGGTATCCCTCTTTATTCCTGCTTTCCTTGTGCCAGAATAGCGGCACAATCCGTTATGATAACTCAGCAGAAGTGACAGAAGACCGCAATTTCGACGATATCGCCCACAAATTTGCAAAAAATATTTACGGCTCCGATAAAGGGGAGATCCGCCAAATCATTGTGTGGGAAGATTTTCTACAGATTCTAAGTGAATTAGATGCTGACCAGCAACCCCTAGAAGTGTTGGACGCTGGTGGTGGTTTGGCACAAATGTCGCAAAAGCTTGCTAAGCTCGGACATCGAATCGCTTTATGTGATCTATCTTCGGAAATGCTGCAGTTGGCTAAGCAGGATATTGAAAAAAACGGTTTGCTTGAGCAGTATCGCCTGATTCATTCGCCTGTCCAATCCATCGGTGAACATATGGATGGACAGGTCGATCTGGTTATGTTCCACGCTGTGATGGAGTGGCTGGTTGATCCTAAGGCCGCACTTGAAACAGTTCTTGAACAAGTAAAACCGGGAGGTATCGCATCAGTCATGTTCTACAACCACCACGGTTTAGTCTATAAAAACGTGGTTTGTGGCAACATTCCTCATATATTAGACGGCATGCCTCACCGAAAAAGATTTAAACTACAGCCGCAAAAAGGCTTAAAACCTGAAGAAGTCTACCAGTGGATAGAAAATTCAGGTTTTAATATTTGTGGCAAATCTGGTATTCGCTCATTTAGTGATTACATAGGCAATATGGAATACATGGGTGATTACGAGTTTGAAGATGTGTTGGCGCTAGAAAAACAACTTTGTCGACAAGAGCCATACCTCTCATTAGGCCGCTACATTCATGTGTGGGCTAAAAAGAACGATAAACAGGAATAACAATGAGTGAGATGACTCTCAATGCTGCAGAGCAACCAATCGATGAGCTGGTTGGCTGGGTTAAGCAGCACGATTTCTCGTTGAACCTGACCACAGAGCGATTGGCATTTTTGATAGCCATTGCCGTACTGAGTAATGAAAGGTTCGATGAAGAACTGGGTGAAGGTGAACTGCATGATGCATTTGCCATCGTCACTCGACTATTTGATGAGACCGGCGAAGCCTCCGCTTTTCGTGCGAACAATGCGATCAACGAGATGGTTAAGCAGCGTCTTATGAGCCGTTTTGTCAGTGAAATTACTGACGGAGCGAGCATTTACCGCTTGTCGCCATTAGCGATAGGAATAACCGACTACTACGTGCGTCATCGTGAGTTCTCAAAACTGCGTCTATCTATCCAGCTATCCATGGTAGCGGATGAAATGGCGAAAGCGATTGAGGCAGCACAAAAAGGTGGCACACCGGGTCACTGGAAGAAAAACGTATACGGTGTTTTAAAATATTCTGTAGGCGAAATCTTCGATCAAATTGACCTCAACCAACGTGTTATGGATGAGCAGCAACAGTCAGTGAAACAACAGATTGCTGACCTGCTTAACAAAGACTGGCGCGAAGCGATCAACAACTGTGAAGCACTTCTGTCAGAAACATCAAGCACGTTGCGTGAACTTCAAGATACGCTGCAAGCCGCCAGTGATGAACTGCAAACTCAGATCCTCGATATTCAAGAAATTGTTTACGGTGACCCTGAGCTGGAGTTTATCGAAGAAGCCTTGTTTGGTCTGCAAATGAAGCTGGACCGAATCACAAGCTGGGGCCAGCAAGCGATCGACCTTTGGATTGGTTACGACCGACACGTGCACAAGTTTATTCGTACTGCAATCGATATGGATAAGAACCGTGCGTTTAGCTCGCGTCTGCGTCAATCCGTCAAAGATTACTTCGATGCGCCTTGGTATCTGACTTATGCAGATGCGGAGAGGCTTTCTGACCTTCGTGATGAGGCCCTAGTACTGCGTGATGACGAGGTCACGGGTCAAGTTCCGATGGAAGTAGAATACGAAGAGTTTCAACAAGTCAATGATGAGCTGTCTGAACGAATTGGTGACATGCTGAAAGCGCATAAAGATCAAGGTACACCAATCGACTTGAGCGTGGTACTGCGAGATTACCTTGCACAACACCCATACACTCATCACTTTGATTTAGCTCGCATTGTCGTTGATCAGGCGGTACGTCTGGGTTACTCAGAATCCGACTACCAAGCTGTTCAGCCAGACTGGAAAGCAATCAACGAATTTGGGGCAAAGGTACAAGCGAATGTCATCGACCGATACTAATGAATACATGTCAGAGAATCTGGCAAAAGCAATTTCTAACCCTCTGTTCCCAGCGCTAGACAGCATGCTTCGAGCAGGGCGTCATATCTCAAGTGAAGATCTAGACAACCACGCGTTGTTGTCGGATTTCGAACTTGAGCTTTCTTCTTTCTACCAACGCTACAACACCGAATTGGTGAAAGCGCCAGAAGGTTTCTTCTACCTTCGTCCACGTTCAACGTCTCTGATTGGCCGTAGTGTTCTTTCTGAACTGGACATGTTGGTGGGCAAGGTACTGTGTTTCCTTTACCTAAGCCCAGAGCGTCTTGCGCACGAAGGCATCTTCACTAACCAAGAGCTGTACGACGAACTGCTTGCTCTAGCAGATGAAAACAAGCTGATGAAGCTAGTGACGAACCGTGCGACTGGTTCTGACCTCGATAAAGAAAAGCTGTTTGAAAAAGTACGTACGTCACTTCGTCGTCTGCGTCGCCTAGGCATGATCATCAACATCGGTGAAACCGGTAAATTCAGCATCAGTGAAGCGGTATTCCGCTTTGGTGCCGATGTACGTATTGGCGATGACATGCGTGAAGCGCAGCTGCGTCTGATCCGTGATGGTGAAGCGGTAGTGCACACCAAAGAGCCAAGCCAAGGCAGCCTATTGTCTGAAGAAGATCAAGACGACCAAGCCCAAGAAGAAACAACAGAAGAGGGTGAAGCATGAGCATGATTGAACGCGGTAAATACCAATCGCTGACCATGGTCAACTGGAACGGCTTCTTTGCCCGTACGTTTGACATCGATGGTCTGGTCACCACGCTATCAGGTGGTAACGGTGCAGGTAAATCAACCACAATGGCGGCGTTCATCACCGCATTGATTCCTGACCAAACGCTGCTGCACTTCCGTAACACGACAGAAGCGGGCAGCAGCCAATCGTCTCGTGACAAAGGTTTGTACGGTAAGCTACAGCCGGGCGCATGTTATGCGGCGCTAGACGTGGTGAACTCACGTAACCAACGCCTATTGTTTGCAGTAAAACTACAGCAAGTTGCGGGTCGTGATAAGAAAGTAGACATCAAACCGTTTGTGATCCAAGGTCTTCCAAGCCATGTGAAACCAACGGATATCTTGGTTGAAAGCGTATCTGCGACTCAAGCTCGTGTACGTCAAATCAATGAAGTAAAAGAATCAATCGCAGAATTTGAAGGTGTTCAATTCAAAGCCTTCTCTTCTATCGTGGATTACCACGCGCAAATGTTTGAATTCGGTGTGATTCCGAAGAAACTGCGTAACTCTGGTGACCGTTCTAAATTCTACCGCCTGATCGAAGCATCGCTTTACGGTGGTATCTCAAGTGCGATTACCCGTTCGCTACGTGACTACCTTCTGCCACAAAACGGCGGCGTGAAGAAAGCGTTCCAAGATATGGAATCGGCGCTGCGTGAAAACCGCATGACGCTAGAAGCGATCAAAACCACGCAAGCAGACCGTGACTTGTTCAAACATTTGATTACAGAGTCGACCAACTACGTGGCAGCGGACTATATGCGCCATGCCAACGAGCGCCGTAAAAAACTAGAACAGACATTGTCTTTGCGTTCAGAGTTATTTGGTTCTCGCGAAACCTTGATTGAGCAAAACAATCTGCTTAACCGCGTTCAAGAAGAGCTGGAACTGCTGATCGAGTCAGAATCTTCTTTAGAGCAAGACTACCAAGCGGCTTCTGATCACTTGCAACTGGTGCAAAACGCGCTGCGTCAGCAAGAGAAGATCGAACGCTACCAAGAAGATCTTGAAGAGCTGAGCGAGCGTCTTGAAGAACAAATGATGGTAGTGGAAGAAGCGCAAGAACGCGTGATGATGGCTGAAGAGCAAGCTACCGTTGCAGAAGAAGAGGTGGATAGCCTTAAGACGCAACTTGCTGATTACCAGCAAGCTCTTGACGTTCAGCAAACTCGCGCCCTTCAATATCAACAAGCAGTTCAAGCGCTGGAGAAAGCGAAGCAACTACTTGGCGATGACAGCCTAACGGCGGAATCGGCTCAAGCGCTTGTCTCTGAGCTTAAGAACAAAGAATCAGAAAGCACCAATGCGTTGCTATCGGTTAAGCACAAACTGGACATGTCTTCTGCAGCGGCAGAGCAGTTTGAAACCGCGCTTAAACTGGTACAAAGCATCGTTGGTCAAGTTGAGCGCAAAGACGCGTCTGAACATGCGAAAACTGCAATCGCGAAAGCGCGTGAGTCACAACAAATCGCACAAAACGAACAGCAATGGCGAGCACAACACCGTGATCTCGAACGCAGCCTTAACCAGCAGCGTCAATCACGTGAACTGGTTGCTGAATACAAAAAGCAATATCACGTTGAACTAACCGATGAGGTTACGTTTGAACAAGAACGTGAACGTCATGCGACGCAAATCGAATCACTAGAGATAGCTCAAGAAGAAGTTCGTGATCAGCGTGGTGAACAGCGCCGTCTAGAGCAAAACGCGGCGGCAGAAATCAGTAAGCTTGAAGCAATAGCACCAGCTTGGATTGCGGCGAACGATGCGCTAGATAAACTGAGGGAGCAGAGCGGTGAAGAGCTTGAGGATCGCCATGCGGTAATGAACCACATGCAAGTTGTCCTTGAACAAGAAAGGGAGCTGTCTTTAGCTAAAGATAAGCTTGCTGAGCGCCGTAGCCAGCTAGACTCTGAGATTGAGCGTCTTGCTTCTCCTGGTGGTTCAAATGACCCTCGCCTGAAAGGTTTGGCAGATACGCTGGGCGGTGTATTGCTGTCTGAGATCTACGATGACATCACGATTGATGACGCGCCTTATTTCAGTGCGATGTACGGTCCGGCTCGTCACGCTATCGTTGTTTCTGACTTGTCAGGCATCGAAGAGAAACTGGTAGAGCTAGACGACTGTCCAGAAGACTTGTACATCATTGAAGGTGACATCGATGCCTTTGATGACAGCTCGTTCGATGCAGAAGAGTTAGAGGGCGCGGTTTGCGTTCGTATGAACGATCGCCAAATGCGTTACTCTCGCTTGCCTGAGATCCCATTGTTTGGCCGTGCGGCACGTGAGCAGCGTCTAGAGTTGCTGCGTAACGAACGAGAAGAAGTGGTAGAGAAACACGCAAAAGCGGCGTTTGATTCTCAGAAAATGCAGCGCTTGTACCAAGCGTTTAACCTATTTGTGTCTAACCACATTCAGGTTGCTTTTGACGCCGATCCAGAACAAGCACTGGCAACTATTCGTGATAAGCGTAACCAAATTGCTCGCGTGTTGGCGGATCTGGATGCGAAAGAGCAACAACAACGTTCTCAGCTTCAAACCAGCAAGCAAGCGTTGTCTTCTCTGGACAAGCTAGCGTCACACATGGTGCTTGTTGAAGATGAGTCATTGCAAGCGCGTTTTGATGAGCTAGAAGAGAAAATCGCTCAGCTTGCAGAGGCGAAGAACTTCTTAAGCAACCATGCAAAAGCCGTCGCGCAATTAGAGAATATTGCGTCTGCGCTTGATGCTGACCCAGAGCAATTCGACGCGCTAGAAGCAGAATACAAAGCGGCAGACGAACAGCTACAAGATCTTAAGAAGCAAATCTTTGCACTCTCAGATCTCGTTGAGCGTCGCCACTACTTCGCTTACTCAGATTCAGTAGACCTACTGAACAAGAGCAGCGAACTGAGCGAGCAGCTAAAAGCAAAACTGGTTCAAGCTGAACAAATGCGTACACGCTCTCGTGAAGAGTTGAAACAGTCGCAAGGCCAAATGAACCAATACAACCAAGTATTGGCGTCATTGAAGAGTTCACACCAAGCGAAACTGGAAACGGTTCAAGAGTTCAAACAAGAACTTCAAGAGTTTGGCGTGAACGCGGACGAAGGTGCTGAAGAACGTGCAATGCGTCGTCGTGATGAATTGCATGAGCGTCTACACACGTCTCGTAGCCGTAAGAGCGAATACGAGCGCACGATCACCTCTACTGAACTAGAGATGAAAGGCTTGGCGAAACGTCTGAAGAAAGTTCAGAAAGAATACGTTGAGCTACGTACCTTCGTGGTTGCAGCGAAAGCTGGCTGGTGTTCAGTACTTCGTCTGGCGCGTGAGAACGATGTTGAGCGTCGTCTACACAAGCGTGAACTGGCTTATATGTCAGCGGATGAACTGCGTTCAATGTCGGATAAATCATTGGGTGCGCTGCGTCTCGCGGTTGCGAACAATGACGACCTGCGTGATGCGCTGCGTCTATCAGAAGACAACGCTCGCCCAGAGCGTAAAGTTCTGTTCTACATTGCGGTTTACCAACATCTTCGTGAGCGTATTCGTCAGGATATCATCCGTACTGATGATCCTGTAGAAGCGATCGAAGAGATGGAAGTAGAGCTGGCGCGTCTAACGGAAGAGCTAACGCAACGTGAAAACCGTTTAGCGATCAGCTCTGAGTCAGTAGCGAGCATCATCAAGAAGACGATTCAGCGTGAGCAAAACCGTATTCGTATGCTGAACCAAGGCCTGTCGAACATCTCGTTTGGTCAGGTGAAGGGCGTACGTCTAAACGTGAAGATCCGCGAAAGTCACGAAGTGCTACTGAACGGTCTAGCGACACAGCAAGAGCAGCACAAAGACCTGTTTGAATCGACTCGCTTTACCTTCTCCGAAGCAATGGCGAAGCTGTTCCAACGTGTGAACCCACATATTGATATGGGTCAACGTTCTCCTCAGGTTCTGGGTGAAGAGCTACTGGATTACCGTAACTACCTAGAGCTAAGTGTAGAAGTGAACCGTGGTACAGATGGTTGGCTACAGGCTGAGTCTGGCGCACTATCAACAGGTGAAGCGATCGGTACTGGTCAGTCAATCCTATTGATGGTAGTACAAAGCTGGGAAGAAGAGTCTCGTCGTCTACGCAGCAAAGACATTGTGCCTTGTCGTTTGCTTTTCTTGGATGAAGCAGCGCGTCTGGATGCGAAATCGATCGCGACATTGTTCGAATTGTGCGACCGTCTGGATATGCAGCTTCTTATCGCAGCGCCTGAAAACATCAGCCCAGAGAAGGGGACTACCTACAAACTGGTGCGTAAGGTGTTTAAAGATCACGAACACGTACACGTGGTTGGTCTGCGTGGTTTTGGTCAAACGGATAAGCCTAAGACTGAAGCACAAGAGATGATTGAAGAGTTTGAATCGTAAACTCCGAATCTAACAAAACGCCCGCAATGAACGCGGGCGTTTTTGTATCTATTTACGAGGTAGGCTTCGAACAACATAAGATAAGCCGAGACTGTAGGACGGCAGTCTCGGCTTATTAGCGGAACTTAATGAGGAAGCGACGTTTATTCCTCTGGAATATCGTCCCTGACTTCGATCATTTCAGCAAGCTCTTCAAGTGCTTGGACAGAAAGCTCAGACAAGCGTTGTAGGTGTTGGTCTAAGCTCTCTTGTTCTTCAAGCTCTGGTTCATCATTATTTGTTTCTTTTATTAGCATTTCCCAACCTCTCAAGTTGAGTAAGGGGAGCTCTCATCATACTCAAAAGGCAAAGTAGAAAAGAAACGATCTATGTTGATTTTGTTAGCTCGATCATTGATTCAACTTATATATGAGAAGGATGTGTTTAATAAGGAGAGCAAGTGCAAGGTTTTTGGATGCGGGAACAAAAACGCCAGTAATCATGACAATTACTGGCGAGTAATAACGAACATTATGTCGGAGGGTTAGAACAACGGCTTCACACCGAACTGCTCTGCCGCGTAAGCGACGCGTTCAATCGGTTTTGGATACTCAGCAGGTGTGCCAAGGCTCTCTATGTGTTTCAAACGAGGAAGCAAGCCTGCACCATTAGCGATTTGGATTGCCAGACCAGGGCGAGCGTTAAGCTCTAAAACCATAGGTCCTTCATCTTTATCCAGCACCATATCCGTACCCATGTATCCCAAACCTGTCATTTCCCAGGCACTTGACGCAAGCTCCAGCAAGCGCTCCCAATGCGGTACTTGAAGGGTCGAAAGGTCTTTACCTGTATCAGGGTGATGAGTCACTGGATGATCGAACTGCACCGCTCTGACGGCTTTACCTGTCGCGATGTCAATGCCTACTCCGACGGCACCTTGGTGAAGGTTTGCTTTGCCGTCGGAAGCCGCTGTAGAACAGCGCATCATCGCCATAACTGGATAACCTTTAAATACGATGATCCGAACATCTGGTACGCCTTCATAACTGAAGCCATCAAAACAGTCATCAAACTTGATTAAGTTTTCAACCACAGCAACGTCATTTTTACCACCAAGAGAGAAAAGGCCAGCAAGCGCATTACTAATGTGACGCTCGACCTCATCCCTACCAATTGTAGAGCCGGAGGGTTTAGTATATACCCCGTTTTTATGAGACGTAACAACCAGAATGCCTTTACCGCCACTACCTTGTGCAGGTTTGATTACAAAACCAGGCCAGTTCTCAACCATTTTGTGGATAGTCTTAACTTCAGCTTGGTTATGAATGACACCGATCAGGGCAGGAACTGTTGCTCCTGCTGCCTGTGCAATAATTTTGGTCTTTAGCTTGTCATCGACAAGTGGGTATTTAGAACGATCATTGTAACGGCCAATATAGCTGTGGTTACGCTTGTTCATCCCCATAATGCCTTTATGGCGAAGCTTAGACGGCGAAGTAAAACTTTCGAACATCGTTTAGTCCTCCGCTAGTGGTTTGAAGCGTCGTAGCTCAGTGAGGCGGTAACCTGTGTAAGTACCTAGTAATAGAATACCGGCCAGAACAATCAACTGTAGACCAATGAAGTTAAAGGTTAAGTGTTGAATGTATGAGTTCGTCATTGCAAGGTAAACTAATACCGCTGTCAGCAATGAACCACCACCTTGCAGAGCAACTTCCTTCGCACCTTCTTCTTCCCATAGGATTGACATACGTTCAATCGTCCAAGACAAGATGATCATAGGGAAGAAGGTAATTGTTAGGCCTTCCGTTAAGCCCATCTTAAACGCAACAACGGTGAACACCGAGATGATCATGATAACGGTAATAATGACCGCAGATATCCTTGCTACCAGCAATAAGTTCAACCTAGACAAATAGCTTCGAATAATCAGGCCTGTACCTACAATTAGCAAGAAACCGACAATACCCGTTAATAGTTGAGTTTGAACAAAAGCAACGGCAATCAACACAGGCATGAAGGTACCGGATGTTTTCAGGCCGATAATAACACGCAAGAACACAACGATCAGAGCACCAATAGGGATGAGCATGATGGTTTTGAACATCGCTTGCTCTTCCAAAGGTAGGCTATGAATTGAAATATTCAGTAATCCATCTGCTTCTATTTTGTTGTTTGTAGCTTGTTGTGGTGTCATTTCTTGCTTAATCATCGAGAAATGCACTTGGCTATTTTTACCACCAACAAGGTCAAGTAAGGATACGTTTGATTCATCCCACACTAACAAGTTGGGTTTCACTGCTTTTTGTTCGGATTTTGGCGAAAACAGTACCCAATCTTTACCTGACCAAACCTGAACCATTGGTTGAATTGTTTGGCGTCGACGACCATCTTCTAGTTCGATAACACCGACGGTTTTGCTCTGTATACCTGCGGTAAGCAAAATATTATGCAGTGCATCAGTACGGCTGAAATCGTTCAGTAGTAGCGACGAGTTTTGGCTATCTGGGTCATTAAGCGCTTTGATAAGCTCACGAGTAAACGTCACATTATCGGCTGAGCGACTCATCGCACGTTCGATAAGGGCATTTGCCGCTGCTGCTTGTGGTGCTGATAGCGTTGGTGGCGTAATGTCTTCCGTTGGCGGTAAAGGAGTGACTTTAGCCTGAGGGTCTACTAAGAACTGGGCTTTGTAGTATATGGTTTGTGGCCCTTGAGCTTGGCGAATTGACCATTCTGCACGACGGCCTGAATCGTCATTGATGTAGGAAACGCCATAACCTGATGAGGAAGCAGATTCACCGATAAGTGTGTAACCACTTTGTGTATGAGGTGCTGCAAGTGACGCTTTTACTTCGTTGCCGTTAGCATTGAACTCAATACGAGCTTCTACATCCCATACCTGGCGAGTTTCGCCTGGCGTCCAAGGCACGCCGTAGTTTTCATGTCTGAAAACACTCAGAGCAATGCCCGCAATCACCAATAAGATGATAGAAAGGTAAAACGGTATTTTTGACGTCATAATCTACCTTATTATTTTTTATCTTCGTCCGTTTGGATATAGGTACGACTTACATCGACAAGTGCTATGTCGCGCATAAATTCTCTACCCAGTAAAATAGGATGGTTCATATGTGAGCGATCTGCCAACGTAAATTGCGCTTTTTCATGAATTTTTCCAACGCGCACCCAAAGTTCTACCACAGCGCGGCGTTCTAACTCTTCACTGGTAACCTGGCGGATTTTGACGTAGCGAATGACAGGAGCTTCGATCCAAGTACTTTTCTCTTCTTCGGATTTACTGGTGTCTGCTAAGTGGAATCGGACCCATTTTTTGCCATTTCTTTCGAACTCTTCAATATCAACGGCATTTAAAGACGACGTCGCGGCACCAGTGTCGATACGTGCATCAAAAGTTTGCTTAATCGACTCTACAGTGACCTTTTCGATAGAGCCAAGGACAATATCGTGAGTTGGGGTTGGTTCCACAGGAGCGGGAGATTGGACAATAATCGGCTCTTTCGGTTTTTTTACTTCTGCCATTGCTTCATCGCGAAATGTAAGAAGTTCAACCTGTAGTTTATCGACTTGTTCTTCAAGGCTGTCGATATAGTCCGATTGGTTGCTGAGCTGTAGCTCTAGGTTGGTAATGCGATTATTGACATTCGCTTCTGAATTTTGAATCGCCGCTAACGTTTCTTGGTGGTACTGTTCGCCTTTGGTTAGTGAGCATCCAGATAGTAAGGCGATGGCAACAATCGGGGTCAATCGTAATAACATTGAAAACCTTGGGATTGGATTAAGTTGTTTATTTTTTAGGAGTTTAGCTTATATCGATAAAGCCTCACAAGTAAGAATGTTTCTCTATTACTTATTGTTTGAGGAATAGTGATGAAAAGCCAAAAATCAAGGACATAAAAGCGCATCCTTATTTAGAGCGTGCTTATATTTTGACGTGAAAAATGGATTCAAAAATCAAACTCGCTCATTACGAGGAAAGAGGGTAATGTCTTAACTCGTAAAATGAGTTAAGACAATGTCAGGAATCTCAGCGAATTATGATTTGCGAGCGACAAGAACCGCGCGGCGAGGGGCAGGGTAGCCTTCTACAGTCTTGCTTGGGTCGTTCGGATCTAAGTAGTCAGGTAGAGAGTTATGCGTCATCCAATCTGTGGTACGTTGTTCATCTACGGATGTGATGTTTTCATCAACGATACGAACATCTTCAAAACCGACCAATTCTAACCACACTTTTAGGGCTTTTGCTGAAGGGAAGAAATAGACATTACGCATTTGCGCGTAACGAGAAGTCGGGACCAGTACTGCATTCTCATCACCTTCAATCACGAGTGTTTCCAATACGAGTTCACCACCAGGTACCAATTGATCTTTTAGTTGCACTAAATGATCGAGAGGCGAGCGGCGATGGTAAAGCACGCCCATGCTGAATACCGTATCGAACGCTTCTAACTTAGGTAGTTGTTCAATACCCAATGGCAATAGGTGTGCACGTTGGTCATCGCCCATTAGTTTACGAATTGCTTCGAACTGAATTAGAAACAGGTGAGATGGATCGATACCGACAGTTAAGCGTGCACCTTCGCCTAGCATGCGCCACATGTGGTAGCCGTTACCACAACCTACATCGAGTACGCTGCGATTTTTTAATGGTGAAATATGCGGAAGCACGCGGTCCCATTTCCAATCACTGCGCCACTCAGTATCAATATGGATGCCGTGTACGTTGTATGGGCCTTTGCGCCAAGGATGGAATGTACGAAGTAAGCTTTCTAGCTTTTTAAGTTCCCCTTGAGGCATGGGCTCATTGTTTGAAATCGTGACAGAATCAACAATGTCGATGTTGTCCGGTCTACCCGCTGGGATTTTGTTCAGGGCTTTCAACCAGCGACCAAAGTCACCGTGCTCTGCATTTTGCCAATCCGTTAGCTGTTGTGGAAGCACATTAAGCCAAGGTTGAAGACGGGTGTCTTGGGCAATCAATTGGTAGAAATTTGCAAAGTTAAACATAGTTAGTTAATCGCTGAGTTGATGGGTATAAATTATTAACAAAAGCCGAAATCGGTATGGTTCAGGCTTGGTATGCATGGTCTATTTAATCGCGAACATGGAGCCGAAGTTAAAGCATTGGAACCAAACGTCATAGCTAGAAAAGCCAATTTTAGCGAAACGCTCTTTATGTTCTTTCTTTGAATCTGGGCGCATTACGTTTTCTATCGCGCTGCGCTTTTGGCTGATTTCTAGTTCGCTATAACCATTCGCACGTTTAAAGTCGTGGTGAAGGTCAATTAACAGCTCGTTCGACACTTCATCTTCGAAGACGAATTTCTCAGATAGAATCAAAATGCCGCCCGGACGAAGGCCAGCGTAAATTTTTTCGAGCAAGGAGTAACGATCTTCTGGAGAGAGGAATTGCAAAGTGAAGTTCAACACCACCACTGACGCGTTTTCAATTTCGATATTGCGAATGTCTGCTTCTACTACATCCACAGGAGTGTCACTGCGGTAAGCGTTGACGTGAAGTTTACAACGCTCAACCATTGCAGGAGAGTTGTCCACTGCGATGATTTGGCAACCTTCTTGTTTGATATGGCGACGCATAGACAATGTTGCAGCACCCAAAGAACAGCCAAGGTCATAGATGTTTGAGTGAGGTTTTACAAAACGCTCTGCCAGCATACCGATTGCAGAAATGATATTGCTGTAACCCGGTACCGATCGTTGAATCATGTCAGGAAATACTTCCGCTACGCGTTCATCGAACGTGAAATCCCCAATTTTATCGATTGGAGCCGAAAAAATAGTATCTGGATTGCTCTTAGGGTTCATAACTAAGTCTCTGCATACAAGCCGCCTGAAAATGTCAGGCACCAAAAAAGGCGCGTATTTTATGGGAATTTCGCGCCTCTGTCATGTGTTGCGTTAGAACATCTGTAACTGCGAGTTGCCATCGTCAGCTGGGAAAGGTGATAACTCAGGGAGTGTGATACGCTTTTGTATGTCTTTATATAGGTTTGCGGCCAACTCTGGCGCAATTATATTGTCTGCGGTATGGATCATGACATATGGCTGTTTACCTTCGGCAATCCATTGTGGCAACTTGTTGAGCCATGGTTTAAAAAACTCGTAATTTTGTTGTTCTTCTGGATGACCAATAAAGCGAATCAAAGGATGTGAAGCGGTAGCAATGGCGTGAACAGGGACTCGTGGTTTTTTCATTTGTGCATCAATAATCGCCTCATTGTCGGGCTTAGCGGCAAAGACTGGGCGGCTATCCATAATAATGCGGTCAATATTATTCTCTACTAACCATTGGTTAAGTGCTCGCTCTTCTTCGCCTTTGGAGAAAAATGCCATATGGCGAACCTCAACACCGAGAGGGAAGTTAGGTGGAAAGCCCGCGCAGAACTTTTTCAGTCGATCAAGGTGCTCAGGACCAAATGCGGCTGGTAATTGAATTGTCCATTGGCCTACACGGTCATGCAAAGGCTCCATGACTTTCATGAAGTCTCTCAGTTGTTCGCTGCAACCTCTTAGCATTTGCTCATGAGTAATGGCTTTAGGAAGTTTGAAAGTAAAGCGAAAATCATCGTGGGTTGCGGCTCTCCAGTTTTGCACTGTATTGAGCGTCGGTGTGGCATAAAATGTCGTGTTGCCTTCCACGGTATGAAACACTTGCGCATACCTTTCTAAACGTTCAGCGGGCTTTGTCCCGCTGCCGTAAAAACTTTGTTGCCATTGATTGTGCGACCACATCGTCAATCCAAGTCGAAGAGGTAAGTTATCCATTATTCTTTACTGCTTGCTACTCGTGTGAATACTTTACGAGAGTTTTGCTGAAATAGGTAATTTCACGCTATAATCCTCCCCAATTTTTTCGCTTTGGTGCGCTTTTGAACATTTGTTGTACTAAAAAGCACCAGTGAATGATAAAACACACGTAATTGTATGTTGAGTAGTCGATTTTCGTGGACATTCAGCGTATAACTGAATCTTTACTCTGCTTAGCAATGAGGCTGACAGAGCGTAGTTAACAACATTTGAGAGATTGGGAATTTCATTATGCGTACCCATTACTGTGGTCACCTGAACAAGTCCCTTGCAGGACAAACTGTAGAACTTTGCGGCTGGGTTAACCGTCGTCGTGATTTAGGCGGTCTTATTTTTATTGATATGCGAGATCGCGAAGGTATCGTTCAGGTAGTTGTTGATCCAGATATGGCGGATGCGTATGAAGTGGCGAACACACTTCGTAATGAATTCTGTATCAAACTAACGGGTGAAGTGCGCGTTCGCCCAGAGAGCCAAGCAAACAAAGACATGGCAACAGGTGAAGTTGAGATCCTTGCGAAAGGTCTTGAAATCATCAACCGTTCTGATGTTCTGCCTCTAGACTTCAACCAAAAGAACTCTGAAGAGCAGCGCCTGAAGTACCGTTACCTAGATCTACGTCGTCCAGAAATGAGCGACCGCATCAAGCTACGAGCTAAAGCGTCTAGCTTTGTTCGTCGTTTCCTAGATGACAACGGTTTCCTAGACATCGAAACACCAGTCCTAACAAAAGCGACTCCAGAAGGCGCTCGTGACTACCTAGTACCTAGCCGTGTTCACAAAGGCAGCTTCTACGCGCTTCCTCAGTCTCCACAGCTATTCAAACAACTTCTAATGATGTCTGGTTTTGACCGTTACTACCAAATCGTTAAGTGTTTCCGTGATGAAGACTTGCGTGCTGACCGTCAACCAGAATTCACTCAGATCGATATCGAAACGTCATTCATGACGGCTGACCAAGTTCGTGCAACGACTGAGAAAATGGTTCGTGAAATGTGGCAAGAGCTACTAAACGTTGACCTAGGTGAATTCCCAGTAATGCCGTTCAGCGAAGCGATTCGTCGTTTCGGTTCTGACAAGCCAGACCTACGTAACCCACTGGAACTAGTAGACGTTGCTGACCTAGTGAAAGACGTTGAGTTCAAAGTATTCTCAGGTCCAGCAAACGACGAAAAAGGCCGCGTTGCCGTTATTCGCGTTCCAGGTGGTGCTTCTCTGACTCGTAAGCAAATTGATGGCTACGGTGAATTCGTTGGCATCTACGGTGCGAAAGGTCTAGCTTGGATGAAGGTTAACGACCGTGCAGCGGGCATGGAAGGTATCCAATCTCCAGTCGCTAAGTTCCTAAATGAAGACGTGATCAACGGCATTCTAGATCGTACTCAAGCGGAATCTGGTGACATTATCCTATTTGGCGCTGATAAAGCGGGCATCGTTGCAGAAGCAATGGGTGCGCTACGTTTGAAACTAGGTAAAGACCTAGAGCTAACGGATGAGTCTGCATGGGCTCCACTATGGGTTGTTGACTTCCCAATGTTCGAAGAAGATGACGAAGGCAACCTACACGCGATGCACCACCCATTCACATCGCCTCTAGGTGTGACTGCAGAAGAGCTAAAAGCAAACCCAGCTGCGGCAAATTCTAACGCTTACGATATGGTTCTAAATGGCTACGAAGTGGGCGGCGGCTCTGTTCGTATCCACAACGCAGATATGCAAGAAGCCGTATTTGATATTCTAGGCATCACACCTGAAGAGCAACAGCTTAAGTTCGGCTTCCTGCTTGATGCGCTGAAATTCGGTACGCCTCCACATGCTGGTCTTGCATTTGGTCTAGACCGTCTAGTAATGCTGCTATGTGGTACAGAGAACATCCGTGATGTTATCGCGTTCCCTAAAACAACAGCAGCGGCGTGTCTACTAACAGACGCACCAAGTATTGCGAACCCAGCAGCGCTAGAAGAGCTAGCAATCGCAGTAACTGCAGCGAAAGAAAAAGACGCAGAATAAGCGCACAACATTTGAAGAAAACTCCCGCAACTGCGGGAGTTTTTGTTTAAATAAACCCAAGAAACTTCCAAAGCAATTTCCCAAGCAACGCTTTTAGAACATGTTTTGTTATTAAGCGTCAAAATACATTAAAAGGTGAATTATGGCTGGTCATAGTAAATGGGCGAATATTCGTCACCGTAAAGCAGCGCAAGATGCGAAGCGCGGCAAAATTTTTACTAAATTAATCCGTGAAATCGTTGTTGCGGCAAAAGAGGGGGGCGGTGAGCCAGAAAATAACCCACGTTTGCGAGCAGCAATTGATAAAGCACTGTCTAACAACATGACACGTGACACTGTCAACCGCGCTGTCAGCCGAGGTGCTGGTGGTGAAGGCGACGACAACATGGAAACCGTGATCTATGAAGGTTATGGTCCAGGTGGTACGGCGGTCATGGTTGAATGTATGACGGATAACCGAAATCGTACGGTATCTGGCGTACGCCATGCATTCTCAAAGTCAGGCGGTAATCTGGGGACGGATGGTAGCGTCAACTATCTTTTCGACAAGAAAGGCGTGATTTCATATGGCCCAGGTTTAGATGAGGATGCGGTAATGGAAGTGGCATTAGAAAGTGGTGCTGATGACATTGAAACGGCAGAAGATGGCTCGATTGATGTCTACACGGCCCCAGGCGACTTTGGACTCGTAAAAGATGCCCTTGATGCCGCAGGTTTTGAGGCAGAGAACGCTGAGGTGTCGCTGATCCCATCTACGAAAGCAGATTTGGACGCGGATACTGCGCCAAAACTACTTCGTTTGATTGACGCTTTGGAAGATCTGGACGACGTTCAAGAGGTTTATCACAATGGTGATATCTCTGACGACGTTGCGGCTACGCTAGATTAAACTCAAGGGGTCGGGAGCGGTATTTGCTCCGAAGTTAGCAAGTAATAATAAAAAGACTGAGGCCGAATTAGGCCTCATTTTTAGGAACATTCATGTCAATTATTTTGGGCATTGACCCAGGTTCGCGCATTACCGGCTATGGGGTCATTCGTCAAAATGGACGCCACTTGCAATACCTTGGTAGTGGCTGCATTCGTACTTCAGAAAAAGAACTTCCGGGTCGGCTTAAACAGATTTATGCAGGCGTCACGGAAATCATTACCCAGTTTCAACCGGACGTTTTCGCGATCGAGCAAGTGTTTATGGCCAAAAACGCGGATTCAGCGCTAAAACTTGGCCAAGCTCGTGGCAGTGCAATTGTTGCTGCGGTGAATGCGGAGTTGCCGGTATTTGAATACGCGGCTCGTCTTATTAAGCAAGCTGTCGTCGGCACTGGTGGCGCGGACAAAGCGCAAGTTCAGCATATGGTTCAGCAGATGCTTAAATTGCCCGCCAAGCCTCAAGCGGATGCAGCCGATGCTTTAGGTGTGGCGATTTGTCATGCCAATACTAACAAGACTCTCGTTGCGTTAGCGGGCAAAGCAACCAGTGCCAGAAAAGGGCGCTACCGTTAAAATTAACTGGATGTCTATCCAGTTCTTTATTATCCTGTCGCAAATTCATTTCCAAAGAGTATTTATAGTGATTGGACGTCTTCGTGGCACACTGATTGAAAAACAACCACCTGAAGTATTAATTGAAGTTAATGGCATTGGTTATGAAGTCCAGATGCCAATGAGCTGTTTTTACGAGCTGCCAAATGTTGGCGAAGAAGCCATTATTTATACTCACTTTGTCGTCCGTGAAGATGCACAATTGCTATACGGTTTCAACACAGTAAAAGAACGAGCACTTTTCCGTGAAGTGATCAAAGCCAATGGCGTTGGTCCTAAACTCGGTCTTGGTATTCTCTCTGGTATGACAGCAACGCAATTTGTTACTTGTGTGGAACATGAAGACGTTTCTACGCTGGTTAAGCTTCCAGGCGTTGGCAAGAAAACCGCAGAGCGATTGGTTGTTGAAATGAAAGACCGATTGAAAGGGTGGGGCGCTGGCGATCTATTTACACCATTTACGGATGCTGCTCCTGCGGATTCTGGTGCGACATCCAACAACGCGGAAGAAGAGGCAATTAGCGCACTTCTAGCTTTGGGTTACAAGCCGACTCAAGCATCGAAAGTGGTGTCTCAAATTGCTAAACCGGACATGAGCAGTGAGCAAATGATCCGTGAAGCTCTAAAATCAATGGTGTAACGCTGGTTTCACAGTGAGCATTTGTTCAAGATAACTCATTCTCTAAGGTTAATGCCAATCGCTTAACGATGTTTTTTGTGTCATTCCAGCGAGCCTAGCGAGACTGGGAATCTAATAGCAGCACGCTGAGCGGTTAATGAAACAATTTGACCATAAACCGCTCGGATAGAAGATCCTGTATCACGCTCCTTCGTCGCTGTACAGGATGACGAGATATAGAAATATGCCACTTGCTGTTAAACGAGCGGCATTATTCTCTCAGGTAACCATTTTTCAAGGTAAAAAGATGATTGAAGCCGATCGTTTAATCGCGCCAGAAAACCCTGCCTTTCGTGATGAAGATGTCATTGACCGTGCTATTCGGCCAAAAAAATTAGCGGATTACCAAGGTCAGGACCATGTCCGTGACCAAATGGAGATCTTCATTAAAGCTGCTCAGTTACGTAGCGAAGCACTTGATCACCTTTTGATTTTTGGTCCCCCAGGTTTGGGTAAAACCACACTTGCGAATATCGTTGCCAATGAAATGGAAGTGAACATTCGCACTACTTCAGGCCCTGTACTTGAGAAAGCAGGCGATTTGGCCGCGCTGTTAACCAACCTCGAAGAAAACGATGTGTTGTTCATCGATGAGATTCACCGCTTGAGCCCGATGGTTGAAGAGGTGCTGTATCCGGCGATGGAAGATTATCAACTGGATATTATGATCGGTGAAGGTCCGGCCGCTCGTTCTATTAAGATCGATTTACCACCATTTACGTTAATTGGTGCGACGACCCGAGCGGGCTCTTTAACGTCACCATTGCGCGACCGCTTTGGTATTACTCAGCGCCTTGAGTTTTATAAGATAAAAGACCTCCAAGATATCGTGCAGCGAAGCGCGGATTGTTTAGGTTTATCAATGGAACCTGAAGGTGCATTGGAAGTGGCAAGACGTGCGCGTGGCACACCACGTATTGCTAACCGTTTGCTACGTCGTGTTCGTGATTATGCGGAAGTAAAAGGCAATGGTCACATTTGTGCCGATGTTGCCGATAAGGCGTTGAATATGCTTGATGTGGACGCCGAAGGCTTCGATTACATGGACCGTAAGCTACTACTCGCGATTATGGAAAAATTTGGTGGTGGTCCGGTCGGGCTCGACAACATGGCAGCGGCGATAGGTGAAGAAAAGGACACTATTGAAGACGTTCTTGAACCTTATCTTATTCAGCAAGGTTATTTACAACGCACTCCGCGTGGAAGAATCGCGACAGATCGTGCGTATTTGCATTTCGGAATTGAAAAATAAGATTCCCTCGCTGGGCCTTTGTTGCCCAGCGCTTCATTAAAGTTGACCAAACTCACATTTTTTGAATTTTTTCTCATACTGGTTTAGTAAGTAAAAAGCATTGATTGTTAACTCGATGTTTGCTTGCAACTGGTTAATTTCTCTCCTGATTACTCTCTCTTAACATCCGTATCCAATACTGGTTGATCTAGATCAATGTGATGGATTTTTGTGCAAATTCCGCGCATAAACATTGATGTATATCAAAGCGCGTTACGGCTATAAACCTTTTGAAACAATCTGTTTTTACAAGTAATATTAGCCCCAGCTATATTAGCTGATGCTTAACAATTAACTAACCAATGAAGCACATTTTTGCAACAATGAGTTGTGATAATTCAACATTTTTCAAGTGTAAATAACACCTGAATATGGATTGCAATATGTAGAGAGTGTCATTCAGCCGACACATAGGAGTTACCATGATTGACGTAGTTGATCTATCGCGGTTGCAGTTTGCACTGACAGCGATGTATCACTTCCTATTCGTACCATTGACCCTTGGTATGGCCTTCCTTCTGGCCATTATGGAATCGATGTACGTAATGACGAACAAGCAAATCTATAAGGACATGACCAAGTTCTGGGGTAAGCTATTCGGTATTAACTTTGCACTTGGTGTGGCGACTGGCCTTACCATGGAGTTCCAGTTTGGTACGAACTGGTCTTACTACTCCCACTATGTAGGTGATATCTTCGGTGCACCGCTAGCGATCGAAGCACTTGTCGCATTCTTCCTGGAGTCAACTTTTGTTGGTCTATTCTTCTTCGGGTGGGATCGTCTATCTAAACGCCAACACTTAGCGGTTACCTGGCTTGTTGCACTAGGCTCTAACTTCTCTGCTCTTTGGATTCTTATCGCAAACGGCTGGATGCAAAACCCAGTAGGCGCAGATTTCAACTTCGAAACCATGCGAATGGAAATGGTGAGCTTCTCTGAGGTTGTACTAAACCCAGTTGCTCAGGTTAAGTTCGTGCATACGGTTGCTTCTGGTTACACTTGTGGCGCAATGTTTATTCTAGGCATCAGTTCATACTACCTATTAAAAGGTCGTGACATTGCGTTTGCTCGTCGTTCGTTTGCTATTGCTGCTTCTTTCGGTATTGCAGCTATCTTATCTACCATCGTTCTTGGTGACGAATCTGGCTATGAGCTTGGTGAAGTTCAAAAAGTGAAACTCGCTGCAATTGAAGCAGAGTGGCACACTGAACCTGCACCTGCCGCATTTACGTTATTTGGTGTTCCTAACCAGGAAACGATGCATACCGATTACGCAATTAAGATCCCTTACGTAATGGGTATTATCGCGACACGCTCTTTTGATGAGCAAGTAACAGGTCTTCGTGATTTACGTGATGAACACGTCGATCGTATTCGTGACGGCATGTACGCTTATGAACTTCTAGAGAAGCTTCGTGCGGGCGATAAGTCAGAAGAAAACATGACTGCGTTTGATGAAGTGAAAGGTGACCTAGGTTACGGTCTACTTCTAAAGCGCTACACAGACAATGTTGTTGATGCAACAGAAGAGCAAATCCAAGCTGCTGCGGACGACTCAATCCCAACAGTATGGCCGCTATTCTGGTCATTCCGTATCATGGTTGCTTGTGGCTTCATCATGTTGTTTGTCTTTGGTGCGGCGTTTATCCAAACGTGTCGTCAGAAGATTGAGCAGAAACAATGGATTCTAAAAGCTGCACTATTTAGCATTCCACTACCTTGGATTGCAATTGAAGCGGGTTGGTTCGTCGCTGAGTACGGCCGTCAACCTTGGGCTGTAGGTGAAATTTTACCAGTACATGTTGCAGCTTCTGCACTAACTGCAGGTGAAATCTGGACTTCACTCTTCGCAATTCTGGCGCTATACACGGTATTCCTGATTGCAGAAGTTTACCTAATGTTGAAATTCGCTCGTAAAGGCCCAAGTAGCCTGAAAACGGGTCGCTACCACTTCGAGCAAAATGCTGACTCTGTTGAAGACAAAGTTAGTCGCCAAGTAGAAGCGTAAGGTAAGGAGATAACAAGATGTTTGATTACGAAATCTTGCGACTCATCTGGTGGGTACTAATCGGTGTTCTACTAGTTGGTTTTGCAGTAACAGACGGCTTCGATATGGGTGTAGGCGCGCTTGTACCTATCATCGGTAAAAACGACACGCAACGCCGTGTCATGATTAACTCAATTGCTCCTCACTGGGATGGTAACCAAGTTTGGCTTATCACTGCTGGTGGTGCACTGTTCGCAGCTTGGCCTTTGGTTTACGCAACGTCATTTTCAGGCTTCTACTTAGCGATGATTTTGACACTAGCAGCGCTATGGCTTCGTCCTCTGGGCCTAGACTACCGCTCTAAAATCGAAGATCCAAAATGGCGCAATACCTGGGATATCTGTATCTCAATCAGTGGTTTTGTTCCGCCAATCATCTTTGGTGTGGCGTTTGGTAACCTTCTACAAGGTGTACCATTCCAATTGAGTGAGTTCTTGATGCCAACATACCATGGCTCATTCTTTGGTCTACTAAATCCATTTGCACTGTTGTGTGGTCTAGTAAGCTTATTCATGATTTTGATGCAAGGTTCTACTTGGCTACAAATGAAAACAACAGGCGAAGTGCATGTGCGTGCGCGCAACGTTGCTCAGTTGGCTGGTTTACTGACGGTTGCTGCGTTTGTAGCGGCTGGTTTCTGGATCCAAAATATCGATGGTTACGTCATTGTTGGCGGTATCGACACTAACGCTGCTTCTAACCCTCTAAACAAAGAGGTTATCCGTGAAGCTGGTGCGTGGATGAAGAATTTTGAAAACTACCCATTACTATGGGCTGCTCCTGTACTAGGTGTTGCAATGCCGCTTCTCGCTGTATTGGCATCTCGTCTTGAAAAATGTGCGATTTCGTTCATTACTTCAAGCTTGGGTGTTGCTGGTGTTATCTTTACTGCAGGTTTTGCGATGTTCCCATTCATCATGCCTTCAGACTTAATGCCAAGCCACAGCTTAACAATGTGGGATGCAACGTCATCTGAGCTGACTCTGAACCTAATGACAGGCGTTGCGTTTGTTATGGTGCCAATCATCCTTGGTTACACATCTTGGACTTACTACAAGATGTTTGGTCGCCTTGATGACCAGTACATTGAAGACAACAAAAACTCACTTTACTAAGGAGCATTTACTATGTGGTATTTCGCATGGATTCTAGGTGTACTACTTGCTTGTGCATTCGGTATCATCAACGCTCTTTGGCTAGAGCACTCAGAAATGATGGATAAAGACAGTGAGTAACCTCGCTGATAAGGTAGCGAAACTTCACGCACCAATGGATAAGACTCTGCTACGAGTCTTATCTCTCATCCTTGGCTTTATGCACGTAGGATTGGTGATGTGGGACCCTGAAGCTTACCATCAAGCAATTGGTGGTTTTAACTCAATCATCGCACCAGCACTGATTTGGTCTGTATGTTCAAGCATGGTGTATGGGGTGGGCTTCAAGCCAAGAAACTGGTACTGGCAAGTTTTGTTTAGTCCTTATTTCTCGTTAGCTATCTTAATTTATCTAACGGCACTTTATTTCATTTAGGCTGAAATATGCTGTAATAAAGTCGGTTACTAAATCACCGAATAAAAGCTAGGTATCTCGCCTAGCTTTTATTTTTTCTACAAATTTCAAAAATATTTCCTTAGCTCGGTACCAATTGCTGTCGCTTCAGTTATAGTAATTACTTTAAAGAATTGAATATATTGGTACTCCCTTGCAAGGCACATCAAATCTCTTTCACTGGCCGATCACTGTGTACTATGAAGACACTGATGCGGGCGGTGTTGTATATCATTCTAATTATCTAAAATTCTTTGAGCGCGCACGGACAGAGATGTTACGTGCTAAAGGCATTTCTCAACATGTGTTACTGGAACAAAATATCGGCTTTGTTGTCCGACACATGGATATCGATTTCAACCAAGGCGCTAGGCTGGACGAGCATCTGACAGTCGTAACCCGAGTGTCAGAAATAAAACGTGCTTCTCTGCAATTCTGTCAAGAGTTGGTCAATGATCAAGGCAAGATATTGTGCAAGGCCTCGGTTAAGGTAGCATGTATCGATAATAAGAAAATGAAACCAATAGCTATTCCAACCTTTATAAATTCGGAGCTAACAAATAGTGACTGCTGATATTTCCATTTTAGATCTCTTTCTTCAGGCCAGTCTGTTGGTAAAGCTTGTGATGCTGACGTTGCTTGGCATGTCAATTGTGTCATGGGCAATGATCATCAAGCGCAGCAAAGTACTTTCTCAAGCATCAAAAAATGCAGAGCAGTTTGAAGACAAATTTTGGTCGGGTACTGATCTTTCTCAGCTTTACCAAAAAGTAAAAGCGCGTAAAGACGAAATTGAAGGCACAGAAGAAATCTTCTACGCAGGTTTTACAGAGTTTGCTCGCCTACGTAAGAGCAACGCAAATTCACCAGCTTACATCATGGAAGGCACTGGCCGCGCAATGCGCGTTGCTGTTTCTCGTGAAGTAGATGAGCTAGAAACAAGCTTACCGTTTTTGGCAACAGTCGGTTCTATAAGCCCTTATATCGGCCTATTTGGTACCGTTTGGGGCATCATGCACGCCTTTATTGCGCTGGGTGAAGTAAAGCAAGCTACGTTGTCTATGGTTGCACCGGGTATCGCCGAGGCACTTATCGCGACAGCGATGGGGCTATTTGCGGCTATTCCGGCAGTAATGGCGTACAACCGCCTAAGCAATAAAGTGAGTAAACTAGAGCACACTTACGCAACATTTTCTGAAGAATTCCACAGCATCCTTCATCGTCAAGCGATGGCTGGCCGAGACAGCGCGGATAAGGAATAAAGCATGGCGGGTTATCAACCTAAAAAGCGAAAAATGACAGCGGAGATCAACGTTGTTCCGTATATCGACGTAATGCTCGTACTGTTGATCATTTTTATGGCGACCGCTCCATTTGTGACTCAAGGCGTCGACGTTGATCTTCCGAAAACATCGACCGCAGAATCTATGCAAGACCTTGCTGGCGAGACTGACAGTAGCTTTATTATCATCGAAATTGATAGCGAGGGTAATTTAGGCCTAAGCGTAAATGATGAAGAAGTTCAGCGAGGTTTGTCGTTGCAAGATGTTATTGTGCGAGTGAAAGCGGAGCGAGAGGTTAAGCCGGATTCACCAGTTGCGGTAGGTGGCGACGCGGCAACACCATATGCCGATGTTGTTCTATTGCTAGATGAACTAAGTCGAGCTGGTATCCCTAAGGTAGGTCTAATGACCGATATCAGGGAATAGACATCAATTATCTATGAAAGATCACAAGAAGAAACCCAACCAATACGCCAAACCGATAGCAATATCGGTTGGTTTGCATGCAATTCTAGTTGCAGCCCTGCTTTGGGGGACGGACTTCAACATGTCTAAACCAGAGCCTACAGGGCAAATGGTTCAAGCTGTTGTCATCGATCCAAAACTTGTGCAGCAACAAGCGAAAGAAATTCGCCAGCAACGCGAAAAGGCAGCGAAAAAAGAACAAGAGCGTCTTGATAAACTGAGACGCGAAGCAGAGCAGCTAGAAAAAAACCGCAAAGCTGAAGAAGAGCAAATTCGCAAGTTGAAAGAGCAGCAAGCGAAAGATGCTCAAGCGGCGCGAGAAGCAGAAGCTGCACGTAAGAAAAAAGAGCAAGAGCGCAAGCAGGAAGAAGAACGTGTTCGCAAAGAAAAAGAGCGAGCTGCTAAGCTAGAAAAAGAGCGCAAGGAAAAAGAAGAAGCCGTGCGTAAAGCTGAGCAGGAGCGTTTAGCAAAAGAAGCGGCTATAGCAAAAGCTGAGCAAGAACGTTTGGCTCGTGAAAAAGCAGCAAAAGAAGCGGAAGAAAAAGCACGTCGTGAGCGTGAAGCTGCTGAAAAAGCTGAACAAGAGCGCATTGCAAAAGAGAAAGCGGCAAAAGAGGCAGCGGAGCGAGAGCGTAAAGCGAGAGAAGCAGCTGAGCGTGCCGAGCGTGAGCGTAAAGCTCAAGAAGCCGCGTTAGATGATATTTTTGCGGGTCTCGAGAGTGAGTCAGAACAGAATCAGCAAGCGAAAAATCAACATGTGCAATCTGAAGTTGACCGCTATGGTGCAATTTACAAACAATTGATAGAGAGTCGTATCATTAAGGACGATTATCTTGTGGGAAAGTCGTGTAGGCTTAATGTGAAGCTAGTTCCAACTGGGACTGATGGTATTGTGAGTAATGTTACTGTGTTAAACGGTGACTCTCGTCTTTGTAGTGCAGCCAAAAGTGCAGTAGCCCAAGTTGGCAACTTTCCGATGCCTAAAGATAGAGATGTTATTGATAAAGTTAGAGATATCAACTTAACCGTTGAATACTAGAATAAGGAATAAGACGTGATTAGACGCCTTTTACTAGGAATGTTTGTACTGTTTAGCAGTATGACAAATGTGGCGAATGCCGCATTAGAGTTGGTCATTACCGATGGTATTGATTCAGCACGACCAATTGCTGTTGTTCCGTTTAAGTGGGAGGGCACACAAGCGCTTCCAACGGATGTTTCTGCTGTTATCGCCTCGGATTTACAACGTAGTGGTAAATTCAGCCCAGTTCCAACGAGCAAAATGCCACAAACACCGTTCAGTGAATCAGAAGTTAATTTTGATGCTTGGACCAATTTAGGTGTGGATGCGCTATTGACTGGTTCAATCAAGCAAAACGACCAAGGTGACTACGTTATCAACTATCAACTTGTTGATATTGTGCGTGGTCAGTTAACAGGTGGGAAGAGTAAGGCGCTTGGTAGTGACGGTGAATTAGTCCTGTCAAAAGATCATGTGCTGTTCAATAAAGTAGCCACTGTTCAAGGGCCTCGTATGCGTGAGTACGCTCACCGTATCTCTGATTTGGTGTATGAGCAGTTAACTGGCGACCGTGGCGCTTTCATGACTCGTATCGCATATGTGGTAGTGAACGATAAAGACCGTTTCCCTTACCAACTTCGAGTCGCTGATTACGATGGCTACAATGAGCGTCTGGTTTTACGCTCTAAACAACCATTAATGTCACCAGCGTGGTCCCCCGATGGTAAAAAGCTTGCATATGTTAGCTTCCAAAATGGCCAAGCAGAAATCTTCATCATGAACATCTACACCGGTGAACGTGAGAAAATTACTTCATACCCACGTCACAATGGTGCGCCAAGATTTTCGCCAGATGGCAATAAGTTAGCGATTGTTCTTTCTAAAACAGGCTCGCTTCATGTTTATACGTTTGACCTTAACACTCGTAAGCTGACGCAAATTACGCGTGGCAGATCAAATAATACGGAACCGTTCTGGCATCCGGATGGAAAATCGTTGATTTTCACATCGGATAGGGGTGGTAAACCACAGATTTATCAAGTAAATTTGGGCAGCGGTTCTATTGACCGTTTGACTTGGCAAGGCAGCCAAAATTTGGGTGGTCAGATTACTCCTGATGGGCGATTCCTAGTTATGGTGAACCGCAGCAACGCAGGATTTAATTTGGCGAAACAAGATTTGGAAACTGGTGCTCTTCAAGTCTTAACTAAGACCTTGCTTGATGAGTCTCCTAGTATTGCCCCAAACGGTGGCATGGTTGTGTATAGCTCGATTTACAACAAGAAAAACGTACTATCGATGGTGTCAATTGATGGTCGATTCAAAGCTAGATTACCGGCAACAAATGGGCGTGTTCGAGCGCCTGCATGGTCACCGTTTTTGTAGTAATAAGTTTGATTAATAAAGGAAAATAAGATGCAACTGAACAAGGTTCTAAAAGGGCTACTAATCGCGCTTCCTGTAATGGCTGTTACAGCGTGTAGTTCAAGCGACGACGCTGCTTCTAACACTGGTGCAGCAACAAACAACAATGGCGCAGTGGAAACAACAGTAGCTACGCCAATTGATCAAAGCGGTCAGTTGACAGAGCAAGAGCTAAAAGAGCAAGCGCTACGTGAAACTCAAACAATCTACTTTGCTTTTGACAACTCAACAATTGCAGCAGATTACGAAGAGATGCTAGCGGCTCACGCTTCTTACCTAAGCAAGAACCCAGCACTTAACGTAACTATCGAAGGTCACGCTGATGAGCGTGGTACTCCTGAGTACAACATCGCTCTAGGTGAGCGTCGTGCACAAGCAGTAGCGAACTACCTACAAGCACTAGGTGTTCAAGCTGACCAAATCTCAATCGTTAGCTACGGTGAAGAGAAGCCACTTCTTCTAGGTCAATCAGATGAAGTTTACGCTAAAAACCGTCGCGCGGTTCTAGTATACTAATTCGAGGTAATCCTCATGTTCAGTAACACTAAGCGCGCTGTTGCGCTTACGTTACTGGCAAGTGCAGCGAACTTTGCGTTCGCTGCACCAGCTCCAGTATCCGATCTCAACAGCACATCATCCGTCTCTAAGAGCCGTTCATCTGAAACGGAAGTAGAGCGTCTAGAGCGCTTGCTACAAAACCGCAATCGCGTTCAGCTCCAAATGCAACAGCAAATTGACCAAATGTCACAAGAGATCAGTGAATTACGTGGTCAATTAGAGCGAAATAGCTACGAAATGAAGCAAATGTTGCAACGTCAACGAGAGTTGTTTGTCGAGCTGGATCGTGTTCGTGGAGAGATAAAATCCGCGCCTGCGCAAGAAGCGAAACCGGCTAAAACAGGTGGTCAGTACACACCAAATGTTGATGAGCAAACGGCATACCAAAATGCAGTCGACCTCATCCTCAAGAAACGTGACTACACTGGCGCAATTGCAGCGTTCCAGCAGTTCCAGAAAGATTATCCTGATTCTACATATTCAGCGAATTCTCACTACTGGCTAGGTCAGTTGTACTTCGCTAAAAAGCAGGATGAGGATGCAGTGAAAAGTTTTGCCGCTGTTGTGTCTTATAAAGACTCCAATAAGCGAGCCGATGCGTTGCTTAAGTTAGGCGAAATCGCTGAGCGTAATAACAATGCAGCTCAAGCGAAAAAGTACTACCAACAAGTGGTTGATGAATACCCAGGTAGTGCATCTGCAAAACTTGCCAGCTCTAAGCTGTAAGACGTTATGTTTTGAAAAGGAAGCTTCGGCTTCCTTTTTCTTTTCCATTTTCTGTTGGTGCAGAACGGCTAAGTCGATAGCAATGATGCAGAGCCTCTGACCTTATGTTGCACCGAATTTCGCTACTCGGAAATGCTACCTGTAACAAAGATATACGGCTAGACCGCTAGAAATCCCCGCGACAAGTTGGTTTTTGAAAATTAACGAGGTTACAATACTCGGATTAAAGGAAGTTGCGTAGAGCAAGAGCAATGAGCCATATATTAGATAAAATCGACACTGTTTACCCATTCCCACCGAAACCAGTTCCATTAAGCGAAGAAGAAAAAGCATCTTACATTGAGCGTATTAAAAAGTTACTCAAAGAAAAAGATGCGGTACTTATCGCGCACTACTATACCGACCCTGAGATTCAAGCCCTAGCTGAAGACACTGGCGGGTTTGTTGGTGACTCGTTGGAAATGGCGAAGTTTGGTAATCGTCACCCTGCAAGTACATTGATTATTGGTGGTGTTCGCTTTATGGGCGAGTCGGCCAAAATTCTGACACCAGAAAAGCGCATTCTAATGCCAACGTTGGAAGCGGAATGTTCGCTTGACCTTGGCTGTCCTGCGGATAAGTTCAGCGAGTTTTGTGATGCTCACCCTGATCATACGGTTGTAGTTTACGCAAATACTTCAGCAGCGGTTAAAGCCCGTGCCGACTGGGTCGTTACATCGAGCATTGCGCTTGAAATCGTGGAACACTTAGACGCTGAAGATAAGCCAATTATTTGGGGACCAGACCGTCACCTAGGATCGTACATCGCTAACAAAACTGGCGCAGATATGCTGCTTTGGCAGGGTGAGTGTGTGGTTCATGATGAGTTCTCTGCTGATGCGCTACGAAAAATGAAGAGCGTGTATCCAGATGCGGCTATTTTGGTTCACCCTGAGTCACCAGCAAGCGTCGTAGAACTTGCCGATGCCGTTGGATCAACGAGTCAGCTGATCAAAGCAGCGAAAGAGCTTCCTCACAAACAAATGATCGTTGCGACAGACAAAGGCATTTTCTTTAAAATGCAGCAACTTGTGCCAGAGAAAGAACTTATCGAAGCGCCAACCGCAGGTGCAGGCGCAACATGTCGCAGCTGTGCACACTGTCCTTGGATGGCAATGAACGGTTTGAAAGCAATTGAGAAAGCGCTTAGTGAAGGTGGTGAAGAGCACGAGATTTTTGTTAACGAAGAACTGCGTGTTAAATCCCTTATCCCGCTTAACCGCATGCTAGATTTTGCTGAGCAGCTAAATATGCAAGTGAAAGGTAATGCTTAAAAAGTAGGCGTAACTGAAAATAAATCTCAAAAACCAGCCGAATATGGCTGGTTTTTTTGTGTCTTACTATCAATGAGTTACTATTGATGCAATCAATGAATATCGAGGTCATAAATTTATGGCGGTGTGGTTAGTAGTTAAAAAGTGGCTTAGTTCCCACCTTTTTAAATTGAGCAACCGAAGCCTTCTCATCTTTAGTGGCTTATATGTGAGCCTTTCATGGTGGCTGCTGGTTCTCGCTGGTGAAACAGCATTAACAGACAGTTTCGCTAACTTTATCTATTACCTCATGGTTACGGCGAGTACGGTGGGTTATGGCGACCATTCTCCAGTAACAGATTTGGGTAAATGGGTTGTCGTACTATTTGTAATCCCCGGCGGTTTGAGCTTATTCGCCGCATTATTGGGGCGTGTCGCTGGAGCAGCGATGGACTATTGGCGAGCGGGTATTTTAGGAAAACGGAGAGTAAGAGTGGAAAACCATATTGTATTGTTGGGCTGGAATGGATCGAGAACGATGCACCTTATTCGCATGTTACAACATGAAGAAGAGGGAAAGCGTCCGATTGTTTTATGCAGCCGTTCAGAAATAGAGAACCCGTTACCTGGCGAAATCAGTTTTATCAAAGTGACCAGTTATACCGATTCGCAAGAAATGAAAAACGCCAATATTGCCGAAGCCGCTTGCATTATTGTGGATAATCTCTCGGACGACATTACCTTGTCAGCCGCTCTATACTGCGCATCTGTAAACCCTTCCGCTCATTTGGTCGCTTACTTTAAAGATGAAGCGCTAGGCCGACTTCTAAGTCAGCATTGCCCGAAAGCGGAATGCATACCTGCTGTTGGCGCAGAAATGTTGGCAAAAGCGGCGGTTGACCCGGGCTCAAGTGCGCTTCATCAGGAGCTTTTGGCTTCAACACGAGGTATGACGCAATACTCAGTTATTTATCCTGAGGGGCAGTCTGCCACCACTATTGAGAATCTCTTCGTTTTTCTCAAAAGACGCCATCATGCCACGCTGATTGCTTTTGATATTGGCGATGGTATTCAACTCAACCCAGATTTAGATGCTGAAGTACCCGCGAGTACCAAGCTGTTTTACATTGCAGATGAACGTATTGAAGATTTTGCCTGGAAAGAAATGAACAAGGAACAATAATGCACATGATTGCTGGCCTGTTAGCAGGCTTCCCAAACTTTTTACTCTATTTCTCTGTTTCTATTATTTTTGTATTGGCGTTTAAGTTCATCTACGTCAAGTTGACGCCATACGATGAGTGGCATCTGATCAAAGAAAAACAAAATACAGCAGCAGCGATTGCGCTAAGTGGGGCCTTCCTTGGTTACTGTCTCGCGATTTCGGGGGCGGCAAAAAACTCAGTCAATATCGTCGATTTTATGGTATGGGGCGTTGTTGCAATGCTTGCTCAAATTATTGCATTTGCAATTGTACGCTTTATTTTACTTCCGAAAGTGGCAGAGCGTATCGAAAAAGATGAACTGCCAGCCGGTATTGTATTAGCAGCAGTTTCTGTTTCGGTTGGCGTATTGAATGCCGCGTGCATGACCTACTAGGAGGAACGATGAAGCGGAGTTCTAACGTTAAACGTTCTTCCATGGACAAAAGCTTAAAGCTTGGGAAAATTCTTCCCTTTGCTGCCTTTGGTGGTATTTTCTTCTTTGCTGCGTACGAGTCAAAAACAGAAGGGTACATTTTTTCTGATGCTGATGAGTGTAAATCTAACTCGCCTGAGTTTAGTGAACAGTGTGACATTGCATACCAAGAAGCTTTAGCTCGTGCCGAACAAAATGCCCCTCGCTACCGCAGCGAGTTCGAATGCGAGAATGATTTCTACGAGGATGATTGTTACTACAGTTCCAGTTCCCGAGCTTATGTACCTAACTTTGGCGGTTTTTTTTACAGTCGCTCATTAAGCGGGTTGAAAGGTTATAACAAGAGCTATTACTCAGAGCCGATGTACCGTTATAAATCCAAATTCTATAATGGAGCAGGACAATTCTTTGGCTCCTACCGAAATCAGCCGACCAAAGTTGCGACGAATAGCCTTAATAAACGTGGCGGCGGCACCATTGGCAGGGCGATGTCTCGAGGCGGGTTTGGTAAAGCGGTGTCGGTCAGTCGAGGCGGTTAAAAAGCACTATGTTTCGACGAGAAATACAAGAGCGCGAAAACTGGCGTGAATTAGCACGCCAGTTTGGTTTTGGTTTCCATACCATGTATGACCAACCGTATTGGGATGAGAGTGCTTACTATCAATTCACGCTGGAGCAAATTGAGCGCGATATAGAAGCGCCCACTGAAGAGCTGCATCAGATGTGCCTGGCTATTGTGGATGAAGTCGTTCGGAGTGAGCGGTTGCTGACGCAATGTGCGATCCCTGAATCTATGTGGGAGCAGGTCGCTTCTTCATGGAGACGAAGCGAACCTTCGCTTTATTCGCGGCTGGATTTCGCGTACAACGGGACCTCGCCTGCAAAATTACTGGAAAACAATGCGGATACGCCAACCAGCTTGTTTGAAACTGGCTTTTGGCAGTGGGTGTGGCTAGAAGATGTTGTAAATAAAGGTCGAGTTCACCAGAGCGCGGATCAATTCAATATTCTTCAAGACTTTTTGATCGAGCGCTTTGCCGAAATAGCAAAATACCAACCAGGACAAACACTTCACTTTAGCTGCTGCAAGTACACTGAAGAAGATAAAGGGACTGTCCAGTATTTAGAGGATTGCGCGCGAGAGGCAGGGTTAGCAACGGCATTCGTGCATGTCGAAGATATTGGAGTGACGGAAGATGGTCTGTTTGTGGATGCTGACGACAGAGCGATTCGTTGGATGTTTAAGCTTTACCCTTGGGAGTTTATGTTTGAAGAGGAATATGCGAAGTACTTAGCGACTGCGAACGTAAACTGGTTAGAACCGATGTGGAAGTCGATTCTATCCAATAAAGCACTTTTACCGTTATTGTGGGAGCGCTTTCCTAATCACCCGAACCTTTTGCCCGCTTATTTTGCTAACGATTCAAAAGCGAACACTATGAGAGATTGTGTCATCAAGCCACTATTTTCTCGAGAGGGCGCGAACATCGAGATCGTCATCGATGGAAAACGTTTTGTTAAAACGTCAGGGCCTTATGAATCTAAATTCAATATCGTCCAGCAATACCATCCACTACCTAAGTTTGGGCAAAACCATACGTTAATTGGCAGTTGGTTGGTCAATGATAGAGCTGCCGGTATTTCGATTAGGGAAGACAGTAGCTTAGTGACTCAAGATATGGCGCGGTATATTCCACATGTAATTTTAACATGATCAAAAAAGCTCTCCATTTGGAGAGCTTTTTGTCTATTCAGCCGTTCAATCTTGATGGTCGACAGCGTTGCGTCTATTGTTCTTCAGCTAATGCAACACCGCGCTGGGTAAGACCACATAACATCACTGGCATTGCATTGAAGATCTCTTCAAACTGCTCTAAGCCTTCCATACCTTGTTCGGCCAATGTTTCAATGGTTGTTTCTGGGTCGTAAAGCATAGTAAGAGAAAGTAAAACACCACCGAGTAGGGCATTATCTTCGCTATCCTCAGGCATCAACGTTTCCCAGTCATCACGCGCAAGTTGCCAGCCTTGTAATACACCTTCACAGAAATCGCGAGCCTGACTTGTTACAATGTCTTGCTCATCTAGCGCGCACCCTGCAGGCCACTGCCAAGTGCCTTCTAGGAGAGCGGGACGAGTTTGGTTCCACATTTGTACAATCTCGTCAATGTACTGCTCTAGTTGTTCACCGTCAGTAAATGGCGCTGTTTCTTCTCCACCCCATAAGAATGGCAACCACTCTTGAGGCATTAATACGTTTGGCGCTGCAGCCATCGCTGTTACAAAGCCTTGAGTTTTTGCTAGGTTTAGTAGTTTACCGTCAAGTTCTGGGAGAGAAAGGATGTCTTGTAGTTTCAAAATAGAATACCATTTGTTAATGGGCTGGTTGATTGCGCTCATCTTACCAATCAATTAGTGATAAATCGATATTAGGGAATGATTCACACATCTATGGAAATTCGCTCATCACTTAGAAAAAAAAGCATTCTCGCCCTAACACTTTACCTGTGCTTCTTTATCGCCACTATCGGTTCTGTCGCCTATTTGGTTGTTGAGCCACCGGTTAGACAAAAGCTAGAGCAAAACCTAGAGTTACGTACCCAACTCCTGGCTCTTGAGATAAAAGAGCCCCTCCTCAGTTCTACAGGTGTATTGAGCAGCTTAGTAGGGCTAGCCCAAGGGACTGAAAATATTCAATCTCTCAACACAATAATTCCACATATACTTCAATTGAGTGACAAGATGCTTGTTAGTGGTGGCGTATGGCCTAAACCCGAACTAAAAGCAGAACAATGGAGATATAAAAGTCTATTCTTCAATAAAAACAGTGATAGTGGTATTGACCAAATTCACTCCTACAATAACCCCGAATCTGGCGGTTATGATAATGAAGCCTGGTATGTCGCTGCCGCCGATGCTCCGGTAGGTTCTGTTAGTTGGTCTACGGTTTACATCGATACCTTTACTCAGGTCCAGATGATTACCGCGTCTTCTCCGTACTACCAAAACGGTCGATTCGCTGGAGTTGTAACGGTAGACCTATCACTTGATGCACTTTTTCAGTTTATTCGAGAGCACACGAACCAGCATTCTTTGGGGGTAGTGGTTCGCGATGCTGACTCAAACGTGATTATTGAACACAACTTTCAACTGACGGACGAAATTTATGTCAGCGAGCTTGATTTCGGAGAGTTCGATTGGCGCATGGAAGTTGTCAACGCAAAAGCTAAAGTCGCCGATCAAGTGTTTGAACAAGTGATGAGCGTTGAGGGGAGGATCATTCCATTTTTGCTCTTGTGTGTCTTGGTCGGTTACTACTTACTGAATCGCTATATTGTTGAACCAATTGTTCGCATTGCCGCTAAGATTGATGACTCGAAAACTGGTGGGATCATAGATATTGACTACGATAGCGATGACGAAATCGGACAGCTTATCGAGAAGTTCAATGAAAAGACGATCTATTTAGAGCAGGAGAGAATAAAAGCTCAGGCTTCGACAAACGCTAAAACGGCATTCTTAGCCACATTGTCCCACGAGATTCGCACACCAATGAACGGTGTACTAGGAACTGCCCAGATACTGTTAAAAACACCACTTACCGATGAGCAGCGTAAGCACCTGAGAACACTTTATGATTCAGGTGATCACATGATGACATTACTCAATGAGATTTTAGATTACTCAAAAATTGAACAAGGGCATGTTGAGTTTGAAAATAAGCCTTTCCCAATTGAGTCGATTATCGGCAGTATCAAGAGTGTTTATCAAACGCTATGTGCAGAAAAAGGTCTTCGCTTTAGAGTAGTCTCGCATTTACCAACGGGTCGTTGGTACAACAATGACAAAGCCCGTTTGCGTCAAGTACTGTTCAATCTACTCAATAACGCTGTTAAGTTCACCGATCGTGGCATCGTAGAGGTAGAGCTAGCCGAGAAATCGAGTAAGGCTGGCACCAAGCTGATACTAAAGGTAAAAGATACAGGGATTGGTATTTCAAAAGAGGCACAAAAACGCATTTTTCGTCCTTTTGAGCAAGCAGAGTCATCAACGACTAGACGGTTTGGTGGTACAGGGCTTGGTTTAGCAATAGTCAAAGAAATCGCGGAACATATGGGTGGGCAAGTGGTTGTAGAGAGTCAGGAGGACGCTGGAACGACTTTTACTGTCGAAATTGCCCTTACACCTTGCAAGCCGGGTAAAGTAGAGTCAATCAATACACATAAATTGAACTGTAAAGGGTTGAAAGCACTCATTGTTGAAGACAACCGAACAAATGCGATCATTATGGAAACTTTCCTCCGAGCCAAGGGCTTTGAGTGCACAAGTGTCGAAAATGGTCAGCTTGCAGTCGATGAGGTTGCGATCAAACCATTTGATTTGATACTGATGGATAATCATATGCCTGTTCTAGATGGCGTTGGGGCCATATCAGCCATTCGAGCAATGAGTTCACCTGCTAAGTCGGTACTGATTTTTGGCTGTACAGCGGATGTGTTCAAAGAAACACAAGAGCGTATGATTAATGTAGGAGCAGACCACATAATAGCGAAACCAATAGTGGAGTCTGAATTAAATGATGCACTGTATCTTCATGCGACACAGTTATATCAGTACCAATCGGACTTTGATGGAAATGCAGCAGATAGCTTTAATGCTGAAAAGTGGTTACTCAACTTCTATGTCGCTCTAGATAATGGACATCTTAATGAAGCACTTGAGGCTATTTCAGCGATCATTGCGGAGGCTCCCCTTGAACTCAGTGGCGACGTTTCTTCAGTCGCCGAACGGATAAGAAGTAACTTAAAGCGTCAGCAATCCCCGGACCAAGATGATATCGATACATTAACGATTTTGCTGGCCTCACCATAACTGAATCAATATGGCGCAACTGTAAATTGTTCTTACTATTCATACGTCATCCAGCGTCGTCACAAACTCTTCTAACCTGCAATGAACAGGCTTGCAGTTTTACTTTTACGAGTAAAGCAGCAAGACCTTCTACTGTGATTATATCGGTAATACTCTGAATTTTCGCAGCTTGGTAGCATAAGCTATAGGAGTGACTGTTTACAGTCCGAGTTTTGTTCTAACTTTACGTCAAAATAATTATCGTAACCCCTTTTTATGTAAGTGAAATCCGTGTTTTTGTACCATTTTTACGTAATTTTAGGCGTTTTTACTCGCCATTGGTGAAAAAAACTACTTTTACTTTAAAAGTTGGTTATAAATTTACAACTTAATTTTAAATACAGAGCCATAAGCTAGTTTTTGTGTGTTCTAATTGCATCATTAACTGGCTTGATGTCTTTTTAGTGGTTAATAGTTTTATTATTTTTATTAATTGCAGTGTTTGATTTTAAGGGTTTTGTAAATGAAGTCTCGTGGACCATTTTGTATTCGTCACGCCGCAGCGGATACCTTTGCTATGGTTGTTTTTTGCTTTATCACAGGGATGATTGTCGAGATTTTGATTTCAGGGATGACATTTGAGCAATCTCTAGCATCGCGTACGCTATCGATTCCAGTGAATATCGCCATTGCTTGGCCGTATGGGGTTTTTCGTGATTGGGTGCTGCATCAAGGTAGTAAGGTGTCGCCGTCTTCCTTTATGAAAAACATCTCTGATCTGGTCGCTTATGTACTATTTCAATCTCCAGTTTATGCGGGTATCTTATTCGCGGTTGGCGCGTCTACAGATCAAATTGTGACCGCAGTGGCAAGTAACGCTGTTATTTCTTGTGGCATGGGTGTGTTGTATGGGTACTTCTTGGATATGTGCCGCCGTTGGTTCCGTGTTCCCGGTTATTCTCAAAGCATGTAAATGCCCCAGTTTTGCTCAATTTAGTTACTTAGTGAGCAATCGATTCGAAAAGGGCGCTTTTTTTTATGTTTAGCCTTGACCATCAGGCACATAATCATTAAATTAGCGCCTCGTTAGCCAATGATGCTAACCAAAATTTGATTCGGTGAGTTGTCCGAGTGGCTGAAGGAGCACGCCTGGAAAGTGTGTATACGGCAACGTATCGAGAGTTCGAATCTCTCACTCACCGCCACATTCTAAAAGGTCTGATTTGTCAGGCCTTTTTTCGTATCTACACTAAAGTAATGCGTAATTGAAAGTACACAAGAGTGCTCAAGGTGCAAGCGCCATTCTATCTACAAGCCAACTATTCACATCTCACCTCTATACAACGCCAAAATTGAAGATGCTATACAGAGGCAGCCATAATCTGATTGGTGCGGGTTAGCACATCCGCTTTAATCTAGAATTTAGCACCCATATCACATGAGGTATGAATACGGCCACAAGAATGAACGTAGTGCTACTAGATGCTAAGCAAAACAGCCATGAACACGAATACAACAGCAATCATACCAAAGAGATCTGTGTTTAGATTGAGGTCATCAGGGTTAAATTTTTCAATGCTTTGCGTCGTTTTGCATCTTATCTTCATGTTCTTGTCCTTATTTCATGTACGATTTCAACAGCAACATAACATGCAATTGAGTGTTCACAAGTCATAAAAAGCATAAGTATACTTGCACCACATTGAGCGCAAAAAATACTCAAAGCGTTTTAAAGTGGCGGTCTACCTTTTGTAACATCAAATATTCTTTCTGTTTTTGTGCCTGTATCGCTATAGTTGAGAAACGGTTATCTCGTTCTAGTTAGGAACAAACTACTGGCTGCCGCTACATTCTCTCAGCGTTCCCACTCAGTCGCCTTGGGTAGATACTTTAGTCGTTGAGTACTGCAAAAAAACGCCGCATGAGCAGCGGCGCTTTGTTGAGGAATTCCCTTTCCTACTTGTAGCTAAGTTCTGTCGCTTTGCCTTTGAAGATCCGGTATACCACAAAGGTGTAAAGCAATATCACCGGCATAACAATCATCACACCGTAGCCCACGATTATTAACGTCGCAGGCGAGGAGGCAGCTTGTTGTGCGGTCATTAATCCCGGCACAACTTCTGGGAAGAAGCTATACGCAAGCCCGAGAAAGCTCAACGCGAAAATGACAGTGACACCAAAGAAAGGCCAGCGCACACCCAGATCATTCACCATTGGAACCTGACGCAAATAGCGATCAACTAGGAAGATGGTTGCCAATACAATTAACGGAACTGGGGCAAGCAACAAGATTTCTGGGAAGCTGAACCAACGCAAGGCAACTTGTTGATTTACAATTGGGTTTACAACGCTAACCACCAAGATTCCTAAGGCTGCTAACCAACCAGCACGGCGAGACCAACGGGCCGAGCGTATTTGCAAATCACCTTCCGTTTTTAGTACTAACCATGCGCCACCGATGTAAACGTACGCCGCCGCTACACAAAGTGCGCTTAACCAAGCAAAGCCAAATGCTTCGGTTGATTGTTCAAATCCCATGATGTAACGACCCACCATGTAGCCTTGGGTTAGCGCGGTGACTAACGAGCCAATTCTGAAGCACCAATCCCAGTGAGGTTTATGATCCGAGTTCGCTTTGGCTCGGAAGTCGAACGCCACGCCACGCATGATCAGTGCGATAAGCATAATCGCGGTCGGCATATAAAGTTCCGTCAAAATCAAGCTATGAGCAGTAGGAAAGGCAATCAGCAGAATACCGACGGCTAACACCAACCACGTTTCATTCGCATCCCAGAAAGGGCCGATAGACGCTATCATTCGGTCACGTTGCGCTTCATTATCACTCGGTAAAAGGATACCGACGCCAAGATCGTAGCCGTCGAGCACGGCATACATAAAGACCGAGAAGCCAAGCAGCAGAAGATAAATTTCTGGTAGATAGTCGAGCATGATTAGGCCTCTTGTTGTGTCAGTGGGACTTCATGGGCTGCAACGTCTTTGCGCGCCAAATAGAATAGGGTATGGATGTACGCAACCAGCAATGCAGCATAAATGGCTAAGTACATAATGAGCGAAGTCATCACGCTACTGCTCGCAACCGTGGTGACGGCTTCTGATGTACGCAATACACCGCTGACCAACCAAGGTTGTCGACCAATCTCAGTAACATACCAACCCGCCAGTGTGGCTATCCAACCAGAGAACGTCATGGCTAATACCGTGTACAGGTAAGGTTTAGGTAGCGCTTTTTTACGTGCTAGCTTCACCGCGCCATACCAGCTAACAAGCAACATAAGGACACCAACACCAACCATCACGCGGAAACCAAAGAACAAGGGCTTCACTGGCGGGTGGTCAGGTGCAAACTCGTTAAGTCCTTGGATTTCCCCATCTAAGTCATGCGTAAGAATCAAACTCGCCAGCTTTGGGATGCCCACTTCAAAATCATTGCTGCGAGTTTCTTCATTTGGCATCGCAAACAGAAGAAGAGGCGCGCCTTGCTCGGTCTCCCACACGCCTTCCATCGCTGCGATTTTTGCAGGTTGATGTTCAAGCGTGTTTAACCCGTGAAGGTCACCGACAAAGATTTGAATTGGGATGAATCCAGCCGCCGCGAACAGCGCGACTTTTAGGCCAAGTTTGGCTGAGCGATGATCTGGCTTTTTCATTATTTGATAAGCCGAAATACCCGCAATCAAGAAGCTGGCAGTCAGCGCCGATGCTAATAGCGTGTGCAGAAGACGGTAAGGTAAAGAAGGATTGAAAATAACTTCCTTCCAACTGGTTACATGTACAATTCCGTCAATCACTTCATAGCCACTTGGTGTGTGCATCCAGCTGTTAAGCACTAGAATCCAAAACGCGGACATACTTGTCCCAACAGCAACCAGAACGGTGGCGAGAGTATGAACCCATTCCGGCACTCGTCCTCGTCCAAAAAGCATCACGCCAAGGAAGGTGGCTTCCATAAAGAAGGCGGTCATCACTTCGTATCCGAGCAATGGTCCTGCTACGTTACCGACTCGTTCCATAAAGCCTGGCCAGTTGGTACCAAACTGGAAACTCATCGTAATGCCGGATACTACACCTAAGGCGAAAGTAAGAGCGAATATCTTGACCCAGAAGTAATAAACATCGAGCCATACGGGGGCTTGGGTGCGGTTATATCGCCACTTGAAAAACACCAACATCCATGCCAACGCGATGGTGATGGTCGGGAAGAGAATATGAAAGCTGATATTGGCCGCGAACTGGATCCGCGACAGCATGAGGGTATCTAACATCTTGGTTCCTCAAAAACGTGCCATACTAAAAATCGTGTCTATCTGTAATTTAGTTACGAAAAGTCGGGCAGTTTGGATTCATGTATCGAGAAATACAGGTGATTCTGTTTTCTTCTAACCATGATTTATATCAACTAAGGGAAAGAAAGGAGTGTAGGAAATTGTCTCAAAATGCCACTAATAGTCGCGAGAAGTGAGTAAAAGAAAGCAAATGTAACTGAAGGAGCATGGATTAAGATTAGTTCGAATTATCCTTATGATGGTTTCGATAATCCTGAAATAAAATTACAAAAACAATATTTTTAGTAAGGAAAATTGCCTTGCCTTCACTTTGAACCTCCATACTATTTATACACTAGTCATGTCGAGATCATCTCAAACACAGCAAACTTACTGGCAGTTAAGGTGGGAAACTTTAGCTAATTGATAAACTTAAAATTGCACTGCTAATGACATATGCATCATAAGTTCGTTAGCACTCGACCAGAAGTGCGATAGGCTACATTTTTATACTAGCGAACGATTTGGCGCTAGGTAATTCGGCTTTCACTAGATCAACAAGTCGACTGCGGACCATTTTCGATTTCTGATGAGTTTCAATCCAAACTGACACTTACTTTTCAGCAAGTGTGCTAGTGTCTTTCTTATTATTTATTAAATAATTAATAGATGCCGATATGGTAAAGAGAGTTGTGGACAGCTATCTCGAGCAGTAGACTGGCGCTAGCCAGAGAGTCTGACTTTGAGGGGGGCATTCTACATGAATCTTGGATTCTGCCACCGCAAAGCTGATATTGAATTTGATGGAGATGGATAATGAATGACAGTTGGGCTAATTTCTTTCCTTACTTTGCTGGAGCTTTTAAGCTTATTGTATTAGGGATAGGAGCCTACTTAGCCATTAAATGGCATTTTGACGAAGAGCGAAGGGTAAGAGAAGCGGAAGGTGTGGTGTTTGATAACCCAAGTCTCATGAAAAAGTTTGCGAAGACGCTAACTCTGCCATTCCTTTTGTGTCTTCTCGTTCTTCTTGTTATATATGCTACCAACTGGTTCCTGTATTGACGGCTTTATTGTTTGTTGTAGTAAAGCTGAATGCTGCCGCCTCTGAGAGTCGAGCCGTAGTTGAAGTTAACGCCTATGCCGAAATTGTCCAACCAATCAAAGGGCTTTGGTGCATAAAATAGCCATCCTATAGAAGCTTCGTAGTAATGCGGACTTCCCAGTTCATCGCTTAAATCATGCGAAAGGTCGACTCTTTTAATCCCGGTAAATAAAGCCTGCTCACCGTGATAAATATTGTAGTAACCGGTGATTTCATTAGATAGGTACCAACCTTTAGGGTTGCCTATATTGCCGTTATTTGCGCTTCCCCAGCTGTGCCCAATGAATGAATTCAATGTCGAACTGGCATGCCATTTCCCCCAAATTGTGGGAGACGTGTATTTGGCTTTAATGGATGGTTGAACTATTGCCGCCCATGCTGAAACGTTAACGGCACGGCCGTCTAGGATTCTTCCAATGATGGATGAAAGTTTATTATCGGTAGAGAATGAGTTTTTATAACGCATAAGGTGAGTCGTCGTTCTGGTGCTAAGGGTGACGTTTTCACTTGCTTTGTATAGATACCCATAACCAATCGATGCACCGTATGTCCTTTCCTTGAGAAGATCCTTACTTGTGCCGAATAGTTTGAGATCATTCTCTGTTTGTATCGTAAATGCCTTAAACGACAGCTCATGTAAGTCCTCGCTGCCCTCTATGTCAAAGTTAGTCGTGTAAGGGAGAACATATACGGATTTGCTTCGACGTTCATTGATTGACTCGTCAGTCCCGAACTCTGGGTTGGCGGTATCAAATAATGCATTCGGATCAAAGTCGCCAATACCAAACGCAATTGCGTCAGTGTCGGACAGCAAAACCGCGATAGAAAAACGTTGTTGGAGAAGGTTGCTAATTTCCTTATCTAGTGGATCCGCTTGAGCTGTGTTAGGAAGAGAGAGTAGGAGAGCGAGCGAAACGACTCGCCACTCCACTGAGGCGAAGTTGGGTTGGAACATTTTGGCTCTTTCAAATGGTTCATGCATGGAGTTTTTGGACGTACCGGTACGCTAACATTAGTTTAATCGTTGAATGGTCGGTGTAACTTTGAGAAATCTATGTTTTCTCATATTGATATGAAAAAGTTCCTTAAACGAGTTTAGCTTCAATGTGTATGCTGCACCAGATTTGTTTAGCAACATCATTCTTTTCTGAAGATGTAGCAAGACTTTGTGACTAGGTTGCATTATTTTCTTTAATGCGTCTCTTGAGAGGAAAATAGCAAACTTTTTTATTGCCTTGGCGCTCAAGAAAATCTGAATCGTTCACTGTGCTACTGGTTAACTTCGAAAACTTGTAAGCATCCTGTCTGCCAACATCACGACTAACATCATCAAGGAGTACCCTTAAATACGTCAGATAAACAATGGTTTTTTTGAGCTTTAGAAGAAATGTTCGGACCTTTGCATATTCCGCGGTGGTGCTCAATCCAAGAACTGTGTTTTGTATGTGTTCTCAGTAAATCATTGAGTCGATCTATTCTTCAAAATGTGGTCCCTTTTAATTCACTTTCTGTTACATATTTTTCGTTTTGAAAGAGCATTTTAATTTGCATCTTTTGAAAAGATCTCTTTGTTAAATTTTGTATAAAATCAACTAATTGTTGAAATTAGAACCCTTGTCAAAAAGTCATTAGATTTCATGTTGAATAGCCTCTTTTACCTAATAGTATACTCTATTTGTTTGATATAATTTCCGGCAGTTTGTATACCATAAATAAAGAGAGTCTATTCATGTTCCAGAACTTAACGATCAAGCAGAAGATAGTGATTCCGCTGTCATTGATTATTGGATTGTTTATTGTGAGCTCTGTATTAAACGTTATGACAAGTTGGAAGCAATCTGAATTGAGTGAGACACTCAACGAACAGATCGTGCCGAACTTATTAACGATTGAGGATGCTTACCGCGATCTTTACCAAGCTACATCTGCAATCCAAGGTGTTGCTCTTTCTGATACTCAAACCGATATTGATCACCACATCGGTGAATACAAAGACAACGCATACAAAGCGCTGCCGCGTATGGAACAAATGATTGAGCTATCGCAAGCCGGTGTGACGCCTTCTACACATGGTAATGAAGTTCGAACGCTTGTCTCTTTGGGTGAAAAATGGTTAGCAAGTTATGAGGCGATGCTACGTTTACCTCAATCTCAATGGCGTGGTTACTACAATGAGCACAAACATACCTTTGAAGACCAATTTATCGAGGTTAGAGCGCAGCTTAACGTTGTAAAAGATGCAATAGAAGAAAAGCAAAGCCAATTGAAGGACGAAATATCAGCGGCTGCAACAAGAGCAGAACTCATTCTTGAAGCGGGCATTGTGATTGTTATTCTGGCCGCTATTGCGATGGCGTTTTTGTTGTTGCAAACGGTTGTGAAGCCTATCAATGATATTAAAAATGCGATGACAGAAATTGCGTCCGGTGAAGGTGATCTAAGTCAGCGAATCGATGTAAAAACACAAGACGAAATTGGCAATTTAGCAGACGCATTTAACCAGTTTGTGTCCAAAATTCAAGTGACAGTCGCTCAGGTAATTGAAAGCTCAAATACCCTACGTAACGAAATGGCAAATCTTAGCTCGTTGACCAAGACCATCGCGAACTCGACCGTTTCTCAGCAAAAAGATAGTGAGGCGGTAGCGGCGGCAGTGCACGAAATGCAAGTCACCAGCAGAAATGTAAGCGATAGCGCTAACGAAGCCGCGGTTGCGAGCCAAACAGCGAATGATGAACTTACCAATACCAATGTTATTTTGGATCAAACGGTTAGCTCAATTCGCAGCCTCGCAAGTGAAATCGAAAGCGCAAGCCACGTCATTAACACATTGGATCATGATGTGAGTAACATTGCGTCCGTACTGGATGTAATTCGTGGTATTGCCGAGCAAACAAACTTATTAGCGCTTAACGCAGCCATTGAAGCGGCTCGCGCTGGAGAGCAAGGGCGAGGCTTTGCTGTGGTAGCGGACGAGGTTCGTTCTTTAGCCAGTCGTACGCAACAGAGTACGGGAGAAATCCAAACCATGATTGAAAAGCTACAATCTGGTGCAGGACAAGCTGTAGAAGTGATGCTCGGTAGCCAAAATAGCAGTGATGAAACGATCAAGTCCGCTGGCCGAGCGAGTGAATCCCTTTCTGAAATCTTGAACGCGATTTCACGTATGAACGAGATGAATACACACATTGCAACGGCTGCGAGCCAGCAAAGTACAGTAAGTGACGAAGTAAATAGCAACGTACAAGGCATTGCAGACAGTAGCACTTCAATTGTGGAAATCGTAAACCAAGCGCAAGCTTCTTTAGCCATGTTGTCAGAGCAAACTCAACGTTTAGATCATCAGGTCAGTCAGTTCAAAGTATAAGCTGAGAACAGCAATCTCACTGACGAAATAACCCGCTTCTTAGCGGGTTATTTTTTAGATAAGTGGCGAACCTGACTTGTGAAATTTCGACTATATTTACATTCCTTTCTCACTTTAGTTCGTATACCAGAGTGGGCAAATAACCCTAGACAGCGGTAACAAACTCTGTACAGCGTGATGATGCTTTTATCATCACTTTTGCTGCTTTTTAACCATTGCAATTGCACACAGGAAAATGTGATTTCCAACCCAAAATCTTCAAATTTGAGAACTTCATAACACCTTTACCATAAACGTTTTTCGTAAGCGTATAGAACTGTAAATTTTGTTGTATGTACAACACTGGGTATTTATCATCCTAATTAATTTGTTCTGGATATACATCCATTAGTCATTATTAAGTCATTCTAGAAGCTTTTAATAAGGAATCTTGAAGGCTTGTCGGTAGATAAGAGAGAAAAATTCATGAGACGTAAAACCACGCTATCTCTGCTGATTGCGTCGAGCCTTTTTGTGGTTGGATGTCAACCTAGCGAAGAAGGATCGAGCCAAGGTGGGGGGCCTGCGCCCGTAACCGAAGTAGAAGTGTTAACAGTGCAGCCAACGCGCCAAGCATTGACAGTAGAGTTGCCGGGTCGTAGCAGAGCATTCAAAGAAGCAGAAGTTCGTCCGCAAGTCACTGGCATTATTTCGGAGCGAAATTTTGTTGAAGGTGGCCTTGTTGAACAAGGACAGTCGCTATATCAAATTGATGATTCATCATTTCAGGCGGATTTGCTGAGCGCTGAAGCGGAATTAATCCGTGCGCAAGCTGCGGCAGAGTCGACCTATGCCACGGTGAAGCGTTACAGAACCTTGATCACCAAAAAATCCATCAGCCAACAAGACTTGGATGAAGCAGAAGCGGCATACAAAGAAGCGAAAGCGCAGGTCCTAGTCGCAAAAGCCAAGATCAACACAGCAAAAATCAACTTAGATTATACGCAAGTCAAAGCTCCGATTAGCGGGGTGATCGGTAAATCGAGTGTGACAGCGGGTGCGTTGGTTACGGCTAACCAAGCTGACAAATTAGCGACCATTCAGCAGCTTGACCCTATCAATGTTGATATTGTGCAATCATCCGCGCAACTGCTGCGTTTGAAAGCATCACTCTCCCAAGGCCATATGCAAGAAGATGACTCTGCGCAAGTTACATTGATGCTTGAAGATGGCAGCACTTACGAACACAAAGGCACAATGAAATTTACTGAGGTCAATGTGAACGAAAGTACGGGCAGCGTGACGCTTCGTGCCGAATTCCCAAACCCTGACGGTTTGTTGCTACCTGGAATGTTTGTTCGTGCGACGGTCATTACTGGTGTCGACCCTGATGCGATTCTAATACCACAAAATACGGTATCTCGTGATGCGACAGGTAAAGCGACAGTGATGACGGTTAATGGCGAGAACAAAGTGGAAGCGAAACCAGTGAAGACTGCCGAAGCGATCAATAGCCAATGGCGCATTATTGATGGTTTGAACGCGGGTGATAAAGTCATTACCGCCGGTTTACAAAAGGTAGGGCCAGGCAGTTCGGTAACTATCCAAAACGGTGAACAGGAGTAATCATGGCACGATTTTTTATCGATCGTCCGGTATTTGCTTGGGTTCTCGCGATTCTAACGATGTTGGCGGGGGTAATGTCATTATTCAATTTACCCGTCTCGCAATACCCAACGATTTCACCGACGACGATCACCATCAGTGCTCGCTATCCAGGTGCATCAGCAAAAACCGTTGAAGACTCGGTAACGCAGGTTATCGAGCAAAACATGACAGGATTAGATTACCTTCGCTACCTATCATCGAGCAGTGATGCATTTGGTAATGCGACAATTACCCTGACGTTTGATAGCGAAGCTGATCCTGATATCGCGCAAGTACAGGTGCAGAACAAACTGCAATTGGCATTGACTTCATTGCCGATGGAGGTACAAAACCAAGGTATTGTCGTCAATAAATCCAATACGGCATTTCTCATGGTTGTCGCAGTTTATTCTGAAGATCCTGACTTTACAGAAAACGATATCGGCGACTTTGTTGTAACGAATATTCAAGACCCGATAAGTCGTGTAACTGGCGTAGGACAAGTGCAGGCGTTTGGTGCGCAGTATGCGATGCGAGTTTGGCTGGATCCATTTAAGCTTACGCAATTCAACTTGACCGCGATCGACGTAGCAAATGCAATCAGTGAACAGAACGCGCAAGTTTCTTCAGGTCAACTTGGTGCGGCACCTGCGCAGGAGGGTCAGTTGTTGAATGCTACGATTTCTTCTGCAAGTCGTTTGAGCAGTGTAGAAGAGTTCCAAGACATCATTCTTAAGTCCGACGCCAGTGGTTCGAATGTTTATTTGAAAGATGTAGCTCGCGTTGAGCGTGGTGCAGAAAGTTATGATATTCGAGGCCAATATAATGGCTTCCCAGCATCGGGGTTAGGTATTTCATTAGGTACTGGCGCAAACGCGCTTGAGACAGCCAATGCGGTAAAAGAGCGCTTAGAACAACTGAGTGCAACGTTCCCAGAAGGGTTGCAGATTGCTTACCCATTTGAAACAACACCATTCGTCAAAGCCTCGATTCAAGAAGTGGTTAAAACGCTATTAGAAGCTATTCTTCTTGTGTTCTTAATCATGTACCTGTTCTTGCAGAACTTCCGTGCGACGATCATTCCAACGATCGCAGTGCCTGTCGTATTGCTCGGAACCTTCGCTATTTTGTACGCGACTGGATTTAGCGTAAACACGTTAACCATGTTCGCGATGGTTCTGGCTATCGGTTTGCTGGTGGATGATGCCATCGTTGTGGTGGAAAACGTCGAGCGTGTGATGCATGAAGATGGTTTAGAGCCCAAAGAAGCGACCAAAAAATCGATGGGGCAGATCACTGGTGCCCTGATTGGTGTGGGGTTGACGCTTTCAGCGGTATTCGTCCCTATGGCGTTTATGTCTGGTTCTACCGGGGTTATTTACCGTCAGTTCTCGATAACTATTGTGGCGGCTATGACGCTTTCCGTTTTGGTTGCGATAATTCTGACTCCGGCATTGTGCGCTACGTTGCTGAAAAAAGGCGATGCTGAGCTTCTAGAGAAGAAAGGCTTCTTTGGCTGGTTTAACCGCAAGTTTGATGCGATGACAGCAGGCTATGAAACCGGCGTTGCCAAACTTCTAAAACGCACAGGTCGCATGTTGGTTGTATTTTTGGCAATGAGTGCAGGTGCTGGCTGGTTATTTATGAACCTTCCAACGTCATTTTTGCCAGATGAAGACCAAGGCACAGTATTCTCAATGGCTATTTTGCCGCCTAACTCAACACAAGAACAGACGGAAAAAACACTTGAGAAAATGCGTGACTTTTACCTAGTAGACGAAAAAGACAATGTAAAATCCGTCTTCTCTGTTGCGGGCTTTAGTTTCGCAGGTCAAGGCCAAAACATGGGGATGGCATTTATCGGCCTGAAAGATTGGTCTGAGCGTGAAGCGCCTGGCGCTGATGCGGCTTCCATTACGGGCCGAGCGATGGGGTACTTCTCTACCATTAAAGAAGCTTTGGTGTTTGCGTTCGCCCCTCCAGCGATTCAAGAGCTAGGTAACTCGACAGGTTTCGATTTCTATCTCCAAGACTCGTTGAATAAAGGGCACGATGCATTAGTTGCGGCTCAAGGGCAACTTCTGGGCATGGCAGCACAAAACCCGAAACTTGTCGGTGTTCGTCCAAACGGTCAGGCAGATGCGCCAATGTACAAAGTGAACATTGACCACGTCAAACTTCGTGCTTTGGATGTCAGTATCAATGACGTAAACCAAATCCTGTCAGCTGCATGGGGCGGGGCTTACATTAACGATTATATTGACCGCGGTCGTGTGAAGAAAGTGATGGTGCAAAGTGATGCGGAATACCGCATGCAGCCAAAAGACTTCGATTCATGGTACGTACGCAACGCTAAGGGAGAGATGGTGCCTTTCTCTGCTTTTGCGAGTGGCGAGTGGACATATGGTTCTCCTCTTTTGCAGCGCTTTGATGGTTTGCCAGCAATGAATATTCAAGGCGGTGCAGCTCCTGGTGTAAGTACTGGTGAAGCCATGGAAGAAATTGAAGCAATGGTAGAAAAGCTACCAGAAGGTTTCACGGTGAACTGGAATGGTATTTCGTATGAAGAGCGCCTTTCCGGAAACCAAGCGCCGATGCTATATGCGCTATCTATCCTCGTCGTATTCTTAGTTCTTGCCGCTTTGTATGAAAGTTGGTCAGTACCTTTCGCCGTGGTGTTAGTTGTTCCTCTTGGTGTGCTTGGTGCTGTGCTTGCGGTAATGACGCGCAGTATGGATAACGATGTGTTCTTCCAGGTGAGCTTATTAACTACGGTCGGCTTGGCAACCAAAAACGCCATTCTGATTGTTGAGTTTGCAAAGGACTACTATGAGAAAGGCGCTGGGCTTATCGAAGCAACCTTACATGCTGTTCGCGTTCGTCTGCGCCCAATTATCATGACATCGCTTGCTTTTGGTTTGGGTGTGGTACCACTTGCTATCAGTTCAGGTGTGGGATCGGCAGGTCAAAACGCAGTAGGTACCGGCGTACTTGGTGGCATGATCAGTGCCACGATATTGGGTATATTCTTCGTCCCAATCTTCTTTGTAGTGGTTGAGCGATTGTTTGATCGACGTGCGAGAAAAGAGTCGGAGGCAGAGTTGTCTGAGACCAGCACTAAACCCACTCAGCAAAGCGAGTAGGACTTGGTTGTTTTAACTGAGTTATACTAGTGATAATAAACACGATTAAAGGGCGCTTCGGCGCTCTTTATTTTATGTTTTCACTTGGTGGTTACCGTCTATGACGCGAGCCTGAAAGACGGCGTGTTGTGTGCAGTATCAGCACAGCCTTTTCGGCCGAATGAAAGCCTAAAGAAGAAAAACGACGATGAAAGATCAGAAAATTTCCCCAATTTCCGTTTTGGATCAAAGCCCTATGTTTGTCTGCGGTGTGATGCAGCGCATGTACCGCAATCGTGCCCAAGCCGAGCTGTCTCGGCAAAATTTGATGACACTAGAAATGGCAAGTGCACTGGCCGCTTTAGAAGAATTTCAACCTATGAGCCAGCAAGCGTTGGCTGATGCGGTTCGAACTGAGCGAAGTGTAGCAAAGCGGATGGTGGACAATCTGGAAAAGAGAGGGTTTGTTCAAGTTTCTAAAAGTAAATCGAATCAGCGCCTTAAAATGCTAAGCATGACAAAAGAGGGAGCAAATGCTTTAAAGCAAGTTCATCAAATCATGACGAATTTACAGAAAGAGTTTTTTTCTTGTTTGTCGGAATCTGAAGTGAGTGAATTTTTTCGTCTGGTAAGAAAGCTCACTTTTGCGAATCACGACCAGTAACTGACATCAATGCCGTCTAGCGTCTTTATTTTATCGCGGACCAATTATATTAAGTTGTAGAACTTAAGAAATAGGATGCCCAACGTACAGGTCACGGTAGAAAGCACCGTAGTGAGTGCGATGATATTTGCAGCTAACGTGGCATTGCCTCCCATGGAACGCGCCATGACATAGCTGGCAGCAGCGACTGGAGAGGCGTTCATAAAGAAAAGAATACCTAGCTCAATTCCTCGAAATCCTACTAAGTAAGCTCCCATGGTGATGATGACTGGCGCTACGATGAGCTTGTAACTGCTCGCAAACCAAGATGGACCTTTCTCTTTTCTCATCAAGCTAAAGTCAAGTGAGCCACCCGTACACAACAGCGCCAAAGGCAATGTCATTTTGGACAAGTAGTCTCCTGCATCAATAACCACATTCGGTACTGGAATAGCGAGTAAATAAAAAGCCATTCCTAGAACAATGGAGATTATGAGCGGATTCCTAGTCAGTGTTCGGCCCATCATCTTTGCTGCTTGCGAGGCAGACGTTGCCCCCTTGGGCGATAAGCAAATTACCGCTTGGACGTTATAAATAAATGTGGTGACCGCGACATAGAGCGCAGCTAGCGCCACACCTTGAGAACCATACGCATTGGCAACGTAAGCGATACCAATAATACCTGTATTTGCTCGGAACCCACCTTGGATGAGAACGCCTTGGTCAGGCGATGCTTTGAACAGAAGTTTGACGGAAAGGTAGGTGAAAATGAAAAACGAAATACTAGCGATGACGCCGAAATTGACGAATCCACTTGCCGCGGAAAAGTCGTGTTCTGAAGCCACAATGCTGACAAATAACATTGCAGGCAAGGTAACTTGAAACACCAGTTTAGAGCCTACTTCGATAAAATTATCGTTGATTAGACCAAAGCGCTTAAAAAGAACGCCAAGTACCAACATCAAACAGATAGGTCCGGTTATCGACAAAGAGAATTGCAACTGATGTAAAACAGCTTCCATGTAAGTATCCGCAGCAAAAGAAAAAAGTGTTCCTGTTGCCTATTAAGCCACAAACCCGGAGGGTAGGACAGTAACGTGATGAAATTTTCTTCTGTTGTAGGTTCCGGAGTCATTTACACTCCAAGTTATGGACGAGGTCCCAATTTAACAAAGCGGTACTGGTCCTACGTGCGATATGTTGGTTAACTCGTTGTCGTGATGCATCCACATGCGTATTAGATGTGAGGGCTGGTCATCGTAGTTATGGATAGGAGTTCATCAATGAAAAGGAAACACAACAAAACTGTACTGTGTGCGTTTGTCTCTGGTTCGGTATTTGGTGCGGTTTTGGTCATTGCGATGTCTTTACCAATGTAATCCTCTTAATTCGCTGTTGGAACACTCACACTAATTCAGTACAAAACAGATTGAGTTCTGCGGTGTGTGCTGTTAGTTTAAAAAACATGAAAATACACGTTCGCCCTTCATTAACAACCTTCTCTTGGTGGCGCTCTAAATAGAGCGGCGCGGAATACTTACATTCTTAAGCTGCTGGATGGTAGCTAAGAGTGTTTGATCTTTTTATCTCCAGTAGCGATCTATTAAATACTTGGAGACAAATATGAATAGCCATAAAAATACATCTCAGCGTGAAATTATACTTACCGGAGATCGAGCAACAGGTCCATTACACCTAGGGCACTATATTGGTTCATTGCAACAACGAGTCAAATTGCAAACGGAGCACGAGCAAACGATCTTGGTCGCGGACATGCAAGGGTTGACGGATAACGCGCATAATCCATCAAAGGTATCCTCTAATATTCTCAATGTCGTTGCAGATTATTTGGCTGTTGGTATCAACCCCGCTCAAACTACGATCACGTTGCAGTCTCAAATTCCAGCGTTAGCCGAGTTGACAATGTATTACAGTAATCTTGTTTCTATCGCACGATTAGAGCGAAACCCCACGGTTAAAAATGAGATTCAAAGTAAAGGCTTTGAACGCTCTATTCCTGCTGGCTTTTTAACATATCCAATTTCTCAAGCTGCCGATATTACGGGGTTTCATGCGACGCTAGTACCAGTGGGTGATGACCAACTGCCGATGTTAGAGCAAACTAATGAAATCGTGAGAAAAATAAACCATCTGGGTGGAAAAGAGGTTCTTAGAGAATGCCGTCCATTACTTAGCGATGCACCTCGTTTGCCGAGTACTGACGGTAAAAATAAGATGTCTAAAAGCATGGGGAACGCAATCAACTTAGGGGCCTCCGAAAAGGAGATTTCCGCGGCAGTGAAATCTATGTATACCGATCCCAATCATCTGAAAATTGAGGACCCTGGCCAAGTCGAAGGGAATATTGTATTCATCTACCTCGATGCTTTTCATCCTGATAAAAATTATGTCGAACAGCTAAAAGACCATTATCGACGAGGTGGGTTAGGTGATGGTTTGACCAAGAAAGTGTTAGAAGAATGCTTACAAGAGATGCTTCGCCCTATTCGAGAAAAGCGCGCTATGTATTTGAATGATAAAGCGCAGCTGATTGATATTTTAAAACAAGGTAGTGAGCGTTCTCGCGAGAAAACCGAAAAAGTGCTATTTGATGTGAAAGATGTATTTGGTTTAAATTTGTTCTGAATTAAAAGTAGAGAGTTGAACATAAGGCACGACGGCTGGTTAGCAACGTGCCTTTTTAAGTTCCCAGTCAGTCAAAGCGCATTGTTAAGAAGAAAAAAATTCACGACGAAAATCCGCGACTTCTTGTTGGTAATAGCTTTGCCATTCCGGTTCTGACAAATTTGAATGGCTAGAAGCTCTTTGCGTTCTTAGCTTGGACTCAAGTTGTTGTAATGCTTGTTGGTAATCTTTGACTTGTTTTTTTTGCTCTGTAATTTGCTGCTGACGAGCATGAATGTTTTTACTTTCTTCTTTCGTTAAGTAAGTTCGTTCTAGCTCTGCGATGAGCGCCAAGCGATCTGGTAGGCTCATACTATTAGGAATCAGGGTGACCGCACGCTCATATTTTTCCTGGTCGCTTGTTAGCCCGATAGCACCTGCATGTTCTTGCCAGTCAATGGTGAGTTGCTCGAAAGCTCGCAAAAAGTTATCTGGGCTTTGAGTGTCCAGCTTTTGGGCTTCTAAGTTGAAATCGTACAGCGCGAACTCATCCGCGAAAACAACATCAGCCAATTCTCCCCAGATGCTTCTTGCTTCGTTCTTCAGCTGTGCAATACGCGACGCCAGTGATTGTTGCTTATCAAATAACAAATTTCCTACACTCTCTTGCCATTGGCTGCTGAGCTGAGGGTAGTTCGCCAAAAGCTGGAATCGAGCTGAAGATAAATGCGCCTCAAACAAGGCGATCTGCTCTTCACAACTACGGTTCAACATACACTCATGCCAAAACGTCTCAAGTTCAGCGACAAGTTTCCTGCCTTTGAGTTGAGTTAATCGCTCAGTCGTTATTTGAACTGTGGAAGGGAGGTTAGCTGTTTGTGGTGAAGTATCCGTATCGGGCACGATGCTGCTTGTTTGTGGTGATGTACTGGAGACACTCTGATTTTTTGTCTTAGGGGAAGGAGAGGAAGCGAGCTCTTTTTTTTGAACATCGTGATTGAAAGTTAAAAATATCATGCCCGCCATAATGGCGGACATGATTATCAAAGCGATTTTCTTCATGGCTTGATTGTTGCGCTTACTGGGAAATGGTCAGAAAGGTTATAGTGTTTCCATAAACTCTCTGCGGTTGTGCGCGGCACGTCTACACGGTTGTCATTGAATGATTTCACCCCGTATTCACTACTCACCATAACATAGTCAAGGTATTCCACGTTTTCGCCACCTGATAACGCTTCACCTGCGAAGTTATTGATACGGGGATCAAAGGTTGACTCCGTGTAACCAGAGTAGTGAGGCTCTATGGCACTTAAGTTAGCGATCATTTGTTGGTAGTCACCAGGGAACTTTCTTTTGTTGACGTTAAAGTCGCCGCTGTATACCACAGTTTCGCTTGAAGGAATGTCAAGAGATTGGGCGAGTGCGCGGATTTGTTTGAACTGGCGCTGACGATACTCACGGGCGGTGTCTGTATCGAAAGATGCGGTATGGGTAGCAAACACATGGTAAGCCTGACCACCTTTAATTATTTCCGCATAATTTACGCCTTTATCGGCAAAGCAGTCTGTACCAGAGCAATCGGGAAAGACATATTGCGCTTCATTCACGATAGGGTAGCGACTAACTATGATTACGCCACCATCATGAATATTAACGCCTTCTTTATCTAACATCTTTGTTTGGTAAGGATATTCCTTGGCTAACTCACGTAAGAATGCTTCACGGCCGCTGGCAAACACCTCTTGCAGCGCCAAAACATCGTAACCTTTTACATGTTGAGGAATCAGTTCGTAACGATCTCCAATGTGCGATGCAATAGCCGTCAACGCCCAGATGTTATAAGTCATCAACTTAAGGTTTTGTTCTTCGTTGTCGACAGACTCCGCTACCTTGCTTGGCGTGATGGTGTAGTAAAGATCATCATATCGAGCGGTACTGTCTGACTTAAATGCCAGTTCGGTTTCTCTCGTACCAAAAGCGTTAGTGTTGGCACGATGAATGTTACGATCATCTTTGAGAGATAACTCGACATCGGCTGCGGATAAGCCGTATTCAATGGTCGAATTGTACCAATGGCCTTCCATTATTTGATTGAGTGTTATGCTTTCACCTTCGGGGCTAGAAACCACCGTTTCAAAACGGTAAGTTTGATTTGATTTCACGCCCTCCCAGCGGTTGAAGCTTAATACAGATTTAGTTTCCCACGGACCAAGTACCTGCACATGTTGTTGCCACTCGTCTCCGTATTGAAGCAAATCACTACCTTCATGTTTTACTTGAATAGTTAACGGTTGATCAGAGTTATTCGTTAGGTAAACGTCGGTATCTGCAATGCTGGGTAACGCTATCAAGCTACTTAATAAAAGGCTCCACTGCGAAAATTTCATCTTATTTTTCCATCATTTGAACTAGAGTAATCATTCTTGTTTATAAATGTTACTTGCACGTTAAATATGGATGACATCTAAGCCAGTGTTGAAAATTGTTATCAGAATGTGATCTTTATTCAATGGTGAGGGTGGAGGTATTGAGTGTGTTGCCGTTGAAGCGGTGGAAAATAATACCAACAGTCAACGAATTGCATTCACTGCAATCAAGCTGTCATCTTTGCTCTATAAGTTGTGCGGCGTCATTCATCTAGCCATATGGCTAGAACTCAAATTGATAGATGGAGCACCATGGCTAGAGCAGTAAATCCAACCGATGAAACCATCATTAAATTGTTACAAGAGCAAGGTCTGATTAGAAGTGAAGCAGAAGCGCGTTTAAAGAAAGAGGTGTACCGCTTGCAGCCTAATGAGATAGCAAAAGTAAAAAATTATGCCCAGCATTTTGGGATAAACGCGAAAGAAAAGCTCATCGATGAGATCTTGGATCTGCGCCGAGAAGCGCTCATGAAAAGATGTAGACACAATAAGGAGCATACGAGCCTATCTCTAAAATAGCATGTGATAAAACTATCAATTACTGGTCAAGATTTGATCTCTCAAGCCGATGTATATAAGAGCGTTCAATGATATCGAGCGAAAAAACAGTGTGTTTTAGAGGTTAAGCTTTCACTTAAGTGAGAGGTTTGGAAAGGCTGCGGGGAGAAAGTGCATGCGTATTAAAGACTTAAGTGTCGTAAAGAAAATATCGGTTAGTTATTTAACCGTTTTTGCCGTGTTTGGTTTAGTGTCAGTAATGTTGGTGCAAGGTTTGTTAACACTGAATAAAGACATCTCAGTGTTAACAGATAAAAGTTTACCTTCTGTTGCGATTTTGAAAGGTATCCAAGTTGATATTACTAAAGTGCGTAAAGATGAGTTCTCTTTATTGCCAAACGCAAATCACCCCAAAATTGGTGAGTGGTTAAAAGGCCTCGACCAATGGCGTTCTGATGTGCAGGCTGGTATTGCAGAATACGAAAAGCTCGACCTTAATAAGCGTGAAACGCAGTCTTTTAGCGTTTTTAAAGAAACTTGGAATCAATACATCAAAGAAACGAAGACTTACAACGCACTGCTAAGCCAAGGTGATGCTGAAAGTGCAAATGATGTGATTTTATCGAGTTTCGATACCTACTCAAAAGCGTTGAGCAGCTTGGATGATACCCTCGCGTTGAACGATGAGTTGGTGAATTTGATTGGTGAAGAAGTACAAAGTGAAGCGGCATTTACACAATACAGCGCTGCTGTTGGTGCGCTCGTCGTCGCATTGGTCATGGTAATGTCTGCCATGCTGCTTTCTCGAGTCATTTGCGGGCCTGTTGATCGAGCATTGGAATTCGCTTCTAAAATCGCCAAGGGTCAATTGAATAATCAAATCGACGAAAGTGAATTGAGCAAAGACGAGTTAGGAACGTTGCTTAAAGAGCTTGTCGGTATGCAAACAAACTTACATTCGCTGGTTTCTGAGATTAATGACTCAACGATTCAGCTAACGGCAGCAGTAGAGGAAGTGAGTGCTATTTCTTCTCAGACCGCCTCTGGTATGCAAAATCAACAAATTGAACTTAGCTCGGTGGCTTCTGCGATGACAGAGATGCAAGCTGCTGTAAGTGAAGTGGCACAAAATACCGAAGTTGGCGCAACCTCTGCTTATTCGGCTGCGGAAGTGGCAAAGCAAGGAACGGCGACGTTACAACAAACTATCGCAGTAATTGAGCGTGTATCACATACGATCCAAGAATCAGATGAACTGGCACGTGAGCTTGAATCGAGCTCAAACAATATCAATGTGGTCGTCGATGTGATCCGCGGGATTGCCGAGCAAACAAACTTGTTAGCACTGAACGCCGCAATTGAAGCCGCTCGGGCTGGTGAACAAGGACGTGGGTTTGCTGTTGTGGCAGATGAGGTTCGTTCTCTGGCGCAACGCACTCAAGACTCCACTTCACAAATTGTGGAAATTGTTAATCAGCTACAAGAGAGCAGCAGTAAAATAGGGCATTCAAGCCGTGATTGTCAGGAGGGTATTTCTCAGTGTGTTGAGCAAGTTAATGACGCTGATAGCCAGATAAAAGAAATTGAACATTCTGTCGATAACATAGCGCAAATGAGCACACAAATCGCAACGGCGTGCAGTGAGCAGAATTCTGTATCCGAAGAGCTGAATCGCAGTGTGGAGCATATTAATAGTGCTTCAACAGAGATGGCTGAGGGAGCTTCACAAACGGCTGTGGCTTGTCAGCAGATTAGTAGCCTAGCGCACAACTTGAAAACTCGAATGGGTTCATTCCAGCTCTAGTTGTTGTGTTTCAGCTTTATTCCTAACCTCATTGCTACAATAAATAAGCCGGACGAAATGTCCGGCTTATTTATTCTCTGTCTATATAAGTTCAGAGTATGCTCAACCTTGGGAGAATATGCTCGCTAGGCTGGGATACCACTGTGAAACTTAAAATCTGTATCTGGCGTAGAAATTAAATCTGCCTCTATACGTCCAAAGTAGGCGATGCGCTCGCTGATATCTTTGCCTGCGATTTGCTCCGCTAATACAAGATAATCCTGGTAATGGCGTGCTTCTGAACGTAATAAAGAAATGTAGAACTTTGCGATATCGTCATCCATATGTGGTGCTAGTTTGGCAAAACGCTCACAAGATCGAGCTTCGATGTACGCACCAATGATGAGTTTATCGATCAGCGTTTCCGGCTCATGAGTCTTCATATGCGAAATCAGTCCTTTAGCATAACGACTTGCTGGAATATTTTTGTACTCAATTCCACGACTTTCCATGATCTCTAAAACTTGATAAAAGTGGTGTAACTCCTCTTTTATCAAAAGCACCATCTTATCGATCAAATCTTGGCTATATGGTGAGTCGGACTTAGCCATGATTGCCTTAGAAATATTGCTCTTGCCTTTTAAAGTTTCCAATGAGCCTACGTTACGGTAAGCAAAATCTTCGTAGGGCTTAAACCAGTCAAGTAGAGCATGTGAACTGGATTGATCAACGGCATACTTACGAATTAAAAACATGGCAGATTGGCCAGCTTTTAGTTCGCACAGTAGGTGGTCTAACAAAATGGTTTGAAGGTTCTCTGGTTTCTTTGCTTCCTCTACCCATTCATCAGGTGTACTGCATCGCAGAAATTGGTTAATGGGAGCAAGAAGATCTTGATAGGCGTCTAGATTCATCATTTTAGTTTTAGTACTTCACATTTTTATTGGGCATATCCGTTGTCTTGCGGATAGAAAAAAGGCTGCAATTGCAGCCTTTTTTGACCTGAAGTGAATGTTACCACTTTTTCTTCTCGCCGAAGAGAGCTTCCATGTCATTGTCACGCTCTTTGTCAGCAATCTGCTGCATTTCGGCATCGCTTTTATCTTGGCGCTTTTTATCTAAGTCACCTAACATCTCTTCAAGCTTTTGTTTCGCTTGAATAGAATAAGGATCGCTCTTAGTGCTCAAAGCATCGATACCTTTACGCAGCAGTTGAAGCGCGGTGCCTGGTTGGCCACGAGCGATAGAGTCGTTTGCTCTTTTGATGACATTTTCAATGTTGATGCGAATTTGCATCGTTTCCAAGCGCGCATTTTCGGTGACGTAAGTCTGGGTATCCAATCGGCCTTTGTTGTGCTCGTTACGGATAGTGTCGCGAAGTCGTTTAACCAGCTTAAGCATGACGATAGCTTGTTTATCACTACTCGGCATCTTGAAAGTGGTACTCTCGCCAGTAGGACCATTCTCTTTTAGCTGCGTAATCTGCTGCTTCATATTTTCGATACGTTGAGCAAGTTGCTTGTTCTTCGGGTCCAGCTCATGCATGCTCTCTAGCGCGTCAAGAATACGATTGTTTAGACACAGCAACAGCTCTTTACTAAAAGGGATATGGTGCGCATGACCAATCAACTCTTCAGTACCATCTATCAAGGCTACATATCGCGCTGATTCCTGCCTTTTTGCGGTTTCAACTTTAACCTTATATTGCAACATAATGTTATAGCCTAGGATTAACACCAGTAGGATGGCTACCAAAGCGATTATTAAACCAATATTCATATCTTTGCGTCTGCTTTACTTTTCTGCGGCTAGCGTTAAAGAATACATGAATCTTATCTTACTCGGCACCTTATTTGTTTGATTATTTTGTCTCTCCCACGTTTTAGTTACTGATAGAAGTCACATCATAGAACTTCGGTCATTTATTGGCTCAACTTTGTGCATATTGTTTCTTGCTTGAAGATTATTAGTATGTGATTGAGGTATAAGTTAGAAATTGCTGTTCATTTCGATTTGAACGCGTTATAACTAATTATTATATCGCTCGCTTGAGTGGCCAATAAACTCTCTCATGAATAAGTAAGGGATTACGATGAAACTGCAGCAGCTGAAGTATATTGTTGAGGTTGTAAACCATAATCTGAATGTATCTGCAACGGCGGAAAGCTTATATACCTCTCAGCCAGGTATTAGTAAACAGGTTCGGTTGCTGGAAGATGAGTTAGGTATTCAGATTTTTGAACGTAGCGGTAAGCACTTAACGCAAGTGACGCCAGCTGGAGAAGAAATTGTACGTATCTCTCAAGAAATTCTCGCTCGTGTAGAAAGTATCAAAGCGGTGGCTGGAGAGCACACCCATCCAGAAATGGGGACGCTGAATATCACCACGACACATACGCAGGCTCGTTATGCACTGCCAGATGTCATCAAAGGTTTTACTTCTCGTTATCCAAAAGTGTCGTTACACATGCACCAAGGTACACCGTCACAAATGTCTGAGGCGATAGCTAAAGGCACTGCGAATTTTGCGATTGCGACAGAAGCTCTTCACTTATATCAAGATGCCATCATGCTGCCTTGTTATCACTGGAATCGTTCAATAGTTGTGCCTAAAGACCACCCACTAGCGAAGAAAGACAAAGTAACGATCAGTGATCTTGCCGCTTACCCATTAGTCACTTACGTGTTCGGTTTTACTGGTCGTTCAGAGCTGGATACAGCATTCAACCGCGAAGGTTTAACCCCGCGAGTGGTGTTCACGGCAACTGATGCAGACGTCATTAAAACTTACGTTCGTATGGGTATTGGTGTGGGTGTGATTGCAAGCATGGCTGTGGATGAAGAGCAGGACGGTGACTTGGTTGCAATAGATGCGAGCCATTTGTTTGGCGCGAGCACCACGAGCATCGGCTTCCGCCGTGGTACATTCTTACGCTCTTACATGTTCGATTTTATGGAGCGTTTTGCACCGCACTTAACGCGTCCAGTGGTTGAGCAGGCGATTTCGTTGAAGTCTAATGCAGAAATCGAAGAGATGTTTAAAGACATCGAGCTTCCGGTGAGATAACACTTCATTGATGTTTCGATTCCCTCTACAATGCGCTCGTTGTAGGGGGAGCTATGAAAACGCAATTTCAGTTTATTAATGACTGCTTAATCGAAAACCAATCTTTGTGGCGATTCGAGCCTTTTAAAAGCAGCATTCACACATCATTACCTTGGCAGGAGCAACATCCTCGACTGTGCCAATGGCTAGCGTCTCTTACTCCCTCTCAAATCGAAGAATACAAAGCAGCACCAGAACTCGCGTTAAAAGCACTTAGTCCGTTTTTGCCTGAGCTTGAACAACTCGCAGAACTGACTCATTTAGAGCTTTTGTCGTTAAACGGCTTGGAACTCGCTCGTGGTTTAGATAACGGTATTCCGGGACGTAAGTTGGAGCAAATTAGCTCGATGGGTGAAGCTGCAATTCAACAACACTGTGGCGAAGAATGGCTAGAATGGTGCTCAGGTAAAGGTTACTTGGGGCGAATCCTGACAACGCAAACCGATCAGCCTGTAACCAGCTTTGAATACCAACAAGCACTGTGCGATTCGGGGCAACAAGCAGCCAATGAACATCATTGGAAGATGACGTTTATTCAAGGCGACGCGTTTGATAGCAAAGCGAAAGCCGTGTTTAAGCCAACGCAACACGCAGTAGCACTGCATGCATGCGGTGACCTTCACGCTCGTCTAATGCAGTACGGCAGTGAAAATGGGATTGCTGCGATGACCATATCACCTTGTTGTTACCACTTGATTCAGTCGGAACAATACCAGCCGATGTCGGAATCGGGCAGGGCTTCTTCTCTCTCATTGTCTAAGCAAGAACTGCGTATCCCATTACAACAAACGGTGACAGGAGGAGAGCGCGTGCGTCGTCATCGTCAGCAGGAAATGATGTTTCGTCTTGGGTTTGATTTGATCACGCGACAAGCTTTGGGAATGGCAGAGTATCAGCCTGTGCCGAGTATCCGTAAGTCGCAATTAAGTGATGGTTTTGAATCTTTATGTCGCTGGGCAGCGGAGCAAAAAGGCATTGTTCTTCCTCAAGAAATCGATTTCTCTCATTTTGAAAAGTTAAGCGAACAACGCTTCTGGCAAATGGAGAGAATGAGCTTAGTGCAACTTGTTTTTCAACGTCCGTTGGAGATCTGGCTCGCATTAGACAAAGTGCTTTATCTTGAAGAACGTGGTTACCGTGTTAGATTGTCAGAGTTTTGCCCTAAATCGGTCACACCTAGAAATATTTTAATTTGTGCATATAAGATTTAGTTATTCTTTATAGCCAAACGCTCTATATGAAAAAGCCCACTTATGAGTGGGCTTTTGTAAACAAAACGTGACAAGTTATGTTTTATTTTGTCATTAATTAAACATAGCGATAGCTTGAGTTGGTTCAACGTATTCCAAGTCAAAGCTTTCTGCTACTTCTTTACATGTTACTTTTCCGTGAATAACGTTTAGACCTTCAAGGAAGCCTTTGTCTTCTAGAAGTGCTTCGCGGTAGCCTTTATTTGCTAACTTCACGATGTATGGAAGCGTAGCGTTGTTGAGTGCAAATGTTGAAGTGCGAGCAACTGCGCCAGGCATATTTGCTACACAGTAGTGAACCACCTCATCAACGATGTAAGTTGGATCTGCGTGAGTTGTCGCGTGTGAAGTTTCGAAACAACCGCCTTGGTCAATTGCCACGTCAACCACTGCTGCACCAGGCTTCATCTTAGCAATGTGCTCTTTAGTGACCAGTTTAGGTGCTGCTGCGCCAGGAATTAGAACGGCACCGATAACAAGGTCCGCTTCTAGAACATGCTTCTCGATAGCGTCTTCAGTAGAATAAACCACTTTTGCGCGACCTTGGAATTCTTCGTCAAGCTTACGAAGTGTGTCTACGTTACGGTCTAGAATAGTGACGTCAGCGCGAAGGCCAACCGCCATACGAGCAGCGTTTGCACCAACAACGCCACCACCAACGATAACGACTTTTGCAGGTTCAACACCAGGTACGCCGCCTAGGAGCAGACCACGACCGCCGTGCGATTTTTCCAACGTTTGCGCACCAGCTTGGATAGACATCCGACCTGCCACTTCTGACATTGGTGCTAACAGTGGCAAACGACCCATATTATCTGTTACAGTCTCATAGGCTATACAGACAGCTTTGCTCTTGATTAGCTCATCAGTTTGTGGAAAATCTGGTGCTAGGTGTAAATAAGTAAATAAAATTTGCCCTTCGCGGAGCATTGCTCTCTCTACTGCTTGGGGTTCTTTTACTTTTACAATCATGTCTGCTTGCGCAAATACGTCAGCAGCATGAGGGAGAATGGATGCGCCGACAGCGATGTAATCATCGTCTGAAAAACCAATGCCGGCACCTGCATTGGTCTCAACTAAAACTTGGTGACCATGTGAGATGAGTTCTCTCACGCTAGCTGGGATCATACCAACACGATATTCGTGATTCTTGATTTCCTTAGGTACGCCAATGATCATCCTGTATCCTCTTTCTATAATGGTTGTATTAACTGTTAGTAGGGTGTTATTGTCGAATTAATAACTAGTATAGTTATAGATTTGTAAAATTTGGCACCAAATATTAAAAAGTTGTAGTATATTTTTTTGCAAGGAAGTAATAAGGTGGAATAAAAAATGGCAGACAACTATAAAAAGCCGTCCAAGGAACTAGACCGTATCGACCGCAACATTCTTAATGAGCTGCAGAAAGACGGTCGTATTTCAAACGTTGAGCTTTCAAAACGTGTGGGACTTTCTCCAACGCCATGTTTGGAGCGTGTACGTCGCTTAGAGCGTCAGGGTTATATCACAGGGTATACTGCATTATTGAATCCGCAGTTCCTGGATGCATCACTATTAGTATTCGTTGAGATTACGCTAAACCGTGGTGCGCCGGATGTGTTTGAGCAGTTTAACTCAGCTGTTCAAAAGCTAGACGACATACAAGAGTGTCATCTTGTTTCAGGTGACTTTGACTATCTTCTTAAAACCCGTGTATCAGATATGGGTGCTTACCGCCGACTATTGGGCGATACGTTACTACGTCTACCTGGCGTAAATGACACTCGCACATACGTTGTTATGGAAGAAGTGAAACAATCTAACCAGCTTGTGATCAAAACTCGTTAATTTCTTGCAAAGAAAGCGGTATATGCTTCCGCTTTCGCCAGAGAGTAATTGGGTTTTTCTCCTTGATATGGTTAAATCAATTTACCGAGCGGCTTGATGCCGCTCGGAATGTTTTGCAATTTCCTATTTCATTTCCATATTCAAGTTGATTTATGTTCAAAGAGAACGCAAAGAAAGTCGAAACCATTATCAAAACCAGTGAAGAGCCCCAGTCTTCACGCTTAAATGGCTTCCAACGCTTAAAAGAGTGCTGCTTTATCGTTGGCGTTCTTAGCTCGGTATTGCTTGCGGTTGCACTATTTACCTTCAGTCCGGCCGATCCTTCTTGGTCCCAAACCGCATGGGGAGGGGATATCGATAATGCTGGTGGCCTTTTCGGCGCTTGGCTAGCCGATACTCTATTCTTCACATTTGGCTCTCTCGCTTACCCAATCCCTTTCTTGCTAGCGGCGGCTGCATGGGTGATTTGCCGTAAACGAGGAGAAGATGAGCCAATTGATTTCATGCTATGGGGTACAAGGCTGCTCGGTCTTGTCGTCCTTATTATGACCAGTTGCGGTCTTGCCGATATTAATTTTGATGACATTTGGTATTTTTCATCCGGAGGTGTGGTCGGGGATGTGTTGTCTAGCCTCGCTTTACCTACATTGAATGTACTCGGTACCACATTGGTACTGCTGTTCTTGTGGGGAGCGGGCTTTACGCTCTTCACTGGCATCTCATGGCTTAACATCGTGGAATGGCTTGGTGATCGTGCGTTAGCACTAATTGCCGCGCTTGCAAATAAGGCAAGAGGTTCAGAGCAGGAAGTTTTAGAACCTCAGCTTGATGAGTTTGTAGAAGATAAAGTCTCTACGCCTAAACATAATGTAGACCATGAAATTGATGATGAGCCGCTTCCTCATTTAACGGCGTACGATGTCGATGAACCGAAAGAGCCGGCGCCAGCGCATGAGTATCCTATTTATATGCCGCAAGCGAAACCTGATAAGCCTGCGGAACAGGCGATGGTAGAACCGACGCCACCACAACGCAAGGCTACGGTTAATGCTGCGCCAGTTTATTCTGAACCTGAGCCTCAAATACAACCTATCCATACGGTTAACACGGATAACGTTGATCCGCTCTTGGAACGCACCAAGCAACTGAATGTTACGATAGAAGAGCTTGAAGCAGCGGCGCAACAAGCAGATGACTGGGGAACTGAAGAACAGGCAGCCCCATCATTTGCAAACACTTACTCTTCCTATGTAGAGCCACATACAGCTACAGAAGAACCGATCAGTGTTGAACCAGATTATGCGGAGTACGAACAATTTGAAGCAGAGCAAGTACAGCAGCCAAGTATAGAGCATCCTGTACATGAAGAGCCTGCAATTGATTCTGCTGTATTAGATAGCATCACGGCTCAAACAGAGTCGAGCCAACATATTGAGCCTACGATCTCTGACTTTGATGTGTTAGATGATGAAGACGAAGTGGAGTCTCAGCCTGCACAGCAAGTACAGCCAACAACGCCTCATCAGCAAGCAGCAACACCTTCAACAACATTTGAACCTGCACCTCAAAAAGTGGAAGTAGAAGAGATCCAAGACAACGACCAAGACGTTACAGCATTCCAAGATATGGTTTCCAATGCGCAAGCCAAAGTCGCTGCAACACAGAACCCATTTTTGGTACAGAAAGAAGAAAACTTGCCAGTTCCGGAAGAGCCACTCCCAACGCTCGAGTTGCTTTATCATCCAGAAAAACGTGAAAACTTTATCGACCGTGATGCGCTAGAGCAGGTCGCTCGATTGGTAGAGAGCAAACTCGCTGACTACAAAATCAAAGCCGATGTGGTTGGTATTTATCCTGGTCCAGTGATCACTCGTTTTGAGCTTGATTTGGCGCCGGGGGTGAAAGTAAGTCGTATTTCTGGTCTTTCAACTGACTTAGCGCGTGCATTGTCTGCGATGGCGGTACGTGTTGTGGAAGTAATCCCTGGCAAGCCTTACATCGGTTTGGAACTGCCAAACATGAGTCGTCAGACGGTCTATTTATCTGATGTCATCAGTAGCCCTCAGTTTGAGCAAGCAACGTCACCAACAACGGTTGTGTTAGGTCAAGACATTGCGGGCGAAGCTGTGGTGGCAGATCTTGCGAAGATGCCACACGTGCTAGTAGCAGGTACAACAGGTTCTGGTAAGTCGGTAGGTGTGAACGTGATGATTTTGAGCATGCTGTATAAAGCAGGCCCAGAAGATGTACGCTTCATCATGATTGACCCGAAAATGCTAGAGCTTTCTATTTATGAAGGTATCCCTCATCTTCTTTCTGAAGTTGTGACTGATATGAAAGACGCATCAAATGCTCTACGTTGGTGTGTGGGCGAGATGGAACGTCGTTACAAATTGATGTCGGCATTAGGTGTACGTAATGTGAAGGGCTTCAACGAAAAACTGAAGATGGCAGCAGAAGCGGGCCACCCAATCCATGACCCGTTCTGGCAAGAAGGCGACAGCATGGATACTGAACCGCCATTGCTAGAAAAGCTGCCTTACATCGTCGTTGTTGTTGACGAATTTGCTGACCTAATGATGGTGGTAGGTAAGAAAGTTGAAGAACTGATTGCTCGCTTGGCGCAAAAAGCGCGTGCGGCAGGTATTCACTTAATTCTTGCGACTCAGCGTCCATCGGTTGATGTTATTACCGGTCTAATTAAAGCGAACATTCCAACTCGTGTTGCGTTTACGGTATCGACTAAAACGGACTCTCGTACAATCCTAGATCAAGGCGGCGCAGAATCACTACTTGGTATGGGTGATATGTTGTATCTACCGCCGGGGTCAAGTCATACAACTCGTGTTCACGGTGCATTTGCATCAGATGATGATGTTCATGCTGTTGTAAACAACTGGAAAGCGCGTGGTAAACCGAACTACATTGAAGAGATCATCAGTGGAGATCAAACTCCAGAAAGTCTATTGCCAGGTGAGCAAATGGAAGCGGATGAAGATGTAGACCCGCTCTTCGATCAAGTTGTTGAGCACGTGGTTCAATCACGTCGAGGTTCGGTTTCCGGTGTTCAGCGCCGATTTAAGATAGGTTACAACCGTGCCGCCCGTATTGTAGAGCAGCTTGAGGCGCAGGGCATCGTAAGTGCTCCGGGTCATAACGGTAACCGTGAAGTACTGGCACCTGCGCCACCAAAAGATTAATGAACTTGTGTTACTCACCTCAGTCCAACTGAGGTGAGTGGTTCTAATAATAGGTATCTGAATGAAAAAACTATTTTCAGCGAAACTTTTCTCCGCGCTTGTTTTAAGCTTTTCCCTCTTCTCTACTGCACACGCAGCGTCTCCTAAAGATGAATTAAACAAACGCCTTTCTATGAATGATGGCTTTAGTGCAGATTTCTCTCAGCAGGTTATTAGCCCTGAAGGCGAAACGGTGATGGAAGGAGAAGGTACGGTTGAAATTGCCCGCCCAAGCCTGTTCCGTTGGAGTACAACATTCCCTGATGAGAACCTATTGGTCTCTGACGGTAAGACATTGTGGTACTACAGCCCATTCATCGAGCAAGTGAGCATCTACTGGCAAGAGCAAGCAACAGAGCAAACGCCATTTGTTTTGCTAACGCGTAACCGAGCAAGTGATTGGAATAACTACAAAATATCTCAAAAAGGTGACCAGTTCACTCTCATTCCTACTGCAGTAGACTCCACACAAGGTCAATTCCAGATTAATATTGATGCCAAAGGTGTGGTGAAAGGCTTCAATGTGGTTGAGCAAGACGGCCAAAAAGGTTTGTTCACCTTTAACAACGTGAAGCTGGGTAAACCAAAAGCAGACAGATTCACATTCACAATTCCAAAAGGTGTGGAAGTGGATGACCAAAGGAATTAATTGGTAGTGAGTAATTACACATTAGATTTCTCGGGGGACGAAGATTTTCGTCCCCTTGCTGCTCGTATGAGACCGGAAACGATCGAGCAATATATTGGACAGCAGCACATTTTAGGCCCTGGTAAGCCACTGCGCCGTGCGCTAGAGGCGGGTCACATTCACTCTATGATCCTTTGGGGACCACCAGGCACAGGCAAAACGACATTAGCGGAAGTGGCTGCAAACTACGCCAATGCTGAAGTAGAGCGTGTGTCTGCCGTAACGTCTGGTGTGAAAGAAATCCGTGCTGCAATCGAGAAAGCACGTGAGAACAAAATGGCGGGTCGCCGCACCATCTTATTTGTGGATGAGGTGCATCGCTTCAACAAATCTCAACAAGACGCGTTTTTACCGCATATCGAAGATGGCACGGTTACCTTTATTGGTGCGACGACAGAAAACCCATCGTTTGAGTTAAACAACGCATTGCTGTCACGTGCACGTGTCTACAAGCTAACGTCTCTCGATAAAGATGAAATCTCACTGGCGCTGAATCAAGCGATCAGTGACAAAGAGCGTGGCTTGGGCAATACACCCGCACATTTCGCTGATAACGTATTAGACTGCCTAGCAGAACTGGTCAACGGTGATGCTCGCATGTCTCTCAATTATCTTGAGCTGCTCTACGACATGGCAGAAGACAATGCGCAAGGTGAAAAAGAGATCACGCTTAAGTTGCTGGCTGAAGTGGCAGGGGAGAAAGTCTCTCGCTTCGATAACAAAGGTGATATCTGGTACGACTTAATCTCTGCGGTCCACAAATCCATTCGTGGTTCTAACCCAGATGCGGCGCTTTACTGGGCTGCACGTATGATTGCAGCGGGATGTGATCCTCTTTATATTGCCCGTCGATTACTTGCGATCGCTTCTGAAGATGTAGGTAATGCTGACCCTCGCGCAATGCAAGTGGCACTCTCCGCGTGGGACTGTTTTACACGCGTTGGTCCAGCAGAAGGTGAACGTGCGATTGCTCAAGCTATTGTTTATCTCGCGTGCGCTCCAAAGAGTAATGCCGTTTACGTTGCTTGGAAACAAGCGCTAACGGACGCTCATAACTTACCTGAATATGAAGTGCCGCATCACCTTCGAAATGCGCCAACCAATTTGATGAAAGACATGGGGTATGGGGCTGAGTATCGTTATGCTCACGATGAGCCTGGTGCTTACGCAGCCGGTGAGCAATATTTGCCGCCTGAAATGGGCGATCGTAGGTACTATCAGCCGACAAATCGTGGTCTGGAGACCAAAATCGGCGAAAAGTTAGATTACTTGGCTACTTTAGACGCAAATAGCCCACAAAAGCGCTATGAAAAGTAGGCGTTTTTGGATACATTTGTTCAGTAAATTTTTTTAACGCGTACGCTTGGAAAGTGCGCGTGATTTCACAACAAAAAGCATAGGATTAACAATGCTGGATTCTAAATTACTTCGTACAGAGCTGGATGAAACAGCTGCTAAACTGGCGCGTCGTGGCTTTAAGCTAGACGTAGATACTATTCGTAAACTTGAAGAACAACGTAAGTCCATTCAAGTAGAAGTAGAAAATTTACAATCCACGCGTAACTCCATCTCCAAGCAAATCGGCCAAAAAATGGCGGCTGGCGACAAAGAAGGCGCAGAAGAGATCAAGAAACAAATCGGTACGCTAGGTAGCGATCTTGATGCGAAGAAAGTTGAACTTGAGCAAGTAATGGCTCAACTAGACGAGTTCACGCTTTCTGTACCAAACATCCCAGCAGACGAAGTGCCAGATGGCAAAGATGAAAACGACAACGTTGAAATCTCTCGTTGGGGTGAGCCAAAGTCTTACGACTTCGAACTGAAAGATCACGTTGACCTAGGCGAAATGGGCGACGGTCTAGACTTCGCAAGCGCAGTTAAGATCACTGGCGCACGTTTCATCGTGATGAAAGGCCAATTCGCTCGCCTACACCGTGCAATCGCTCAGTTTATGCTGGATCTTCACACTGAAGAGCACGGCTACACAGAAATGTACGTACCTTACCTAGTAAATTCTGACAGCCTATTCGGTACTGGTCAGCTTCCTAAGTTTGGTAAAGATCTTTTCCACACTGAGCCGCTAGCAGAAAAGGTAAACGACGAAGAGCCACGTAAACTGTCTCTAATCCCTACTGCAGAAGTACCTGTAACGAACCTAGTTCGTGACACGATTTCTGACGAAGCGGATCTACCAATTAAGATGACAGCTCACACGCCATGTTTCCGTTCAGAAGCGGGTTCTTACGGTCGTGACACTCGTGGTCTGATTCGTATGCACCAGTTCGACAAAGTTGAGCTAGTACAAATCACTAAGCCAGAAGATTCAATGAACGCACTAGAAGAGCTAACAGGTCACGCTGAGAAAGTTCTACAACTTCTTGAGCTTCCTTACCGTAAAGTGGTTCTATGTACAGGTGACATGGGCTTTGGCGCTCGTAAGACTTACGACCTAGAAGTTTGGGTTCCTGCTCAAGAAACTTACCGTGAGATCTCTTCATGTTCTAACATGTGGGATTTCCAAGCTCGTCGTATGCAAGCGCGTTTCCGTCGTAAAGGCGAGAAGAAACCTGAGCTTGTACACACGCTAAACGGTTCTGGTCTTGCTGTAGGTCGTACAATGGTTGCTATCCTAGAAAACAACCAAGAAGCAGACGGCCGCATTGCAATCCCTACAGTACTTCAGAAGTACATGGCGGGCGCAACGCACATCGGTTAATCCATTAACCACTAGAACACCAAAACCCAGCCTTAGTGCTGGGTTTTTTGTTATCTGCGTCGAGTGAAAATACGTTGTTATGTAAATGTAGGATGAGGTATTGCATAGTTAGCCTAAATTATTAAAACCAGTCCCTAATGATATTTTTCTAAGCTTCATTGAGCATGACAAGCTCCTCCAAAATATAAAGAGGAGGTACTTTCATGGCTTCAATAAGAATAAGCGGCTCTGTTGGCTTGGGTGGTAAAAATGTGGATGGTGACATTCGTACGGTACAAAGGTCTATTAACCAATTGCTTGGTTCTTTAAAGGGAGTAAAGGAACTTAAAGTGGATGGGAAACTAGGCTCTAGACCGGAAAACTCCAAAACTGTCGGCGCAATTAAAGCTTTTCAGAAAAACCTTGTTGGGATGGCTCGTCCAGATGGAAGGATAGATGTGAATGGAAGAAGCCATCGTAAGCTGAATGATTATTTAAAACGAACACCTGAGACCGCGGTGGCATATACGTTACCTTTGGTTGGCTCAAGAGATGCGTTGACGGACTTGGATTATCGCAAAGTAGCTGAAACTCTTGGATGCGAAGTCGCTGCTATTAAAGCTGTAGCGGAAGTTGAGAGCCGAGGAGAAGCCTACTTTAGCAATGGTAAGCCAAAGATTTTGTTTGAGGCTCATATATTTTCGAGACTCACTTCAAGAGCCTACGATAACAGTCATCCAAGTATTTCAAGTCGGCATTGGAATCGAAGTCTTTATGTTGGTGGTATCTCAGAATACGTACGTCTAAATAAACCGATTGAACTGAATTCAAATGCAGCAATCCGCTCCGCATCTTGGGGACGTTTCCAAATTATGGGCTTTAATTTCAAGTTAGCTGGTCATGTTACCGCTGAATCCTTTGTTAAAGCTGTATTCGAGTCGGAGAAGAAACAACTTGAGGCTTTTGTTACGTTTATCCAAAAGTCTGGCTTAGGTGAGCATATAAGAGATAAAAATTGGGCTGCCTTTGCTCGTGGTTACAATGGTTCTGAGTATCAGAAAAATCAATACGACGTCAAATTAGAAAAGGCTTACAAAAAATATGCTTCGATTAAAAATGCTGCGTAACATTTCTTTGCTTGGACTTATTTTTAGTTCATCTGCTTGTGCTTTCAGCCACACTAATACTGCGCTATTTAAGTGTGATGCTTCACATCCTAACCGTCTAGAAATATCAATAGAAAACATAAACAGTCAGGTTCTACTGTCGGAGCTTAGCTTAGGGGGGAGCAGTATTGAAAGATCTTTAGTTATAAAGGACTTTAAATTAGACCAGTATCATCGAGCGTTGGTAGATGAGAAGTCACTGGAATTTAGTATTGGTGAGCGCGTCATATTGGTTAGTGAGTACTTTAGCGAGGAGTTTGATGAGGTTGAGAAGATACTCAGTGTTACTTTGAGAGAGCCTGAGCAAACGCAGTATTTTGAATGCGAGGAAGGGAGTATGAGTAACCTTGCATTGCTTTTCCATGAGAGCGCCGAATAATCGATTACAGAGTAATTATTACTAAAACGTAATAGTGTTTTCGTATTTACCTTAATTATCTTGTTATTTGTAATCGATATAATCATCCACCTTACCACGGTAAGTAGATTTTCTCATTCAAGTAACGAGGAGGGCTTATGGCCGTAGGGTGGGCAAACGACGATAGCGTCAGCCAACAAATTCAAAACACAATAGACGACGAGATTTCCCGTGTTCGTGGCAGTATCACAAAGGGTGAGAGCACCCATTACTGCGATGAGTGTGGTGATGAGATCCCAGAAGCGCGTCGTCTTGCAATGAAAGGCGTTCGTTTGTGTATCGAATGTCAGTCAACAATCGAATTGGTATCTCAACGCCAAGCATTGTTCAATCGACGAGCGAGTAAAGACAGTCAACTTCGATAGCTTTACTGCTCTAATAAATAACGAGACGGTTTGAGTCTCATACTCAAACCGTTTTCGTATTGAATGGAACTATGAAGCGAAGCAGTCTTTACGTTGCAACGCTGCATCAATCGCGTTAACTAGCTTCTCAATATCTTCTGGCTTGCTGATGAACGGCGGCATCATATAAATCAGTTTGTCAAATGGACGAATCCACACTCCGTGTTCAACAAACAAGGCTTGGATGGTTTCCATATTCACAGGGCGAAGCGTCTCCACTACGCCAATAGCACCCAACCAACGGGTGTTTTTCACCAAGTCGTATTCTTCAAGTTTTGGTAGTAACTCAGAAAACAGCGTTTCAATTTGTTGGGTTTGTTGCTTCCAATCACCTTGCTCGATCAATTCCAAACTTGCAGTAGCTACGGCACAAGCGAGTGGATTCCCCATAAAGGTTGGACCGTGCATAAAACAACCAGCATCACCACCACAAACAGTGTCTGCTACGTGTTTGCTCGCGAGGGTCGCAGAGAGGGTCATGTAGCCGCCAGTAAGTGCTTTCCCGACACACAGAATGTCTGGTTGAATATCCGCATGTTCGCAGGCAAACAATTTACCTGTGCGTCCAAAACCGGTAGCGATCTCATCTGCAATCAATAACAGACCGTATTTGTCGCAAAGTCTACGCACGCCTTTGAGAAATTCTGGATGGTAGATGCGCATGCCACCTGCGCCTTGAACGATAGGCTCAAGGATCACCGCAGCAAGTTCTTGGTGGAGCGTTTCAATCTTGTGCTCGAAGTCGGTAAGGTCCTCTGGCTTCCATTCATCCCAATAACCACAAGTTGGTGACTCCGCAAAGATATGTTCAGGCAAAAAGCCTTTGTAAAGAGAGTGCATTGAGTTGTCAGGATCGGTAACCGACATCGCCGCAAACGTATCGCCGTGATAACCGTGTCGCAAAGTAAGAAACTTCGGTCGGCGTTCGCCTTTTGCATGCCAATATTGCAGTGCCATTTTTAAGCTGACTTCTACGGCAACGGAGCCTGAATCGGCAAGGAATACATGTTCAAGATTACTTGGTGCTAGGGACAGTAGCTTCTTACACAAACTGATTGCTGGCTGGTGGGTAATCCCGCCAAACATCACGTGAGAGACCTGATCGATTTGCTGGTGAGCGGCTTGATTTAAATGCGGATGGTTGTAGCCGTGGATCGTCGACCACCAAGAAGACATGCCATCGACAAGCTCAGTACCGTCTTCCAATTTAATGTGAACACCACTTGCTGATGCCACTGGGTAGCAGGTCAGAGGTGTCAATGTCGAAGTGTAAGGATGCCAGATATGCTGGCGGTCGAAGGCGAGATCCATGTGCGATTCCAATAACAGTTAAGATTAAAAAGCAAACAAATGTAAACTTTGTTCTTTTGTGTTGTGTTGACAGTTTATCGAGACTCAGTAGACTGTCAACACAACAACAAAAGTGACTAAAGGAATACACGTGGAAGTTCGTCATAACTGGACGCATGCTGAAGTGCGCGATCTCATGGAAAAACCATTCATGGATCTCCTATTCGAAGCGCAGCTTGTACATCGTCAATATCAACAAACCAACCATGTTCAAGTAAGCACGCTTCTGTCGATTAAGACAGGTGCTTGTCCAGAAGATTGTAAGTACTGTCCTCAGAGTGCTCGTTACACCACAGACATCGAGAAAGAGCGTCTGATGGAAGTAGAACGCGTACTCGATGCTGCGCAAAAAGCCAAAAATGCTGGTTCTACTCGATTCTGTATGGGCGCAGCATGGAAAAACCCGAAAGAGCGTGACATGCCACATTTGACCGACATGATCAAAGGCGTGAAAGGCATGGGTTTAGAAACGTGTATGACATTAGGCATGTTGACACCAGATCAAGCAAAACAACTGGCAACCGCAGGTTTGGATTACTACAACCACAACCTAGATACGTCTCCTGAATTTTACGGCAACATCATTACCACACGTACTTATCAAGACCGTTTAGATACGCTTTCTCACGTTCGTGATGCCGGCATGAAGATTTGTTCTGGTGGCATCATCGGTATGGGTGAGAGTGCCAATGACCGAGCAGGTTTGTTGGTTGAATTGGCTAACTTACCGGTACACCCTGAAAGCGTTCCAATCAACATGCTCGTGAAGGTAAAGGGCACACCGTTGGAAGAAGTGGATGATGTTGAGCCATTTGATTTCATTCGCCTGATTGCGATTGCACGAATCATGATGCCTCAATCAGCCGTTCGTTTATCCGCTGGCCGTGAAAACATGAACGAACAAATGCAAGCGCTGTGTTTTATGGCGGGTGCAAACTCCATCTTCTACGGCTGCAAACTTCTGACCACGCCAAACCCTTCAGAAGACAAAGACATGATGCTGTTCAATAAGCTCGGCATTAACAGCCAAGAGGTGTCTCAAAAGCCTGATGAAATCGAAGAAAATGAGTTACTCGATCGCGTCGTAGAGCGTGTTGCTGCTCGTCCAACAAAAGACGACCTTTTCTACGATGCCAGCGTTTAAATCTCGTATCGAGTCCGCCCTTGCTGAGCGTAAAACGCAAGGGTTGAATCGTTCTATGAATGTGGTGTTTGCCGGTAACCAGTCCGTTTTGGAACACGAAGGTAGACGCTACATTAATTTCTCAAGTAATGATTATTTGGGATTGGCCAATGACCAAGCGCTTGTTCGTGCTTGGCAGCAAGGTTTGAGTGTATACGGCAGTGGTAGTGGGGCATCACCGATGGTGACTGGCTTTAGTGCCGCGCACAGCAATTTAGAAGCCGCACTGACCGAATGGCTGGGTTACGACAGAGCAATTTTGTTTGGTTCTGGGTTCAGTGCTAATCAAGCCTTGTTGTTCACCTTGTTAGAAAAGTCAGACGTATTGATCCAAGACCGTTTGAACCATGCCTCACTGATGGAAGCGGGGACGTTGTCACCAGCTAAGATGAAGCGTTTCAAGCACAATGACATCGAGCACCTGAAATCGCTGATTAATAGCGAAGACAACCATCTGGTTGTGACTGAAGGGGTGTTCAGCATGGACGGTGATTGTGCGCCGCTCAGCGATATAGCTGAAGTCACTCGCAGTCATGATGCTTGGCTTGCTGTCGATGACGCTCATGGTATTGGCGTTCTTGGTCAATCCGGTGGTGGCTCTTGCGAGCATGCCGCGGTTAAGCCTGAGTTATTGGTCGTTACCTTCGGTAAAGCGTTTGGTACGTCTGGCGCAGCTATTTTATGTGACCACGCAACGGGGGACTTTTTAACTCAGTTTGCTCGTCACCATGTGTATTCCACGGCGATACCGCCAGCACAAGCGTATGCGTTGACTCATGCAGTCTCGATGGTTCAAGAGCAGTCTTGGCGACGTGAAAAGCTCTCTGAGCTTAGTGAAGTGTATCGAGATAGCCTTAGCGGCCTTGAGGGGTTTGTTGAGACTCAAACTTCGATTAAGCCCTTTTTGATTGGTGAATCTGAATTGGCTTTGCGAGTAGCAGGTGCTTGTCGCCAAAACGGTATTTGGGTGACTGCTATTCGCCCTCCGACGGTGCCTAAAGGAACGTCTCGTCTTCGAATAACACTCACTGCCAATCACACTAATGAACAAGTTAAAACGCTTTCAATCGCATTGAAGCAAGCATTAGGAGCGCTGTAATGGATAATGCAACTACCGCATTAGCGCAAACGCTCGCGTTAGAGAGTTTCCATCAAGATAAAGACGCGATTGCCTCTTCGTTTGGTAAAGCAGCAGAAACATACGATAAACATGCGGCTTTTCAACGTGATGTCGGGCATCAGCTGCTTGATAAACTTCCTGAAAACTTGACGGGAAAACGTGTATTGGATTTAGGTTGTGGCACGGGTTATTTCTCCCAACTACTTCAACAACGCGGTGCGGAAGTAGTCTGCGGCGATATCTCTCAAGCCATGTTAGATAAAGCAGAGCAGCGTTGTGGTGCAGTACGAATGCATTACCAAGTTGCTGATGCTGAAAACTTACCATTTGACGATGATAGCTTCGATTACGTGTTTTCAAGTTTAGCGCTGCAATGGTGTACAGATTTAAGTTACCCACTAAAAGAAGTGCGCCGCGTGCTAAAAAATGGTGGGAAAGCGTGGTTCTCTACACTGGTTGATGGATCACTGTATGAGCTGCGTGCATCATGGGAAAAAATTGATGCATATCAACACGTCAATAACTTTCTAACGCTCAATCAGGTAAAAATTGCGTTAGCGCAATCTCGATGTGACAGCCATCAACTAGACTTGACCACCATCACAGTTTGGTACGACTCTGCATTTTCAGTTATGCGTGACCTCAAAGGTATAGGTGCAAATCACGTAAGCGGGCGCTCACACGGTTTAACTAGTCGCGAGACTTTGTTAAAAGTTGAGCATGCGTACCAAGCGTTTAAAAACGATCAAGGTCTTCTACCTGCAAGTTATCAGGTTTGTTTTGGAGTAATACATCTATGATTGATGCTTTTTTTATTGCTGGTACGGATACTGATGTTGGAAAGACGGTAGCGTCTAAAGCCATTTTGCAAGCGATCGCCGCAAAAGGACTAAACACTATTGGTTATAAGCCAGTGGCAGCAGGGAGTGACAAGACTGAAGCCGGATGGCGTAACTCTGATGCTTTACACTTACAAGACGCCGCAACACTCGATGTGGACTATGATGATGTGAACCCATACGCTTTAGAGTTGCCTGCTTCTCCCCACATTGCAGCGAAGCATGAACATGTCGAAATAAGTTACGATGTTCTGAGTCAAAAACTGGCTCAACATAAGCAGCAAGCCGATGTTGTTCTCGTTGAAGGTGCTGGAGGCTGGCGTGTGCCAGTATCCGATACGGACTGTTTATCTACATGGGTAAAAGAAGAGCAGTTACCTGTTGTACTGGTGGTTGGCATTAAATTAGGCTGTTTGAGCCACGCTTTACTCACAGCAGAGAGTATTAAAGCGGATGGTTTGAATCTTGTTGGCTGGGTGGCAAACCGCGTCAACCCAGGCACAGAGCACTACGCTGACATTATCGAGATGCTAGAAGCACGTATCGATGCACCTAAGCTTGGGGAAATTCCATATATTCCAAGTGCTAAACGTAAAGAGCTAGGCAAGTACATTAATGTAGAGCCGTTGCTAAACACTGACTAATGGTGTTTAGGGTAAAAGACTAAAAAACCAAAGGGCTGCGCAATGCAGCCCTTTCTTGTTGGTGTAACCTAAAAAGTCAGATTACTTATCTTGGCTGAGCCCCATCAATGCTTGTTGTGTTTCTGCAACACGCTGAGACATATGATGATCGGTTGAAATACCAAGTTGTTGCTTTGCCTCGTCCTCTGAGATGCCTAGGTGACAACGCAGTAAATCAATAGCCATTTGATAGTCGTTAGTTTCTACCATGGTTTTTCCCTCAATACATGGAGTTTTTGAGCTCACCCAATGCACTTTTTGCAATGTACTTAGAGTGACTCTGTTTTGTTCATCTCATTCGAATTTAGCATGTCCATGTAGCCGCACAATAAGACCAAAGTCTATAGCAGAGCTAACGTACTGTTTTTGGTCTATTAAAAAATTTCTAGCTAAGTTGCTAAGAGGTGATAGATTTAACACCAAGATCATCTATCAATAGATGATGGGTAGCTCAGAGCTTATTTTATCATTTTGATAAATGTATATGAACGGAGGTTCCGGCTCCTACCAAAGCATGTTTTGAAATCGCTTGAATTAAATATTTCAGTCCCGAAAACAAATGTTGCAATTTATTGCTTAACCTTGTTTTTATCGCGGATAGACTATATCTATAACGCACGGAACATGAAAATCAACGGAATTGGCTTTTATAGCGATTACCATTTGTTCCTTATAACAATCCGTTTTAAAAAAACGATAAGCTTCCTCGGAGAAAAGTAATGAAGCGAATTATGTTATTCCTAGCAACTAACCTAGCTGTCGTGCTAGTGCTTAGTGTTGTTCTGAATATTGTTTACGCTGTAACTGGAATGCAACCAGGCAGTCTGTCAGGTTTACTTGTAATGGCTGCTGTATTTGGTTTTGGTGGCGCATTTATTTCGTTGATGATGTCAAAGGGTATGGCGCTACGCTCGGTTGGTGGTATGGTCATTGAAAGCCCGCGCAACGAAACGGAGCATTGGTTAGTCGAAACTGTGGGTCGTCAAGCTCAACAAGTGGGTATTGGTATGCCAACGGTGGCTATTTATGATTCACCAGATATCAATGCATTTGCGACAGGTGCAAAACGAGATGACTCTCTTGTCGCCGTTTCTACTGGTCTTTTACACAATATGACTCGTGATGAGGCAGAGGCAGTACTTGCACACGAAGTGAGCCATATTGCAAATGGTGATATGGTCACGATGACGTTGATGCAAGGTGTCGTGAACACGTTTGTTATCTTCCTATCACGCTTTATTGCCAATATCGTGGCATCGAACGATGATGAAGAAGGCCAAGGTACAAATATGATGGTTTACTTTGGCGTATCCATGGTGCTTGAACTGGTATTTGGTTTCCTAGCTAGCTTCTTGACTATGTGGTACAGCCGTCATCGCGAATTCCACGCGGACGCAGGTGCTGCGCGCCTCGTTGGCAAAGAAAAAATGATTGCGGCTCTAGAGCGTTTGAAGGTGAGTCATGAATCTCAACTGGATGGCACCATGATGGCGTTTGGTATCAATGGCAAGCAGTCGCTGACTGAGCTATTAATGAGCCACCCTCCGCTAGATAAACGTATTGCAGCGTTGCGAGGCCAGCAATACTAATTGTTCCTACTTAAATAATTGTTAATCTGCTGAAAAGGCTTGGTTTTGACCAAGCCTTTTTTTTCGCCGATTGATCGCGTGCGAACTTCATCACGTACTACTTACAGAAATAAAGTTATACAAAATTATTTTTGTACAACTTTGGTGGAATGAACTATCTTGTACATATAATAATTTTGTACAACTTAATGGGCGTGTAGGAGTAAAAAATGGACATACAGTCTGTTGGCAATATCTATCAAAAGCTCAACAAAGCGAACTTACATCTGCTTAAGGATATATATCACCAAGATGTAGTATTTGAGGACGCAGCGCATCGTTTAGAAGGATGGCCAGCACTTTCGGATTATTTCACCTCATTATATGCCAACGTCATCAGTTGTGATTTTGTAATCCATGAGCATCAACAAGTCGGAGATACAGGCTTCCTAACTTGGACAATGGACCTTCAGCATCCCAAACTTCAGAAGGGTGCGCCTATTCTCGTCAATGGTGTTTCGCACCTCAAATTTAGCGAAGGTCAGGTCATTTATCACCGAGACTATTTTGATCTCGGAGAGATGCTCTATGAGCATTTACCGTTACTTGGTTCAGTCGTTAAAACCATCAAGCAGAGGTTAGGACAATGAACAACACCATCTTAATCACAGGCGCCACCTCCGGAATAGGAAGGCAGCTTGCCCTAGATTACGCGAACTCAGAATGGAATGTGATTGCTTGTGGTCGGAATCAAGATGTTCTTGCAGAACTGGAGGCAGTTTCCTCCAAAATTCATACATTGCAGTTTGATGTGACAAATTATGAGGAAACTCAGCAGGCGCTCTCTAATTTGCCATTTACGCCAAACACATGGGTTTTTAACGCAGGCGATTGTGAGTACATGGATGAGGGAGTGGTCGACGCGAAACTCATGGCGCGTGTGATGAACGTAAATGTTGTCGGTGTTGCCAACTGCGTTGAAGGCTGCCAAGTGCATTTAGAGAGAGGGCACCGCATTGTTATTGTTGGCTCTATCGCATCAGAAGTGGCATTGCCTCGTGCTGAAGCTTACGGCGCATCCAAAGCGGCAGTCAGTTATTTTGCACGCACGCTCGCCGTCGACTTGAAAAAGAAAGGGATCAAAGTGGTAACGGTGTTTCCTGGTTTTGTTGAAACGCCGTTGACTAACAAAAACGACTTCGAAATGCCAATGATCATTTCTACTCAGCAAGCGTCGGACTCTATCAGGAAGCAGTTAGCCGCCAACAAGACCTATATCTATTTCCCGGCGAGATTTACCAGTATTTTACGTTTTATCTCGTTACTTCCATACAGTTGGCAAGCTCGCCTAACTGCTAAACTCGTATCATAAGAAGGAATAAAAATGAAAACAGCAGGAAGAAAGAAGATAGCGATTGTGGGAACGGGAATCTCTGGCCTTACTTGTGGTTATTACTTGCATAAAGAACATGATGTAACGCTGTTTGAAGCGAACGATTACATCGGTGGCCATACTGCAACCGTTGATGTGAGCCTTGATGGTAAAGAATACGCGATAGATACTGGGTTCATCGTCTATAACGACCGTACGTACCCTAATTTCATTAAAATGATGAGCGAGATTGGCGTTGAAGGTCTGCCGACTCAAATGAGCTTCAGTGTCAGAAATGATGGGAACGGACTAGAGTACAACGGCCACACAGTGTCGACATTGTTTGCTCAAAAACGTAACTGGGCAAACCCTAAATTTTATCGATTTATCTTCGAGATACTTCGTTTCAATAAACTTGCCAAGCGCTTCGCTAGCGAGCAGTCCACGCACTCTCAGACGTTAGGTGAGTTCCTTGACGAACACAAATTCAGTGCTTTCTTTACCGATAACTACATATTACCGATGGGCGCTGCGATTTGGTCGTCGACTTTGGCTGACATGCGCGCATTCCCTCTTATGTTCTTCTTACGTTTCTTCCTCAACCACGGTCTGCTAGATGTGACTAACCGACCACAATGGTATGTGATTAAAGGTGGTTCACGTTCATACATTCCACCATTGACTAAAGGCTTTGTCGAGAATATTCGTCTTAATAGTCCTGTCGAAAAAGTGGTTCGCAACGAAAAAGGGGTTGGCGTTCAAGTTCGCGGAGAAACACATTGGTTTGATGACGTTATCTTTGCTTGTCACAGTGATCAAGCAATGAGAACGCTAGAGGATATCAGCCCAATTGAGCAGGAAATCTTGGGGGATATGACATACCAAGCAAATGAAGTTGTTCTTCATACCGACTCTGCCGTACTACCAAAACGTAAGGCAGCATGGGCATCATGGAACTACCTATTGGAAGGAAGTGAAGAGGAACAGCAACGCCTCCCTTCGCTCACTTATAACATGAATATTCTTCAGCATATTCAATCAGAACACACGTTTTGTGTAACGTTGAACAGTACTGAGCAAATTAACTCAAATAAAGTCTTGCGTTCGTTCACTTATCATCATCCAGTATTCACCACTGAGTCTATTGCAGCGCAGCAGCGCAAAGATGAGATACAGGGCAAACAAAGTACCTGGTTCTGCGGGGCTTATTGGTACAACGGTTTTCATGAAGATGGCGTGCGTAGCGCGCTTGATGTTGTGAAAGAACTAGAAGAAAAGTACCGCGAACAAAATGTGGTTCCTTTCGAAAAAGGCGCAGCGTGATATGGATAGCCAAATGAACAGCCGATTGTTTATAGGCAACGTTCGTCACCGTCGATTCACGCCGGTGAATCATGAGTTGAACTACTCTTTATTTATGCCCGCCATTGATGTAGACGAGATCGATGCTTTAGAGAAAAAAGTATGGGGTTTTGGTTCGCGTTGGTGGCATTGGGCTCGCTTCAAGCGCAGTGATTACATTGGTGAAGGTAGCGTCAAGTCGGCAGTGCACAGCAAAATTGAAGAACTGACAGGTGTTCGCTGTACCGGCAAGGTAATCGCAGTCTGTCACTTGCGTTATCTAGGACTTTATTTCAGTCCCGTTAATTTCTACTACGTTTATAACGCGGAAGGAGAATGGAAGTATCTCCTCGCAGAGGTGAGTAACACTCCTTGGAATGAACGACATTACTACGTGGTGTCAGCAGATAAAGAAGAAGAAAAGTTTGGTTGGGAACAAGTTAAAGCATTCCATGTTTCACCATTCAACCCGATTGACCAACTCTACCGCTGGAGAATTAAACCTTTGACAGACAAGTTGAATATTCATCTTGAATGTCACAAAGGAGAGAAACACTTTGATGCCACCATGGTTATGAAAGCCAAGCCACTTTCAAGCAAAACCTTATTGAGGTGTTTGATCGTTACACCAATACAAACGGTAAAAGTAATGGTTGGTATTTATTGGCACGCATTAAAACTTTGGGTGAAAGGCGCACCTTTTTATTCTCATCCTAAATATTCAACGCATGAAGAAATAGAAGCCGATACTGAAAAAACAGACAAAAAAAATAAAAAGCACAAGGAGAATTCTGCATGTTAAATACTAGTTCTATGACATTGCCGCGTAAATTGACGACAACGCAAAAAGCGGCTCGCGGAGTTATTTTTCAATGTCTGCAAAAAATGGAAATCGGCTGCTTAACAGTTATTGAAAGTTTTAAGACGGAAACGACAGAGCGAAGCGAGCGTTTTAGTGCGCCAAATGGGGAGTACAGTGGTCAACCTGTTGTCGCTACTATAGAGGTAAAACATCCAGGCTTTTATTCACGGATCTTGCAGGGCGGCAGTATTGCTGCTGGTGAGGCTTATATGGATGGGTGGTGGGATAGCCCCGATTTAACCTCATTAATGAAACTGATGGCCCTTAACATGCGTGCTCTAGATAAACTCGAAGAGCAAGGCAGTTGGTTGACTAAAATACTGTACAAGTTCAGCCATTGGTCAAACAGAAACTCTGAAGAGAACTCACGTAAAAATATCCATGCGCATTACGACTTGGGTAACAACCTATACGAAGCGTTCCTTGACACCAATATGCTGTACTCGTCGGCGCTTTACAATCATGCGGACGACTCTCTAGAGCAGGCTCAAATCAACAAAATGGATCGTCTATGTCAGCAACTTGAGCTGAAATCTACCGATCATGTTGTTGAAATTGGCACTGGGTGGGGCGCTATGGCGATTTACATGGCTGAACAATACGGTTGTCAGGTCACCACAACAACGATATCTGAAGAGCAACACGCGTACGCGGAGCAAAAAATCAAAGAGCGTGGCTTAGAAGACAAAATCACTCTACTCAAAGAAGATTACCGAAACCTAACCGGCACTTATGACAAGCTCGTTTCTATTGAAATGATTGAAGCTGTGGGCAAACAATTCCTGCCTTCGTACATTAAGGTCTGTGAGTCTTTATTGAAGTCTGGTGGCTTGATGGCGATTCAAGCGATTACGATTGCCGATCAGCGTTACGATTACTACAGTAACAACGTCGACTTTATCCAAAAGTACATTTTCCCGGGTGGTTTTTTACCGTCGGTAACCTCACTAACCCAAGCAACAACAAAGTACAGTGACTTAGTGACGCGAGACTTGTTCGATATTGGTTTGGACTACGCCAAGACGCTGAACGAATGGCACCTTCGTTTTAATCGAGCAGAGAATGAAGTGCGCTCGTTTGGCTACGACGATCGCTTTGTGCGTATGTGGCGCTACTATTTGAGCTACTGTGAAGGGGGCTTTTTGGCTCGCACGATCAGTGCCGTTCACATGACGTTTCAACGCCCGTAGTTCGTTATGAAGGTATTTCTTGCTTCGACATGGTTCCAACTCTGCTGGTTTGCAGCGGTGCTTGGAACCTATCAATGGCAATGGGTGACGTTATTCCTTACTTTGGCAACCCTACTATATTGTTTGAAAACTGACGCATCTTCGCTCAAAAGTATTGGTGTGATCGTCACGAGCGGGCTCGTGCTTGATACGCTCAATCAACAACTCTCGGTCTTTGTCTTTCCAACCCCATGGCTGCCAGTCTGGTTATTATGCTTGTGGGTTTTGTTTTCTTGGTATGCCTATCAACTTAAGTCAATTTTGTACCGTTTCCCAAAAACCTACGTATCAATAGTAGGCGGACTCGGAGGAACAGTGAGCTACTTTGCTGGCTATAAGCTCCAAGCCGTTGAATTTGGATTTAGCACTGGCGCTACACTGGCAATGTTGTTTGTCGAATGGTGCGTCATGATGCTCTTGATACTCAAGGTGTACGGAAATGAAAAGCTTGAAGAGAGTTTTAACTCAGAGACTGACTAGGTTGCTTGCGTTGGTAATAGTAACTGGTTCTTTTGCTCTGCAAGCTCAACCCGTTGGAAACAGCGAAGCTGCTAGCAACATTGCTAATTGGAAGGGATGGAAAACTGTTGGAGAAGCCCAACTTACCTGGTTCATCTTCGATATTTATCACTCAAGATTAAAAGCGCCTGATGGAAAGTTCATCGTAAGCGATGACGTATCGCCACATCCCCTTGCGTTGGAAATTAATTACAAGAGAGACATCAGTAAGCAACAGCTGCTTGATGTGACGGATGAGCAGTGGGCGAAATTGGGTTTTACGGACTCATATCGAAAAGCCTGGATCAGCGAGCTCGATCGTATGTTTCCTGATATTCAAAAAGGTGACGAGCTTACTTATCTAACAGATGGAAAATCCGGTCAGCTGTTTTATAAGCAGGTTGGGGACGTGCAAGTAAAGAACGTTGGCATCATTGAAGACGAACGAATGAACGATGCATTTTTAGCTATATGGTTATCACCCAACACAGAATTCCCGAAACTCCGAAAACAATTGATAGGGCAGGTTAGATAGTGCTTAAACGAATTTTTAAATCAGCGACTTTAGTGGCAGCTGTTTTTCTTTCGGCATGTTCCGCAGACATTGATAATTACCGCTCTTCTACACCGACTTTTGACGTATTCGGTTATTTCGAAGGCGACATAAAGGCGTGGGGGATGGTGCAAGATTATACCGAACAGCAAACCCGTCGCTTTGAAGTCGATATAGTGGGTACTGTAGAAGGTGATACGCTGACGCTGGTGGAAGACTTCGTGTTTGATGACGGAGAGGTGGACCAGCGAATTTGGGTTATCACTAGATTAGAAGACGGTAGTTATGAAGGTAAGGCAGACGATATTATAGGTGTAGCAACAGGGGAAGAGCAGGGCAATGCGCTACAGTGGCAATATGACTTTGAGCTACAAATGGAGGATTCATCAGTGACGGTTGCTTTTGATGATTGGCTTTATCGTCAGGATGACAGACACGTTTTCAATCTAACGAAAATAAAAAAGTTTGGTGTGGAAGTAGGAACAATAACCTTGTTCTTCCAAAAGCAGCCATAACAAATGGGGCTGATCTTCAATTAATAATCCATTCCATATAACTAAAATTATTTTCTCCCGACCTAACTCCCCTAACTAAAAAAGGTTGACGCTTTCGCGTCAACCTTTTAAGTATCTGGTCGTTACAGGAGTATTACAGCTTATCTGTCAGCTCGATTGCTTGACCGATATAGTTCGCTGGTGTCATTTCTTTCAGACGTGCTTTCTCGTGCTCAGGAAGCTCAAGACCGTCGATGAAGTTACGCATTGCTTCGCCGTCTACACGCTTACCACGAGTTAGCTCTTTCAGCTTCTCGTATGGCTTCTCGATGCCGTAACGACGCATAACGGTTTGTACTGGCTCAGCTAGTACTTCCCAGTTCTTGTCTAGTTCAGCAAGAAGCGCTTCACGGTTTACTTCTAGCTTGCTGATGCCTTTAAGTGTCGAAGTGTAAGCGATGATAGCGTAGCCAACACCAACACCAAGGTTACGTAGAACCGTTGAGTCAGTTAGGTCACGTTGCCAACGAGAGATAGGCAGTTTCTGTGCTAGGTGGCCTAATACAGCGTTCGCAAGACCTAGGTTACCTTCTGAGTTTTCAAAGTCGATTGGGTTAACTTTGTGAGGCATTGTTGAAGAACCGATCTCACCAGCAATAGTTTTTTGCTTGAAGTGGCCTAGTGCAATGTAACCCCAAACGTCACGGTCGAAGTCAATCAGGATAGTGTTGAAACGAGCGATAGCGTCGAACAGCTCAGCGATGTAATCGTGCGGTTCGATTTGAGTTGTGTAAGGGTTCCAAGTTACGCCTAGAGACTCTGTGATGAACTCTTCAGAGAACTTGTGCCAATCTAGCTCTGGGTAAGCAGAAAGGTGTGCGTTGTAGTTACCTACTGCACCGTTGATTTTCGCTAGGATCTCAACGTTTTCGATTTGCTTGAATTGACGCTCCATACGGTACGCCACGTTTGCCATTTCTTTACCCATAGTAGATGGAGAAGCAGGCTGACCGTGTGTACGAGATAGAAGAGGAATGTCGCGGTATTCCACTGCTAGTGCTTTGATAGCGTCGATTAGGTTACGGATTTCTGGAAGAATCACGTTCTCACGCGCTTCTTTAAGCATTAGAGCGTGTGATGTGTTGTTGATGTCTTCAGAAGTACATGCGAAGTGGAAGAACTCGTTTACTGCGTGCAGTTCAGGAACGTCTGCTACTTTCTCTTTTAGGAAGTACTCAACCGCTTTTACGTCGTGGTTAGTTGTACGCTCGATCTCTTTGATACGGCGTGCATCTTCTTCAGAGAAGTTTGCAGCAAGGTCGTCTAGGAATTGGTTTGCTTCTGCGCTAAACGCTGGCACTTCTGCAATTTCAGCAGTAGCAGCAAGCTTTTGTAGCCAGCGGATTTCAACGATAGTACGGTACTTTAGTAGACCGTATTCACTGAAAATTTCGCGTAACGCAATTGTCTTGCTTCCGTAACGGCCGTCTACTGGTGAAACAGCAGTCAATGCTGACAGTTCCATGATGTTCTCCTGAATTGGGTTTCTAAATTTCGTGAGCTTTATACCAATAACTGTGGCAATTGTCACGAATATTGCGCAAACGTTTGCGCGAGATTTGTTTTAGTCGAAAAAAATGAGCTCGCGATAAACGCGAGCTGCTTATTTGATATTTTACTACAGACGAGCAAGAAGGATTTGTGCTTGCTCTACCATCTTCTTGCGCCCGAAGATTAGGTGGCGACGCTTACCACCAACTTGACGCCAAAGAACTGCACTACGAATGCCAGATAACAACAGCGCACGAACTTTGTGTTGGCTTGCCGTCTGCTGCAGTACAGATGGCGTGCCCGTTACTTGAATGCGTGGGCCAATAGGGCTAACGACATCCAGATAGATGCTCGCTAAATTGCTGATCATTTGATCGTCTAGTAGCTCAAAGTGCTCTGACTGACGCTTGGCCATTTGAATACGATCACCAAGCTGAGACATAGCATCGTTACGAGAGCTTAACTTACGCTCTAACGCCATTAAACTAATAATGTAACGAGTAATTTCACTGCCTGATGGTGTGCTATCAATCCCTTTAACCAAGCATTCTAGGCCGAGCTTTAGATCGGCTTCGCGACCGAATACGCCAACTGTGTTAGCAGGGTTCGTGCTCAAAATAGCGTTGATTGATGTTTCAAAAGCATCTTGATCACAATGTCCGTTTCTCGCTACCTGTTGAACTAAAGCAACAGCTTGGCAAATCCCAGCGAAAGCGATAGTACGGTCATAAAGTGTATTCGCCACGTAACGACTCCTAAGCTTGAGAATATTTAATGCGTTGCTCGATGATGCCGCCACCTAGGCACACGTCACCTTTGTAGAACACTGCTGATTGACCTGGAGTTACAGCAATTTGTGGCTCGTCAAAGATAACTTTAATGTTTTCATCATCGATAGGGATGATTGTACAAGGAATATCTTCCTGACGGTAACGAGTTTTCACTGTGCACTTCATAACATCGCGAATTGGCTCACGATCTACCCAATGAAGTTGTGATGCAAGTAGACCTTCTGATTTCAACATTGGATGGTCTTTACCTTGAACAGCAATCAAAACGTTACGTTCTAGATCTTTCTCACCAACGAACCATGGGTCCTCGTTACCACCGCCGCCTTTACGGCCACCGATGTGTAGACCTTTACGCTGACCAAGTGTGTGGTACATCAGGCCTTGGTGTTGACCAATCACTTCGCCTTCTGGAGTCTCGATATTACCAGGCTGAGCTGGAAGGTAGCGACCGAGGAATTCTGTAAACTTGCGTTCACCGATGAAACAAATACCAGTTGAGTCTTTCTTCTTAGCGGTAATTAGATCTTGTTCTTCCGCAATGCGGCGTACTTCTGGCTTCTCTAGGTCACCAACAGGGAATAGGCTACGTGCGATTTGCTCGTTGCTTAATGTGTACAGGAAGTAGCTTTGATCTTTGTTGCCATCTAGACCACGCAGCATCTGTGGTTTTTCACCATTTTCTGGGAAAGAGCGACGCACATAGTGGCCCATTGCAATGTAATCAGCATCAAGTACTTCATCAGCGAATTCTAGGAATGCTTTGAACTTGATTTCTTTGTTACAAAGAATGTCAGGGTTCGGAGTACGGCCAGCTTTGTATTCAGCAAGGAAGTACTCAAATACGTTATCCCAGTATTCGGCAGCAAAGTTGATAGTGTGTAGGTGGATGCCTAGCTTGTCACATACTGCCTGAGCGTCAGCAAGATCTTCTGCCGCTGTACAATATTCTTCGTTGTCATCTTCTTCCCAGTTCTTCATGAAAAGGCCTTCTACTTGGTAGCCTTGCTGCTTTAGAAGATACGCGGAAACAGATGAATCAACGCCGCCGGACATACCGACGATGACTTTCTTTTGGCTGTTATCAGACATTACTAAACACCACTTAAATAAACGGGATGCAGATTCTATCAGAATCCACAGACCGGTGACAGATCCGAGATCGAAATCACAATTCGTTTCGCTGGATTTTTCTTCAACAAAGATTCGAACGAGTAATTTCGCAAGTATAGAAGAGGTATATATGGCATAGTTGGCCAAAATCCAAGAGGAAACACCAAATGACAGAAGAAAACCAATTTATGCAAGAAAGTGAGTTGATTGAAATTGTTGAAAATCAGCTCGAAGATGGCAACCCGCTTAAAGTAAAAGAAACCCTTATGCGTTTAATGATGACTGGCACACCACGTGAAGATGCGGTTGCGATGATGGCATGTGCGATGTCAATTGAGATTTTTGATGTAATGAAGAATGAAGGTGAGTTCAACCTAAAGCGTTATAGCGAGCACCTTGAGCAACTACCAGATCTCAGCTTTATGGAAGGTGAATAAGCCACCTAAAAGAAAAAAGCTGTCAGCAAACGTTTGCTATAATCGCTTTTATTGCTGCTTTATTATTAGCGGTATAGAATCCGCTCTCCTTTTCATCCCCTTACTCAGACTGACAATATGAAATTTCCTGGACAACGCAAATCGAAGCACTATTTTCCTGTTCATGCTCGTGACCCGCTGGTGAGCCAAGCACAAGAAAGCAAGAAGATGACGCGCACTCACATCATTGGTATTGACCAAACCTTGGTTGATATTGAAGCAAAAGTTACAACGGATGTGATTGAAAAGTACGGTCTGAGTAAAGGTCACTCTCTGGTTATCGATGACGAAAGAGCAGAAGAGTTATACCAGCAACTGAAAGAAGAGAACTTGATTACCAATGAGTATGCGGGCGGTACCATTGGTAACACGCTACATAACTACTCCGTGCTAGCGGATGATCGCTCCACACTACTTGGAGTGATGAGCCAGGATATTAAGATTGGCAGCTACGGTTACCGTTATCTTTGTAATACATCAAGCCGCATGGACTTGAACTACCTACAAGGTGTAGATGGTGCAATTGGCCGTTGTTTTGCTCTTATCACAGAAGACGGCGAACGTACTTTTGCTATCAGCGAAGGGCAAATGAACCAACTCCATCCTGATAGCATTCCAGAGAAAATCTTTAAAAATGCATCAGCACTTGTACTGACGTCATATCTAGTACGTTGCAAAGACGGCGACCCAATGCCGGAAGCAACAATGAAAGCGATTGAGTACGCGAAAAAGAATGATGTGCCTGTTGTTCTGACTTTAGGCACAAAGTTTGTTATTCAAGATGACCCTAAATATTGGCAAGAATTCATTCGAGATAACGTTTCAGTCGTTGCGATGAATGAAGATGAAGCAGAAGCACTGACGGGGGAATCTGATCCACTTGCTGCGTCTGATAAAACATTGGAGTGGGCTGATTTAGTATTGTGCACGGCGGGTCCTGTAGGTCTATTTATGGCTGGGTATACGGAAGATAGCGCGAAGCGCGAAACTTCTTTGCCATTACTTCCAGGGTCAATTGCTGAATTTAATCGTTATGAATTTAGTCGTCCGGCGAAAAAAGACTCATGCGAGACGCCAATAAAAGTGTACTCGCATATCTCGCCATATATGGGTGGTCCAGAAAAAATTAAGAATACAAATGGCGCAGGTGATGCCGCGTTATCTGCTGTTCTTCATGATATGGCAGCAAATAAATACCATAAAGAAAATGTGCCTAATTCAAGCAAGCACAGTAACGAGTATTTAACTTACTCTTCTTTTTCTCAAGTCTGCAAATACGCAAACCGTGCGAGCTACGAAGTTCTCGTGCAACATTCACCACGATTGTCGCGCGGACTTCCTGAGCGAGAAGATAGCCTAGAAGAAGCATACTGGGAACGTTAATACGAAGCGGTTTAATTAACTATTCTGTAACTAAAGTAAAAGGCGCATTAAGAAATGTGCCTTTTTTATTTGTAATGGTTTAAATAAAAAAGGCTCCCTATGGGAGCCTTTTAAAAATAGCACGGATCTAGATTAGGAACTCATCCAGAGATTTACCTGCATCAAGTTGCTCTTGAATCGCCGAAGGTGTACGACCTTGGCCAGTCCAAGTTTTCTCATTACCGTTTGAATCTGTGTATTTGTATTTAGCAGGGCGAGGTGCGCGCTTCGCTTTGCCTTTCGTCTTAGTTTCGCCAGATAGCGCAGTAATAAGTGCTTCTACATCAATACCGTCTTGAGCGATTTTCTCAGCAATCTCTGCAAGCTTAGCTTCTTGCTCTGCTTGTGCTGCGCGTTCTGCTTCTTCTGCTTCACGACGCTCATCTACGACAGTAGTGAGTTTATCTAGAGCTTCTTCCAATTGTTCTAGAGTCAGCTCACGAGAAAATGCACGAAGGCTACGGATATTTAGAAGGGTTTTAGTCAGCTCTGACATAACGATTCCTATTAAAAGGTTAATGTGTTGGGCACTTTTTATCGTTACGATTAAATAATGCCAATCTATAAATAAACAAAGAGTCCTTATATTTAACTTTATCTTTTCCTTATGTGCAAATGCTAAATCAAGATTTTGTTTAAATTTGACTATTTTTTAAAGCAATTAATATTATTACACTCGAAATAAATCATTATTAGATGAGAACTAAAATCAACAATCATTATTGTATAGAGAGAGTGACAGCTTGGTTCTTTATAAAAAAATTTGAGTTATTACTTAAAAATATGAAGCATCCATCTTTAATGGTGTGTCATATATCCTTAATTTATTGATATAAGATAAACCATGATATTTCTAAGGTAGTAATAATGTTTCATAAATAACATGATTGATGTGATTTCAGTTGCACAAAACTTATGGAATTAGGCAAGGTTTATAAATTATCTCAGCCATTATTTATTTGTTTAATTTAGTTTGATGTGTTGCATTGACTCTCATCATAAGTACAATGGCTGCCACCTGATGCAATATTGCAGACAATTTGTTGTTAATTTGTACAGTTAGTGGTTAATTGTTTGTTGTTGCCGTAGAGGCGCGGTCTCGAAGAGTAGCTATTATTGGGGTGATGCCAATGAATAATAGTGGAAGGCGAAGATTGCCGAAGTAAGTAACTCATCAAAGTTACTTGCTGGGGTTGTATCTGAAAGGAACAACACTGCCATAGTATATATTCACATTAAACTATGGAGCGCTACTGTAGGGTTGGGTGGAGTGTTCGCTTCCCTGTCGCTAAGTTCAACATGAGCACGTATCGTATGCTACGTGACTTGTCTGCAGTAGATCTCTAGCCAAACTTTGGTTTTTGAAGATCATGAATTTAATAGATTTTTCTAGTTCTCCTGTTTCATTATTGCCACCTATTGTCGCTTTGACTTTGGCGATTTTGACTCGACGTGTATTAGTTTCCTTGGGTGTAGGTATCGTGCTAGGTGCGGTGCTACTTAATAGCTGGTCTATCAGCGACACCGCAGGTTACGTCAGTTCTCAAGTTTCTTCTGTCTTTATTGAAGATGGCGGAATTAACACTTGGAACATGAGCATTGTTGGTTTCCTAATCTTATTAGGTATGACAACAGCTTTATTAACGCTATCTGGCGGTACTCGTGCTTTTGCTGAATGGGCACAATCTCGAGTGAAGAGTAAACGCGGCTCCAAACTTCTTGCCGCCTTTTTAGGCGTATTCATTTTTGTCGATGATTACTTTAATAGCCTTGCTGTTGGTGCGATCTCTCGCCCAGTAACCGATCGCTTTTATGTGTCTCGCGCTAAGCTTGCGTACATTCTAGACTCAACCGCTGCTCCAATGTGTGTAATTATGCCTGCTTCTAGCTGGGGTGCTTACATTATTACTATTATTGGCGGGATCTTAGTCTCACATGGGATCACAGAGTATTCGGCTCTTGGCGCATATGTTCGTCTTATTCCAATGAACTTCTACGCCGTTTTTGCGCTGCTAATGGTGTTCGCTGTTGCGTGGTTTGGTCTTGATATTGGTAAAATGCGTGAGCATGAGATCTCTGCATCGCAAGGTCGTGGCTTTGATAAAGACAAAGAAAATGACTCGCAAGAAGCGCATGACCTAAACGAAGAGCTAGATATCCGTGAAAGTGAAAAGGGTAAAGTGTCAGATTTGATACTTCCTATCGTGACGCTGATTATCGCGACTATCGCTTCAATGCTTTACACGGGTGGCCAAGCATTGGCTGCTGATGGTAAGGAGTTTGCGCTTCTTGGTGCTTTTGAAAATACAGATGTAGGTACATCACTAATCTACGGTAGCTTGCTTGGCTTAGCAGTTGCACTGTTTACTGTTGTGAAGCAAGGTCTACCAATGGCTGAGATCGCACGTACACTTTGGATTGGTGCTAAGTCTATGTTTGGTGCGATTCTAATCTTAGTATTTGCCTGGACCATTGGTTCTGTTATCGGTGATATGAAGACTGGTACTTACCTTTCGACAATGGCGCAGGGCAATATCAACCCTCATTGGCTCCCAGTTATCCTATTCTTGTTGTCTGGCCTGATGGCGTTCTCAACAGGTACTTCATGGGGTACGTTCGGCATCATGCTTCCAATCGCTGGAGACATGGCTGGCGCAACAGACGTAGCGCTAATGCTACCGATGCTGAGTGCGGTTTTAGCTGGTGCGGTATTCGGTGACCATTGTTCACCAATCTCAGATACGACTATCTTGTCATCGACGGGTGCACGTTGTAACCACATTGATCACGTATCAACACAGCTACCTTATGCATTATCAGTCGCGCTTGTTTCATGCGTCGGCTTTATTGCCCTTGGTATGACTGCTTCAATAGCGTTCTCGTTCATTGCAGCGTCGATAACATTCGTTATCGTTTGCGCTATTTTGTCATGGCTTTCAAAGTCTAAAATAGCGTCTTGCCAGAGTGCGTAATTCACTGATTTAAAAAGTAAATTTATAGGAGGCTTCGGCCTCCTTTTTTATTTGTATTATACAATTCGAATTTTTTTAAAATTAAGGGTTGAAAAAAGTAATCAGCTTGGTTAGTGTGGTTGGTAACAAAGCAAATGAGAAGAGCCTTGAAATAAGTATGCGTAATTTTGTAATGAACATTCATCACCATCATCACCCAATCTAGTCTTTCGGGCGATGTACGCATACCCGGGAGGCAGGAAACTCCCGGAGGTAAAATCAAAGTAAAAGCAGATTTTAAACCCTCGGGAGACTTCAATCTCCCGAGGGTTTTTTAGTTTTATTAGTTTGAAAAATACTTAGATATCAAAATCTTGCATAGGGACAAAGCAATGCAAACACAACGTTTAAGAATCGCAATTCAGAAAAAAGGTCGTCTTAGCAAAGAGAGTCAAGCTCTACTAAAACAGTGCGGCGTAAAGTTCAACGTAATGGGCGAGCGTTTAGTTGTCCATTCTGAAAATATGCCAATTGATTTACTCTTGGTTCGTGACGACGACATCCCAGGTTTAATTATGGATGGCGTGGTTGACCTTGGCTTTATTGGCGAAAATGAACTAGAAGAAGTTCGCCTTGACCGCAAAGCATTAGGTGAACCCTGCGAGTTTGTTCAGCTTCGTCGACTTGATTTTGGTGGCTGTCGTTTATCTATCGCAATCGACAAGGACGAAGAGTACAACGGTCCACAAGACTTAGCTGGCAAGCGTATTGCTACAACGTATCCTCAACTTCTAAAAGCGTACATGGATGAAGCCGGCGTTCCATTCTCTACATGTATGCTGACAGGCTCTGTAGAAGTTGCCCCTCGCGCGGGTCTCGCTGATGCTATCGCTGATTTGGTTTCTACAGGTGCAACACTGGAAGCGAACGGCCTTAAAGAAGCTGAAATTATCTTTAAATCAAAAGCGACATTGATTCAACGCACAGGTGAGTTCGACGCAGACAAAGTGGCGCTAATCGAAAAGCTGTTAACTCGCATGCAAGGCGTGCAGCAAGCGAAAGAATCTAAGTACATTATGCTTCACGCCCCAGCAGAGAAGTTAGATCAAATTAAAGCACTACTGCCAGGTGCTGAAGACCCAACTGTTCTTCCTCTTTCTGCAGATAAGCAGAAAATGGCTGTTCACTTAGTGAGTTCTGAAAACCTATTCTGGGAAACAATGGAACAGCTGAAAGAGTTGGGCGCAAGTTCAATTCTCGTTCTACCAATTGAAAAAATGATGGAGTAAGCATCATGAGAACAGTCGTTTGGCAATCATTAAGTGAGAATCAGCAAGACTCTATTTTGGAGCGCCCTGCTATTGCAGAAGGTGCCAATATCACCACTGCTGTGGCCGAAGTTATTGCTAAAGTTCGAGAAGAAGGTGACTCTGCTCTTATTGAGCTGACAGAAAAGTTTGACCGTGTTAAGCCTGAATCCATTCGTGTTTCTTCTCAGGAAATTAAGGCAGCGTCAGAGCGTTTGTCAGAGTCAATGAAGAGCGCACTAGAGCAAGCTTACGCCAATATTTCTAAGTTCCACAAAGCGCAAAAGCCGCAACCGCTCAAGGTGGAAACGCAGCCAGGTGTTCTTTGTGAACAAGTAACACGTCCAATTCAAAAAGTGGGTTTGTACATTCCTGGTGGCAGTGCGCCTTTGCCATCGACTGTTTTGATGCTCGGCGTTCCTGCAAAAATTGCAGGTTGTCGTAAAGTCGTTCTTTGTTCTCCACCGCCAATCGCTGATGAGATCCTTTATGTCGCGAAGCTGTGTGGCATTGATGAAGTGTACAACGTCGGTGGTGGCCAAGCAGTTGCTGCAATGGCTTATGGCACCGAGACTGTATCGAAAGTAGATAAGATCTTTGGTCCGGGCAACGCTTACGTGACCGAAGCAAAACGACAGGTTAGCAATGATTTCCGCGGTGCTGCGATTGATATGCCAGCAGGGCCATCAGAAGTTCTTGTGATTGCCGATGAAACCGCAGATGCAGACTTTATCGCTGCGGATCTTTTGAGCCAAGCAGAACACGGTCCTGATTCTCAAGTGGTATTGGTGACTCCTTCTCCTGTGATTGCTGATCAAGTGACGGATGCGGTTCAACGTCAGCTTAAGGAGCTATCTCGTGCGGACATCGCAGAGCAAGCATTGGCTTCAAGCTTGATCATCATTGCCGAGTCTCTTACTCAATCGGTTTCCATTTCGAATTACTACGGTCCTGAGCACTTAATTGTTCAGACTAAGAACCCACGCGAGCTTTTACCTCTATTAGATAACGCAGGTTCTATCTTCCTAGGTGATTGGTCGCCTGAATCAGCAGGTGATTACGCATCGGGCACCAACCACGTTCTTCCTACTTACGGTTACACACGCACGTATTCAAGCTTAGGTTTGGCCGATTTCTCCAAGCGTATGACGGTTCAAGAACTGTCTGCTGATGGCCTAAAGAACCTTGCACCAACTGTGGTCACCATGGCGGAAGCAGAAGGTCTGGATGCGCACAAACGTGCAGTGACCATTCGCGTAGAAAAATTAGCAAGTAAGAAAGAATAAGAGAGTAATGAGATGGAAAAGCTAGCGCGTAAACAAGTCCAAAAGCTTACCCCTTATATGTCGGCTCGCCGAATCGGTGGTACGGGTGACGTATGGCTAAACGCCAACGAATCGCCATTCAATAATGAATATAAAACAGACTTTGCTCGTCTTAATCGTTACAGCGAATGCCAACCGAAAGAACTGATTTCCGCTTATGCAGCGTATGCGGGTGTGAAACCAGAACAAACGCTGACTTCTCGCGGTGCTGATGAAAGTATTGAACTACTGATTCGTGCTTTCTGTGAGCCGGGTGAAGATGCGATTCTTTACTGCCCACCGACTTACGGTATGTACGCCATCAGTGCAGAAACCATAGGTGTAGAGCGTAAAACCGTGCCGCTAACGTCAGATTGGCAACTAGACCTTGCAGGCATCGAAGCTAATCTGGATAACGTGAAGCTGGTTTTTGTATGTTCGCCAAACAACCCAACGGGTAACTTGGTTAAGCGTGAAGACATTGTGTCTCTGCTTGAGATGACAAAAGACCGTGCAATTGTGGTGATGGATGAAGCGTACATCGATTTTTGTCCAGAAGCGTCAACGGTAGACCTACTGGCGCAATACCCGAACCTTGCAATTCTGCGTACTCTGTCGAAAGCTTTTGCGCTTGCAGGTCTGCGTTGTGGATTTACGCTTGCGAACGAAGAGCTGATTAATGTACTTCTTAAAGTTATCGCACCTTACCCAGTCCCAGTTCCAGTGGCAGAAATTGCGACTCAGGCGCTTTCGGAAGCTGGTTTAGCGCGAGCGAAGTTTCAAGTTCTCGATTTGAATGCAAACCGTGCTTACTTGCAAGTTGGCCTTTCAATGATTCCGGGCTTGGAAGTGTTTGAAGGGTGGGGGAACTACCTATTGGTGAAATTCCCAGATGGCGATGACCTTTTCAAAGCGGCTTGGGATACGGGCATTATTTTGCGTAACTCGCCAATTGAAAACTGTGTGCGTATCAGTGTGGGTAACCGTGACGAGTGCGAAAAAACGCTTGGATTTATCAGAAACTACTACGCATAAATAGAGACAGAATTTATCGCTCTCGCTCAATAGCGGGAGCGCCAAAAGAATAGCAATAAGGAAGTTCCCGAGTGAGCAAACAAAAAAAAATCCTCTTTATCGACCGTGATGGCACCTTAATTGTTGAGCCGCCGATTGATTTTCAAGTAGACCGTTTAGATAAACTAAAACTGGAGCCATTTGTTATCCCAAGCCTGTTGTCGTTGCAGGATGCAGGATACCGTCTAGTGATGGTCACGAATCAAGATGGTTTGGGTACCGACAGTTACCCACAAGCTGATTTTGATGCACCACACAACATGATGATGGAGATCTTTGAATCTCAAGGTGTGAAGTTTGATGATGTGCTGATTTGTCCTCACTTCGATGAAGATAACTGCTCTTGCCGTAAGCCTAAATTGGGCTTGGTAAAAGAGTACCTTCAAGGTGGCAAAGTGGATTTTCAAAACTCTGTTGTGATTGGCGATCGTCAAACCGATCTTCAACTTGCAGAAAACATGGCAATTCGTGGCATTCAATACAACCCAGAAACCATGGGTTGGAAACAGATCCTAAAAGATCTCACGGTGAAGGCTCGCGTTGCTGAAGTGGTTCGCACCACAAAAGAAACAGACATTAAAGTATTCGTTAATCTTGACGAGCAAGGCGGTAACGATATTTCTACAGGTCTTGGCTTTTTTGACCACATGCTGGATCAAATTGCGACGCACGGTGGATTCCAAATGGTGTGCAAAGTGGAAGGTGACCTGCACATTGATGATCACCACACAGTAGAAGATACCGCTCTTGCGTTGGGTCAAGCGTTGAAAGAAGCACTGGGTGACAAGCGTGGTATTGGTCGCTTTGGCTTTAGCTTGCCAATGGATGAGTGTTTGGCGCAATGCGCACTAGACCTATCAGGTCGTCCTTACCTTAAGTTCGACGCGCAGTTTAGTCGTGAGCAAGTGGGTGATCTTTCAACAGAGATGGTGGTTCACTTCTTCCGCTCTCTGACTGACACATTAGCGTGTACGTTGCACCTTTCTTCTGCGGGCAACAATGATCACCACATCATTGAAAGTCTATTTAAAGCGTTTGGTCGTACGTTACGCCAAGCAATCAAAGTAGAAGGCACTGAGCTACCAAGTAGTAAAGGCGTGCTTTAAGGCTAACGTTAGCAAGGAGAAAAACAGTGACAGAACAGAAAGTTGTCATTATCGATACTGGCTGTGCCAACGTTTCTTCGGTGAAGTTTGCCATTGAACGCCTAGGCTATGACGTAACGATTTCAAAAGATCCGCAAGTCGTATTATCCGCAGATAAGCTATTCCTACCGGGTGTGGGAACCGCCAGCGAAGCGATGAAGAACCTAGAAGAGCGCGATCTGATCAGCTTGGTAAAACAGGTAGAAAAGCCATTACTAGGTATCTGTTTAGGCATGCAACTGTTGGGCAAAGTGTCTCAAGAGAAAGGGCAGAAAGCCGACGAGTTAGTTGAGTGTCTTGGACTTTGTGATGGCGAAGTGAAGCTACTACAAACTGGCGATTTGCCGTTGCCGCATATGGGGTGGAACACGGTCTCTGCAAAAGCAGGTAATCCACTTTTCAAAGATATTGAAGAAGGAGAGTATTTCTACTTCGTGCACAGCTTTGCGATGCCTGTTGGGGATTACACGATTGCGGAATGTGAATACGGCAACCCGTTCACAGCAGCAGTACAAAGCGGTAACTATTACGGCGTGCAATTCCACCCTGAGCGTTCTTCAAAAGCGGGCGCGAAGCTTATTCAAAACTTCTTAGAATTATAAAAGGGATTTAGTGTGATTATTCCAGCTCTTGATTTAATTGAAGGACAGGTGGTTCGCCTTTATCAAGGTGATTACGGCCAAGTAACTGAGTACAAAGTCGACCCAGCAGAGCAGTTCAACTTGTACCACCAAGCTGGTGCTAACTGGCTGCACTTGGTGGATTTAACTGGCGCGAAAGACACGACAGCACGTCAACTTGATTTAATTGCAAAGCTACTAGCAAGCACGCCAGCGAACATCCAAATCGGTGGCGGAGTGCGCACAGAGCAAGACGTGATTGAGCTGCTAGAAGCGGGGGCTCAGCGTGTTGTCGTTGGCTCAACAGCAGTAAAACAGCCAGAGCTTGTGAAAGGTTGGATGGAAAAATACGGTGCAGAGAAAATCGTTCTCGCGCTAGACATCAACATCGATCAAGACGGCACACGTAAAGTAGCGATTTCTGGTTGGCAAGAAGATTCAGGCGTGACTATCGAAGCTCTGATCAACGATTACCTGACGGTAGGTTTGCAGCACGTGCTTTGTACGGACATTTCTCGTGACGGTACGCTAGAAGGCTCAAACGTAGAGCTTTATGTCGATCTATGTAAACAGTACCCACAAGTGCAGTTTCAATCTTCAGGTGGCATTGGCTCATTAGCAGATATCGAAGCGCTAAAAGGCAGCGGTGTGGCTGGTGTGATTGTTGGTCGTGCGCTGTTAGATGGTAAATTCACAGCAGAGGAGGCATTTGCATGCTGGCAAAGCGAATAATTCCATGTCTTGATGTTCGTGATGGACAAGTGGTGAAGGGCGTCCAGTTCCGCAACCACGAAATCATTGGCGACATCGTTCCTCTGGCGCAGCGTTATGCGGAAGAAGGCGCTGACGAGCTTGTGTTCTACGATATTACCGCTTCAAGTGATGGGCGTGTCGTTGACAAAAGTTGGGTCGCTCGCGTTGCTGAAGTGATTGATATTCCCTTCTGTGTCGCTGGTGGTATTAAATCAGCGGAAGATGCAGCGCGCATTCTTGAGTTTGGTGCAGACAAAGTGTCTATTAACTCACCTGCATTGGCTAACCCGCAACTGATTACTGACCTTGCTGATAAGTTTGGTGTGCAATGTATCGTCGTTGGTATCGATTCATACTACGACAAAGAGACAGGCAAGTATCAGGTTTACCAGTTTACTGGCGATGAAGAACGCACCAAAGCAACTCAATGGGAAACACGTGATTGGGTGCAAGAAGTACAAAAGCGTGGCGCTGGTGAAATCGTACTGAACATGATGAACCAAGACGGCGTACGTAACGGTTACGATATTGAACAACTTAACATGGTGCGTGAAGTGTGTAACGTGCCATTGATTGCATCGGGTGGGGCAGGTGCTATGGAGCACTTTGCGGAAGCATACCAAAAAGCAAATGTGGATGGCGCGCTTGCCGCATCGGTATTCCACAAACAAGTCATCAATATTGGTGAACTAAAGCAGTATTTGAAACAACAAGGCATTGAGGTACGACTATGAGTGTGAAAGCCGCCGAAGTAAGTTCGCTAGTTGAGCGAATCAACTGGGAAAAGGTGGATGGTCTGGTACCTGCTATCGTACAAGATTTCCAATCAAGCCAAGTGCTTATGATGGGTTATATGAACCAAGATGCGTTGGCAAAAACGGGCGAAACAGGTCAAGTGACGTTTTTCTCTCGTACCAAGCAGCGTCTTTGGACGAAAGGTGAGACCTCCGGCAACGTATTGCAACTAGTGAACATTCAGCTCGATTGCGACAACGATACGCTACTGGTGAAAGTGAATCCCATTGGTCCTACGTGTCACTTGGGTAACACAACTTGCTGGGATGTGGACCCTCAAGAGGAGTCACAAATGGTGTGGCTTCATCAACTTGAGCAGCTATTGGCTGCCCGCAAGAGTGCCGACCCAGATTCCTCTTATACTGCCAGTCTTTATGCCCGTGGCACCAAGCGTATTTCGCAAAAAGTGGGCGAAGAAGGCGTTGAAGTCGCGCTTGCGGCGACGTCGGGCGATAAGGCGGAGTTAGTGTGTGAATCTGCAGATTTGATTTATCACTTAATGGTATTGCTTCAAGACCAAGGCTTATCGATGAATGACGTAGTGAACAAACTGAAAGAGCGTCATAAGTAAGCTTGCGATAAGTGAAAGCCCCTATGCTCTCGAGCCTAGGGGCTTTTTACTTTAGTGTTCTTGATTCGGGGCAAAAACCGGCAACAGTGCTGGTGGCGATTAGATTCTGAATCACGCTCGTCCCTCGCTGTTCAGAATGACGGTATATTTTCTAATGGTACTTGCAGTAGAGTTATTTACTTCAAATAGGTACATATATTCACGTCACTCCAACGAACCTAGGCGAAGTCAAGAATCCAATTAAATCGAGCTCAATAAGCTAGGAGTGGATGATCTTACCCACAACACTTCTTAAATTTCTTACCGCTTCCACAGATACACGGGTCGTTACGACCTACTTTTAGGCTACTCACTGGTTGGTTTAGGCGAGGATCTTGTTCTGGTTCTTCTTCTAGCTCTTCTTCTGGAAACGTGCCGTCAATGTAGTACCAAAGCCCATTTTCTTTCACGAAACGAGAACGCTCTGTCATACAGTAGCGTTTGCCGTCTTCATCAAAATAAGCGCTAAACTCTACAAAGCCTTCATTGTCATTACTGCCAGCTTCTGTTTTTACAACTTCAAGCTTGCACCAATCGCTGTCGATAGATTGGGCAATGCCTTCACGTTGCTCTTCTGCATTACAGCTTGGGTGGTATGTGTTCACCACGTAATCCACTAGACCTAACACATGCGCGCTGTAACGAGAGCGCATTAGCTGCTCCGGAGTGGTGACGTCAGCGTGGTTATTGTGGGCAATTTCACAACACTGTTGGTAGGTGCGGTTAGAGCCGCAAGGACAAGAAGAAGCCATAAAATGAAATCTCGATTAATTAAGCGGTAAAAACAAACAACCCCACATAAGTGAGGTCGCAGGTATTCTTTGGGGCATTATAGCCGTTTAGGGCGTTTGAGACAGCAGTTCTTGAGCCCATTCCGTCGATTGATTAAAAGCGTCTGCTAATTGAGGTTCGGTTAATTTAAGAACGGTGCAATATCGCTCGGCTAACTCCCAGTCCGCTTGTTCGTAGGCGATCGTCATCGAAAGTAAGTGACCAAGTACGCCTTTTCGACTGGTTAATGCGAGTTTTATATCTTCGTCAACGGGGATATCTTCAATGACATCCGAGAGCGGTTGATCGAGCAAAGATCCGAGCAAAGAAAACATGCCTGTCAAAAAAGCCTGCCCAGGGTCATACCTAGTGTTCATTTGACTAAGTAGCAGTTCACACATTCGTGCACGCTGAATCGCTAAAGAGTAAAGAGAGTCAGGTTTATCTTCTTGAACGGAGGCAATTGCAACTAAGGAAATAAAGCGTCGTAGTCGCTCTTCACCCAGATAAATAAGCGCCTGTCTGAACGATTTGATCTTAGTCGTTAATGTATATCCTGAATTTACGTAAGTAAGCAGCTTGTATGACAGCGTCACATCAATCGAAAACAGACGTTCAACCTCATTGAAGTCGATGGGCTTATCTGCAATCTCTTTACAAAGTTGGATGACGGTAAGAAACGCGGGGTTCAACCGTTTTTTCTGGATCATCTCAGGTTTGCTAAAAAAATACCCTTGAAAATAGTTAAAACCGGCTTCTAGAGCTTGCTCAAACTCTTCATAGGTCTCTACCTTTTCCGCAAGAAAGTCGATTTTAAATGGGCTCAACGCCTGAATAAAAATGGCAGCTTTCTTGATCGGCACAAGTCTAATATCAAACTTGATCATGGAAACGTATGGAAGAAAACGCTTCCAAGCTTTCGTCGGAACAAAATCATCCAGAGCAATTTTGTACCCGCACTCATGAAGGTGCTTGATGGCTTCTAACAGTTCTTCTGTCGGTTGGCAGTCTTCAAGGACTTCAATGACGAGAGATTCTTTAGGAAACAAAGTTGGGACCAAGTTCACCAAGCTTTGATGCGGAAAGTTAACAAAGCCAAGTTTGTTTCCTAATGTGTTGTAATGCGTCGACAAAAAATGATCGGATAGCAGTCGACTAGTAGCCAGCTCTGGTTCTACTTCAGGGAAGGTATTTTTAGGGCCGTCTCGAAAGAGGAGTTCGTAACCTATGGTTCGTTTTTCTCTATCCAGAATCGGTTGGCGAGCTACGTAAGAATACTTCAATTAGGTACTTCGTTCTGTTTAACTTAGTATTATGATAATAGCGATTTTTTACAAAATATCTACGACTTGAGCGTGAATCTTCTACACGCTCTACATGCTTAACGCAAATTCTGTATGAACGGTCTCGTTTGCAGGTCAAAACTATCAGAATTTACTTTTAAAACTGAGCCTTGCGTATACCAATCCCCTAAAACAATTCGGGTCTTTTTAATGCCATCGACGTCAAAAAAATGTGTGTTCGGGCGATGTGTGTGACCATGAATCATTATGTTGACGCAGTTCTGAGACATCACTTTCTCGACCTCATTTTGGTTAACGTCCATGATATCTAATGACTTGCTCATTTTATCATCACGAATATCGGATTGAACTTTTGAGACAATTTTCTTCTTAATGAACCAAGGAATACGGTTAAACAACCATTGTAGCCATGGCTTGTGAACGGTTTTTCTAAACTCTTGGTATTTCACATCGTCAATGCAGAGCGTATCGCCATGTAGGATTACGGCTTTTTGACCATAAAGATCAATCGTGCAGACATCGTCGAGTAATGTCATACCGGTTTCTTTGCAAAAGCGTTTGCCGAGTAAAAAATCTCGATTGCCTTGGATGAAAAAAGTTGGCACACCCGCATCCGTCAGTGCTTTAAATTCTGCACGGATTTGGTCTGCAAAAGGGGTGTTGTCATCGTCACCAATCCAGAACTCAAACAGATCGCCGAGTACATAAAGTGCATCAGCTTTTGTTGCTTCTGTTCGCATGAACGTCACAAAACATTCCGTGATATCAGGACGTGATGGGGTAAGGTGAAGATCGGAAATAAATAATGTCGTCATAGAAATAAGGGGAAGCTATGCCTCCCCATTAACTTATCTTTTAAAAATAATTCCTAAGAATTACTCTTCAATTGTTGTACCAGTGATTACTACGTCTTCTAGAGGTACGTCTTGGTGCATGCCGTAAGAACCAGTGCTAACGCCTTTGATCTTATTTACGATGTCCATGCCTTCGATTACTTCACCGAACACACAGTAACCCCAACCATCTAGGCTTTCGCTACGGAAGTCTAGGAATGTGTTGTTGTTTACGTTGATGAAGAACTGAGAGCTTGCTGAATGCGGCTCCATAGTACGTGCCATAGCAAGTGTACCCACTTTGTTGCTTAGGCCGTTGTTTGCTTCGTTCTTGATAGGTGCACGAGTCGCTTTTTCACGTAGACCAGACTCCATACCACCACCTTGGATCATGAAGCCGTCAATAACACGGTGGAAAAGCGTGTTGTCGTAGAAACCGTCGCGGCAGTACTGAAGGAAGTTTGCGCTTGTCTCTGGCGCTTTCTCTTCGTTTAGTTGAATCTTGATGTCACCAAAATTAGTGTGAAGGGTGATCATGCTACTTTCCTTTACTGTGTTGTGTTGAGCCCGAGATTCTAGCCTAAGTTCTAGTGCTTTAAAAACTCAGGAAGAGGAAATTCTTCGTTTTGTGCTTGAAGTTTAGCCGATTATCGTTTTATCGGTTAATTGCTATTACCTAACTAGGTTGGAGTTGATATACTCATCTTCTTTTATTCATTCACAATCATAGATAGAGATCATGTTAAAGATATATAACACACTCACAAGACAGAAAGAGGAATTCAAACCAATTACAGCTGGCAAAGTCGGTATGTATGTCTGTGGAGTTACCATCTACGATCTCTGTCACATTGGTCACGGTCGTACTTTCGTCTCTTTTGACGTTGTATCACGTTACCTTCGCTACTTGGGCTACGATCTGACGTTTGTACGTAACATCACAGATATCGACGATAAGATCATCAAACGTGCCGCAGAAAATGGTGAGTCTTGCGATTCATTGACTGAGCGTTTGATTGGTGAAATGCACGCTGATTTTGATGCGCTGAACATGAAACGTCCGGACGTTGAACCTCGTGCGACACAGTTTATTGCTGAAATCATCGAATTGGTTGAGAAGCTAATCGAGCGCGGTTTTGCATACGTTGCAGATAACGGTGACGTAATGTTTGAAGTGGGTAAGTTCAACGAATACGGCAAGCTTTCTAAGCAAGACCTTGATCAGCTTCAAGCTGGCGCGCGCGTTGATATCGAAACAGCAAAACGCAGCCCTCTAGACTTTGTACTTTGGAAGATGTCTAAGCCGGGTGAACCAACGTGGGAGTCACCATGGGGTCCTGGTCGTCCAGGTTGGCACATTGAGTGTTCAGCAATGAACTCTTCAATCCTAGGTAACCACTTCGACATTCACGGCGGCGGTTCTGACCTTCAGTTCCCACACCATGAAAATGAAATCGCGCAATCATGCTGTGCACACGATACACAATACGTGAACACATGGATGCACAGCGGCATGGTAATGGTAGACCGTGAGAAGATGTCTAAATCTCTAGGTAACTTCTTTACTATCCGTGACGTTCTTGGTCACTACGATGCTGAAACAGTGCGTTACTTCCTAATGTCTGGTCACTACCGTAGCCAGTTAAACTACAGCGAAGATAACCTAAACCAAGCACGTGCTTCGCTTGAGCGCCTGTACACATCTCTACGTGGTTTAGACCTAAACGCTGCGCCTGCTGGTGGTGAAGAGTACGTATCTCGCTTTACAGCAGCGATGAACGATGACTTCAATACACCAGAAGCGTACTCAGTTCTGTTCGACATGGCGCGCGAAGTTAACCGTCTGAAGACAGAAAACCTAGAGAAAGCGAGCGAGCTAGGTGCGCTAATGCGTGAACTAGCAGATGTGATCGGTATTCTTCACCAAGATCCAGAAGCCTTCCTAAAAGGTGATGCAGGTAACGATGATGAAGTGGCTGAAATCGAAGCTCTGATCAAGCTGCGTAACGACTCTCGTGCTGCGAAAGATTGGGCGAATGCAGATATGGCTCGTGACAAGCTGACCGAAATGGGCATTGTTCTGGAAGATGGTCCAGAAGGCACAACGTGGCGTCGTAAGTAATTGAATTTTCATTTTTAAAGGGCTGATAATTCAGCCCTTTTATTTTCCATTTCCATAAATTAAAACTTTAACTTTAGGTAATGCTCTGTGGCTCAGATGTATTTCTATTACTCAGCAATGAATGCGGGTAAATCAACAACGCTTCTTCAATCCTCTTTCAACTATCAAGAACGCGGCATGACGCCAGTTATTTTTACGGCTGCGCTAGATGATCGTTTTGGTGTCGGTAAAGTGAGCTCTCGTATTGGTCTTCAATCTGACGCACATTTATTTCGTCAGGATACCAATTTGTATCAAGAGATCGCAGATCTGAATGAGGTTGAAAAACGTCACTGTATTCTTGTTGATGAGTGTCAGTTCTTGTCGAAAGAACAAGTTTATCAACTTACTGAAGTCGTTGATAAGTTGCATATTCCAGTATTGTGTTACGGCCTTCGCACCGATTTTCTAGGCGAACTTTTTGAAGGCAGTAAGTATCTATTATCTTGGGCAGACAAGCTGGTTGAGCTCAAAACAATCTGCCATTGCGGCCGCAAAGCGAATATGGTTATTCGTACCGATGAACACGGCGTGGCAATTAAAGAAGGCGATCAAGTTGCGATCGGCGGTAACGATAAGTATGTCTCCGTATGCCGCCAACATTACAAAGAAGCGCTCGGTAAATAAGCCGTATTGATATAGAAAAGCCACCGTACTTGGTGGCTTTTTGTTTGTCGGTTAGAAAAAGCTAGACTAAGTCAAAACCAAATCGCTCGAGTAAAGCCTGGTAAGAAGATTCGACTTGCTGAGGGATGTTCTGCTCGGTTTGAAATCCTTTCTCTGGATAGCTTTTCACGCGAGAGAAATCTTCCATTAGTGCTTCTAGCACCATCATTAATGGCATGTCTTCATTAATGTACTCAAAAAATGGAAGAGCCGCAGAGCTTACTTGGAGCTGAGTGTAGGGTGACTGCCACTGTTTTTCAAATGTCGCGATTGCTCTACGCTCCATAAACGGTTTTTGTACCAGAATAAACGAGGAACACTGTTTTCCTTCCTCTTTTAATCGTTGCTCAGTAAAGCGAACGTTTTCTCCACTGTTTGTGGATTTAGTCTCGAGCAAAATTGCTTCACTTGGAACGCCCGACAACTTTGCAATCTCGGCAAAGGTTTCTGCCTCGCTTTTTTCAAACAGTCCATCTGTGAAGCGACCTTCACCCCCTGAAAATACAATCAAAGGTGCCAACTTTTGGTGGTAGAGCTTGGCAGCGTGCTCCGCTACACGCACATCATTACTGCACATCACAAACAAACAGTCCGCAGGTTTCAGTTCATGTTTGAGTTGCATGTAATCCCAAAGCGTTTCTATATGTCTATAGAGTCTCATAGCGCATCCAAAGTTGAATTGAAGTGAAATCGATAACCAAGTGAGAGTAGTTTGTCAGCAAGAATACGCTTGTCAGCTTGCTCTGTGACGGGTGGAAGAGGTATCTCACTTCCGATTTTGTTTATGGCAGCTTGGTAGAACTCAGCCTTGCTGACAGTATGAGGTGTCGTAACATTAATGACTTGGTTGCTTAAATTGCCTAAGGCAAATTTCGCAGCCGAGACAGCATCATCTTGATGAAGCATATTAGCTGGTGCTTTACGACTAACTTGTTGAAGCCTTGCTGCAAAGCGAGATGGGTGTCTATCTGGCCCGATTAATCCGCTACAACGTAGAATAACAAAGCTAATATTCGAGTCGATAACATGCTGCTCTGCTTGAAGCATAATACGTGCATTGTCAGAGAAATAAGGGCTTTCGGCTGCTAAAGAGATTGACGCGTCAGCTTCTTCCATATCGGAAGCAAGGTTAGGGTAAACCGTTGTAGAGCTGATCATGAGAAGTTTTTCAACGTTGTTTTGCTTAGCTGCGTTGGCAAGTATTTGCCATTGCTGTGCATATTCTTGACCGCGTCCTTTACGAAATCCTGGAGGAAAAGCACCGATAACGTGCGTAATTTGATGCTGTTTGAGCAGCTCATCTAGCCGTGCTGTGGCGTTCAATTGATTGAAATCGAACAATGCGGAGTGAGTTAATGAGGTGGGTAACTCTTTTAATCGAGTTTGGCTACGACGAGTGACAACAACATAGTGTCCATCTTTCATCAATGTTTCTGCTAGCGGAGTTCCGAGCCAGCCTGCACCTACGATCAATGTATTTGCCATTTGGGTCTTCCTACTTACTTATGTCTGCCCGAATAGGTTGAGCAGTTCTGCTTTGGCTTGTTGATGGAGGGGATCTGAATGCCATTTCTGGTGCTGAATAAGGTCAACATTGACTTGCCAAGCCAGTTTTGTGAAATCATCCCCAACTTTTTTTAATGTATTAGGTGAATACGCGACTAAATGCTGTGGTAGAAAGCACCAACCAAACCCTTTATTCGCCAATTCCAACAAAATATAGTAGTTATCAGCGTACCAGATATCTGGGCTAAATGCTTGATTGAGACCACATGGCTCTGCACTTTTGGATCGTATGACCAATTGACGATGTTGTTTTAGTTGATCAATGTGAGTGATTTGCTGCTTTGCTAAAGGATGTGTTGAAGAGACATAGACATCAAATGCAATATTGCCAAGATTGGTGAAATCGATGTGCCTTGGCATTTGTAAATCACTCAAAATAATCCCAGTCGTGGCGCGTTCCGACTTAACCAATTCAATGATATCAGGGCTTGATGCCGTTAAGCATTCAACTTGTAAGTGTGGAAAGCGTTGCTCTAACTTCTTTAGCACATCCGGCAAGCGAGTCAGAGGAATCCCTTCATCAATAGCTAAGACTAATTTGTTCGTTGGCGTGGAAAAGAGCTGCGATGCCCTATTGTTTAGGCGGTCGAGTTGGCTGATTGTTGCTTGTGCATAAGGTACGAGCGCGAGGCCATTCTCAGTTAATTTAGGGTACCTGCCTGATCGATCAAAAAGCTCAACGCCACAGTCGATCTCCATATTCATGATGTGCTGGCTCACTACAGATTGAGCTCGCCCCAGTTTTCTAGCTGCTCCTGAAAATGATCCTGCTTCTGATGTAGCAATAAAAGCTTGCAGTTGTTCGATGGTAAACATATCGCTTAAACCGATGGTATCTAACTTTTGGTTATCTAAATAATAGATAAAATTCTAAGCATTGAGTAGAACTATTTGGACAGAGAAATATGACTCGTAACGAACGAATTTTTCATGCAGTACTTTTTGAGTTAATCGCACTCGCGATTATTGTACCAGCGGCTTCATTGATCACTGGAAAGGGCTCTAGTGATCTTGCGTTGGTTGGGGTCGGGTTGAGCATGTATACCGTGATATGGAACTACATCTACAACTTGTACTTTGATAAGTGGTTTGGTGGCAATCGAGCTGAGCGAAGTTTAGCGATGCGGCTTGGACACACTGTTGGTTTCGAGGGAGGATTGATCTTTATCTCTCTACCTGTGATTGCCTGGTTCTTAGAAATTACGCTTCTTCAAGCTCTGATGCTGGAAGCCGGCTTCCTCGTTTTCTTTCTATTTTATGCTACTGGTTTTAACTGGTTGTATGACAAGGTTCAACCATTTAGCAAAATGAAAAAGCGATTATTGCCGCAGGCATCGACAGGAAAAATATAGGACTAAAAAACGCCACCGAGTTCGGTGGCGTTTTTTGTTCAAATTACACAGACAAAACTCTTAAAATCTTATCTGCATGTTCTGCAACTTCAATGCCTTCGTCTGTTAGATAACCACCGTCAGGCTGTGTACAAAGTTGCTTCTTATATAGACGAGCAACGGCTGCCTGCATTTCTTCTGACGCGTCTGTATGAACTTTAATACCAGTTGCAGCACTACTTAGGTCGAACTGAAGAAGTAGATTCAATTCGGCGATATGTTCAGCTGAATATTTCATAAATGATTCCTTTGCGCTTTTTTTACCAAGCTAGTCTGAAAAGTAGCGTTGGGCAACATTCAACGACAAGAAGTGTTAAGTATGGCGCTATCAGGCTGATATAACGCAGGATCTTTGTTCGAAAGGCCGAATACTTGTTAAGTATCAATGATACTTACGGTAGCGAATGATAGGCGCTATTTATTGCTTGATCTCCCAATAACAACGATTTTAGTAAACACGCCAAATAGCACTTGAAAAAATAGGGAAATAGAGCGATTATCCGCGCCTCTTTAAATGTTTCTAAATGTTACACCAGAATGAACTTTAATCAGTTTGACTCACTATTACCGCCACAAGCTGCGGAACGCGCGGCTGAAGTGGGGGTAGGCAAAGCAACGAAAGCTCCAATCAAATCTTTTCTGCTCGCCATTTCTGCGGGGCTTCATATTGGTATTGCTTTCATCTTCTATACCACAGTAACGACAGGCGCAGGCGAGCTGCCTTGGGGCATTACACGACTCATTGGTGGTCTGGCATTTAGCCTTGGTTTGATTTTGGTGGTGGTTACTGGCGGCGAGCTTTTCACTAGCTCTGTGCTAACACTAGTTGCGCGTGCGAGTGGAAAAATCTCTTGGCAAGCACTTATCAAAAACTGGTTGGTGGTTTACTTTGGCAATATGGTTGGGGCCATTTTGCTCGTGGCCTGTATGCTAGTTACCAAGCAATATATGTTTGATCATGGCCAAGTTGGTCTTAACGCGATGGCGATCTCCCAACACAAATTACATCATGGTTTCTTTGCTGCTGTTGCGCTTGGCATTATGTGTAACGTATTAGTTTGTATTGCAGTTTGGATGACGTTTAGTGGGCGAACATTGACAGATAAAATAGCGGTCATGATTTTGCCTGTGGCTATGTTCGTGTCGGCAGGTTTTGAGCACTGTATTGCGAACATGTTCCAAGTACCTATGGCGATTGGTATTAAGTACTTTGCGCCAGAAGCGTTTTGGCAAATGACAGGGGCAGATATTGCAAACTACGCGGACTTAAACATGATGGGGTTCATCGTAAACAACCTAATTCCTGTTACGATAGGAAACATTATTGGTGGTGGCGTATTTGTTGGCATGTGGTATTGGATGATTTATCTACGCGATGAAGATAACCATTTGCGATAAGTTTAGAAGATCACAAGAAAGGCGAACCAGATGGTTCGCCTTTCTTTTTATTTGTCTCTGCAAATGTCAAATAAGTCGAGTCATGCTAAATCAACTCTTCGTTGATGCCAAAATCGGTTGGGAGCCAATGAGAAGTTACTTCCTTTGGTTCTTGAACTAGCCAATCCAGAGGTGCATCGGACAGGAGTTCATCGTAATTTTCTTTGATCATTAAGACATCCATGTACGTCTCTCCAAGTTTGTGGTCACTGCCTTTACTATAAAATTAGAACATGTCAGTCACGTGATCAATGCATGACGATTCGATTGATCACTTATGTTGCTATGTTTCTGGTTGCGTATGGGTTTTGGGGGCTTATCCACATTTTCTGTGGATAACCTGTATCAAAGGTCGTGCGTATCTAAACTTGCAAAGAAAATTTCATAAAATTAGAGGCTTATATCAAAAAGAATTCTGCCTGACTTTTCATCTGAAAGCGTCTTGATGAGTGCTCGAAGAATAGTTGAGTTATTCAGTTATAAGTACGTTCGACTTGGCACCATAAGTTGTTTAACGGGCTTTACCCACAAGCGCCAACTAACCGTGAGTTTTGGTCGATTCGGGTTGCTCGATTTTTATCTTGATTCGGCCTTCTTTGGTTTGTACCCAGCGCAATGTCATTTCTAACGTTATGGTTACGGAGGCACTCAACATGACGAAAATAGCCAGCATAATTACTAACTGGTATTTAATCGCAACCATCGGGCTCGCGCCACCTAGAATTTGACCGGTCATCATACCCGGTAAGGTAACCAGTCCTGTAGTGGCCATAGAAGCTAAAGTCGGGGCAAGGGACTTTCTAAGAGCCTCTTGAATGAAGGGGAAGGATGCGTAGCGAGGAGAGGCTCCAAGTGAGATTGCAGCCTCATATTCTGCTTGTCTCTGCTCAAAAGCCGTAAACAAATTCTGAAGAGCGATGATATTACTACTCAAGCTGTTACCCAATAACATACCAGCAAGTGGGATCATGTACTGCGCATTGTAAATAGGGGATGGTTGCACTAGGCCTGCTGTAATTGCTATCAGAAGTGGTATTAGACCACAGGTAAGGCCCGTTAGTAGCGGAAGCATAAGTGGCTTTTTAGGTAAGTGAGCTTTTCCCGCAATTGAGCTGGCACCAATCAGTAGCATGATGGCAAGCCAAAGTATATTGACAAGTAAGCTGTTTAATTGAAAAAGATATTCTAAATACACGCCAATCAATATGAGCTGAAGTGTCATTCGGATAACACTGATTATGGTGTCTTTTGCTATCCCTAATTTGTAGCGGGCATTGATAAAGAAGGGGACCAATAAAATCAAACCAAACAGTGCCAGTTTGACCCAGCTTATATCCACCACGTTATCCATAATCGCTCCTTGAAAATACGCGAATAATTGTATCTAAGCCTCCCCTTTATATGAACCACTATGTGCACTTTTTGCTGTTCTTAAAGTAAACCTTGAGTGCTATTTTAGACATTAATACGCAGCATTTTGTTTACAAACGGTTATCTTTTTCGGAGTTTTTAAGTCGATTTATGGCATGGTAATTACGATTTAAATGTGATCGATGTTTCTTAAATGTTGGTTATTTAACAACTCCTTAAAAGACTTATTTTGTCACATCTGTTCATGTTTTTTAATAAATAACATCAATCCATCATATCTCTGGATGAGCTCAAAAAAGTGTTGAATTACAAGGTCTGAGGTCGCTTATTTGATTGAACCCTACTATTAGCATGGTCTAACATTTTCCATTAGAGATTGTAAAAAACTTAAGCTTGGTTACGCGGGCTTTTCAATAACACTAGATACAAAATAGGCAAATGTATGAGTGATGTTAATAAAATTGAGAGTGGTGAAAAACGCTCCCTGGAGTGGAAGTCGTTCCTCTTCATTGCAGTTGTTCTCTTCCCAATTCTGAGTGTGGCCTTTGTTGGCGGCTACGGGTTCATCGTTTGGATGTTGCAAGTCTTCTTCTTTGGGCCTCCAGGCGCGCACGGCATGTAAGCCAGTGAGCTCATAACCACACTTTTGAAAAGATTTTAAGAGAGCAAATAATGAAATCATTAATCATTAAACTGTGGCGTACCATGACGCGCCCAGCTGTACATATCAGCCTAGGTGTGCTGACTATGGGCGGCTTTATTGCTGGTGTTATCTTTTGGGGTGGCTTTAACACCGCTCTAGAAGCAACCAACACAGAAGAATTCTGTATTAGTTGTCACACAATGCGTGACAACGTGTACGTTGAGCTACAAGAAACGGTGCACTGGAAAAACCACTCTGGTGTTCGTGCTACCTGTCCTGATTGTCACGTTCCACATAACTGGACAGATAAGATCGCTCGTAAGATGCAAGCTTCTAAAGAAGTATTTGCACAAGTATTTGGCAACTACGACGAACCGGGTGTGTTCGAAGAGCGTCGTATCGAACTTGCTAAACACGAATGGGATCGTTTCTCGGCAAACAAATCTCTGGAGTGTAAAAACTGTCACAACTACGAATCGATGGATTTCGAGCAAATGTCTCCTACGGCTCGTATCCAAATGAAGCAAGCCGCTGAGAAAGATCAAAGCTGTGTTGACTGTCACAAGGGTATTGCGCACAACCTACCAGCAGGCATGGACAGCATTGGCGGTATCGTGGGTGATCTAGAGGGTATGACTTCTAACACGGATTACGGCGTTGGTCAGCAACTCGTGAGCGTTCGTCACCTACCAATTTACTTTGATGCGCAAGGCAGTAAAGAAGCTGGTCTTCTTAATCCTGCATCGACCGTTAAAGTTCTTGAAGACAAAGGCGAGTTTGTTGAGATCGAAATTGACGGTTGGCGCAAAGCAAAAGGTTTTGGTCGTGTAATTCAAGAAGACTTCGGTAAGAACATTGCGACTGCGTCTCTGATGAAAGAAGCAGCAACAGACAGCAACATTGTGACGACTGGTGAGAAAAAAGTGGATGAGCTAACAGGCCTTCCTTGGGAAAAAGTAGCGGCGAAAGTATGGATTAAGAAAGAGTCTATGCTGAACGACATCAATCCTGTTTGGGAAAAATCTCGTGAAGCCTACAAGACCAATTGTTCTGTATGTCACACTCAACCTGCGGAAGCGCACTTCGACGCGAACACCTGGCCAGGTATGTTCGACGGTATGTTGGCGTTCGTTAACCTAGATACAGACAGTGAAGCACTGATCTTGAAGTATCTACAGAAACACTCTTCAGATTATGCTGAAGGTCACCACTAATAAGCGTCGGATTGGAGTAATTTTAAATGGCTATTACACGAAGAAGTTTTCTTAAAGGTGTAGCAACCACAAGTGCAGCGTCAGTAATTGGTCCTAGCTTATTGGCGTCCGCCTCTGCAAATGCCGTTGAGACGACAGGTACTTGGAAAGTAACCGGTTCTCACTGGGGCGCGTTCCGCGCCCACATCTACGCGGGTAAAGTTCAAGAGATCAAGCCGCTAGAGCTAGACAAAAACCCAACAGAAATGTTGAACGGCATTAAGGGTATTATCTACAGCCCTTCACGTGTTCGTTACCCAATGGTTCGTCTAGATTGGTTGAAGAAACACAAATACAGCGCAGATACTCGCGGTAACAACCGTTTCATCCGAGTAACTTGGGATGAAGCGCTAGATTTGTTTTATCGCGAACTAGAACGTATTCAAAAAGACTACGGCCCATGGGCGCTGCATGCAGGTCAAACAGGTTGGAACCAAACGGGTTCATTTAACAACTGTACAGCGCACATGCAACGTGCAGTAGGTATGCACGGCAACTTCATCACTAAAGTAGGTGACTACTCGACGGGTGCAGGTCAAACCATTATGCCGTACGTGCTAGGTTCAACCGAAGTGTACGCACAAGGTACGTCTTGGTCTGAGATCCTAGAAAACTCTGACAACATCGTTCTTTGGGCTAACGACCCAGTGAAAAACCTTCAAGTAGGTTGGAACTGTGAAACGCATGAGTCGTTTAAGTACCTTGCACAACTAAAAGAAAAAGTGGCGAAAGGTGAGATCAACGTTCTATCTGTAGACCCAGTGAAGAACAAAACTCAGCGCTACTTAGAGAACGATCACTTGTACATCAACCCGCTGACAGACGTAGCGTTCATGCTCGCTGTGGCACACGTGTTGTACAACGAAAACCTGTACGATAAGAAGTTCATTGATACTTACTGTCTCGGCTTTGAAGAGTTCATTCAATACGTTCAAGGTAAGACAAAAGACAAAGTAGAGAAGACGCCTGAATGGGCAGCAGCGATTTGTGGCGTGAAAGCGGACAAGATCCGTGAATTCGCACGCATGCTAGTCAGCGGTCGTACACAGATCCTGATGGGTTGGTGTATCCAGCGTCAAGAGCACGGTGAGCAGCCATACTGGGCAGCGGCTGTGGTTGCTGCAATGGTTGGTCAAATCGGTCTACCTGGCGGTGGTATCTCTTACGGTCACCATTACTCAAGTATCGGTGTGCCTTCTACTGGTTTCGCGGGCCCTGGTGGTTTCCCTCGTAACCTTGACCAAGGTATGAAACCGAAGTGGGACAACAACGACTTTAACGGTTACAGTCGTACTATCCCTGTTGCACGTTGGATCGACTGTCTGCTAGAGCCTGGCAAAGAGATCAACTACAACGGCGGTAAAGTGAAACTGCCAGACTTCAAGATGATGGTTATCTCGGGTTGTAACCCATGGCACCACCATCAAGATCGTAACCGCATGAAGAAAGCGTTCCGCAAGCTTCAAACGGTTGTAACGATCGAGTTTGCTTGGACTGCGACATGTCGTTTCTCAGATATCGTTCTACCGGCGTGTACGCAATGGGAACGTAACGACATCGACGTATACGGTTCATACTCGAACAAAGGTCTGATTGCGATGCATCGCCTAGTTGATCCATTGTTCCAATCTAAGCCTGACTTCCAAATCATGAGTGAACTAACTCAGCGTTTTGGTCGCCGCGAAGAATACACTCGTGGTATGAGCGAGATGGAGTGGATCGAAAGCCTATACAACGATTGTAAGAAAGCGAACGAAGGTAAGTTCGAAATGCCAGAATTCAATGAGTTCTGGGAGAAGAGCGTACTAGACTTCGGTGAAGGTAAACCTTGGGTTCGTCACGCGGACTTCCGTAAAGACCCTGAGCTTAACCCTCTAGGTACACCGTCTGGCTTCATCGAGATTACATCACGTAAGATCGGCCGTTACGGTTACGAACACTGTCAAGAGCACCCAATGTGGTTCGAAAAATCAGAGCGTTCACACGGTGGCCCTGGTTCAGACAAATACCCATTCTGGTTGCAGTCTTGTCACCCAGACAAGCGTCTGCACTCTCAAATGTGTGAGTCTGAAGAGTTCCGCGCGACTTACGCGGTACAAGGTCGTGAGCCGGTTTACATCAACCCAGCGGATGCCAAAGCAAAAGGTATCAAAGATGGTGATTTGGTACGTGTATTCAACGGTCGTGGTCAGCTGTTAGCTGGTGCTGTTTTGACTGACAGCTACCCACGTGGCGTTATTCGTATCGAAGAAGGTGCATGGTACGGTCCTCTAAACGAGAAAGAAGGCGCAATCTGTACCTACGGTGATCCTAACACCCTAACGCAAGACATCGGTTCTTCTGAGCTTGCACAGGCGACTTCTGCGAACACATGTATCGTAGACTTCGAGAAGTTCACAGGTAAAGTGCCGCCAGTCACTTCATTTGGTGGTCCGATCGAAGTTGCTTAATTAGTGCAGTTTGCATAAATCCAAATACCAGCCTCAGGGCTGGTATTTTTTTATCAAAATTTCAGTGAGCGTTGTCTCAATAGTAACTTCATAACGTTAAACGAGACTGGTATTCGTGATGATGGTAACGAATTGGGTGAGACAAGCAGGAGATAATGCGCCAAGCTAAACAATAATAATTAAGTGAGTAGACTCTTTATGGCTCAGAGCATTCAATTAGCAAATCACACTGAGATCACTGTGAATAACAATGACTTCCAAGTTGAAGTCGAGGGTAATCAATTACATTTTTCTTTTGCTGGCCTTCACAATAAAACCTTTACGGACCGTGAAGTGTTATTCGAAATGCCGTTTTTGTACGAGCACGAGGCCAACGTAATTGGGGATGGTTTTCAAATGTTGGCGCAAACGGCGGGAACGATCAATCACCCCGTTGATATTGGTCGCTGCCCAGACAATAATCCTTCTTATCGAATCTACCCTAAAAATGCACCTAAGCGTTATTACAACTATTTAGTGGTGGAAGGTTCAGCGGGCTACACATTATTTGGCTTCACATCATGTCATCGCTTTGCAGGCTATTTTGATGTTGTGCTGCGTGATGGGCATTGGGTTTTATCAGCCGCAATTGATGGTGAGTTGACTCAAGTGGCGGATTGGGAAAGTAATCAACTTGAATCCGTGGCGGTACTCTGTGGTCAATCGCTGTCCGAGCTTTATCAAACCTATGGCGAGATGATTGCAAAGCATCATCCTGTTCGCCAAGGTGTGACACAAGATGCGCCTGTTGGTTGGTGTTCGTGGTACGCGTACTACGCAGACGTGACAGAGCAAAACATCATGCAGAACGTTGATTGCATGCAAGATAAGCTCGAAGACCTGGAGTGGGTACTTCTGGATGATGGCTATCAAGCCTTTATGGGCGATTGGTTAACCCCATCAGATAAGTTTTCTGGTGGCGTAAAAGAGCTCATTCATAGTATCCGTGCAAAAGGCAAAAAGCCGGCGATTTGGATGGCGCCCTTTATTGCTCAGCCTGAGTCGGAGATCTTCAAACAGCATCCAGATTGGTTTGTTCGCCACAAAGATGGAAGCTTACTTAAAGCAGAAGATGTCACATACGGTGGTTGGCGATGCACGCCTTGGTACATTCTCGATACTTCAAACCCTGAAGTGCAAGATCACCTAACTCATGTGGTCTCTGTTATGCGTCAAGAGTGGGGCGTTGAGCTATTCAAATTAGACGCAAACTACTGGGGCACGTTAAAAGGTAAACGAAGCCAATCGGGTGTCACCGGTGTAGAAGCCTACCGCATGGGTATGGAAGCGATTGCCAAAGGCGCTGGTGATGCGTGGCTTTTAGGTTGCAACGCGCCAATGTGGCCATCTCTGGGGCTTGTGGATGCAATGCGTGTTTCTGACGATGTAGAGCGTCATAGTCGTCGATTCGAACAGATAGCCAAAGAAACCTTTTACCGTAGTTGGCAGCACCGAAAACTGTGGCAAATTGACCCGGATTGCGCCACGTTCACTTCATTAGCTAATCAATCTGCATCCAGAGAAGAGTATGAATTTCATCGCACGGTGTTATTAGCGAGTGGTGGTTTGCTGCTGTCTGGTGACCCGCTCCCTGAGATTACACCGTTTGCTAAGAAGACACTGTCTAAGCTCATGTTACGTCAACAACGTAACCAACAATCTGCAAAGTTTACCGCTTTGAGTTTAAATCACGCGTTTTTAAAACTAACGACGAAGAATGACCTCCATTGTTTGTTTAATTATGCGAGTTACGGAGCGATGGAATTTACGCTGACGTCTGATCAACCGGTGGACTGGTATGATTACTGGACAGGGGAAAAGCTAAACCAAGAACCTTGCCAGTTGTTAATGGTGAGCGTGGATAAAGGGCTCAATGCGAAAGCGATCGTTACAGCATAACGTGAAGTAAATCGCCCAATACCAAGATCAAGAAAGGAGCCTATTGCGGCTCCTTTCTCGTTTTGATGCTCTGGGCGTTAGAACTCGAATAAAAAGTAATACCCGTATCCAACAATAAACGCAGGAATGGACGAATAAATAGTCGCGACCAAAGCAGCTTTCGGTGCCATTGCAATGGCGGGGAATAGGGCGTCACCATCGTTAGAAATCGCATTGGCCAGTTGCGCAGAAAGTGGCGCTGCACCAGAAATGTATAGGCTAGTGACTAAAATTTGCGGTCCGCAACCAGGCAACATACCAATGGCTAGGCCAGCTAATGGCATCCAAATTCCCCAATGAGAAAAGGTTTCTACAAGGTCGAGTCCAGAAAAATAGGTTGTCAGCTCAAACGCCAGAAAAGCAACGATCACCCAAGCACTGACGAAATTCGTATCTTGTGCTGCTTTTTGAATCGGGTGTGAGTCCACGATTTTTTCATCTTCAGAGACCGTTGACTGATAATCGCCAAGTTCTTTGGTCATCGCCCATAATGACATTGTGATCACCGCGAAGATAGCGCCCAGCCATTCAATGGTGTTGGCTTTCAAAGATAGCAACTGATTAATATCTATTTGGAAAGACATTAACACAGCAACGACACTAGCAGGCACAATAAGCCATTTCCAAAATGCGCCTTGTAGATTGATTGCACGTTGTTCAAGAGGCGTGTGTCGGTCTGTCTGGTGTTGGCAACAAGCATGTGTCTGAGGTGCTTCTTTTGGTTCTGGTCGCAGAAAGTTATCAGCATGAAAAGCATTAACGACTAACCCTGAAAGAGTACCCACGATAATGCCTAATCCAACCACGCCTAATCCAACACTTGGTTTGGCGGCCAGAAGTAAAAAGGCAGCGTCACCCATTGTTGAAGTAAGTACCGCGACAATCGCACCAAATCCCACTCGGCCACTAATAAATTGCGTTGTCACAACAATAGCGCCACCACAGCCAGGCAAAGCACCCAATAAAGAAGCAAAGAAAACCTGATGATTACGCGAGCGATGGTAGAGCTCGGTAATTCGATTGGTTTTCGACATAAAGTTTGAAAGATAATGATAAATAGCCAATGTGGCAGCAACATAGCATGACACTGCCCAGAATGAGTCGGATAGCGTCTGTACGGCTACGTCACGTGTATTTTCATTGCCTAGCAAAATGAGCATGACGATAGGGATCAGCAATCGCTTATAAGCTAAACGAAACTGAGTAGGCTGAAACAACTGTTGTGCAGAGTGTAATAATTGGGTCGCGTTCATCGTTTACTCAAATGCAAATAGGAATAATTATCATTATATGTAAATGAGATTTATTCGCAATAGCATTGTGAACTTTTCTTCGTGTCAAACTCTCTGAAATCAGGTAAAGTATCGGCCTTTGTGAGCAAACACGCCCTAATTAACTGTATTAGGCGGCGTATAAAATTGACTTGAATAGGAAGAAACATGATTCTAGTTGTAGGTCATAAGAACCCAGACAGTGACAGTATTTGTAGTGCACTCGTTGCAACTGAACTTCTAAAAGCGCGTGGCGTTGAAGCTATGCCAATTCGCCAAGGCGAAATCAACCGTGAAACTCAGCACATCCTAGAAGTTGCTGGCGCTGAAGTTCCTGAGCTTCGCACATCAGTTGCGGGTGAGACCGTTTGGCTAGTAGATTACTCAGATCTAGCACAAGCACCAGACGATATCGCAGAAGCTGAAATTGCGGGTATTGTTGACCACCACCGTCTAGGTGACGTGATGACAGTAAACCCAATGGAAGCATGGATCTGGCCTGTTGGTTGTACCAACACTGTTCTATTCAACATGTTCAAGATTGAAGGTCACGCGATTACTCCACAAATTGCTAAGCTAATGATGTCAGCAATTCTATCTGACACAGTAGGTTTTGCTTCTCCAACTTGTACACAAAAAGACAAAGATGCCGTTGCTGAACTAGCGGCAATCGCAGACGTACAAGATGTTGACGCGTTCACTAAAGATCTTCTAATTGCTAAAACAAACATCGAAGGTCTATCAGCGGCTGAGCTTGTTGAGAAAGACCTTAAAGGTTACCCATTCAACGGTCGTGACGTAGTGGTTGGGCAAGTTGAACTTGCAACTCTTGAGCAAGTTGACGGTATGATCGAAGCACTAGAAGCAGACCTAGAATCTCGTTGTGAGAAAGATAACCTAGCGTTCGCTGCTGTAATGCTAACAGACATCACGACTGCTCAAACTCGTCTTCTATACAAAGGTGAGTGGGCTGAGAAGCTTGTTAAGCACGAAAAAGACGGCATGCTAATGATGGAAAACACGCTAAGTCGTAAGAAGCAAGGTTGGCCTTGGCTTCAAACTGAGCTAGCTTAATTTTCTAGCATATACTTTAAATGCCCGCCTAGCTGCGGGCATTTTTCTATGGGAAATAGGAGACGAATATGTCTGAGCAACTGACCCAAGAGCAGATGGATACCATTAATCGCTACAACGAAGAGCAACGTTTAAAGTACTGCGTAAAAGAGATTGTGGCGAATCGTAAGGTTTGGATTCTGAAAGACGAACATGGCTGTGTCATGTTAAATACAGAAGATGATGATTGTGTACCAGTATGGCCAAACGAAGAGTTCGCTTTGCAATGGGCGAATGGTGATTGGGAAGATTGCGAGCCAGAAGCGATCTCTCTAAACAAGTGGCACAGCCGTTGGACCTCTGGTCTAGAGGATGACGAGCTATCGATTGTTGTATTCCCAAATCAAAATGAAGAAGGGGTCGTATTGTTTCCTGACGAGTTTGATTTTGAACTGCGCAAACAAGCGAGCCGCCGTTAGTTTTTTGATTAGTACCCATGCAATAAAGAAGCCTGCGTTAAAGCAGGCTTCTTTACATTTGCACGATTACATCTTTGATAAGCTATTTTGTTTGATGGCTTGGCGCTTTGTAAAAGTGGCTTTCGACTAATCGTTGAGTAATAGGATGCTCGGGATGAGTCAGTACTTGGTTGGTCTCGCCAAACTCGACCACTTCACCTTCATGCATCACCATCACTTTATCAGTAATATGCTTAACAATGCCAATATGCTGAGACACGTACACAAATGACAATCCCATCTCTTCTTGCAACTCGAGGAATAAGTTAATGATCTGCGAGCGCATTGCCATATCCAAACCGTTTAACGCCTCATCAGCGACAATGATGGAAGGTTGAAGAATAAGTGCACGAGCCAAACATACGCGCTGTTTTTGACCGGCAGCTAGCATTTGTGGATAAAAATAGGCGTGCTCAGGCAGCAATCCTACGCGGAGCAAGGTGTTCTTTACACGCTGCATGCGCGCATCTGGCGGCATGTTGGTATTTCGCTTTAGCGGACCTTCTAAAATACGACCAATCTGGATACGTGGGTTTAACGATGTGTTTGGATCTTGGAAAATCATGCGGATGAGCTTGCAGCGTGTCGCGTAATCTTTGTGCTCCAATCGTTCGCCATTCACACGGATCTCTCCGGAGCTTGGTTCAACAACGCCAGCAAGCATACGAGCTAGTGTGGATTTTCCTGACCCGTTTTGACCAATAAAACCAATAGTTTGTCCTGGCTCTAAAGTAAAGCTTACCGGTTTAACTGCCTCATTAACCTGACGTTTGAACAGACGGGAGCGCGTAACAAATTGCTTCGATAAATTATCGACTTCAAGTAACGCACTCATGACTTTTTCTCCGTGTTCAATGGAAAGTGGCAGTTAAATTTATGATTCTTAATTCGTCTGGTGTGTGGAATTTCTACACATTGTTTCTGCGCATATGGGCAACGTGGTCCGAGGCGACAACCGATAGGCAGATGCTGCAATGGCGGAATCGAGCCCGGTAGGGATTGGAGTTTTTGCTTGTGTGGTACCCAATCATTAAAGTCAGGCATCGCTTTAAGCAAGGCATCGGTGTACGGGTGCTTGGGTGCCGCAATGATTTTACTGGTATCGGCAGACTCCACCGACTGACCACAATACATTACCGTAATACGTCCTGCCCACTGTGTTATGGTCGCTAAGTCGTGGCCGATAAGCAAAATGGTTGTGTTATTAAGTTGGTTCATGCGGCTCAACAGACGCAAAATTTGCGATTGAGTAATCGGGTCTAAGTCGTTGGTTGGCTCATCTGCGATCAGCAACTTTGGTTTGGTCGCTATCGCCATGGCAATCATGACTTTTTGACACTCACCATCAGTCAGTTCATAAGGGTAGCTACCCATTAAACGCTTGTGATCTTTAATACCCACTTTATGCAAAAGCGCGATGGCCTGTTTTTTACGCCATTTAAATCGCTCCCACCATTTCCCTTCAAATGCGCGAGATGGAATGGATTCAATCAATTGACGCCCGACTTCCTCTGAAGGGTCAAGACAAGTTGAAGGCTCTTGGAAAATCATCGCAATATCACGAGCAATGACGCGCCGACGCTCTTTTGGTGTAAGCTGAAGCAAGTCAATATTGCCAAGGCGCATACGGTCTGCGGTGATGCGCCAGTTATCTTTACTTACCCCGACAATCGCTTTTGCAACTAAGCTTTTCCCTGAACCAGACTCACCTACAAGACCACGAATTTCGCCTTCGTTCAAAGTTAGGCTCATTCGGTCAACGGCTTTGACCAACCCTTGAGGTGTTTCGATCTCAATGGTCAAATGTCGAATATCTAACAACGGCATTATTCGATCCCCGCATTAAGCGCTTGACGTACACCTTCACCTACTAAGTTTAGGGTAATAACAGTAAACATGATGGTCAGGCCGGGTAGGGTCACTGTCCAAGGTGCAATATAAATAAGCTCGACAGAGTCACCTAATATTGCTCCCCACTCGGTGCTTGGTGCCTGTGCGCCTAGGCCAAGAAAACCCAGTGCCGTAATATCTAAAATCGCAGCAGAGAGCGCGAGTGTGATTTCAGCGGCAATGACCGTCAGAATGTTAGGAAGAATTGAACTCCACAGTAAGTAGAAATCATTAGCGCCATCAAGGCGTGCTGCCATTATGTAGTCTTTTTCAACTTCGGTGTGGACTGCTATATAAACGGAGCGAATAAAACGCGGAATCAAAGCCAAGCAGATTGCGAGTAAAATATTGAACCCACCAAAGCCTAGAAATGCCACAAAAATGATTGCTAATAAGAGCGACGGGATCGACATGACGGTATCGAGCAAGTGGTTGAGAGTACTCGACAGTAAGCCTTTCGTCATACCTGCCAATACGCCAATTAAACAGCCTACAACGGCAGCAATTGCGGTGATGGCGACAGCAGCGCCAAATGTCAGCTGAGAGCCCATAATCAGGCGCGAAAGAATATCTCTACCTAAGTCATCGGTCCCCAAAAAGTAATCAACCGTTCCTGCTGGGGCCCATGATGGCGGCACAAGCAACTCACCTGACTGTGCTTGGGCGTCAAATGGTGCAAGTAGGGGGGCAAAAATGGTAATAAGGACGATAAACACCAAGCACCACAAGCCAAACATGGCTAGTCCGTTGGCGCGGTAGCTTCGCCAAAAACGCTCAAACTGTGTTGGAATACGCTCTTCCTGATAAACGTTATTTGTTAGCATACCATTCCTTTCGAACTAAAGGGTTAATCATCGCGCCAATCAAATCCGAGAGTATGTTAGCGGTAAGAACCAAAGTCGCAAGTACCATCACGCCAGCTTGGATAGATGCATAGTCTTGGCTTGCTAGCGCATCTAAAAGCCAACGACCAATACCTGGCCAGTTAAAAATAGACTCCGTGATGATAGCTAAGGTAATCATACTCGAAAGTTGAACACCAACTTTGGGAATGATAGGCGGTATCGCATTCCGCAATACATGTTGAGTCACGATTTCGCGGTTAGAAAGACCTTTGATTCTCGCTGCACGGATGTAGTTTTGGCTCATCACTTCCGCTACCGAGGAACGCATTAGTCCGACAACCTGGGTGGTTGGAGCCAAAGCGAGCACCAAACATGGCAGCACCATATGCTCAATAACGCTTTGCAGTGCATGAGCGCGGTATTCGCCTTTCGCCATGAATGCGTCGATAATGGCAAACCCGGTTACATGATCAATTTCGTAAAGTAAATCATACCGTCCCGCAACGGGAAAGAGTTGGTATTCCAATGAAAAGACCATGATAAGTAACAGAGCAACCCAAAAGATTGGGGCGGAATAACCAGACATTGACATGAATGAAATGCTGGTATCGAGCCATTTACCTTGCTTCATCCCAGCCACGGTTCCAAGTGGAATGCCGATCAAAAGGGACACCAAAAAGGCAAAGAAACACAATTCCAAAGTGGCTGGGAATACAACGGCGAGCTCGTCGTAAATCGCATTGCCGTTTTTACTTATGCCAAAATCGAGTTGAGAAAGGTTGATCAAGTAAGTTTGCCAGCCAGACCAAAAATCAACGTTTGCCCAGTGCGAGAGAGGGTCAAGGCGCAGCAGAGAAAAACCCACTAATGTAAGGATCATCAAAGTGATGATAAATAGGTTAAAGCGTCGAACGGTATACCAAAACATCAGTGAATTCTCTCAACTCTATCAAACGGTTGGGCATTGAAAGGGCTTGATTTGAAGCCTGTCAGCGATTTGTCGTGCACACGGAACTGCACGCCATGCGCCAGAGGAATAACCGGGAACTCTTGATTCAAAATGTTCTGTGCTTGGCGATATAGGTTCAAACGGTAACGCGGTTCTTGAGTTTCTAAAGCCAAATCGAGCAAGAAATCGAAGTCATCGTTACACCACATGGACACGTTAAGGCCAACGCGGTCAGACTCGCAAGATAATAAAGGGCGGAAAAAGTTGTCAGGATCCCCGGTATCACCAATCCAACCAGTTAAAAGTAAATCGATATCGTTGATGTTCTCCAAATCCACACGTTCAAACCTATCATCGGTAAGTAGCGTTAATTTAACCCCAATATCGGCAAAATTCGCTTGGATTAGCTCTGCGGTCTTGCGAGGGCTTGGGTTAAAAGCACGTGGTTCAAGTGGTACCCACATGGTCAATTCTAGGCCGTCTTCGTAGCCTGCATCTCGAAGTAGTGCCAATGCATAATTCCGGTCATAACGAATTTTTACGCTGTCTTTTTGATAAGCCCATGAATTAGGTGGTAGCAAGGTATAAGCTTGGGAGCCAGTTCCGTAGTAAACCGAATCTAAAATATTTTGACGGTTGATCGCTAAGTTAAGAGCTTGGCGAACTCGAGCATCACTCAGCGCGGTGGTTTCTGTGTTTATCGCAATAAAGGAAACGTTGTTAGCTGGTGTAGCCGTCAGCTCAAGGTTGTCATTTTCTTGAATGACAGGTATTTGGCTCGAAATAGGTGAAGAGAGTACGTCACACTCGTTTCTTAAAAGTTTAGCTAATGTACCCGTCCCTCTGTGAGAGATATCGAACACCACTTGTTCCATTTTTGCTGGTGACTTCCAGTAATTTGAATGACGCTCTAATCGAATCAAGTCGTTCACTTGGTACTCTTTTAATTGATAAGGGCCGGTACCGATAGGAAGTTGGTCGATTTCTTCTTTATGATCTTTTGCTGCCAATTGCTGTCCATACTCCGCAGACAAGATAACCGCATGGCTGGTGGCAATATTGGCCAAGAAAGAAAAGTTTGGCTGAGATAACGTAAACCTTACCGTATACTCATCTATTGCAACCACGTCTTGGAGTAGGTTTTGAAAATCTAACCCTGCAAACCATGGATAAAAACCACCACCTACTTGGTGAAAAGGATGGTCTACATCGATGATTCGCTTGAAGCTAAATACCACATCTTTTGCATTCAATGGGCGAGTGGGTGTGAACCAAGGTGTGGTTTGGAATTTAACACCACGTTTAAGCTTAAACGTGTATTCCGTCCCTGATTCATTTACTGACCAACTCTCGGCGATGCTTGCCACGGGCTGATGTGATTTAGGATCGAGCGTGAGCAGCGTATCGTACAGCTGCGGGCTCAGAGCCTCTGCGGTAATACCGCTATCAATAAGCTGAGGGTTAAACGTGGTCGGCTTACCTTGTCCGCAAAACACAAAGCCAGCTTTGCGAATATCATTGTGGTCAATTTCATCGCCACAAGCGGTCAGTAGGCTAATCCCAATAAGGCTCAGCGATAATCTTATAAAAGCATTCATAATATGAAATGTTCATTGGATCTTGCTCGTTTCGTTTGATCTTACTCTTTCAAAGCTAACAAGCGAAAATGATCTCGCTAATTTATCACCTTTGTGAACTCGCTCCAAACATAAAATCCATACACTGTAAGGTGTTATGCCATAAATGCATGCGAATTAGAGCGCAGTCACGAGCTCGTGTATTGATTGAGTACTCTCGGTCAAGTTAGCTTTGTCCGACCAAACCATATTTTCTAACCATCCCTCGTAATTGGTGATAGCTCAAGCCAAGTAGCTCGGCTGCTTGTCGTTGATTAAACTTGGCTTCTTCCAATGCACGATTGAGTAAATGGATATCTTGTTCCTCTTGCCATTGTTTATAGTCTAGAGGGAATTGGATGGTGTTGCTTGATGCTTCCTCTTCTTGTTGTTCTGCTTGTTTTGCACTATGGCCAAGCGCGCTGTGCCAAACCGTTTCAAAAGGATTGAAAACCAGTTCATCAATTGGGTGAGCATTCAGACCATGTTGGTAAATCGCACGTTCAATCACGTTTTTTAGTTCGCGGACGTTACCGGGCCATTCATATTCAATAAGCGACTGCTGCGCTTTTGGGGTAAAACCGACAAAGTATTCCAGTTGCAGTTCACGACACATTTTCATCGCGTAGTGCTCTGCTAAAGAGAGAATGTCTTCTTTGCGCTCGCGAAGAGGCGGTAACATAATGACATCGAAGGCTAGCCTGTCGAGCAGATCTGCACGAAAATCACCTTGCTCTGCCAATTTTGGTAGGTCGGCATTGGTTGCACAAACAAGTCGAACATCCGCATTGAGAGCGGTATGACCGCCAACTCGCTCATATTCACCATATTCGATGACGCGTAATAGCTTTTCTTGAACTAAAAGTGGTGCGGTTGCCAGTTCGTCAAGAAACAAAGTACCGCCCTCGGCACGCTCGAAACGCCCTTTATGCTTACCTTTAGAGCCCGTGAAGGAGCCGGATTCATGTCCAAACAATTCGGAATCTATTAGCCCTTCGCTTAATGTCGCACAGTTGAGTGATAGTAGTGGTTTATCCCAACGTCTTGATAAATAATGCAAACGCTGAGCGATGAGTTCTTTACCCGTACCTCGTTCACCAATGATGAGGACAGGGCGCTCAATGGGTGCAAGTTGTGATACTTTATCTAGTACAGCGAGAAAAGCAGGTGATTCACCAATCAGGTTTTGCTTCATAAAGTCCTTCTTATTTAACAGCCGAGCCATGATTTAGAGATAGAGTTGGTAAATTTCACCAACAGTTGGTGAAAAACATCATAGCACAATAGTGTGTAACGACAACAAAATGAATAACGCTCTGATTTAAAAGAAAATTATAAGTTGGCACGTTACTTGTTATATATTCAGGGAGACACAAGGTTAATCACCACCTTGTCGAGTTTTAATAGGAAAAAGAGGAGTTCCGTTATGGGTATTTTTTCTCGATTTGCAGATATCGTTAACTCAAACATCAGTGCATTACTGGACAAGGCGGAAGATCCTGAAAAAATGATCCGTCTTATCATTCAAGAAATGGAAGACACACTTGTTGAAGTGCGTACTAACTCGGCTAAAGCGATTGCAGACAAGAAAGAGTTGGCTCGTAAGGTTGAAACGTTAGAAGAGCAAATTGGCGAATGGGGTCAAAAAGCGAGCTTAGCATTAGTTAAAGAGCGCGAAGATCTAGCTCGTGCAGCATTAATTGAAAAGCAAAAGCTAGAGCAAGTAATTAAAGGCCTCCACACTGAGCAAACCTTAGTGGAAGAAACGATCGATAAGCTTACTGGCGAGATTGGTAAGTTGGAAAGCAAAATTGCTGAAACGCGCGCAAAACAGCAAGCACTAGCAATTCGTAACCAAACTGCATCTAACCGTCGTGATGTGCAAAAACACCTGCACACTAGCCGTACTAATGAAGCGATGGCGAAATTTGAGCAGTACTCACGTAAAGTGGATGAAATGGAAGCGGAAGCAGACCTGTATGCTCAAACTGGTAATGCTAAATCGCTAGAACAAGAGTTTGCAGAGTTGCAGGCACAAGACGAAATTGAAAAAGAGTTGGCAAAACTGAAAGAACAGATGTCATCGAAAGATAAATAAGAAAGGAGCCATTTATGTCGGCATTTTTTATAGCAGGACCAGTGATTGTCTTTTTAATCTTTGTCGCTCCACTATGGCTCTTCTTACACTATCGCAGCAAACGCAAAACAGATAGTGCACTGTCGAGCCAAGATTTAGAGCGCCTTCAGGTACTATCTGAAAAAGCGGAAGCGATGCAGTCCCGAGTTGATACATTGGAGCGCATCTTGGATGCTGAGTCACCAACATGGAGACGAAAGTATGAATAATCGAGAACTGTATCGTGATCCAGTAAATGGCAAAATCTCCGGTGTTTGCGCCGGAATTGCCAACTACTTTGGTGCAGAAGTTTGGTTGATTCGTATTGTAGTGATTTCTGCAGCGCTGTTAGGTGGTACGTTTTTGGTATTGTTAGCGTACATCGCGATGGCGTTTATGTTAGAAAAGCAACCAGTAACGTATTCTGAAAATATCAGAGCTCAGCAAGAGCATACGCTCAAAAGTAAGCCTTGGCAGAAAGGGCAAAGCCCTGATCAACTGCTCAGTGTGTTGGAAAGGGATTTTGACCGTCTTGATGGCAAAATTCGTAACATGGAAGCGTATGTTACGTCTGATACATATAGGGTGAACAGAGAATTCAGTAAGCTCTAGGCATTTTGTATCCAAAGAAGATTTAACTGAAGCAGGCATAAAGCCTGCTTTTTTATCACAAATTACTAATTTTAAAGCACTATTAATCTTTTCTGCTCTGGAAGTTCGTTCAAAATTCATCTACTTTAAAAATAATCCCCCAATTTTTATGGATGAATGTAATGAGAAAATTGCTCATTCCTATTGCCATCTCGGCTGTCTTGTCGGGGTGCGGTAAAGAACTTCCTCCTGTTCCTGAACCTGAATCGCGCCCTGCGAAGCTATTTACAGTATCTGTTGGCAATGCCCAGTTTGAGCGACATTTTCCTGCCACGACGGAAGCTGGCGATAGAGCAGTACTGACATTTCGAGTTCCTGGGCTTCTTCAAACGATAGAAGTGAATGAAGGTCAAGTCGTCAGTAAAGGTGATGTTTTGGCGTCATTAAACCCAGATGAATATTCTCTGCTCGAACAGCAAGCTCGGGCAAATTTTTTGCTCGCAGATGTGCAATACAAGCGATACCAAAAGCTACGTAAAGACCAAGTAGTATCTGAGCAAGATTTTGATGAGGCAAAAGCGAATCACAACTCGGCAAAAGCTCAATGGAATCAAGCAAAGGCAAACTTAAGGTATACCAAACTTGTCGCGCCATATGATGGCACCATTTCGTACATTCCAGCAGAAAACCATGAATATGTTGCCGCGAAAGAAGGGGTGATGAATATTCAGTCCAACCAACTCCTCAAAGTGATATTCCAAATCCCAGACTATCTTCTAAATCGTTACACGCAGGGGAGCGATGTCTCTGCCAGAATGATATTTGATGCGTTCCCCGAGCGAGCCTTTGATTTAACCTTTCAGGAAATCGATACAGAAGCCGATCCTAAAACGGGCAGTTACAAAGTCACGATGGTCATGGAACGGCCAGCAGAAATAGGCCTTTTGCCGGGAATGTCTGGCAATGCTTACCTCCTGTCCAAAAGTGCAGGAGCGACAAAGATTCCTAACTCTGCGCTGCTAGTAGAGAACGGCAAAACATACGTTTGGCGTGTCGATGAGCAAGGCATTGTGTCCAAAGCCGCAATTGAGATGAATGACAAAAATCAAGTGTTAGCTGGGCTTAACGATGGCGACCAAATCATTATCTCGGGTGTCAGTGTAATTGAACCCGGAATTAAGGTAAGAGCGTGGATTAAGGAAAGAGGGTTGTAATATGAAAGGAATCATCTCTCTAGCGACTTTACTTTCAACGCTTTTTCTCGTCGGCTGTGGGGATAAGGCGCCAGAAAAAGAGCTCGAAACGCCACGAGTTAGGGTTACGTCATTAGCGGGAAACAAGGTGGACGACAACTTGTACTTCCCTGCGGTTGCGAATGCAGCGGATCGCTCTCATTTGAGCTTTAGAGTGGCAGGAGAAGTCAGCAGCATCATGGTAAAAGAGGGCGACAAAGTCACGAAGGGTGATGTTATTGCAACACTAGATCCCACTGACTATGAGTTGGATGTAGATAATGCGAGTGCGCGTTTTTCTGTTGTCGACAGTCAGTATCGCCGCTCACGCCCTTTGGTTGATAAAGGCCTATTAGCTAAGTCTCAGTTTGATGAAATTGCAGCACAACGACAAATCGCCTTAGCTGAGCTTCAGTTAGCCAAACTTCGTCTATCATTTACTGCCTTAAAAGCGCCCGTGGATGGGATTATTTCGCGAGTTAATATCGACCAATTCGAAAATGTTCAAGTCGGACAGCATATCGTTAATATTCACAGCTTGGAGCGAGTCGAAGTGTTGATTCAGCTTCCTGACCGCCTCTATGTGAACCAACCGCCAACGGAAGAAAGGCTTACCGCGATCAAAGCATTAGTGCGCGTGCCCAGTGGTAACGAATATAACGCGACGGTAAAAGAATTTACAACCGAACCCGACCCAACAACAGGTACGTTTACTGTCACACTGTCGCTTCCTATGCCGGAAGAAGAGTACATCCTAGATGGTATGGCTGTTGAGGTAACTTCTAAAGACGAGAATGTTGGGCTTGATCTCAACCTAGGAATTAATGTTCCTATCGAAGCCATTTTTAATGCGGATGGTGACGAGCTGGGGCGCGAAAACAAATTTGTTTGGGTACTGAATGACGACAATACGGTATCGCGCAAACAGGTGCGAGCAGGTAAGGCATCTAAAACGTCCATTCAAATCCTTGATGGTCTCATGCTCAAAGACAAAGTCGTGATTGCCGGTGTTTCTCGATTAAGGGATGGCATGAAAGTGGAAGTGATACAGGAAATGGCTACGCAGGAGGTCGGTCTATGAGCGATCTTAATAAATCAGTGCCTCAAAGTGATGATGATGTGACCGGTATTGCTGCGTACTTCATCCGAAATCGCGTCATCAGTTGGATGGTCGCACTGATATTTTTGATTGGTGGTATCGCCGCATTCTTTGGTTTAGGGCGTCTTGAGGACCCTGCTTTTACTATTAAAGATGCGATGGTAGTGACCTCTTACCCTGGTGCGACACCGCAACAAGTCGAAGAAGAAGTGACGTACCCAATCGAAAAAGCGATTCAGCAGCTTACTTATGTTGATGAAGTAAATTCGATTTCTAGCCGGGGATTATCTCAAATCACGGTCACGATGAAGAACAATTATGGCCCTGATGATCTACCACAAATTTGGGATGAGTTGCGCCGTAAAGTGAACGACCTTAAAGGGACGTTGCCTCCAGGTGTGAATGAACCTCAAGTGATCGATGATTTTGGTGATGTTTACGGGATTTTGTTAGCGGTGACTGGCGACGGTTATAGCTATAAAGAGCTACTGGATTACGTCGATTACTTACGCCGAGAGCTCGAACTGGTTGATGGCGTGAGTAAAGTTTCGGTATCCGGGCAACAGCAAGAACAAGTTTTCATCGAAGTATCGATGAAAAAGCTGAGCAGTATAGGTCTTGCTCCGGATACCGTATTTAATCTTCTTTCGACGCAAAACGTGGTTTCTGACGCAGGAGCGATCAGAATTGGTGACGAGTACATCAGAATTCAGCCGACTGGCGAGTTCCAGAGTGTGGAGGAGCTGGGTGATTTGTTAATTACTGAGTCGGGCGCTCAGGGGCTCATTTTCTTGAAAGATGTGGCGGAAATAAAACGCGGGTATGTAGAAGTACCGAGTAATGTTATTAATTTTAACGGCAGCCTTGCACTGAACGTGGGTGTTTCTTTTGCTGAAGGCGTCAATGTGGTTGAAGTCGGAAAAGCATTTGATCATCGCCTTGCCGAGCTAAAGTACCAACAACCTGTCGGTATCGAAATTTCCGAAATTTACAGTCAGCCTAAAGAGGTGGATAAATCGGTTAGCGGTTTTGTTGTGAGCTTAGCTCAAGCAGTCGGTATCGTTATTATCGTACTTCTGTTCTTTATGGGGCTACGTTCGGGGCTACTTATTGGTTTAATCTTGCTGCTGACGGTATTGGGTACGTTCATTTTCATGAAGTATCTCGCGATAGATTTGCAGCGGATTTCATTAGGTGCCTTGGTTATCGCGTTAGGTATGCTGGTGGACAATGCAATCGTTGTGGTTGAGGGGATTTTGATTGGTACTCAAAAAGGGCGAACTCGACTCCAAGCAGCGACCGACATTGTTACCCAAACAAAGTGGCCATTACTTGGGGCAACTGTGATTGCGGTAACTGCATTTGCGCCAATTGGACTGTCTGAAGACTCGACGGGCGAATACTGTGGCACTTTATTTACGGTTCTGCTGATCTCTTTAATGTTGAGCTGGTTTACCGCTATCTCGTTGACACCATTCTTTGCTGACATCTTCTTTAAAGGCCAGAAGATTAAACAAGGTGAAGGGGAAGAAAATGATCCATATAACGGGGTTATTTTCGTTATTTATAAAAAGTTTCTTCAGTTTTGTATGCGTCGTGCTTGGTTTACCGTTGTGGTGCTGATTGCGGGATTAGCGGCAAGTGTTTACGGGTTCACCTTTGTGAAGCAAGCGTTTTTCCCATCGTCGACAACGCCTATTTTTCAGTTAGATGTATGGATGCCAGAAGGAACTGATATTCGAGCAACCAACACAACGCTTAAAGAGTTAGAAAGTTGGTTAGCTAAGCAAGAGCATGTTGACCATATCACGACGACCGCGGGTAAAGGCTTACAGCGCTTCATGTTAACGTACGCGCCAGAGAAAAGTTATGCGGCTTATGGTGAGATAACCACTCGCATGGAAAACTACGAAGCGTTAAAACCATTAATGGCGAAGTTTCGAGAGTATTTAAAAGCCAACTACCCAGAAATCAATTACAAGCTCAAACAGATTGAGTTAGGCCCTGGTGGTGGTGCAAAAATTGAAGCTCGCATTATTGGCTCAGATCCAACCGTCCTTCGTACGATAGCCGCTCAGGTCAAGGACATCATGTACGCCGACCCTCAGGCAACAAATATCAGGCATGATTGGCGTGAACGAACCCAAGTTCTTGAACCTCAGTTTAACGAGAGTCAGGCACGTCGCTATGGCATTACCAAATCAGATGTCGATGACTTCTTGTCCATGTCATTCTCTGGAATGACGATAGGCCTTTACCGAGACGGCACGACGCTCATGCCTATCGTGGCTCGTTTACCTGAAGATGAACGTATTGATATTCGTAACATTGAAGGCATGAAAATATGGAGTCCAGCACAGAGTGAGTTTATCCCACTTCAACAAGTCACAATGGGTTACGACATGCGTTGGGAGGATCCTATCATCGTACGTAAGAACCGTAAGCGTATGCTCACTGTGATGGCAGACCCTGATATTCTAGGTGAAGAAACCGCATCGACATTGCAAAAACGCTTACAGCCCCAAATCGAAGCGATTCAATTACCACCAGGTTATTCCTTAGAGTGGGGTGGTGAATACGAATCTTCAGGTGATGCTCAAGAGTCACTGTTTACTACTATGCCAATGGGGTACTTGTTCATGTTCTTGATCACTGTATTCCTATTTAACTCTATCAAAGAGCCACTCATTGTTTGGCTTACCGTACCGCTGGCGTTAATTGGCGTCACCACTGGTTTGTTGGCACTCAACACGCCGTTTGGTTTTATGGCATTGCTCGGCTTCTTAAGCTTATCGGGAATGGTGCTCAAAAATGGCATCGTATTACTGGACCAAATTGAAATTGAAATGAAGTCCGGTAAAGAGGCTTATGACGCGGTCGTTGATGCTGCGGTAAGTCGCGTCCGTCCCGTTTGTATGGCTGCTATCACGACGATCCTTGGTATGATCCCACTGTTGCCAGATATTTTCTTCAAACCAATGGCGGTTACGATTATGTTTGGTTTGGGTTTTGCGACAGTCCTGACACTGATTGTCGTGCCAGTGTTGTATCGTTTGTTCCATAAAGTGGCAGTACCGAAACAGGCTTAGTGCTACTGATATAACGATGAAAAATATCGCGCCTCTAGCTCATCAGTTAGAGGCGCTTTTTAAGGAAGAATAATGACAGAACAAAAAACGTGTGCGTGGGCGATGAATCACCCATTAGAACGCGAATATCATGATTCCGAATGGGGCGTGCCAGTATATGACGACCAAGTCCTGTTTGAATTTATTACTTTGGAAGGTGCGCAAGCTGGGCTTAGCTGGATCACCATCCTTAAAAAACGCGAAGGTTACAGAGAAGCGTTCGAGAACTACGACCTAGATGCGTTGGAACAAAGAAATGAAGAACGCGCTGAATACATCGTGGAAAACTTCGATGTTGTGAGACATCGCGGAAAGATTAACTCGGTATTTAGTAATGCCAAAGCGGCTAAAGCGTTAATTGCTGAATACGGGAGTTTATCAGACGCGTTGTGGCAGTTCGTGGACGGTGAACCAATCGTCAATCAATGGCAACATATGAGTGACGTACCAGCTTCGACAGAGCAATCCAAAGCCATGAGTAAATTCCTAAAAAAGAAAGGCTTCAAGTTTGTCGGTGAAACCATCTGTTATGCTTTCATGCAAGCCGTCGGCATGGTGGATGACCATATCGTTGGATGTCCTAAAAAGCAGAATAAGTAACGTTTGGCGATTAAGCTAATGTTGTTAGTTCTGGCTATCATGAATACGTTCCAAAGCTTCGATTCGACGCCATTGAGTGGTATCGAAGCTTTGTTTTCTTAAAGCAATGATTTCTGCCTGTTTTTCGTCTTGCCCTAGAAAATCTCTATTCAGAATATTTTGACGCTGCTTTAAGTAAGTGGCGAGTTGAGTCTCAAATGATGCTCTTTGCTCATCAAGCTTTTGCAGCCTCTGCGCTCCGGTATCTCCTACCAGAGCAACACGGGCGATGTACTTGTCTTGTGAATCAAGCTGAGAAGCTTGCTCGAGCTGCTTTGCTAATGCGTTATTGCGTTCACTTTCTCGTATGTAATCCGGTTGTTCTGATAACGCTTGATTGAGAAGGTGTTCTTGACTCTCGCTATCCGATGCCTGTGTTTTAATCGTCAGCTTTTCTAAAGCAAGTTGGCGAAGTCGGTTTTCTTCGTCAAACAATTGGGTTATCTGCACCTCGTTAAAGTATTGAAGCTGTAAGTTCAGTATTGCTTCATTCAGCATGGTTAACTGTTCAAGCGTTAGGTGGTTGTGCTCAAAAGGCTCTAATGCAGAGAGTGCTTGCTTGTAGGAAAGGTAGGTTTGAAAAAGTTTGGCATCAATATTCAGAGTTTGCTTTGCTAAAGTGTCATCATTAACTTCCGCTTTGATCGTATCGAGATCTTCTTCGCCCAGCCGGCTAAGAGAATATTCGAAGAAGTCTTTTGGGGAAGAGACATCGGCGGCTATATCTTGCTGAGATTGCGAATGGTTAGAGGTTATCTCTTGTTGTTTGTCGCTTTGCAACAGAGAAAGCGCTCCCACGCCAAATATCGAGAGCAGGATAAAAGTGGTGAGAGCGACTTTCTTCATTGTGATGACCTCTTATAAACCTTGAAGTTTGAGACGATTTGCATGTTGGCGATAAAGCGTGACTGGATCGGTTTCAAAAAGATGATGAATACCGAGTAGGCCGTTAATTTCATCCAAATGGTTCATTTGATAATCATCACGTATGACTTTGCCCAAATGTGTGCTGCACGCACCAACTAAGCCATCATTTGGCCCATCAAAGGCTAAGCCAAGTACCATCATGGCAGCATCGGTCGGATCGAAAACGTTTGTAAAAGTGGATGATCCGGTCCATGAGTAGTAATAAACGCCATTTGAAGCCAGCAAGTCACCATTACCACATTCACTGGTAGGGACTCCCTCCGGGTAGTGTTGGTTAAACGCTAATGATCCTTCCGTGGTTAATGCTGCTAGTGAGGCTAAAGGGTCTTGGTCGAGATCAGAACCACCTGATAGAAGATTAATAAGAGTAGTTAAGCCTTGCGCCAGTTTTACCGCGAGCTGCTCACTACCCGAACCCTCAGATACGGTGCCACGAACTAAATCTGCCACTTTAGACCCTTTATTAACGCCTCCTATACTCGTAACTGATGCGACTAGGTCAGGACGGACAGAGGCAACATAGCGCGTTGTTGGACCACCATGACTGTGACCAATGAGATTGACTTTCTCTGCGCCTGTTGCTGCAAGTAAGGTTTCGACTTGAGCAAGCAGTTGCTCCCCTCGAACTTCGCTGCTATTGGTCGCGGATACCTGTGCAACATAAACCGTAGCGCCATCTTTTGTTAAGGAATGTGGTATTCCGAAAAAGTAATCTACGCCTGCGAGGGTATCAAAACCAAATAATCCATGAACCAGAACAATCGGATACTTGGTTTGGGTATAACCTGTTGCAGCGGATACGGAGGTTATTGGGACGGTAATTAAGGTAAAAAGCATTAGCGCTATAAATTTGAGTTTCAAAACTATCTCCTTGTGGTATGACCTCTTATGAATGATAAAAAGTAGGAGAGAAACTCTAAATTTGGAAAGCCTATTTATAGCACATTATTTCATTCTGTGACTGCTCAATTGAAAAACAACACAAATGATTAACATTAATTAATGGCGTGGGTGAATGTTAGTAAATTCTAATTAAGTCAGGGGGTTATAAAAACGCCCCGCAATGCAGGGCGATTCAATCATTGTTATAGGGAGACTTCTTTTTCAAGCATTAAGGCGTTATAACGCGCAAAACCAGTCTCTAAATCAGCGATCAAGTCATTTACGTCTTCTAAGCCAATATGAATACGAACCAAAGTACCTTCAAAGTGTGGGTGAGCTACGGTTCTCAGGCTGTTAAAGCTCTTAGGTTCGTTAGCTAGAATGAGGCTTTCATAACCGCCCCAAGAGTAACCCATACTGAAGTGTTTCATACCATCAAGCAGAGCCGTCGTCGCTTTTGGATAAGACGTTTTGAGAACAAATGAAAACAAGCCGTTTCCACCTGTGAAGTCTCGTTTGAAAAACTCATGGCCAGGGCTTGTTTCTAAAGCTGGATGGCGGACATGATCAACTTCTGGGCGAGAAGCGAGCCACTGAGCGACTTTTAAACTGCTTTCTGCGTGTTGTCTTAGGCGAACATCCAACGTGCGAATACCTCGAAGACCTAGGTATGCGTCGTCAGGAGAAACGCACTGACCCATCAGGTAGCTTTGTTCACGAAGCTGATCCCAATACTTTTCAGAAGCCACAGCAGTACCTAGCATGACATCTGAATGTCCAACGATATACTTAGTCGCCGCTTGAATGGAAATGTCTACGCCATGCTCGAAAGGAGAGAAGTTCACGCCAGCTCCCCATGTATTGTCTAGCATCACGATGATATCTTGCTCATGGGCAATGCGTGCTAATGTAGGTACATCTTGGACTTCCATGGTTATTGAACCAGGAGACTCCAAGAAAAGGACTTTGGTATTCGGCTGAATCAAGTCTTGGATACCTTCACCGATCATTGGGTCATAATAGGTGGTTTCGATACCCATCTTCTTCATGATGGTGTTACAAAAGTCACGAGTTGGTTCGTAACAAGTGTCCACCATTAGAATGTGATCGCCAGTTTCAACGAAAGAGAGGATGGCGTTTGAAATTGCTGCCGTTCCACAAGGGTAAAGCGCGCAACCAGCTCCACCTTCAATCTCAACCATTGCGTCTTGGAAAGCAAAGTGCGTGTTGGTGCCTCGGCGACCATAAAACAACGTTTTGTTTGCACGATTAATGGTGGCTTGGTTCTTTTCTGCAACGGTATTGAATACCACGGTTGAAGCGCGTTGAACGGGTGGGTTTACAACACCATTTGTCCACTTTTTATCGCGGCCAGCGGTAATGAGTTTGGTTTTTTTTCCCTCTGACATAAAAGTTCCCTGTCTTAAATATTGCGGTTTTGAATATTTAAAACATGGACGACGTAGGTTATGCAAGGGAAAAGTCGACTATCAGCCAATAACAGCCAAGATGAACAGGTAATGATGTCGAGAGGTATCGTGTAGATAGGGAGCTAAAAGAACAAACCTCCAGCAGGATGCATGTAGCGCTGGAGGTTTTTTAGTCGGTGTATTTGAGGTATTAGAGGAGTGGGTTGAAGAGATAGAACACTCGCTCTAAGAACCGAGAAAATAGGCTCCTTTTCTCCCATTCTTCCAATACAACAGTGTGAGATTGCTTAATATAGCTATCTTGTAACCAAGACATTTGCTTGGTGAACTCTTCGTCATCAACGGCGAGGGTCACTTCGAAGTTCAGCCACAAGCTGCGCATATCCATGTTTACGGTGCCAACTAAACAGAATTGGTCGTCAATTACGACAGATTTTGTATGCAGCAAACCACCATAAAACTCATAAATCTTGACCCCTGCACTCAAGAGCTCACTATAAAAAGCGCGTGACGCCCATTGCACCATCATAGAGTCATTTTTATGTGGAATAATGAGTTCAACGTCAATGCCTCGTTGTGCTGTCATCTTTAACGTTTCGAGTAAATCAGCATTGGGCACGAAATATGGTGTTGTGATTCGTACCGAGCGATTGGCTTGGTTTATTGCCAATGTTAATACTTGATAGATCAGATATTCCGGCATACCTGGGCCAGAAGGCACAACCTGAATAGGGTGTTGGAATTCACTCTCATCGATCTTGCATTCAGGTAGTCTTGGTAAATGACGTTCGCCAGTTTCGACTTCCCAATCCCAACAGTGGATGGCACTCAATACGTTTACCGTTGGTCCCGTAATGCGAACCATGATGTCCACCCAATGCCCAACGCCACTATTTTGCTTGAAGTAAGCCGGGTCAACCAAGTTCATTGAACCTGTATAAGCAATTTCATCATCAATTACGATGATCTTGCGATGTTGGCGAAGATCAAGACGACGTAAGAAAATACGCCACATCTTCACTTCTAACGCTTGAATAACTTCAATTCCAGCATCCTGCATCATTCGATACCAAGGACTTCTGAAAAAACGCGGGCTACCTGCTGAATCGAGCAATAGTTTGACATCTACGCCGCGTTTAGCCGCTTGAATAAGCGCAGAAGCCACAGAGTCAGCCAAACCACCTGGATGCCAAATGTAGAATACCATTCGAATACTGCTCTGCGCGTTTTCGATGTCTTCAATAATGGAATGCAAAATCTCATTAGGTGACTGTTGCAGCGACAATGTATTACCGCTCAATGCGGGAAGACCAAGGCGGTTGTTACAAAGTTCATCAATTCGGTAGATGTGCCTTCCCATCGTTTCTGGGTTGTGCGCGTTACAGTCGTTAAGCTGACTGAACCACTTCTCGAATGGTGTAAACATCTCTTTCGCACGTTCGGCTCGCTTTCTGCCTAAGTTCAGTTCACCGAAGAGGAAATAACATGCGACACCCAGAACGGGAAGGATATAAATGATCATTAGCCAAGCTAAAGACACGCTCACTGCACGGCGCTTTAAAACGACACGAATGGTCACACCTGCGACCAGTAACCAATATAGCCCGATGCCAGCTAAAGTAAGAAAGTGATAAAACTTGTCCATATACGCTCAGAGTAATATGCCCTTCTAGGATATTAAGCATAAAAGTGGGTTGGGGGAATAGATTTCCCATTTAGACGTGGGATTGACCTTATATGAGGAACGAATTTCATAACAGCTGATTCTGTTATTTTAATGTGAAAAATAAGGCCATTCTTTAACTTTTGAACAAAAAAGCAGCATTTAACCTGCGTAACTCGACACTTGTGCGATAAATGTACTTTTTTGGGGTTCCAATTTTAAAGGGGAGCTGCTTTACTTTCTAGACATAGTGCGTCGAACGCTTATTCTATAAGTGTACAATAATTTTTACATAAACTTTTTAGACGCCTATCTCTATGCATACACAACAAACTAATTTTGGAGAAAAAGCGTGGCTACAACTAATACAGCAGCACCACGTGATACGTGGGGGTCTAAACTAGGCTTCGTAATGGCAGCAGCGGGTTCCGCTGTCGGTTTAGGCAATATATGGAAATTCCCTTACACAGCAGGTGAGAGTGGCGGCGGTGCATTCGTTGCTATCTATCTTATCTTTGTAATTTTTATCGGCTTTAGCGTGATGCTGACAGAGTTCGCTATTGGTCGTAAGACAGGTCTTTCTGCCGTAGGTGCATTCAAAACAACTGACCGACGCTGGACGTTCACTGGCGTTATGGGAGTCTTCAGTGGTCTTTTGATCATGGGCTTCTACCCTGTGGTTGGTGGTTGGGCATTGGCCTACATCTTTAAAGTGGGTGGTGGTCTACTCAGCGCGCCAGAAGCAATTGGCGACAGTTTTGGCGGTTTCATCTCAGATCCGATTCAACCTTTAATGTGGATGGGTGTTTACCTGTTCCTTAACGTCATGATCGTGATGAAAGGGATTTCGGGTGGTATTGAGAAAGCCGGTAAGGTTCTGATGCCGCTTCTGTTCTTAATCCTAATCGTTGTTTCTGTTAAGGGCTTAATGCTGCCAGGTGCAATGGCTGGCCTTGAGTTCTTATTCATGCCGGACTTTTCTAAAGTCGACAGCAACGTGGTTCTTGCTGCACTAGGACAGGCGTTCTTCTCACTTAGCTTAGGTATGGGTTGTATGATGACGTACGGTTCTTACCTGAAGAAGAAAGAGAATCTAGTTCAAACAACCGGTATGGTTACAGCGATGGATACTGGTGTCGCGATTCTTGCTGGTGTTGCTATGTTCCCAGCAATGTTTGCCTTTGGCATGGAGCCTGCAGCAGGCCCTGGTCTTGTATTCGTTGTCGTTCCTCAGCTATTTGCTGAAATGGGCGGTGTGATTGGGTTGCTATTCGCGTTGCTATTTTTCATCGGTTTGACGGTGGCGGCATTAACTTCTTCAGTATCACTATTGGAAGTTGTCGTGTCTTACCTAATCGACGAGAAAGGCATGAAGCGCTCTAACGCAGTTCTGTCTGCAAGCGCAGTTATGGCGGCATTATGTATTTTTGCGTCACTATCGTTAGGTGGAATGGGACCAACGCTGTTCGGTACCGGTGCCTTTGATATCTTCGACTTGCTAACGGACAAAATCTTCTTAGCGGTTGGTGGTATGTTGGTTTGTATCTTTGCTGGATGGCGCCTAAGCCGTGCTGAGCTAGAAAAAGAGATCACTAATGACGGCGAAGTATCCTTCCCGCTATTTGGATTGTGGTACAACCTAGTTAAATACCTGATTCCTGTTGCGATTGCTATTGTTGCCTTCATGGGGATTAAGTCTGGCTTTGATAGTGGCAAAGGTGAAATCATGCTGCTGGGTATCGCAATCATTGGTCTTGCTGGCATTTTCTCGAAGAAGCTTTAGAAAAGACCTTAGGGCAAGCCTCGATAGCTTTGTCCGATAACTTATGTATACTGCTGGCTCCAAACGTGGAGCCAGTTTTTTTATGTTCGATATTCTACATACCCATCCCGATTTTCTGATCATCAATAAGCATCCCAACGTCTCTGTTCATAAAGACGATGGCGACACAATGCTGCTGCAAGAAGTGGCTAAGCAGAGTGGTGATGAGCAGCTTTATCTTATCCATCGCTTGGATAAAATGACATCGGGTATTCTGCTCCTCGGACGCAACGCCAAAGCGGCTAGTGCGTTATCGCAAGCTTTTGCTGACCGCCAAGTGGAAAAGTTCTATCTGGCGATTGGCTCTAAAAAGCCGAAAAAGAAACAAGGTTTGGTCGTTGGTGATATGGAGCGTTCGCGCCGTTCATCATGGAAGCTGGTCAACAGCAAAAATAACCCAGCCGTCACCCAGTTTTTCTCTCTTGCGGCAGAGCCCGGAGAGCGCCTATTTTTATGTAAGCCACACACTGGTAAAACGCATCAAATCCGCGTGGCATTAAAATCGGTTGGCTCAGGTATTGTTGGCGACCCGATTTACAATGCAGGCAATGAGGCTGATCGCGGTTATCTGCATGCATTTTCACTTTGCTTCCAATACCGAGATGAGCAATATCGCTTTGTTTGCGACCCACGAGAATACCAAGTGCTGGGTAACAAATGGCTCAGTGAAATAGTCTCTCAGGGTTTGGATACTTGGCTTTCCCCTTGGGAACTGAACTGGCCTACGATCAAATAACCGTCACAAAGAAAACTAATAAGAGAACTCGATGCAAGCATCACAACTTCCGCTGTTCTTTCAGCATCTAGAAACCGAGCTCGCGCAAGCTCCTAACGAAATTCGTCGACTGTTTCATGGTCGTGGCCGTCGTTTTGAGGGCCTAGAGCAAATCACCTGTGATTGGTTACAAGGTCAGGTGATTATCAACTTGTTTAAAGAAGTCGACGACGCGTTTCTCGCTGAGCTGAAAAACGGCCTCAATGCGTTGGCACAATCACCACTGTGGGCAGACAAGCAAGGTCGCACTATGGTTCTTCAGCACCGTTATGCCGATGGTGCGCCTTCAGAAGTGCTTGTCGGTGAATTAGACGCTCGCCCTGTCGTTGAAGAAAGCGGTTTGAAATACCAATTGGATATTGGCCGCAATCAAAACTTCGGTCTGTTTTTGGACATGCGCTACGGTCGTGATTGGGTACGGGAAAATGCGAAGCATAAAAACGTGCTTAACTTGTTTGCTTACACGTGTGGCTTTTCTGTCGCTGCCATTGCGGGTGGCGCAGATAAAGTGGTTAACGTCGACATGGCAAAAGCGTCGCTGTCTAAAGGTCGTGAGAACCACAAGCTAAATGGTCATAACATCAACCAGGTAAGCTTTATGGGGCACGATATCTTTAAATCGTGGGGTAAGATTAAGAAATCTGGTCAGTATGACTTGATTATCATCGATCCGCCTTCATTCCAGAAAGGCAGCTTTGCGCTGACTAAAGATTACAAAAAGATTTTACGTCGGTTGCCGGATTTGTTGGCAGACGGTGGTCAAGTGATGGCATGTGTGAACTCGCCATCTGTGACAAGCGACTTCTTGATTGAAAGCATGAAAGAAGAAGCGCCAGAGTTGACATTCCGTGAGCGTCTGGATAACCCACCAGAGTTTATGGACGTAGACAGCGAAGCAGCATTGAAAGTGTTGCTGTTTAGCGAGAAGCAATGACGACGAAACGAAAGTTGTACCTATCTATAATACCAGCCGTTTGAGTAAGGCTGGCATCTCCGCGATACCCCGTCAATCTGAATAGCGAGACGCGAGTGTGATTCAGAGTCTATTATCAGAGTGAGTTATTCCTAACACGCTGATATTAGATTCCTGACCTCGCCTAGGCTCGTCGGAATGACGGGAAACAATAAAAGATCGATACCAGCAGCATTAACCGATCTGCACTTCAAGATCCGCTTCGATGGTTGATGAGCAGGCGAGCACATAGCCTTGTTCAATTTCTTCTTGCGTCAATGTTTCTAGGCTGGTGGAAGAGACGTTGCCTTTACGAACCTTGCATTTGCACGAGCCACAAATCCCGCTTCGACAAGCGACGATTAATGGTAAACCTGCGCTTTCGAGCACATCGGCCAGTACCTGACCTTTTTGAGCATCGATGCTTTGAGCAAAATCAGGAACAGAAACGTTAACCGTCTCATCGGAGACCGATGATTCTGCGCCAGTCGCTGGCGTAAAACTCTCTTGGTAGAAGTTCGTCATGTCAAAACCAAGGTCATTCAAATAGCCGTGAACATCTTGCATAAACTGGCTTGGACCACACAGGTAAACGGTGCGCTGTTTGAAATCAGGAACAAGCTCTTTAAGCCAGTCGGCATTCAAACGACCTTGTGGATGCGATGTTCCTTCGCGGTTTTTCAGCAACAACTTTAAATTGAAGTTGGGATACACAGCGTCTAACGTTTCTAGCTGATCGTAGTAAATCGTCTCTTCTGGGCTGCGTGCAATATGAAGAAATGCGATGTCCACATCGTTGTCGTTTTCATCTTGATTACTCAGCCAGTGTTTTGCCATCGAAAATACGGGCGTGACGCCGCAACCTGCACTGATAAGCAAGGCTTTTGTTTCGCCATCACGTAACACGGGTGGATGGTCGATGCAGTTAAATTCGCCTGCTGGTGGTAATGCTTGAACAGTATCACCGAGCAGCAGCGAGTCAACGATGTAGTTCGATACTTTACCGCCAGATACTCGTTTGATGGTGAGTTGAAGGTGATCGTCTTCATTGATCGAGCTGATTGAATAGGCACGAAACTCCATTTTTCCATCAATTTCGACGCCCAAGTTAATAAACTGGCCAGGCTTAAACTGAAACAGAAGTGATTCGGTTAGTTCGGCCAATTTTATGCTGACGGTGTCGTGTGTTTCGAAGTATTTGTCGATGCAACGGAGTGTGACGGGCTGGTTACCTTGCCATTCAAAAAACATAACAATCTCTTTGGTTGTGGCTATTTTTGGTTCGAAATAGATAGCGCCTCCGCGTAAGGAGGCGCGTAACAAGCAAGTTTATTAAGCTGCTAGGATGGCTTTTAGATCATCCTGAACATTGCCAATACTGCGCATATCGAACTTCTCTTGGATGATGGCGATTAGGTTTGGCGTTAGGAATGCCGGTGCAGTAGGGCCTGTGTAAATGCCTTTCACGCCCAATGCAAATAGCGTTAGCAAGATAACGATCGCTTTTTGCTCGAACCAAGAAAGCACAAGCGTGAGTGGCAGTTCATTGATGTCACAGTCAAACTCTTTCGCCAGTGCAAGTGCAAGCTGGATTGCAGAGTAAGCATCGTTACATTGGCCCACATCCAATAGGCGAGGAATGCCGTTGATATCGCCAAACGTATTCTTGTTGAAGCGGAACTTACCACACGCCAAGGTCAGGATTAGCGTGTCTTCTGGTGCTTCAGCCGTAAAATCGGTGTAGTAGCTACGTTCCGCTTTATCGCCGTCACAACCGCCGACTAGGAAGAAGTGCTTGATGTTGCCTTGCTTCACTTGGTCGATAACCGCAGGGGCGGCGTTCATCAGTGCATTTCGACCAAAACCAACCGTGATGTGGTGTTCGATTTCATCGTGTTGGAAACCATCTTGCGCTAGAGCACATTCAATCACTTGGCTAAAATCATCGCCTTCGATGTGAGCCACACCAGGCCAGCCAACAATACTACGAGTGAATAAACGGTCTGCGTATTGACCCACATTTGGATTCAACAAGCAGTTTGACGTCATTACGATTGCACCAGGGAAGTTGGCGAATTCTTTCTGCTGGTTTTGCCATGCGCTGCCGTAGTTACCGACAAGATGAGAGTATTTCTTCAGCTCAGGGTAGCCGTGTGCAGGCAGCATTTCACCATTGGTGTAAACGTTAATGCCTTTGCCTTCGGTCTGTTGCAGGATTTTTTCTAGGTCATGCAAATCATGGCCAGAAACAAGAATACATTTACCTTTTACTGGCTTGACGTTCACCGTGGTTGGTTCTGGATGGCCGAAGGTCGTTGTTTCACCTTGGTCGAGCATTTCCATCACTTTGTAGTTCATCAGGCCAATGCGCATTGAGCAATCAAGTAGTTCGCCAAGATCTTCAGGGTCTGTGCCCAACCACGCCATGATTTCATGGTATTCGGCATAGATATCGTTGTTGGTTTGCTCAAGAACACGTGCGTGCTCCATGTATGCTGCGGCACCCTTAAGGCCGTATAGGCAAAGTAGGCGTAGGCCAATCACATCTTCATGTACTTGGTCCTTACCACGGTTAACCGCGACTTGAGGAGCAAAAGCTAAGATTGCTTCTGCGCTTTTTGGTAGCTCAAAGTGAGCAACAACAGGGATGTCAGCAACTTCGGTATCGGCGAGTGTTGCAGCAGACATTACTTGCTCTTTTAGCAATGCTTTGTACGTTGCCGCTTGAGAAGTTAGCTCTAGGACACGTTCAGGGTCAAAGTTTACGTTCGTCAATGTAGAGAAAAATGCCTTTGGTGCCCATTGGTTGATTTCATCGTTAATGATGTTGAATTCAAGTGCTTTTGATGCCCAAAAAGAAACCCCTTGCAGTGTGTAAACCAACACGTCTTGAAGGTCAGATACTTCAGAAGTTTTACCACACATACCTTGTGCAAAAGAACAACCTTTAACAGCAGGGGTTTGAATTGTCTGTTCACATTGAATACAGAACATATTGGGTTCTCCAGTGATTGTTTTAATAGTCGTGATGTTGACCACTAGAGAGCAGAATGTGTGCCAATTGTTATCTTGTTGATTTGCATTGGATTTTATCAGATTTAGGAGAGTGGTTGATGTAATTAAGACAACGCAGTTGATGTCTTAATCACATCGGCTTCTTGTAGTCGGTTATTTATTGATCCCGAGCTTTTTACCCATCCGATATAAGTTCCCACGATCCATTTGTAAAAACTCCGCTGCTTTTGCCCAAACCCCACCAGTTTGGCTCAAAGCATGTTCAATTAAATCACGTTGATAACTTTCTATTAGCTCTCGCATTGGCTGGCTTTCTTTAGGCAGATAATGCGATGTGTTTTTTACATCATCGAGAGCCAATGAGGTGTCGAAATGGTTAAGCATGATCGTGCTTGCGCCTTGTTGAATGGCGTGTAAAGCCGCGCGAGTTAAAGTGTGTTCGAGCTCGCGTACGTTTCCGTACCAAGGTGAAGACTCCAGTTGAGCCAACACCTTAGGGTGAACGTGCAGGTTGGGCGCATTAAATTGTTGGCGTACTTTTTCTAACAGGTATCCTGCTAAAACGGGAATATCCCCGTCACGGGCACGCAGTGGGGGGACTTGGATTGGGAACACGTTTAAACGGTGGAAAAGGTCTGCTCGAAACGTGCCAGCTTCGACCTCTTTTTCTAATTGTCGATTGGTCGCGGCGATGATGCGCACATTGACCATCAAATGCTGATCGCTACCCACACGTTGCAGCTCGCCTTGCTGAATTACGCGCAGCAATTTTGCTTGCAAAATCATAGGCAGTTCGCCCACTTCATCAAGGAAAATCGTTCCACCGTCTGCCAGTTCAAACTTACCGGCACGGTGGCTATTAGCACCTGTAAATGCGCCTTTGACATGGCCAAACAGTTCACTCTCAGCCAGACCTTCAGGCAGGGCCGCACAGTTGACGTAAATCATCGGCTTATCGCTACGATGAGATTGCGCGTGTACCGAGTGCGCGACCAGTTCTTTACCAGTACCGGTCTCTCCTGTGATAAGTACTGCGTAATCTGATTGAGCAACAGTCGCAATGTTGTTTCGTAACTGGTTGATCTGTGGACTCAAACCCACCATTTCTCCATGTTGAGAACGGGCTTGCTGGATAAGGGTTTGAGTGACGCTTTTTTGCTTCTGGTTTTGCGCTTTGAGCGCTTTTAACTGAGCAATGTTACGCAATGTCGCAGCGGTCAAAGCCGCAAAGGTTTCGATAGCGACAGGATCGATGCTATCAAACGCGCCCACCGTTAGTGCATCCATAGTTAGTGCGCCAACAAGTTGGCCTTCGACATACAAGCTAAAGCCCATGCAATCGTGAACATCAATGCATTGGTCTTCAGTTAATAGTGTGCCGTCGAAAGGATCCGGCAGTGAACAATCGGCATCGAAACGCACCGGTTCACGGCTATGAATAATGGCATCTAAGCGAGGGTGCGCCTTGGGGAAATAGCGACGACCTAAGACCGAGCTGGATAAGCCTTTTACCGCGACAGGAGTTAGAAAACCATCCTCATCGAAGATAAACAGGCAGCTCGCATCACATGGGAATACTTGCGCGACCCCATCAATGAGGTTTTGATATTGCTGCTCGTGAGAGCGATTTGAGCTGAGGTTTAGCGCGATATTAAGGAGTACGTGGTCAACAGTCGGAGTCATAACAAGCCCAAAGTTATCTGGAATGGGCTCATGCTAGCAACTTGATGTCATTTGAACATCGAAAGGTGTGGGAGATTGATGTTCCATTGACGACGATCAAGTTTGATACGAAAAGAAACGCGCAAGTTAACAAGCCAGTGATGTAAGCTTGCGCGGGTTAGGTGTTTGAATTAAAGCAGGCCAAAGGTTTGGTTCGTCCGAATTAACGAGGAACGACTCTGGCGTCATTACCAGAAACATTGATTTGGACCGCTTGGCCTGGTTGGAAAATCATGTTTGGATTTGCTTCTTGAACAATAGAGATAATCTTTCCGTCCTCTAAACGAATGGTCAGATTCACGCCATTTCTTTTCGCGGTTGCTTCAGCCGCTTTGCTGCCTGCATAGCCACCCAATAGACCACCACCAATGGCAGCGATATCCGAGCCAGAACCGCCCCCAACTTTTGAGCCTAAGATCCCGCCCACGGCAGCACCAGCGATGGTGCCAATGGCATTGGATTGGGTAGAGGCATCAATGGTTACGGGTTCTACTTTTTCTACTGTGCCGTAGTAAACCTGCTGAACTTTGCGAGTGTCGGATGAGCCGTATGCATCTCCGTACGGGTTAGGTGAGCTACAGCCGCCAAGCACGAGCGCACAAGTAATGGTGAGCAACATGCCTAAATTAATCTGTTTTTTCATATAGCCTCCGAATGGTTTCTTCATTCAAAGAGTATATACCCCAATTTAACCTGCGTTTTGGTGCTTTATAAAACAGTGGCTTAGCGGCTTGTCCCTTAAGGAAACGCGATTGTCTAAGCAGTATTAATGATCGTTAAGCGTATGAAACCCTGAATAAATACGTGTAAAAGTAGTAAACCAGCATGCCGCGCCAAAGATATACGCGATGACGGCAAAGTGTTGCGGTAGCAAACAAAATAAAACCAAGCAGCCAATGGTTTCTGTACCTTCGGTTAAGCCGCTCATGTAGTAAAGCGATTTGTTTTTATATACCGGATTATCGATGCCTTGTTTTCCTGCCATGATGGCAAAAGCCAAAAAGCTACTACCAGTGCCGATGAAGGAAAAAATCAAAAATGCGCCTGCAACGGCATTGTGCTCTGGGTTGGCAAGCACAAAGCCAAAAGGAATCAACGAATAGAACAAAAAATCTAAGCTGATATCAAGAAAACCACCCGCATCGGTAATGCCTTGAATCCTCGCCAGTGCACCGTCTAACCCATCACAGATTCTGTTCAGCAAAATAAACAGCAACGCCAACAAGTACTGTTCGGCGATCAAAGCCGGCAGGGCAAAACAGCCAAGTACAAAACCAAACACTGTCGTCTGATTTGCAGTGATACCACATTTATCGAGATATTTCGCACTGAGTGCCAGCGGTTTGCGGATGAGCTTTATACTCAGGCTATCAAGCATGATTTGTCTCCCACGGCCAGTTTAGGCAGCTGCTGCCATCAGGAATATCGTCTTCATCGTGCGTTACCATCAAAGTAGGGATGTTCGCTTGCTGCAATTGTTCGACCACCCAATTGCGAAATTGCACGCGCAGGTCTTTATCCAGCTTGCTATAGGGCTCATCAAGTAGCGCAACTTTTGGCTTTGCTAGCAGCATACGAGTCAATGAGATACGGGCACGTTGCCCTCCCGAAATTTGGTCAGGAAAGGACTCTGCTAGTTTGGTCAATGAAATGTTCTTCAGTGCTTGCATAGCGTGAGCTTTACGCTCTTCACCTTTGATTGAGTTTGGTAGCGCGAAGGCAAGGTTCTCCCACACCGTTAAATGAGGGAAGAGCAAATCTTCTTGGAATAGAATACCGACCTGACGCTTATGGGCAGGGAGGGCATCCAACTTTTCGTTATCAAGCGTAATGGATCCAGAGTAGTTGAACTCGGCGGATAGGTGCCCGGCAATGGCATCCAACAAAGTGGATTTACCACAACCGCTAGGCCCCATCAGGGTAACGATTTCACCTTTTTCTACGGTCATGTTGAACGCTGAAAAAAGCGCGTCGCCATTGGTTTTACGGATGGCGAGGTTTTCGAGACAAAGACTCATTCAGTAGTAAACCTTTTATAGACAAGCGGCGATACTTCCTGTGCAAGTGGCTAAGCAGTATCGCAAAAGAAAAGAACAAGAATGGCAGCAGAGCTTGCCAAATGGCGTAAATAGCGGTGACACGTCGGTCAAAACCACTGGATAGTGCAACGGCTTCGGTTGTGATGGTGCTAATGCGCCCAGCCCCTAGCACCAATGTTGGTAGGTATTGCGCCAGGCTGACACTAATACCGACAGCCCACGCGAATGCAATTGCAGGCAGGAGGATTGGCAGTTTCACTTTTAACCAAGCTTGCATCGGTGATTTACCCAAGCTGAGTGCGACGCGAGTTAAGCCGTTATCGAAGCTGCGCCACGGACCGTCTAGCGAGAGGTAAATAAATGGGAACGCAAAGAATACATGCGCCCAACATACCCAAAAGAAATACGCATTACTGTTTAAGTACAGCGTCACTACTTGCATACCGAATAGCACGGATAGCTGAGGAATCAGCATTGGGATGGCGATGATGTAACCGGGCACCTGCCAGCGATAACGGAGACGATACTCATGTGCTATTAAAGCAAGAACTAGCGCGACAGTCGCGCTGATTAGGGCGATTGACATACTTTGTTCTAGAGTCCCTAGAATACTGTGCCATTCGTATTCCCAAAAACGCAGGCTGTAACGGCTTGGGAGCAAATCTGGAAAGCGCCAACGTTGGGCAAAGCTCCACAGCACCATGAGTGGAATCATTAGAAGTGCAAGTAGCGCGACCAGTGAAAATAGGGTTTTACCGGGTAAACGAAACCCGTTTCGACCAGAGTACTGCCAGCGTTTGAAGCCTTTGGTAATACACCATTCCATTAAGCGTGCAAATCCAATCAAAACGCTAGCGATCGCAAACAGTATTACTGCGCCAGCGGCAGCTCTTGGTAGGAGCGATAAATCTGGATCGTTAAACCATTGCCATACCAAAACCGCAAACGTGGGTGGGTTGGTAGGGCCAATAATCAGGGCGACATCGACAACGGACAAACTGTAAGCCAATACCGCCAGCATTGGGAAACGAAGTTTTGCTAACCATTGCGGAAATACGCATTTCCACCACGCTTGCGCGGAACAGTAGCCCATCGAGTGACTGACTTTTTCAACCTTATCGACTTTCAATTGCTGAAGGATCGGAATACTCATCAACAATAAAAACGGCACTTCTTTAATCGCAAGTATGATGATCAAACCGAGTGCATGTGGGTCCTTAATCAGCAATGCTAAGTCATTCACCGTTTGTGCATTCGGGTCGTAACCAAACAGTTGGTTGAGAACACGAACGCCCATACCAGTTGGGGCAAACAAGAACGCAAAGCCAATTGCAAACGCGACGTGCGGCATCGCGAGAAGTGGGGAAAGGCTAACTTCAATTTTTCGCCAAAACTTACTGCCCCAAGAGGCTTGTAGAATTGCAAATGCGATGAAGCAAGCCAAGTAGCTACTGAAAATGGCGGAGTAGAAAGTAAGCCCGATGGATGTCCAAACACCTTCCCAATCAAAGACGGCATTGAAGCCATCAAAAGAAAAGTGGTGTAGACCGATAGGAGGTACATAACCGAGCGCAGAGACCACCACTCCAAGTAGTCCCGGAATGGTAGGCAAAATACAAACTGCGATAATGACTAAATACAGCGCTCTTAACATGGATTCTTACTAATTCCCGTAGCGTTTCAACCATTCTTTTTCCAACGCCGCTTGCCAACTTGGATGTGGCTCAGCGATAGATTTGAATTGTTGAGTGTTTTTGGCCGAACCAGTTAAGTATTGGTTGCTTAGTACCGAAGGGTCGCCCCAGATGTTTAGGTTACCTTTGCGAGACTGTGCTTCAGGGCTCAATAAAAAGTTTATCGCAACTTGTGCACCAGCACTGGCATTTGCGTTCCAAGGAATCGCTAAAAAGTGGATATTTGAGAGTGCTCCTGCGTCCATTGCGTACGCTTTGGTGCTCTCTGCAAGATTACCGCTCGACTGCGCAGAGAAAACCGCGTTCGGGTTAAAGGTAATCGCCAGGTCAGTCTGACCATCATCTAGTAGCTGAAGGGTTTCTGCTGTACCGCCTGGAAACTGCTTACCACCGCGCCAAGCGACTTTATGGAACTCATCTAGATAAGACCACAGCGGTTGAGTGACTTGCTCAAACGTGTTATCGGTAACTGGTTGTTGCAGCTCAGGGGCGTTGTTAGACAGTTCAATGAGTAATGCTTTGATAAAGCTTGTGCCATGAAACTCTGGTGGTCGAGGGTAAGTCAGGCGATTCGGGAACGCTTTTGCATAGCTCAGCATTTCTGCGAATGATTTTGGAGGGTTATGGAGGGTTTGCTCGTCATGGATAAACACTAATTGTCCTACTCCCCAAGGTGCTTCTAGACCTTCTGTTGGCTCGGAGAAGTCCACATCAATTGGTAGAGATTTATCCACATATTGCCAGCTTGGCAAACCTTCGACAAAAGGACCAAATAGCAATTGGTTATCCTTCATTGATTTGAAGTTTTCGCCATTGATCCAAACCATATCAACACTGCCACCGCTGTTTTTGCCTGCCGCTTTTTCTGCGATAAGTCGAGTAGTGGTCTCAGAAATATCAGTTACTTTAACGTGGTTTAGCGTCACGTTATAACGTGATTTTAGCTCTCTACTCGCCCACTGTATGTAGCGATTAATTTCTTGGCTTCCGCCCCAAGCATGAAAGTAGACGGATTGCCCGTCGGCTTGTTGTTCGATTTTTTGCCATTCGCTATTCACTGATGAATCGGCAAAAGAAGGTGTCGCAAAAGTCGTGGCTAAAATGCCAATGCTGCTGAGTAGCTTTTTCATATCTATTCCGTGTTATGTCTTTTGGTGCTTGCTTTCGTTTCTATTGACGTTTTCGCAAGTCGTTCCGCTCTGTTACAAGGATAGTAATTCATCTCTCTCTATTATCAATGCCAATCCCAAACGGAATCACTCATTGATTCAAAGAATTACTCTCAATGTGAAGCAAAACGAATAAAGGACAAATTTGGTGTCATTTTAGGAGCGGACCGTTTGTTTGAGGATATTCTTTCAAGTAATTGAAAATTATTGTCCCCAGAGATATGAATAGGTTGTTTTACAGAGCAAAATTGATGTCTAAAGCATGGAATTGAGGGCGAAAAGAGAAAGAAAGTTGGCCATTTAAATGACTTTAGCATGCATGACTAACGATTCATCGATATAAAAAAAGCAGCCGTTTGGCTGCTTTAAGCTACTATCTGGTTTACTTAGTTGGGATTAGTTTACCCAGTCACGTAGTGTAAACGTCAATTCGTGATCGGCACTTTTCAGAACAAGACCATCTTTAGTTAGCGTGATATCGCTCCAGTTAGATAGTGTTTGTGTCATTGCGTTTTCGATCTTCATTTGATCTTCCATACACATCTTCATGGTCATGCCCATTTTTTCGATGCGTAGTTGGTTGTTTTTCAACTCGGCTTGACCGAAGAAGTTGTTACAACCTGCGTTGCCGTTTGCGGTTAGATTTTCACCGATTTCTAGGCGAGCCGCTTTTTGGTGTTCGTCTAGAACGATATTTTTGCCATCAACTTGAACAAGTTCCCAGTTGTGGTGCTGCAAATCTTGAGCCGTTATTTCTTTCACATCATCACCGTTGCTAGCACAAGCAGTCATAAGAACAGGGAGAGAGATTGCTGTAACTAACGTTTTTAGGCTAAGCTTCATTTTATAGACTCCGTTTTTATAAACGCGGTAAGTATAAGTAATAAAACACTGTTTTTGTCAGCATAAGGTTATGGTTTCGTATGTTTTTGACATAACGAAGTATATAGCAAGTTTTGTTGCTGACTAATCTTCTCATTATTTAAACTAGGCCAATACGCCCTAATATGGAAAGAGCGGTTTTAGTATGGAGCAACTGGAGTTTTTTACTGTCCCAAGCCCTTGTGTTGGAGTATGTACCTCCGATGAAAAAGGGTATTGCAAGGGGTGTATGAGAAAGAGAGAGGAAAGGTTTAATTGGCTTAACTTAACCCCCGCTCAGCAGTTGCACGTTATTAAGTTGTGTCGTCAAAGGTACAGAAGAAAGATGTTGGCCGGGAAGACGAAGCCAGAACAGCTTCAAGATGAGTCATCGCCTCAACAAGACTTATTCTAGAATTCTTGTTCAGTCTGTGGGGTTACGCCTTCGCTTTCGGTTCTGATTAGGCTTTTACATATTCCCGGTCCGGCAAGGTGTCCTTTAAGAACCGGGAATCTCCTATCCATTTTCCCTATAGAGCGGTAATTGGCGTTATTTCATCGACCAACGGTCGCTAACCCAGCCTCCCGCTTGTTCGTCGAAGTGATTTCCTGAAAATCGATGATTGAATTCAACATCTAATTTACTTGTTGGGCGTTCATCCATCAGTTGATGAATATATCTCGCCATAGGATCCGTACAAGCTTCACGCTCTCTACGGGTAACTACTTCTTTGATCATTTGGAGTCTGTAGCTATTGCTGGCTCGTTTCATTTTTGACCTCCAGAACTCGATGGCAGCAGTTTGAACACATTGACGTCCAGATCGCTGCTCATTAGTGTGCGCGTGGAGGCACATCACCATCGTTTGAAGTCCAAAGACAAATTGTTTGAGAGCAGTGTTTGTAACGCCATTCACATCTTTCTCAGAATCATTGACTATGCTATTAAAAATGTTTCGCGAAATTTAGCCGATGAACCTGCATATTTAAAAGACCTTATCAAACATAGAAGCCCAACACAGGGGCGTCAATAACACAAATGAACAATTTTTGAACATATTGTGAAGGTGGAGAGTTTTCAGTAATTTATCGAAAATAAAAAACCGAAGCACAAAGCTTCGGTTTTGAGGAAAGCCCTGACGAAATTGCTTGTAAAAGCTCTTAGTGCCAGGGGGAAGGTGTTTAGTATTAGCTACCAGATGCAGGACAGCCTTTTACTGGTTGGCCATTACTGAAGTATTTGATGTTCTCTAAGTTCTTGTCGTAGTTATCCGCAGAGATTTGTGGGTTGTTTACGAAGAACTCGCGCAAAACGTATGCATCAGTTAGCTGTGTAGATTGAACATCGATGATTGGATAGTTATCGCCACCAGCAGCACTGAAGCTGATTACAGAGAATGTGTACGTTTCGTTTAGATCGAAGCCTTTATTGTTAATATCGGTAATGGTTACTGAGCCAGCATCACAATTTACATCTAAAGTGATGTTATCTAGTTGAGCGTAAGCACCAGACCCTGCAGATTTCGTCGCAACCACGTCTAGGTATTCTTTAACTTCTTTACCTGTCATAGTTGCTTTAGTCACGAAGTTACCAAATGGCTGAACCGTTAGTACGTCACGGTAAGTGATATCACCATCTTGGATTGAATCACGCACGCCGCCAGAGTTCATCACACCAAAGTCAGCATTTACCGTTTTGTAAGTACGGTATGCCTCGCCGAGTAGGTGACCTAGGTTAGTTTGTTGAGAGCGAACTACGTTACGATCACCTTCTAACTTACCCGTCGTATTAGAAATCTTCTCATCTAATAACTCTTGACCTTGTTGTTGGTATGGCAGTAGTAACGCTTTTACTGTTGCATCTTGTTGAATTCGTTCACCGATAACTTCATCGTTTTCGTCTAGAAGGTTTACAGGAATCAGTGCGTAGTTCGCTAAGTGAAGCTTGCCGTCGTAGTATTCGAAGTCAGCACGACCCACATATTTACCCCACTCATGCGCTTGCATAATCCAAGTGCCTTTTTGTTGGTCTGGGGCACAATCATCCCCAGGTTTGAAATCAGCATACTCATTGGTACCTGGTTCCATACATACAGGGTTTTGCGAGTGACCACCGATGATAGCGTTTAGCTGTCCTTCTTCAAGAGAGCGAGCGAGTTTCACGTCACCTGGTGCTTCACTACCGTTTTTACCATCTTCGTAGTGACCCATGTGCGTCGTTGCAAATACTAGGTCTACCTTTTCGTTCTCTTCGATTTCCTTCAGTACCTTTTTGATTTCTACTTGAGGGTCTTCAAAGTGGATGTTTGATACGTTGTCTGGATTGACTAGCTTCGCAGTGTCTTGCGTTGTTAGACCAATAACAGCGATCTTAAGGCCGTTGATAGTAAATACTTTGTAAGGGTCGAAGTAACGCTCGTTTGTATCTTTTTTATAGATATTCGCAGCCAGCATAGGGAAGTCAGCTAGCTCGGCTTGCATATCGAGAATATCTAGTGAGTTATCAAATTCGTGGTTACCGACAGCCATTGCATCGTAACCAAGTAGGTTCATCCCTACGAAGTCTGGAACCGCATCTTGCATGTCTGATTCTGGTACACCGGTATTAATATCACCGCCAGATAGCAGAATGGTTTCACCGCCTTTTGCTTCGACTTCTGCGCGGATAGATTCGATTAAAGTGTGACGCGCAGCCATGCCGTATTCGCCGTCGCTGTTATGCCAAAAGCGACCATGGTTATCGTTAGTGTGGAGAACGGTGAACTTAGTACAAGAATCTGCAGTCTCGCAGGTTACTGGAGAATTGTCGCTGTCTGAGCCGCATCCTGCTAGCGCAGCGCCCACTGCCACTACCAAAAGAGATTTGGAAAACTTCATAAGGGATCCTTTCTTTGTGATTTTGTTATTGTTACGGCGTGAAATATACGGAATTAATGTGAAACTTTAGTGATCTATCTCTTATTTATACTTCTATCGGAGAAATGAATTAATAAGCCTGCAAACTACGTCTATAAATAAACAGAATTGGTATTTAGTATTTATTTTATATCGCTAGCTCTATTTTTTGTGAGGTAGTTAATTGAATGTGTGTTGTTTGTGTGAATCAATGCGCATTTTTGCGAAGTATTACGCTGATTTTGGTGATTATTTTGCCAAGTTTATGTTTTTCCTAATAGGTATGACACAAATCGTTATAAATTTTCGCTCTGATGATGAGGGGGGGCGGTTTGTATGCATAATGAACAGCACAGAGCTTAAACTCATTTGATCATGGCTTTATTCTGCCAAACTCTATCAAAAATTGTATTTATCTCTTTACTATAATTGCGATCGTTTAGAAACCTTATGCTTTAAGCATCGTTTATTTATCCTCATCTGATACCTTATCGTGCTTATTCCGCATTTGACACTCGAATATTTAAACAAATAGATTCAACCTAATGAGTCAAAATGAAAAGTAAATAATGGTTCGTTCTTCTTCGAATATTATGATGTGAACTATCATTTAATTAATGCAAATGAAATGGATTAATGTAAAGCGTTGCGACTATAGCTGTTATCTTTGAGCTTTGGTTTAAAGGGTAGGGTTAAAAGAATTTGTAAGTGGTGAACGCTAATAAAGGATGCTTATGAGATACACAGTAAGGGACGCACTCAAAAAGGAAGCAGCCCAAATCGCCAAGATACACGTTGATTCTTGGCAGGTGGCGTATAAAGGATTAATGCCAAAGAGCTACATAGAGCAGTTTACGATTGAGCGTCGAGAAAGGATGTGGGCGCGAGTGATGACGGAGCAACTGGCCCAATTGATCGTAGTTGAGAGGCAAGGAGAAATTGTTGGCTTTTTAAGTTACGAGTTACCTAACCACACCAGCGAAGATAGAACGGCATTAGTGACATGTTGCTACGTTACGCCGATACATTATGGGCAAGGAGCAGGAAGTGCACTGTTAGATGAGTTAGAGACACGTTTGCTCTCTACGTCAGTTATGCAGATCAGTTTGAAAGCACTGGATACTAATCAACAGGGGCTTAACTTTTACAAGAAGTGTGGTTTTGTGCGTACTGGAGAGGAAGAGTCGGAAGTGATTGAGAGTATGACGCTGACCGATCTCACTTTAGTGCAGTATATTGCCCGTTCATAAATCAAATGTTATATGCCAAATATAGTAAAACCCCGGAGGTGGTAAGACTCCGGGGTTTTGAAATTTTTAGATGTCTCGGTTGGTAAGTCCGATTATCTTTTATGCAAAAGGTTTGGATTTAATCCGATTAATTCCTTGGTAGGGAATTAGATGCGGATGAAGTCCATGTGTTCAACTTTTGGCTTGAACGCGTGACGTTGAACGTCTTGTGGCTTAACTTTAACTTCTTTGCCATCGATAACTAGAACGATGCCTTCGTAGAATTCAGGCTTGTCCATTTGGTTTACGATGTCGTCGTGGTTAAGAACGATAGCTACTGCTGCTTCTTCACCGCCGTATACAACTGCAGGGAATTTGCCAGCGTGACGTAGGCGGCGGCTCGCACCTTTACCTAGTTCAGTACGTACTACTGCTTCGAATTTCATAGTATTTACTCTCAAATTAGTAAAAATCAAATGTTCACAATCAACAATGCGACCTTGTTGTTCGTGGTAAAGCTTGAAACAGGAACTGTTCAAGCGAGCGCGGATACTATCATTCCACTTATAAATGGGCAACCCAAATCGTATCCAAATCAACAAAAAGGTATGATTTAGCGGGGTGGAAGGTTATCCCTTTTAACGCTTTGCTTGGATTTTGTTCACATCGACTTCATTTTCATCGGTTTACTAATCATGGTCCGAAGAACAAAGTTTATGTGTTATATGCTTTATGTTCGGCTGAGATGTAAGACTAAAGATGCTTTTAATCCACCTAAAGCGCTTGTATCCAATGTTAATTGACCTCGGTAACTGTGTGCCATTTCACTGACTATGTTTAGACCAAGACCTGAGCCAGGGGTTGTTTCATCCAATCTAACTCCTCTCTTGATTACTTGACTCAGTTTCTCTTTAGGGATGCCTGGCCCATCATCTTCAATAATGATGTGTATATTTTCCTTATCCTGAGAGGAGTGCACACGAATCATGCTGTTGGCCCACTTATAGCCATTTTCTAGCAAGTTACCTAGCATTTCATCGAGATCGGTCTGCTCTACTGCTACATTCAGCTCTGAATCAAGTTCATTAATTAAGGTAATGCTTCGGCTCGCATACACTTTATCAAACGCCATTGAGATAGCATCCACACGATCTGCTGGGTTCGACTTCACTGATAATATGTTCATCGATCCGGCCATACGGGCACGACCCAAATGGTAATCGATATGGTCTTGTATTTGATTGATTGGAGCTCGGAGACGGGATTGTGCCTCAGGTTCTAACGTCTGAACTTCATTTTTTAGAACAGAAAGTGGCGTTTTAAGTGCATGAGATAGGTTACCTGCATGATTGCGAGCTCTCTCTAGTAATTCTTGGTAATGGAACAGCAGAGCGTTGAGGTCGAAGATTAGAGGAGAAATCTCTTTTGGGTAGGTTTCTTCTAGACTCTTTTTATTACCAGACTTCAGCTCGGCTAATTCTTTTTGTAGCTTTGTAAGCGGACTCAATGACCAAGCAATTTGCAGTAAAATGACGGTAAGCACGCCCGCGAATAATAAACCCAAAATAAGCCAAAGTTGGCCGATTAACGTCTGAAGGGTATTTTTAATGGGCTCTTCGTCAATACCAATAATAATGTGAATAGGACCATCGTAATCAGGAAGATACAGTGCTTTTTCTAGCGTAATTAGTTTTTCGCCTCTTGCTCCATACGCATCTTTATCCAAACCTTTGTATTCGATTTTTTTGTCCCACAACGAACGAGAACGTTCGAGGCTTGCCTCTGTAGAGGCACTCCAATACAAACCACTGTAAGGTCGGTTAAATCGAGGGTCTGATAGCTGAGCTGCGAGTGAAAGATGCCCGGTGTTATCGACTTCTAACTGTGCGGCGACTTCATCCATAAAAATGCTGAGCTGTGAGCGAGTGTCATCAACCATATAGTTGTAGACCTGCGTCGGTATCGTCACACCAGCGGCGAGGATCATTGCCGTTAACCAAACGATCGCCGCTAAAACGAGGCGACTTTTGATACTCAGTCGTTTTATTGCGTTCAACGGTAGCCTGTTTCTATTCGGCATTTAATTGGTATCCCAACCCTCGGACAGTTTTGATGATCTTTGGTGCGATTTTTTTGCGAATTCGGCCGATAAAAACTTCGATTGTGTTGGAGTCACGATCAAAGTCTTGTTTGTAAATGTGCTCGACGAGTTCGGTTCGAGAAATCACTTTTTCCGGGTTATGCATAAAGTAAGCGACCACTTTATACTCTAGCGCCGTCAAGCTTATCGCTTGACCTTGCCACATGACTTTAGAAGTGCGTGTATCCAAGCTCAAGTCGCCAATTTGCATCACAGGAGAGGCATTACCAGAGGCTCTTCGAAGCTGTGCACGAATACGAGCGATAAGCTCAACCATTTCAAATGGTTTAGTTAGGTAATCGTCTGCACCTGCGTTTAAGCCTTCAACTCGCTGCGTTAGGGTGTCGCGAGCGCTTAGAATCACGACAGGAGTATTAATGTTTTCATCTCTGATGCCTTTTAGGACGGTAAGACCATCCAGTTTTGGCAAGCCGAGGTCAAGAACAATGGCGTCCCATTCTTCCGAAGTCGCGCGATACAGAGCGTCTATGCCATCTTGGGACAATTCTGGTACCCAGCCGGTACTTTCTAATGTTTCGATGATTTGCTCGCCTAAACGAGGATCATCTTCAACAACAAGTATTTTCATATTGATGATTCTTATTATGTTTGGATTTTTATCGAAGTAAGCTACGCATCGTGTCTGGATGACGCATTAGACAAGTTTAGTTGTTTTGCGGCTTTAACGCTTTGTTAAAGCTGCGACCTTTGATCTCAAGCATTTCTAGCGTGGCGGCGTCGTACTCAACTTTCAGGACGCTGTTGTTGTACAGAATTTTCAATTCATACACCCAAGCATCATCATCTTCTTCAAGCTCGACCTTGATGATGCGGCCGTATAGGTCGTTTTCTACTGCGGCGTAAAGTTCCGAAAATGGTCGTATATATCCTTGTTGAACCGCGCGATAGACCTCATCTTGATCTTCATCGAATTCGATACGTGTTCCTGGCTTTTCGACATCTTGCACGATGGCGTGGCCATTTTGTGATGTGTACTCGTTGCCATGCTTGGCAAAACTTGGTGCACACATGAATGTCGTGATAAGGCCGAAAAGTAACGCAGAATGTAGAGAAGTCGTTGCTTTATACATAGTCAAACCTTTTCTGGAGCGTTAGCCGCAGTATATCGGAGATAGATGAACAGAGAGTGAATCAGCTAATTAAGTTTTGCCATGTGTTGTCGATGTTATTTCAACTCATCTTCAAAAATTTTATCTCGCAGCTTCCAAAAGCGACCAGATTTTCTAGCAATAACAAACTGAGGCAAACGGAAACGATGCTGATTAGCGACAACGCGTGTCGGTGAAGCCTCTTCAAAAGGGCGATGCTTGTCTGCTAAGTGGGGGCGTACGAACTGATCTTTAAACGTTTGTTTTTGTTTTTTGGTACTCAATGTCCAAAACTCATGAACTAACGCATTGCCTTCGCCTTGGTATGGTTCACCAGAATACGTCACCTTTAGCTGAGATTTACCATCACTGGACTTAAATACAGATAGGTCCATTTCTGTGCATTCAAAGATTAATGCATCTTTGAGATTAAGGGCTTCTTTTAGCTTTTTATCTGGGTCTACGAGCGTTGCATCACACTCATGACAAATTCGTGCAGCGATATCGTTGTCCGCACCACATTCACCGCAGTATTTGGCACGAAAACGGTAGCCACAGTGTTCACGTTCGCCTGTGTCTTCATCTTCAAAGTAACCTTGGCAACGTCTGCCAAAATGTTCAACCAAGAAACCGTTACTATCCAACTTACCCCAGAAGTTGTTATTGAATCCGCAAGCCGGGCAAGGAATCGTGATAATTTCACTGTCAGAGTCTGGTTTGGGATCACCGACTTCAGGTTGGTATAAATCGTAGCTGTTGCCTGCGTAATCAAGCACTAAACATTCTGATTTTCCGTCTGATAAGCGTAATCCTCGTCCTACTATCTGTTGGTACAGACTGACTGACTCTGTTGGTCGCAAAATCGCGATTAAATCGACATGCGGCGCATCAAACCCGGTTGTCAGTACCGAAACATTGACTAAGTATTTTATTTGACGATTCTTGAACGCTTGGATGATCGCATCGCGCTCCGGCGTAGGTGTATCACCAATGACGATTTCAGTTTCGCCTTCTGGCAATAAACTGTGTATCTCCTGTGCGTGTCGAACAGTTGCAGCGAAGATCATGACACCTTGACGCTCTTTCGCATATTGCATGATTTGCTCAACAATTTGTGGAGTCGCACGTTTGGCTTTATCGATCACCATGTCCATTTCTGCTTCTTTGTAGCGTCCGGTGTTAGCGGGCTTCAGCTGAGAGAAGTCGTAAGACAAAACGGGCGCATCCATCATGCGGGCTGGAGTGAGGAAGTTTTCGTCGAGCAAGTAACGGATCGGCAGTTCGAAAATACAATCGCGGAAGAATCGAGGCTCTTCGGTTCGCACTTGACCTCGGGTGTGATACTGATAAATCCAGCCCATTCCTAAACGATAGGGCGTTGCAGTTAGTCCTAGCACCTTAATGCCAGGGTTCAGTTCTCGTAAGTGAGTAATAACTTTTTGGTAGCTGCTGTTTTTGTCATCTGGCACACGATGGCACTCATCAATAACGAGCAGAGAAAACTGGTTTTTGAACGAATCTAAGTTACGTACGACCGATTGAACCGAAGCAAACACGACTTGCTGGTCAGTTTCTTTTCGTCCCAATCCTGCTGAGAAGATGGAACCTTTTAAACCATAACCTTCATACTTTGCGTGGTTTTGCTCGACCAGTTCTTTTACGTGGGCGAGGACTAACACTCGTCCTTTCGCAAGGCGAGCAAGTTCTGCGATCACCAAGCTTTTTCCTGCACCGGTTGGCAGCACGATCACTGCTGGTGTCGAGTGTTTACGAAAGTAATGAATAACGGCTTTAACCGAGTCGGCTTGATAAGGACGAAGTGTGTACATGAAAATATGTGAAATTGCTCAACTATTCGAACGAGGAACGCTATAATACCTGACTTTTATACCCAAGTGACCTTTAAACCAAGATTTAGAGATCACTTGGGTATAATTCAATGAGGTATTCATGCGTTTAGATAAATATTTGTGTGACGCTCTGGGTGCAACACGCAAACAGGCAACAAAGATCATCAAAAGTGGAGACATCACCGTTGACGGTGAGGTTCAAAAAAGTGGTGCATTTAAAGTACCTAAAGGTGCGGAAGTGATGTGGGAAGACCGTGTTATTGGTGCTCCTGGTCCTCGTTACATTATGTTGTATAAGCCTGCTGACTTTGTTTGTTCACATGAAGATGGCTACAACCAAACTGCATTCGCATTGCTTGATGAGCCTAAAATTGAAAACCTTCACTTTGCGGGCCGATTAGATGTCGACACAACTGGTTTAGTGTTGATTACGGATGATGGTAAGTGGTCTCACCGTATTACCTCACCTAAGCATAAGTGTGAGAAAACGTACCGTGTTTGGCTCGTCGATGCTATTCAGCCAGATTACGCGGAAAAGCTCGAACAAGGCATCATTTTGCGCAATGAATCAGACGCAACATTGCCAGCTCGTTTGGAAATCGTGAACGAGGCCGAGAATGAAGTATTGTTGACTATCGTGGAAGGTAAGTATCACCAAGTGAAACGTATGTTCGCGGCGTTAGGAAATAAAGTTGAGTACTTACATCGTGAGCGTATTGGTTCTATCGAACTTGATGAGGCACTAGAACCAGGTGATTATCGCTACCTCACGCAAGAAGAAATTGATTCTATTTGGAATTAATTGTCGGCATGGGAAATTCTTTAGTTCCTAATAGGAACTAGTCTTTTGGTAGAAATTGGCTCAAAATAAATTTTCCTACCAAAATTAGTGCCTAGACAATTCCGGTGTGCTTACTCATCTCAGTGATATGCCTTTGCATTTAGCTGATGCATGCATACTCTTATTGCAAAGCCTTCGGCTACGGTGAATGGAATGATGGTGTCAACGCCATCATTTTTACTGCATTGTGTTTGTTTCCCATAAACACATTTCGCTTTCACATGCTTTTCTATGTCGAGTTCGTCAAGGTCACACCTTGGTACATATTTGCCCTTATGATTCTCGAACGTTGGATAGAACAGGTTTTTGGCTTCTACATTCAGCGATATGAGAACTTCCGTTATTTTCACTTTGTTCTGCAAGTATTGACGGTAGGGCTCCAACAAGAGGTAAAAGAATGACAGAAAAAGCTCAAAGTGCTCCGCAATCCCAAATCAGTTTTCTATTGTTTCTGGTACTAGGAGCGATTGGTGCTTTGACGCCTTTGGCGATCGATATGTATTTGCCTGCGATGCCGACAATTGCGAAAGATTTGGGGGTCGCGCCTGGCGCGGTTCAGATTACGTTGACGGCTTATACCGCGGGTTTTGCGATCGGCCAGTTAATTCACGGGCCGCTTGCCGATAGCTTTGGTCGAAGACCTGTGTTGATTTTAGGCGTACTTTTCTTCGGCTTGGCTGCTGTTGTGAGTGCGACAACAAATGGCATTGATGCGCTGACCTATGTACGTACGGCACAAGGTTTTGCTGGCGCGGCAGCGGCGGTCATTATCCAAGCTGTCGTGCGTGACATGTTTGACCGTGAAGACTTTGCACGCGCAATGTCCTTCGTTACTCTGGTCATTACTATTGCGCCGTTGGTGGCACCGATGATCGGTGGCCATCTCGCGATTTGGTTTGGTTGGCGTTCCATTTTTTGGGTACTAGCTATTTTCGCTGTAGTTGTGATTTTTCTCGTACTTTGGAAAATCCCTGAAACGTTACAGCCTGAAAATCGTCAGCCTCTTCGTTTCCGCACGACGCTGAGAAACTACGCCAGATTATGCTCCAATCCTGAAGCGATCGGTTTGATGCTCTCAGGTGCGTTTTCATTTTCCGGAATGTTTGCATTTTTGACGGCGGGTTCGTTTGTTTATATTGATTTATATGGTGTTCGACCAGACCACTTTGGTTACCTATTTGGTTTGAACATTGTGGCGATGATCATCATGACCAGTATTAATGGTCGCTTGGTGAAGAAAGTTGGTTCCCATGCCATGCTTCGTTTTGGGTTGTTCGTGCAACTTTTGGCGGGGATTGGTTTATTCGTAAGTTGGTTAATGGACTTCGGATTATGGGGCATTGTACCTTTTGTTGTGCTGTTTATCGGTACATTGTCGACGATAGGTAGTAACGCGATGGCGCTGCTTTTAAGTGGTTACCCATCAATGGCGGGTACGGCGTCGTCTCTAGCGGGGACATTAAGATTCGGTATCGGTTCATTGGTTGGTGCGCTGGTGGCATCACTGCCCGGGAATGTTGCTTGGCCGATGATCATCGTAATGTTTGCTTGTTCTGTGCTTTCAGCACTGTTTTATTGGACTTTAGGAAGAAAGGCGTAATGTCGAATTACACCAAAGAAATTCAAAACTTGGTTAACTCAGCACTTGAAGAGTTAGATCAAGAGCATCGCTCGGGTAAGTTAGCCAATGCCCCTGTTGCGAATAACCATTATTTAGTGCGTTGGGTAACAAAGGCGCTAAAATCACAACGTTTCGGACGTACGGTAGGCGATGACTTAACGCGTTGGCAAAAAGCAGGTCGCTCAAAGGGGAACGATGCTAGTTTGTTGTTTATCTTCAAGCGTATTTCTGCTTTTTATGCGCAATTCTTCCCTGAAGGTGAAGACTTCAAAGTGTTCAAAGATTCAGATATTGAGTCTTTTCTTGATTTGATGGAGCAAGCAGGCTGGGAAGTCTCGACGTCTGAGCAACTGATTGGGTGCGGCAAAGTACAAATCTTCACTGAAGGTCAAAACTCTTTAGCGTTATGTGCAGACCAATGCGAAAGCTGTTTTGATGGCGAGTTGCTCGTAAAGTCAATGAGTTGGTTTGTACGTGGCAATCATGCTGAGTTTGTTGAGAAAGCAGCGCAAGCGGGCTTTATGGTACATAAGGTAACAGACTACAAATCGATGGTGAAATACCATGGCGAGTACCTTATTTTTCCAGCAAACGAAGGCAACCAGTTAGCCGAAATTCCACTCTCGTTCAAAGCTGACTAAAGTGACATTTTGAGTGTTTAGAAGCCCCTGTTATTGGGGCTTTTTGTTTTCTAAACGGTTTGCTTCTTTCGCGATGGCTTTGACCATGCCTTTAAATATGAAAAGATGGGCTGGCATCATTGCAAACCAATAAAGCAGCCCAAGAAACCCTTGCGGGTGCCACCAGGCGGTAATATCCAGCTCTCGTTCGTCACCGAGATCTTTGATGGTAATTTCTAAACGCCCAAGGCCTGGGCCTTTCATACCAAAAAACAGTGAAAGAAACTGATTATTATCGCAGCGAATCACTTTCCAAGAGTCAATAAAATCACCGACTTTAAGCTCTGGTCCAGGAGGAGAAACGCGAATCGGTTTTCCGCCACCAAAAAAGATATCGAGCCATTCACGTGTACGCCACAAGATGTTGGCAAAGTAATAACCTTTTTCGCGACTCCCGATCTTTTGCGCCACTTTCCATAATGCCGCAGCGGAGGCATGAGTTTTAATGCTCGCTCCAGCTTGTTTTGGGTAATAGCCATATCCTGGTTGCCATCGACGAAGCGCTGCGGGTTCAAACCCCCAGACATTACTGCGTACAAATGTGCCTTCATCTTGAATGGTATCAGTTACCGCTTGCTCGTAGCTGATCAGCGTTTGAGGAAATCGTTCTTCAATCGCTTTGGAGTCTGCAATGTAGTCGTGCTCTAAGCCCGCAAGTAATGCTTTACCGATACTAGTTGGCACTGAGGTAACTAAACCTAGCCAGTACGATGCCATTTTCGGAGTAAGTAGCGGGGTCGACCACAGCCGATACGGCTTGTTCGTGATTCGGCAAATGACTTTGAACTGTTCGCGGTAGCTAAGTGTATCTGGCCCACCAACTTCATAAATTTGACTTTCTTCTGGAGAGGGGGCTTCTGCTAACTTCAACAAATAGTGGTTGAGATTGGGCAAGGCAATAGGGTTCGCTTTTGAGTCGACCCATTTAGGCGCGGTCAAAATAGGTAAGTTGTAGACAAAGTCACGCATGATTTCGAAAGCGGCAGAGCCGGGGCCGATGATAACGCCAGCACGCAATTCAGTTACTGGAATACCAGACTGTCGAATTATTTTTCCCGTGGCTTTACGAGCGGCTAAATGGCGAGAGTTTCCGGTTTGAGGTTGAATGGCGCTCAAATAGATAACATGCTCGACGGAGCTTTGTTCCAACGCAAATTTGAAGTTCAAAGCAAGGTTTAGTTCGTACTCAACAAAGTCATCACCTTGAGCCATCCCGTGCACGAGAAAAAATACTAAATCAAAATCGTTCACTACAGCCTTCGTGGTCTCTGCGTCAGCCAAGTCGAGATACCTTAACGTTAAATTAGGGTGAGGCTGAGTTCTTGACTCTAAATAATCAATATGTCGCGCCGCTGCTGTGACGGCGTAACCTTTATCTAAAAGTAACGGAAGAAGTTGAGAGCCAATGTAACCCGAGGCGCCTAGCACCAACACCTTTTTCATTATCTGTCCTTTTATCGTTGGTGGAATAAACACCACAGAGTATAATCATGAGACACTTTCCCCATTCTATCAATAAGTTGTCGTTGGAGCGCTTGTGACTTTTCTTTCTCAACTCTCAATACACGCAGATAAAGCATTCTTACGTCGTTTATTTGCAATCGCGTTACCAATTACACTGCAAAGCATGATGTTTTCAAGCCGAAGCCTCGTCGATGTTCTTATGCTTGGTCAACTTGGTGAAGCTGAAATTGCCGCTGTTGGAGTTGCTGCACGCGCGACTTTCGTCACCACCATCATGTTAGTTGGGGTGACAACGGGCGGTGCGTTGTTAACCGCTCAATATTGGGGGGCTGGCGATAAAGTTGGGGTGCGTCGCAGTACCGCTTTAACATGGATGATCGCAATGATGTTTGCTGCGATTGCTGTTGCTTTGTTTGTTGTTTTTCCACAACTCATCATGAGTTTGACTACCGATTCACAAGAAGTGATTGAGCTAGGGGCCAGCTATCTCATTATTTCGTCGGTTAGCATGTTTGCTGTTGCATGTGTGGCCAGTATGTCGGTGGGCCTAAGGGCGATGCACCAACCAGGCTTAAGCACTTTTTTTAGTGGTATAGGCATTTTATCTAATGTTTTTCTTAACTGGGTTTTAATTTTTGGTCAATTAGGCTTTCCTGCTTTGGGTATTACGGGAGCAGCGATCGCAACGGTAATCAGTGGCGCGATCGAAGTAGGTTGCTTGTTTGGTTATCTATGGTTGAAAAAACACATAATCGCATTTGGCTGGGATGATATACGCGCAGGATTGGTCTTAGATAAAATTACGCGTTTCTTGAGCCTCTCTTTGCCAACCACATTTAACTTCTTGGCGTGGGCTGGTGGGTTGTTTGCTTATCACGCGATCATGGGGCAAGCAGGCGTGCAAGGTTTGGCGGCGCTTTCCGTAATGACACCTGTTGAGTCGATCGCATTGGCGATGATGATTGGTTTATCGAATGCGGCTGCAGTTCTAGTCGGGAACCAGCTCGGCGCTCGTAATTTTGAACCCGTTTATTATCAAGCATGGGCTACGGTCATTTTGAATGTGCTTATCGCATTTGTGGTCGCCGTCTTGTTGATAGTGTCAAATCAATGGATCCTTAATGCGTTTAGTGCACTGACAACGGACACTCGCGAGCTAGCTGAACAGTTTATGGTGATTCTTGCGTTGGGTGTCGTGCTACGCTCGGTGCCGATGATGGCTATTGTTGGTGTATTACGTGCGGGCGGTGATGTTAAGTTTTGTTTGTATCAAGACATCTTGGCGCAGTGGGTGATCGGGATTCCACTCGCAGCATTTGCAGCGATTTATCTCAATTGGGACCCACAATGGGTTTACTTACTCTTTTTGACGGAAGAAGTTGTGAAGTGGGCGATTTGCTTGCCAAGAATGGTTAGCCGAAAATGGATGAAAAACCTGATTGGCCAGTAAGGAGGAACAGAGTTTATTTTGGCTGCAAAAATCTGCTCAAAACGTCAACAAAATTAGCAACAGAAAGTGAATCGAGTTGCATTTGTACTTCCATAGTGTGATCAAGCATTCAAAATACTTTCTACTAACAGGATTTTAGTGTAGATTCTGATCCCAATTTTTAAACACCATCCGAGCGGCATAATCAATGTTAAAACTGTCAGACCTATGTAAAGGCTATGTAGACGGGGGAGAGTTTCACCCTGTATTACAAGGGGCAGAATTAACATTGCAGCAAGGCGACCAAGTTGCTCTGATGGGAGAAAGTGGTTCGGGCAAAAGTACTCTGCTGAATTTAATCGCCGGATTAGATACTGCTGACTCTGGTGAAGTGCAGTTTCCAAATTTTGCTATGCATGAAGCACCGGAGCATTTAAGAACCCTTTATCGCCGCAACAATATTGGGAATATCTTCCAACAATTCAACCTGCTTCCTACACTTAATATTGCCGACAATATTCGTTTTTGTCGTCAGTTAAAAGGTCTGCCGGAAGATAAAGAGTTGTGGCGTCAAATTCTTTCTGCTTTGGACTTAATGCCATTGCTAGGACGTTATCCGGAAGAGGCGTCTGGTGGTCAGCAACAACGTGCGGCGATTGCTCGTGCACTCTATATGGAACCCAAAATCCTGCTTGCTGATGAGCCAACTGGTAGTCTAGATGAGCGAAACGCAGAAGCAGTAATGCGCTTATTAACGAGTCTCGCTCGCCAACTGGAGTGTACTTTGCTGTTAGTGACGCACAGTGAAAAAGTGGCCGCCCATATGGAAGGAAAGATTCGACTTCAAGGAGGGCAGCTACATGTTATGGCCCGTAGTTAAGGCACTACTCGGTCATTACCGTCGTTACCCTCTACAAATTATTCTTGTCTGGCTGGGATTAACTTTAGGCGTGTCCCTCCTTGTTGGTGTTACTTCTATCAACCAGCATGCAAAACAAAGTTATGCTACTGGGGAAAAGCTTTTCTCCAATCCTTTGCCATACCGAATCCGAACGAAGCACTCTGCCAATAAAATTCCTCAAGGTTTCTATATTCAGTTACGTCGAGCTGGGTTTAACCAATGTGCACCGTTTGATGTGCTTCATCTAGATGCCAAGACCGATATGAGCCTGATGTTGGTGGGGATAGATCCTGTCGCGATGATCCCACTACAACAAGGAAAATCGCTGGGTGAGATGCCGGTTTTATCACTAATGAAGCCTCCTTATCCTATTCTCGTTAGTCAAGATTTAGCCGCTTACATGAGTTGGCAGGATGGGGACTTCATTGAGATGAATGACGGAAGCCGTCTCGGGCCTATTCAAGTAGATAAGGACAAGATGCTTTCGGGTACTCGGTTGGTTACTGATATATCGTTGTTGCGTATGCTCAAGCGGAGCTCAGGTTTGTCTGCGATTTCTTGTGGCGAAATGCCAGAGGAAAAGCTGATAGCACTGAAAAACATGTTGCCAAACGGAATGACGCTCGTTAGGAATACGCGTACTGAGCTTGAGTCGCTAACTAACGCATTCCATATGAATCTCACCGCGATGGGAATGTTGTCGTTTTTGGTCGGGTTGTTTATTTTTTATCAAGCGATGTCTCTGTCTTTCATCCAGCGACAACGTTTGGTCGGTATTTTGAGACAGACTGGTGTTAACGGAACACAGTTAGCGCAAGCTTTATTACTAGAGTTGTCTTTGCTCGTCTTTATTGCGTGGGCGTGTGGTAACTTTTTTGGCTTGATCTTAGCAAATGAACTTATCCCAGCAGTGTCTTCGAGCCTGAGTGATTTGTATGATGCCAACGTAGGCTTAACCATAGGATGGTCATGGCAATCTAGCTTATACAGTCTAATCATGGCAGCGATGGGTGCGTTGATATCGTGTCTGTGGCCATTAATCCGTTTGCTGAAGTCACAACCAATCCGCCTTTCTTCTCGACTGTCGCTAATGCGATTTGCTGGAAGAGAGTTCTCTTGGCAGGCGCTTGCGGCATGTGCGTTTTGTGTCGCTGCAATAGCGGTATATCAGGCGCCGAAAACACAAGAAACCGGCTTTGCTATTATTGCGCTGATGTTGGTTAGTGTGGCGTTGTTTATGCCATTTATTATGTGGCATATGTTCCAAAGTTTTTCTTATACCATGCGATGGGTTCGTGTCCGTTGGTTTTTTGCTGATGCAGCAGCCAGCATGAGCTATCGCGGTGTGGCTACGATGGCGTTTATGTTAGCGCTGGCGGCAAACATTGGTGTAGAAACAATGGTCGGAAGCTTTCGAGATACAACCGATAAGTGGCTAAATCAGCGATTAGCCGCTGATGTGTACATCTATCCGACCAACAATTCAGCCGCTAGGATGAGCGCATGGCTCCAGAATCAGCCAGAGGTGAACTCGGTTTGGTGGCGCTGGGAAAAAGATATGCCGACCGAGCATGGTGCTCTGCAAGTTGTGAGTACGGGCTCTTCTGAAGGTGAGTTAGACTCACTTACCGTCAAGTTAGGTGTCCCAAATTACTGGTATCAACTGCACGCTACCAAGAGCTTAATGGTCAGTGAGTCGATGGCCTTGAAGCTGGATATCCGCCCTGGCGATTTCATTAACTTGCAAGAACCGCTTGGTGGTGATTGGCAAGTCGTAGGCGTTTACTACGATTATGGAAACCCATATAACCAGGTGATGATGTCGCACCGGAATTGGCTGTATGCATTTGCAGGTACGGGTAATGTTGGTCTTGGCGTAGTATTAAAAGATAACGTCAATGGAGAAGGGCTGAAAAATCGCTTAGAGAATGTATTCCGTCTCCCGCAAGATCGTGTGTTTGATAACGGTAATATTTATAGCCAAGCAATGAGAGTGTTTGATCATACCTTTGCGATAGCAGGAACCTTGGGCAATATCACGCTGATTATTGCCGTGTTTGGTTTATTCTTTGCGACGTTGGCAGGAGAACTTTCACGGCAGCGGCATTTTTCCTTATTAAGGTGCATGGGTGTGTCCGGAAAAGAACTTGTCGTATTAGGTGGTTTGCAGCTATTCGTCTTCGGAGCCATTTCTGCGATTATTGCAGTGCCGCTCGGCTTGGCGCTCGCACATTTGATCGTTGATATTATCATTAAGCAATCATTTGGCTGGTCTCTAGAGCTTCAAACGATTCCATGGGAGTATGCTCAAACCATTGCTTGGGCGATGCTTGCCATCATGGTTGCTGGCGCATTGCCAGTTATTAGAATGATCAAAAGTACACCGATGAAGTCATTAAGGGACGCGTTGTAATGAAAAAAATGGGCTCTAAAAAACGCTTGTTGGTTTCAACGCTCATTGTTGTTACGTTCGCTTTTCTGACTGGGGCTGCTTTTTACTCAACTTTTTGGTTAGAGGCGACAGCAACACGAGAAAGCGAACTTGATTCTATCTTAACGCGTGAAAATCAAACGATTTTCGAGCCTGTACTACCTAATGAGCATGTCTCTTTACCCTCAGACTTTCGCTTTCATCCCGAGTATCAGCATGAATGGTGGCACTACTTTGCGAAACTAAAAGATGAGCAAGGCAAGATCTACAATGTTCAATGGAGCTATTTCAGGGTTGCGACGGACGAGCGAGAAACCAGCGGTTGGCAGAACCCTCAATTGTACATTTCACATGTTGTCGTCAGTCATGGCTCGCATGTATGGAAAGAGCAACGGGTAGCTAGAGGTGGGATAGGCCAAGCTGGTATGATCAATCGTCCTTTCAGGTTATGGATTGATAATTGGACTTGGCGATCACTCGGTGCGACGCCTTTCCCGGGCAACTTGAATGTGAATACTGATACGTTTGGACTTGAGCTCAATACCATGACAAGCGGCCCCTTTGTGGTGAATGGAGACAAAGGCTTCCAAGTTAAACATGCGTTGCAATCTGTTGCTTCTTTCAGCTTCAGTGCTCCATTTTTAAAAGTAAAAGGCAGCTTAAGCTTAAATGGTAAGCGATTCTCAGTGACGGGTTCTGCTTGGGCGCAAAAAGAGTGGGGCAGCGGCTTAATTGGTGAGGGGCAACAAGGCTGGGATTGGTTTGTTTTCAATTTAGATGATGGTCGAGCATTAACTGTTAGCCGTTATCGTCACCATGGGCAAACACCGCACGTGTTTGGCACGTTGTCGACACGCTCAGGTAAAGTCATCAACCTCTCAGACGATGATATCAGTATTAAACCAATGCAAGTGACCAGTTTATCCAATGGAAGAAGGTTACCTTTGCAGTGGATTATCAATATTCCGAAGCATCAAATTAACTTGACTACCCGTATTATCAAGTCAGATATGTGGCTACCCTTTGTAATACCTTACTGGGAAGGGCCTACTTTAGCTTCCGGCTCCAATGAGGCTTGGGGCTTTATGCAGCTGACAGGCTATTGAGTTGTGAAGAAAACCACCCCCTACGGGTGGTTTTTTAGTGCGCGAAGCTTCCTAGCTTTTTCTCAAAAGTACGGGGTTATCATGATGGTACAAGCCGTGTTATGCTGATTTTCTCATCATCTTGATAAATATTTGGTGCGACAAAAACAAATACGATCTCCGATCAAAACTGAGTGTCATGTTGGAAAATACGATGTATAGTAAACTTAACATCGAAAAAACCGAAGTTTATACTCTGAAGAAGCGATTATTCTAAAGTTTTCGACAGCTATACACTCTTATCACTCTTTGTTAATCGTTTATTAAGATAATAAATATAAGGACGAAACCATGAACGATGTCATTCGTGACTTTTTCAAAATGGAATCAGCAGGTGGTATTCTTCTCGTAATTGCAGCGGCAATTGCGATGACCATTGCTAACTCACCGCTGGGCGAAACTTATCAATCTGTACTGCATACTTATGTATTCGGTATGTCAGTTTCTCACTGGATTAATGACGGCCTAATGGCTGTTTTCTTCTTACTTATTGGCCTTGAAGTGAAGCGAGAGCTACTTGAAGGAGCGCTAAAATCAAAAGAAACCGCAATTTTCCCTGCGATTGCAGCGGTTGGTGGTATGTTAGCCCCTGCTCTTATTTACGTTGCGTTTAATGCTAACGACCCAGAGGCGGTTTCTGGCTGGGCAATTCCAGCTGCGACGGATATTGCATTTGCTCTAGGTATCATGGCGCTACTAGGTAAGCGCGTACCAGTAAGCCTTAAAGTGTTTTTGTTAGCTCTCGCTATCATCGACGATTTAGGTGTGGTTGTTATTATTGCACTGTTTTACACAGGTGATCTTTCTAGCATGGCGCTGCTTGTTGGCTTCATCATGACTGGTGTCCTGTTCATGTTGAATGCTAAGGAAGTAACGAAACTGACGCCATACATGATAGTCGGCGCGATCTTATGGTTTGCGGTACTTAAATCTGGTGTTCACGCAACACTTGCAGGCGTAGTGATCGGCTTTGCTATTCCTCTTAAGGGTAAACAGGGCGAACATTCCCCACTTAAGCACATGGAGCACGCACTTCATCCATACGTGGCATTTGGTATCTTACCTCTATTCGCATTTGCAAATGCGGGGATTTCGCTAGAAGGCGTATCGATGTCAGGCCTAACTTCAATGCTGCCATTAGGTATTGCTTTGGGGCTACTGGTTGGTAAGCCTCTAGGTATCTTCACCTTTAGTTGGGCAGCTGTGAAAATGGGTGTAGCTAAGTTACCGGAAGGCATTAACTTCAAGCATATCTTTGCGGTCTCTGTGTTGTGTGGTATCGGTTTTACAATGTCTATATTCATTTCCTCTTTAGCGTTTGGAAATGTAAGCCCTGAGTTTGATACCTATGCTCGACTAGGTATCTTAATGGGCTCGACGACAGCCGCGTTACTTGGCTACGCGTTACTGCACTTTTCTTTGCCTAAGAAAGCGCAAGCGTAAGATACACACTGTTTAGTAAAGCCTCCCATTCGGGAGGCTTTTTTATGTCTGCAGATTGGCACATCAACCACTTCAGGGTGGTTACTTTTGTGACCAACTAAGGTCTAGCTTATGGAGTCGGGGCAAATCATCGAAAGGGGCGTTTGGTAAATCTATAGGCGAAAAAAAGCCCAGCCGAAAATTTGACTGGGCGGATACAAACATAGGAGTTAATAAGAAAAAAGCAGCAACGTAACAATTAGATGGAAACAAGTTTGACGGCCAGTGAAACTTCAAATGCCCTAACTGTTACGTATATTCAGACCGAGCCTTTTCCAAACAGTTCCATTTTTTTTCAAAAAATTTCTACTTAATGCTTTCTAGCTTCTTACACATCCGAAAGTAATAGAAAAATCGAGATGGATTACCAACTTGGCGAAGTTACTAACTTCTGTGTTTCTCATTTTATCTCCCCTAGAACCGAAGATGTATTTCATACTCTCTTCGCTCACTCCGAGCCGCCAACGCTATTGTTAGCGTTTCAATTGCGCTGGTCTGAGAAACTTGATCGTTTTCTTCTGACAAGCTTCATTGGAGTATTCGATTGAATTTCAAAAGATTAGATCACACCTTTTGCTGTCTGGTCAGACCAATTGGTTAAAGTGTGATGTTAATCATTTGTTAATCTTAGGTTTCGGGAGTATATTTTCAAACAGTTGTTTAATACGAGTGATTAAAATGGCCCCGAGAACATCAACAAAAGAAAAAATACTCGATGTCGCAGAAGGACTCTTTGCTGAACATGGCTTTAATGATACTTCGCTAAGAACGATAACAGGTAAAGCTAACGTTAACTTAGCATCGGTAAACTATCACTTTGGCGATAAAAAAACGCTGGTTAGAGCGGTTTTAGATAGGTATTTAGAAGCACTAATGCCGAGCATTAAGACTTCATTAATTGAGCTAAACACGCGCGATAGCTACAACATGGACGATGTCTTTGAGTCATTGCGATTACCTTTACGTACATTAAATGATGTACGCCCAAATGGTACTGCGCTATTTATGTTGTTAATTGGCCGCGGTTATACAGACGTTCAAGGTCATCTACGCTGGTTCATTACCACCAGATACGAAGAGGTACTGAACCTTTTCACTTTCTCGATAATGAAGGCGAACCCGGAACTATGTGAAGAACAGTTGTTTTGGCGACTGCACTTCACGTTAGGAACCTGTGTATTTACGATGGCTTCAAGCCAAGCTCTTTCGGAGCTGGCAGAAAGTAAGTTTGAAAAGGAAGTCGATGTGAAATCTGTCGTCGATTTACTGATTCCATATTTGTCAGCAGGAATGTCAGCAAAGCAGTTGGCATAAGACAAATAAGAAAGTTAAACCAATAATAAGATTATACCCCGAGCGGTTACGTGAACAAAAGGATCTGAACTATGAGCTCTCTACGAAGAAAATGGATTAGTGACCCGGCTTTTAAAGTGTTCAAAAAAGTATTGCCACCTCTGTCTAGCACCGAGAAAGAGGCGATGGAAGCGGGTAGTGTATGGTGGGATGCCGAACTATTCTCAGGCAAGCCAAACTTCACAACATTGCATCATTATCCAACGCCTACACTGACGGCAGAAGAGCAGTCATTTATGGATAATGAGCTTGAAACCCTGCTAGAAATGCTTGATGACCAGAAGATTGTCAAAGAAGACAGGGATTTACCGCCTGAAGTATGGGAGTACCTACGTAAAGAGCGATTTTTCTCTTTGATCATCTCGAAAGCATATGGTGGTCGTGAATTTTCCGCTTTGGCGAACTCAACCATTGTTTCTCGTATTGCGACTCGAAGTATCAGTACCGCGGTATCGGTAATGGTACCGAACTCTCTTGGCCCTGGTGAGCTGCTATCGCACTATGGTACGCAAGAGCAAAAAGATTACTGGTTGCCTCGTTTAGCTGATGGTACAGACATCCCTTGTTTCGCCCTAACTGGCCCTGAAGCGGGTTCTGATGCAGGTGGCATACCTGATCAAGGCGTGGTTTGTTACGGCACCCATGAAGGCAAAGAAGTGCTTGGCGTGCGAGTTAGTTGGAATAAACGCTACATCACGCTTGCGCCAGTTGCGACAGTGCTCGGGTTAGCATTTAAACTGCAGGATCCTGAAGGGCTACTTGGAGACAAGAAAGAGGTTGGCATTACATGTGCGTTGATTCCCGCTGACCATGAAGGTGTCGAGATAGGCGAGCGCCATGATCCTCTGGGGTCTGCGTTCATGAATGGCCCAACTCGTGGTGAAGATGTCTTCATCCCTATGGACTGGTTGATCGGTGGCGCTGATTACGCAGGTAAAGGTTGGCGTATGCTGGTTGAGTGTCTTTCTGCTGGTCGTGGTATCTCTCTTCCAGCGCTTGGCACAGCGATTGGTCACCTTACTACACGTACAACAGGTGCTTATGCTTACGTGCGTAAACAGTTTGGAATGTCGATCGGTAAGTTTGAAGGTGTTGCAGAAGCAATGGGGCGCATTGGTGGTCTTACTTACCTACTAGAAGCGACGCGTACGCTAACGACGACTTCTCTCGATATGAAAGAAAAACCTGGGATTGTAACCGCGATTGCCAAGTACCACATGACGGAAATCGCGCGTACCATTCTAAATGATTCGTTTGATATCCATGCGGGTCGTGCGATTCAAGATGGCCCAATGAACTATCTTGCTAAACATTACCTTGGTATCCCGGTTGCTATCACCGTTGAAGGCGCGAATATTCTGACTCGTAACCTGATGATTTTTGGTCAAGGTGCGACTCGATGTCACCCATATGTTCTAAAAGAAATGGAAGCAGCGGCGAATCCAGATTCTGAACAAGGTGCGAAAGAATTTGACAACTTACTCTTTAAACACATCAAGCACGCGCTCGGTAATACATTCGGTGCATTTGGTGCAGCACTAACTGGTTCTCGATTTGTTAACGCGCACATGAGTGGCCCAACGCAGCAATACTACAAAGACATTACTCGTCTCAGTCGTGCACTTGCAGTAAGTGCAGACTTTGCGATGTTAACCTTAGGTGGAGACTTGAAGCGTAAAGAAATGATCTCCGCACGTTTGGGTGATGGATTAAGCTATCTATACATGGCATCTGCTGCCTTGAAAAAGTATGAAGATGAAGGCCGTCAACAAGGCGATCTAGACTTCGTTCATTACGCTGTTCAACACTGTTTGTATAACGCTTCTAAGTCATTAAATGAGGCTTACACCAACTTCCCTGTGAAATACGTTGGCGGTGTGCTTAAGGGGCTATTGTTCCCGCTTGGTAATCATTTCAATAAGCCAAGTGATGAGCTGTGTGTGAATTTGGCTGAAGCGATGATGACGCCAGGCGCGCAACGTGATCGCCTCACGCATCTGTGCTACATCGGAAAATCAGAGGATGACAGCGTAGGCTTAATGGAGAATGCATTCCTTGCAATGTACGACATTAAACCTTTGGAGCGTAAACTTATGAAGGCTGCGAAGGATGGTAAAGTGGCTCGTAAAGGTCTGCTACATGATCGTTTGCAGCAAGCATTTGAAGCAGGCGTGTTAACTGAACAAGAAATTGATCAAATCATGGCTGCAGATAAATTGCGCTACAAGGCGATTCAAGTTGACCACTTTAGTCATGACTTTTCTGAAGTGCGAACTCATAGCCCAAAAAAGTCGCAGTTGAATCCGGCGGCATAATAGACAACTAATGTTAAGAAAAGCACCTCAATGAGGTGCTTTTTTGTATTCTTGGGGAGTGGATGGTGGGATAGTGCTCCAACCACTTGCCTTTTAAGAGCATTTTTACAGAAATTAGATGCGAAATCCCAACGAAACTTTTATCCTAACAAGGTTTTTTAAAGGAAGTTGAATATGATCATCAAACCTAGAATTCGTGGATTTATCTGTACTACAACGCACCCTGTTGGTTGTGAAGCTAACGTAAAAGAACAAATTGCGTACACCAAAGCGCAAGGTCCAATCAAAAACGCACCTAAGCGTGTTCTTGTTGTTGGTGCATCAAGTGGCTACGGTCTATCTTCTCGTATCGCTGCGGCATTTGGTGGCGGTGCATCAACTATCGGTGTTTTCTTCGAAAAAGAAGGTACTGAGAAGAAGCCAGGTACAGCAGGTTTTTACAATGCCGCTGCTTTTGAAAAGCTAGCGCGTGAAGAAGGTCTGTACGCAAAAAGCTTAAACGGCGACGCTTTCTCAAATGAAGCGAAACAGAAAACTATCGAGCTGATCAAAGAAGACTTAGGTCAAATCGATATGGTGGTTTACTCACTGGCATCTCCAGTACGTAAAATGCCAGAAACTGGTGAATTAGTTCGTTCATCTCTTAAACCTATCGGTGAAACTTACACATCAACGGCTGTTGATACCAACAAAGATGTGATCATCGAAGCTAGCGTTGAGCCTGCAACAGAAGAAGAAATCAAAGACACTGTCACTGTAATGGGCGGTGAAGATTGGGAACTTTGGATCAATGCGTTGTCTGATGCTGGTGTTCTTGCTGAAGGTTGTAAGACCGTCGCGTACAGCTACATTGGTACTGAGCTAACTTGGCCAATTTATTGGGATGGTGCACTAGGTAAAGCAAAAATGGACCTAGACCGTGCAGCGAAAGCGCTAAACGACAAGTTAGCAGCAACAGGTGGTAGTGCCAATGTTGCGGTACTTAAATCTGTTGTAACTCAGGCGAGTTCTGCAATTCCTGTTATGCCACTGTACATCGCAATGGTATTCAAGAAAATGCGCGAAGAAGGTGTACACGAAGGCTGTATGGAACAAATCTACCGTATGTTCAGCCAACGTCTATACAAAGAAGACGGTAGCGCGGCAGAAGTTGATGAGATGAACCGCCTACGTCTGGATGACTGGGAACTTCGTGACGACATTCAGCAGCACTGTCGTGAGCTATGGCCTCAAATTACGACTGAGAACCTAAAAGAGCTGACTGACTACGTTGAGTACAAAGAAGAGTTCTTGAAACTATTTGGTTTCGGCGTTGAAGGCGTAGATTACGAAGCGGATGTGAATCCAGCAGTTGAAGCAGACTTCATTCAAATCTAATCGAATCACAGACTAGATAACCAATAAACAAAAGGCGCTCATTGAGCGCCTTTTTGTATTTCATAGTCAAAGTGAGTATTAACTTAGTATTATCAGAATCGTACCAGCTAGCGTCATTAAAATATTCGCAATCGCATAGGTACCCGCATAACCAAGGGCAGGGATGGTGGACTTAGCGTAGTCGTTAACGACATCCATAGCTGGAGCGCAAGTACGGGCGCCAATAATGGCACCGAAGAGCAGAGCACGGTTCATCTTGAGTACGTGTGCGCCAACTAAGTAAGCCAGAACTACAGGCACAACACTGACAATAAATGCCAAACCAATGACTTTTGGTCCTACTTGCGTTAGGTGCTCGAACATCTTTCCACCTGCACTTAGACCAATTCCCACCATAAAGAACATTAACCCTAGATCTTTGACCATATTCAGCGCCCCTTGTGGGACATAACCGAAAGTAGGGTGATTTGCTCGTAAGAAACCAAGCGTAATACCGGACAACAGAAGACCCACCGCATTACCCAAACTGAAAGACACCTGACCGAACGTCATTGTGATGAGGCCAAACAGAATACCCAAAATAAAGAAGCTACAAAAAGCGAGCAAATCGGCCATTTGACTGTGGATCGAGATGAAACCGATTTTTTCCGCCAGTCCATGTACTCGGCTTTTCTCGCCGCTCACTTGAAGGACGTCCCCTTTAGCGAGCACAATGTCTAAGTCCATAGGCATTTCAATCTGAGCGCGAACTACGCGGTTTAAGAAACAGCCAAACTCAGACAAATTCAAATCCGATAAACGTTTACCAGCGATAGCGTCACTTTTTACGACGATTTCTTCTTCAACGATGCGTAAATCAAGCAAGTTACGGTCGAATACTTCTTTACCATTACGGAAGCTAGGGTCTAATCGAGCATGGCTGTCAGGGAAGCCAACCAGTGCAATTTCATCTCCCTCTTGCAAGATAGCATCACCATCTGGGTGGGCGAGAATACCATTGCGACGGATTCGTTCAATGTAACAGCCAGTTTGACGATAAATACCCAGTTCTCGCAAGTTTTTACCATCAGTCCAGTCAATTAGCTCTGAGCCCACTCGGTAAGCTCGAATAATGGGTAAATACACTTTTCTCTGGCTTGAATTTCCAAGGCCACGCTCTTGTGCGATTTGCTGCGCGGAGTCAGAAAGGTTTTGTTTTTGCAGTTTTGGCAACAATTTAGCAAACATGATCATGCTAATTAAGCCGACCAGATAAGCCATCGCGTAGCCTACGGATAGATTTTCTAATACCAGAGAAAATTCCATATTCCGCGGTATAGTCGCAAGGCCAGAGTTAAGAGCATCTTGTGCACCAACCAGTACTGGCGTTGCGGTCAATGCGCCTGCCATCATACCGGCGGATAAGCCAAAATCGAGGCCGAAATAGTGACTCAAACCATACGTTAAGCTGACCGCAGACACGAGAACAGTCATGCTTAAAATAAAATAATGCTTACCATCTCTGAAGAATATACCAAAAAAGTTTGGTCCAGCTTCAATGCCAACGCAGTAGATAAACAGCATAAAGCCAATGGTTAAAGCTTCTGCATTAAATGAGAAACCAAGGTGGCCCATTACCAAAGAGGTAATAAGAACGCCAATAGAGTTGCCTAATTGTAATTTGCCAAATCGAATTTTTCCGATGGCAAGGCCAATGGCTAATACGACGAAGATTAGAAGGATAGGGTTTTGCTCAAGAAGGTATACGACGTCTATGTTCACTGTGTGGCTCGGTAGAGTGTGTGCCAAAAAAGATTAAGAACTGTGAATTGTAACTAAATATAGCAAAAAGATAAGTGAATTTTTTTAGGTTTTACCATTAGTTGACTTAACGTAATAACCAGCTGAAAAATAATAAAAAAGCCGCATGAAGCGGCTTTTTTGAAAACAGTCTTTATTACTCGTCAAATAGACCTAGGTGCTCTTTCGCGTATGCTTCGAATTCGTCGCAGCCACCGATGTGCTCTTGGTCGATAAAGATCTGGGGAACGGTTTCAACTGGTTTACCAACTGTTTTCTCAAGATCTGCTTTAGAAATACCCTCAGCGTGAATATCAACGTAACGGTAGTTGAAGTCATCACGTTTTGCTTTTAGCGTTTCTGCGTGCTCTTTTGCACGAACACAGAAAGGACATGCAGGGCGACCAAAGATAACAACGAACATAATCTTATTTCTCCTAAATCTATTCTTTTTTGAAAGCGTACAAAACATAGCGGCTGAGTGCGCTTTCTTTTGTTGGAGTAACTATGCCCGATCCAGATACGGAAATAAAGCGGCAATTACCTCTTGGTTCTATAGGTGAAATCTATCGAATAAAAACTAAACGCGCGTGCTTATTTTACGGCTCTGAAGTATGTGAAGTGACGCATAAAAAACATACATTCTAAAGGGTTAATGATGGCAAGGTGGAATTGGTCAATTTTTTTTGTTTAAAAAAATAGCAATCTATTTTGGCTATACGCAAATAACTTCAACTCTTACATAAGTGTTAAATCAGAGGGCGAGAGGTTATTTGGGTATATTCTTTTGGGAGGGTGTGTATGTTTCAGTTTATGACTGCAACAAGGATTATATTTGGTGAAGGTGCACTTCAATCTTCATTGTCCGTTATTAACCAATTTGGCTACAGTGTTTTGCTGGTTACTGGGCAGGATACCCAACGAGCCGCCCCCATTATCCAATATCTTAAAGCTCAAAATATGCGTTACCAGCACGTAGCTATCGTTGGTGAACCATACATCACGATGGTAGAAGAGACCGCAGTGCTCGGTAGAAAATTCCAACCTGATATGGTGGTTGCGATAGGTGGTGGCAGCGTCATCGATATGGGCAAAGCCTTAGCTGCCATTATTCCCAATCAAGGCAATGTTTACGATTACGTAGAAGTGGTAGGAAGAAGCGTCCCTTTAAAAGCAAAGCCTCTTCATTTTATTGCAATTCCTACGACAGCAAGCACTGGTTCAGAAGTGACCAGAAATGCTGTGCTGAAATCTGGACAAGATAAAGTGAAAGTGAGTCTTCGAAGCCCTGATATGCTCGCAGACGTTGCCATTGTAGACCCGACACTTACTTACGGGACCGACCAATACACATCTGGACGTGGCGCAATGGATGCGTTCACTCATTTAATGGAAGCGTATGTGTGTGGTGAGCCAAACCCTCTTACTGATATGGTCTGCGAAGAGGGGCTACGCCGTTTAAGCCGTTCAGTGATTGCCGCTTGTAAGCAAGATAATCATAAGGCGCGCTCTGATTTATCGTTCGCTGCATTGCTTGGTGGTATGGCGATTACTAATGCCAAATTAGGTGCTGCTCATGGGTTAGCATCGGCGTTAGGAGGCAAGTTAGACGCCCCCCATAGCGTTATTACGGCTCGCCTAGCTCCGCACGTGATGCAGGAGAACATTAACGCTGCTAAACTCGCGGGTAGGAATGATGTGATAAGTCGTTATCGTAAGCTGGCCCAATTAGTCACTGAGCGAGTAAATGCTAACGAACACGATGGAATTCTTTGGGTAAATATGGTGCTAGATAAGTTAGCGTTACCGCTACTGGCTCAATTTGGAGTATGCCAAACCTCTTTTGAGCAAGTGGCGAATGATGCGCTTAAATCAATGGCAATCAAAGGGAATCCTTTACCTCTTAATCAGGAACGTTTGATACACATATTGCAGCAAGTCTGTGATTGTAGTGGAGAGTGTGTAGCAGAGAGTGCACAACATGTCAGTTCTGTTGAAGTACTGGAATCAAGAACGGACTTATCGAGTGTCAACGACTTAGGGTGATTGCTCCCTTAGCAGCATTAAAACAAAAGGGGAGCCTTGAGCTCCCCTAGATAAAGTATTGACTAAGCTTTAGTGCTTAGTACTGGCTTAGTTTGTCATAGCGACTGTCTTTCAACGCATCTTTTACGCGTTTTAGGTTCTCACGGAAACCTGTACCACGGCGAAGAGTGAAGCCAGTTGCTAGCACATCAATCACTGTCATTTGTACAACCCGGCTTGCCATTGGCATGTAAACGTCGGTATCTTCTGGAATATCGAGCGTGATGGCCAGCGAGCTTGCCTTTTCTAGAGGAGAATCCTTCGCTGTAATCGCAATAACCGTTGCGCCATTTTCACGAGCAAGGTTCGCTATTTCTACCTGACTCTTTGTTCGACCGGTATGAGAAATAAGAACCACAACATCATTATCACTGCAGTTGATACAACTCATGCGCTGCATAACAATATCTTCAAAACAAGTAATTGGAATATTAAAGCGAATAAACTTGTTTTGTGCGTCTCGGGCAACAGAAGATGATGCACCAAGGCCAAAGAATGAAATGCGCTTCGCTTGCGTTAGCAAATCGACCGCACGGTTCACTTGCATTGGATCTAGGCTATTTTTCGCGACATCTAAACAGGCCATCGTCGATTCGAAAATCTTATGGGTGTACGCGTCTGGGCCATCGTCTTCTTCCACATTACGGTTAACGTAAGGGGTGCCGTTTGCTAGGCTCTGTGCCAAGTGAAGCTTAAAATCTGGAAAGCCCTTGGTGTCCAGACGACGACAGAAGCGGTTTACAGTGGGCTCACTAACGTCAGCCATTTTAGCCAGCGTTGCAATGCTTGAATGAATTGCAGTTTGTGGAGACGCCATAATTACTTCCGCAACTTTGCGCTCTGACTTACTGAAATTCTCCAGGTTTTTTTGAATTTTTTCTAATGTATTCATAGTGTTCACGAGGGTATAGAGAACAACTCGCTGGCTCTGCTAACGAAAGGAAACACGAAGATTCCGGAGTAGAGTGGGGCGTTAACGAAAACAACCAGCGCCATAGAATCAGTATAAACCTGATCTTCAATCAGTCTAAACCAATAACGGGTACTATTTAGTGAGAATTTGACAGGCCTCAAACAAAATGTTGTAAAAACTACAGAATTGGATGTGTAAACGAAGTTTTGTTGCGCTAGTCGCACGATAATGATGTTTGAGTTACATCAAAACGAAAAAAAATTTCAAATTGATGTAACTTGATCTGGCCGTTAAGACGATTGAATATCAACAACCAGCTGCTGAATTCTTTTCATCAAATTTGGTGCTTGCTTGGCGATTTCGCGTTGTTCATCAAGCACTGAGCTCAAAATTTCTTTTGTGGTCAGTGGATTTGCCAAAACCACTCTAAACACTATCGTATTCATGCGTTGCCATTGGTCTGGGTTCAGTCTTGTACGTGAAACGAACGATTTGCCCGTTTCGCGCTGACGCTTTTGAATAAACTGTGTTAACTCATTGATCAGCTCATTCAGTTGTTCTTTTTGTGAGCCTTCTGCTTGTGCTAATGCTTCACGGATGAATGGCGGCAAATAACGGTATGTGAGCAGACAAAGCTCTGGTTCAGAAACTAATTCGAAATCATCTTGCTGTTTGATTAAATCCGCAAAGTAGCGAGCTTTTTCAATGCTTTGGTCAATAAGAAGCTCATAACCTGGGCGACTTATGATGTGCATTGCGGCGTAGACCAACATCGCCATACCCGAACGTGAACCTTCTAATGTATGGCTGCCTAGGTCTTTTGAACCTTTGCGCAATATATATTGAGCGTGATGTTCTATGGATTTCATTGCGTCAGGGTCTTTGAACAGAACCATACCAGCGCCCATCGGGATGTAGAGCTGCTTGTGCGCATCAATAGTTACTGAGTCTGCCATTTCCACACCTTTAAGAAGGTGACGGTGATGGTTAGACATAAGTGTTGCGCCACCCCATGCGGCATCTACATGGAAGTGACAGCCGTGAGCTTGGCAGACTTCAGCGATTTCAGGCAATGGATCAACATTACCTGTCTCTGTTGTGCCTGCCACACCAATAACAGCAATAGGCTTGATATTTTGTTTTTCGAGCTCAACAATTTTCGCTTTCAGGTCGTTGACAATAATACGGTTGTTGGCATCGGTTTTAACCGCAACCAAGCCCTCTTGGCCTAGCCCTAATACATCGGCTGCTTTCTTAAGGGAGTAGTGACCACGCTCAGACACTAGCACCGCTAAGCCATCATAGCCATAGTGCTTCATGGCTTTAAAAAGGCCTTCCTTCTCAACGCCTTTAAATGAGCCATTGGCTCTTAACGCTTTGTTACGTGCTACCCAAAGCGCAGTGATATTGGCAATGGTGCCGCCGGAACAAAATGCGCCTAATGAGTGGTTTGCACTGTGCATCCACTGATTGTAAAACGTATCATTCTGACCATATATCAAGCGATGCAGCATACCCAAAACTTGACGCTCAAGTGGCGTAAAGGCTTTGGAAGTCTCTATTTTTACCAGGTTTTGGTTTAAGGCGATCATGATCTTTGACAGTGGCATCAAGAAATAAGGCAGTGCCGATGTCATATGACCAATGAAGCTTGGTGAAGATGTGTGAACTGAGTGCGACACCAAAGTGTCGAGTAAGTGCTCTGTATGATCTGACACGAACTCTGGCTGCTCAGGAATCTGAGCAGAAGAAAAGTCTTTTTCGATTTCGCGTAAAGGCTTTTCTTCTGCCACGATGTGTTCACGAAGAAATTGATTTAGATTTCGCGAGAGGCTCTCGTCAATTTTAGTTAACGTTGAGTCCGGACCTTCTGGGACAGTGAAGATCTTTAGCAAGCTCTCAAAGCTAACATCAGCGGTTTTTTGTTCCTTAACCATAGCAAAGAATCTTTGTAGTTATTTTGGTAATGCGAGCGGCACAATCTAAACTAAAACGGGCGCAAAGTCCCGTTTTAATTGTTGAAACCCAAGTTGTAGAAATGAAAATTTTAGGTGAAGGTTACGATATTCACATTAAAAAATTCTAGATTGAGTACGTTAAAACACTCTGATGTTATCGAATGCTAATCAACGACTAATGCGAGCAATCTTAGTCACATTTCTGCTTTTCAATCTTTTCTATTGACTGATTGTACTTATTAAGTGCGGTATCAATTTGTTGGGGATGACTAAGCAGATCAGCGAATGCTGAACGAAGCTCGTAGTTTTTTGGGTGGTTAGTTGATTGACGGTCGCTAAATGTCTGTTTTGCAACTTCACCTAACTTATCGCTTCGGGTCGCTAACTGCTTAACGTCATGTTGCTCTAGTTTTAACCATGCTTCGATTGGCTGTTCCGTCGCAACGCGGCTAGGGTCGTTCTCTAGAAAGTAGTGAACCGCTTCGCGGTTTAATTCAAAGTGATGTTTACGTCCATCCAAGAACCATTGACTAACTTCTTTCAGATCTGGATATTGGGTAACCGTCAAATCAACAAGATCTTGATACCACTGTAGTGAGGCATCGACGTAGCCATCGTATTTGCTAGCAAGACATTGTTGATCTGCGGCAAGCGTAAAAGTTGAGCTTGTAGCGAGGAGCGCTGCAACGACAAAGCGTTTCATTCTTCTTCCTTCTGGTTGTTATCCCTTTATTAACGCAATGCACATCAGTTGATGTTTCTCCCTTCTTTCTATTTGGTCGTGACAAATCGTTGGGCTGAATGACGAAAAGAAAGAGGGGGCTTGCCAAAAAATATTGACCACTTTGACGTTAACTGGGTATTTAAATTTTTGCCGTATTGTAATGGATGTTAAAGCGAAAACCTGAGATCTAGCTAGCAAGTGATACAAAGAAAAGCATCATAACTGGTACCAATAAACTCAAAATAAAGCCGCTTACGATAGCAACAGGAACACAACGCACACCACCGGTGGTTTGAATAACGGGTAGGGTGAAGTCCATTGCTGTTGCACCGGCGTAACCAATTGCGGTGCACGGATAGCTACGAATAAAGAGAGGAATGGCAACCAGTGCGACTAGCTCTCTCATCAATTCAATCAAGAACGACGCGCCACCAAATACCGGACCAAAAGCGTCACCCATTAAAATACCTGCGAGTGAATACCAGCCAAAACCTGAAGCCATTGCGAGTGCTTGATAAAGAGGAAGATCCAAAAGCACCGCTGCAAGAAGGCCACCAAGCATACATGTTGCGATGACAACAGCCGCAATGGCCATTCCTTGTTTATTTAATAGGATTTGACGCAGAGTAAGTCCACTATTGCGCAGCTGAATACCAATAAAAAATAGAAGTAGAAAGAGTATCCATTCGCTTGCTGTATCTACCCAACTCAAATCAATGGGTAACAGCAGGCCAACCACTAACCCTCCGCCAACGACCACGATAAGCTTAACTGACTCTAAAGCCATCGAAGATAACGGTAGCTTCTTTTGATTCTGATTGGTCTGGAGTGGAATAATTTTATCAATAATAGGCAGAGCCAACAGGTTGCAGGCACTTAGACACAAAAAAAACGTACTCGCATAGAGGAGAATACTTTGTAAGTTGCTGCTTAAATTATCGAGCGCCGCCAAACTAAGACCCATCAACGACAAAATGACGTAAATAAGGTAGGACGTTGACTGATTGATCTTCTCCAATAACGAAGATCGAGATATAGGAATTAGATACCCCACCACAAGCGGAGCGAAAATAAATAGCATCCCTGAAAACATAAAGCTCAATGATTCCTTTTTGAGATAACATCAACACGCATAAATCAAATTATCTATCGGTTGAAATTAAAGACATTTCACCACACACAGCTCAGCCTTGAGCGAATCGTTTTATCACGGATAAGGTATTATCAGAAAGCGATAAATTACAAACCGCTAGCATTGAGTACAGCTCGGATTTGATCATTGAAGTCAGTATCACTCATGTTACTAAGTTCATACAAGACTTCTGCACCAGTTAAGTTGAATTCAACTTCATGTTCGTCAATGCGTTCATCGTGATTGCGGAACATCAATAAATGATGCGCAATTCTAGCGATGTCGAGATAACTCACTTCTGGTCGCGTTAATTCGTATTTTTCGTTTGAGGATACTTCTCTGAAGTCGTTGTCAAATCCCCAACGCTCAAGCACTAGTTTACTTGTGGCAGAACAACGTGTTTGGAAGATTTGCAATGCAATATCTGGGTCTAAGTAATTACCCCTATCTAAGTACAAGTGGTACTCATTAATTAGGCAAAATAACCCAATATCGGCTAATAGACCGACCAATAACGCCTTTTCTTGCTCTAGATGGCCATAAGTGCCTGGCTCGTGGCTACGAAACGATTGAACCAACATCACCATGACGGCACCGAGCTCACGCGATATCGCCGCACTCTTCACCAAGATGGCATTGCATTCTTTAGTGAGATTAACTGAGTGTTTAAGTTGCTCAATCGCTTGTGCGGTAACAATATCACGTACACGAAGTATTCCGAGACGAGATACCGCTGTAGTTAAGTCGTTGCAGGTGATATTTCTGCGATTAAAAATCACAGAGTTAGCGACTCGTAAAACGACTGCTGCTAATCCGGGATCTTCCAATAAACAGTTAGCAACATCGGCAATCGTGGTGTGTTCTTCGACACATAACTGCTGAATTTTAAGCACGACATCAGGAATAGGAGGTAACGAAATCTTACCCGTGGCGATGGACTGTTCTACCAGCTGAGCAAACTCGGATTCCAGTGCGTTTATAAGCTTATCTTTATTATTTGGCAGCCAAAAAAATGATAAATGTTCCATTGTGACGCTGTACTTGAGATCTTTCGTACAGTGTACCCTTACAGCGTATTCTTTATCAATTAAATGCGTATTATGTGCCCGTAATTGCCAGCGAGATCATAATGATGGCGCGTTTTAGGCATGCTATGCGTCAAAAAAATATCACCACACGAACAATAAGTGTGAAACTAATCACGTATGCAGAATTTATACTTTTTTATATGTGACCTATGTCCTAACTTATTTTTCAACGTTAAGTATGATTAAGCAAGTTGGTGAGCACAACTCACAAAAATATCGCCAACAAATCGACATTTATAATTCGCTATAAGCTGCTGTTTATCTGGTGACATCGCTAATCGGGGTAATTTATTCAGATTAAAGAGGTCAATGGACATGACAGACCAAGCTTTTTTTAAATATGTACGCACCTTCAGTGAGTACCAAAAACGTTCTATGTTCGGTGGTATTGGTTTATTCACCGATGATGCTATGTTTGCGCTTGTCAGCAATGATTGCTGCTACTTACGTGGTGGTAATGGACTAGATGAAGTGTTTACTCAACTGAGCTGTGAGAAGTATAAGCACGTCAAAAAACAGACGACGGCAACCGTAAATTATTATGATGTAACCGATTTATTCGAATCCGGATATGTAGGGCTTGATGAACTGGTACAGAAATCAATTGAATACTCAATTAAGGAACGGAAATATCAAAAGTCCTCTGCCAGTAGACGCTTAAGAGACTTACCCAACATGCAACTAACCCTTGAACGTATGGTCAAGAAAGCCGGTGTTGATGACGTAGAAACCTTTTTAGAACTTGGACCTGTAAAAGTCTTCAACAAAGTTAAAACGGCTTACGGTAATGATGTTGATGTAAAGCTACTGTGGAAATTTGCTGGTGCAACTGATGGCATACATTGGAAACTGATCCAAGAGCCGCGTAAAAAACAGTTATTGGCACTGTGTGACTAAGCGAAGCTGATCGCACAATGATTGACTCGTTTCGATGGAGTTAGCGGGTCGTAAAGGCAAGTGTGAAAAGCGGAAAAAGGACGTTGAAGTTTTTTACCACTTCATTGAGTTAGTCATTAAATTAGACAAAAAAACCGAGGCAGAGACCTCGGTTTTTGTTTTTTTAATTTGCTCTTTTCTTACAGCACAAATCTTAAAACTTAAAACGCGTAGTGAACATTACCTGATCACCGTAAAAATCGTTGATACGTGCTTCAGCACCCAAAGAGAAAAGCTCTGTTGAGTGGAATCGAGCGTAGGCAGATCCAGTCCAATCGTCATCGTTATCGATAGAAACGTAGCCGACTTTGCCGCCTACTTCTAATTGAGGGCCTAACCATTGGCGAACACCTAAGTTAAGCTCCATACCAACATCTGTGCTGCTCTCATTCGAAGGTTGTACAACGCGCATTAGCATTTCACCAGTAAGATCTGCCCAGTTGTTTAGCGGAGAATGGAAGCCAAAGCCTGCAGCTGAGTCAAAATCACTTTCAAACTCAGAGTCAATACGAGCAATAACATGCGCGTTCGGGTGAATTGATTTGCTGAATCCAGCACCAAATGTCACAGGACTTGCGCCAATACGTGCTTCGAAATAGTCGTAGCTAAAGTTGCTCATAGTTGCTGGCGCATTGCGATCGTTTGCAGCTAGGGCATGGCTTGATGCCACTAGTAAGGCAGCGGCTAATAGTGTTTTACGCATAACTAACGATAAACCTTGTTCATTATTTCCATGGATTCAAGCAACCACTTGAACCGTAATCTGATTTGTCCGACATCATAATAAAAAGGAAGGTCGACGACCAACAAAAATGTGTCGATGTTTTGTCAATTAACTTAATAGTTCCTTGGTTTAAGCAAAAACTACGCCATATACGTAGTGTCCGAGAATTTTACTCGGACAAGTAACGATGTTTTTCTAACCTCATTCGACTATGCGAGGTTAGGTGGTGCAATGAGCATCGTTGAGTTCAAGTTAGAACTAAACACTTTATTACTCGCCAAAGCTTGCTCTTCTATCTGCCATGGCGTTGAGGATTGCCTCAGAATCAAGGATTTGAGTCCAGGATAGCAGGTTATCATCATTCTCAATCACAAACGCGGTAAGCTGAGACACGATTGCTTTTCTCAATGCTTCACCTTTCCAAGGTTTGGCAATGTAATAATCGAGACTCGCGTTATTTACGGCTTCTACGGTGTCTTCCAAACCAGCTTGTCCTGTGAGTAAAACTTTGCGCGCTGCTTTTGTGTCACCATTTTGACTGAGTTCGATTAAGAAGCTGATCCCAGTTTGTTCCGGCATAATGTGGTCACATAAAATGAGCGCAAGCTGAACTTCTTCTTCCGCCATCTCCTCAATCACTTGCCGAGCTTCAGTCACCGATTCCGCTCCTTCGACGACAAAGTTCTCCTCGAAGGGAGCAAGATCTTGGAGCACGCTATCCAAGACTTCTCGTTCGTCATCGACACATAAAATTAAATACTTGGTCATGTTTCATCTCCTTTTTCGATGACTGGTAACCAGACTGTCATTCTTGTGAACTTGTCGAGCTCTGATTCGACGTCAATCCATCCCTTATGTGCTGTCACGATTTGCTGGCAGATGGACAGCCCAATGCCTAAACCAAAGTTGCCTTCTTTTTTTGTGGTGAAGTTCAGCTCGAAAATGGCATCTCTTTGCGATTCAGGAATGCCACACCCATTATCTTCAAACGAGATAACGGCGTAATGTGTATGATCTTTTTCTGCAAGACGTGTTTGTATTTTTAAAACGCCTTTTTCCGGAAATGCATCAATGGCGTTAGAGACCAAATTCGTCCATACCTGTTGGAGTGCGATTGGTTGACAAAGGATAGGAGGTAAATCCGCATAATCAGTGGAAACCTGATGCATTTTTAGTTTGTTTTCGAAGATCACCAAGGTGTCTTCAATACCCTCATGAATATCGGCATAGTGCAAGGTTTCATCATCTGACCGAGCATATCCTTTCAGGCTTTTTACCATATCAGCAATTCGTGCTGCACAGACATTAATTGAGCGAAGTGTAGAACCTGCTTTGTGGTATTGCTCAAGTGTATTGAGGGCATGATAAGACGCTTGCTGCTTTCTCGTTAGTTGGGTAAGTAGCTCTTGATCGGACTCTAATCCAAGGTTCACCACTTTTTTTGCCAATGCTCGGTCTGGAAGAGTATGGCTAAGCGCTTTTACGCGTGATCTGAGCTCGGCGGTTGAAGCGGGTTTTGAGGTTTGCGCTTTGCTCAGTAATTCAATGCCTTTGGTTTGTATATCGGAACTTGGCGCATCGTTAAGTAATCGTTCTAGCGTATGCGTTAAATTCTCTACGCCCCTCAATATCGCGGCTACTGGATTGTTTAGTTCGTGGGCTACTCCCGCAACCAATTGACCAAGCATCGCCATTTTTTCTCTTTCAATGAGCTGCTGGTGGGCTGATTCTAAAGATTCGAGCGTTTTTTGAAGTTGCAGTTTGGTGTTGATGCTTCTTTGCAATCGGCGGTTGAAGTGGCGTAAAAGCAAGTTTGTAAAAAGAGGCAGTAAGTTTGAGTCGCTTTGCATCACTTTATTGAATACGTTGCGATCGAGTTTGATAACTTCTGTTTTGGTTAGTGTTAGAGCTGTCGAGAAAGAACATTCCCCAGTAACAAACGACATGCCTCCGACAATATTCCCTTTGTTATGGCGTACAACCTCTCGCTGCATGCCTTGCTCATCGCGCTTGTACAGAGCCACTTCACCTTCGGTGATAAACCACAAAAAGCAATTTGGCTCGCCTTCCACGGTTAATAAGTGTTCAGGTGAGTATGTACGGCACGCTCTTGTTTCGTCATTATCTTTGAAAAATTGTTGGAGAGCGGAGATCACTTGCTCGGCTAACTCGGCATCAGACATCGAGTGGTAGTCGTGTAAGAATCCGGCTTGATAATGGCTCATCTGGTTATTGATGTGCGCTCGCAACAAGCTGTGATGATCCAATATCTGACTGTAACTTAGCAGGTCTTCTTTACCGTTTCGCAATATAAATTGGGTCAGCTCTTTTTGCACTGTGTTAAATAAGACGTAATCTGGCAAAGGTTTAGTGAGGCAGTGGTCGAGCCTGCCCTCATTAACGGCAGTGAGAATTGCCTCTATATCAGACGAGCAGCTAATAAGAATTTTTCTTGCTTGCTCGGTATGTGGCATCCGGTCTAAACCAATAAGAAAATCCACGCCGTTAAAATGAGCGTGATGGCTCGCTATAACTAAAGCAACAGTCTGTTCTCTTTCTTCTAGATACTCTAAAGCGCTTTGAGCCTCTTCTATCGATTCGACAGAAAAAATATCAAACTTACTTGAGAAGGCAGACAGCTCCAATCGAAACTGTTCAGCACTGATTGGGTTGTTGTCGAGACACAACACAGCATAACGATTCACAGATGTTTTAGCTCCGGTTAAAACTTCGCCACGCAAACTTTAACAATAAAAGGACATGATGAGTGGGAGCCAAGTATGATTCCTGATTAATGGACTAGAATAAGAATCAATAGTCTGATTTGTCTCAATGTTTTCTCCGCAGGTGGTTTGGGGTAGACTGACCGAAAATATCTAATAAGTGACGTTATGCAAAATCTTAAAAAAATCGGCGCCATTGGTGGTGCTATCTCATTAGCGCTGTGTTGGCCATTGGCTGTCGGACAAATTGGTCAGTCCATCATTGAAGATGGTATTACCAATATGAATGATGAAATGATTAAAGGCGAAGTGGTCGAGTATCAGCGTGGCTATTTGTCTTCAGTCGTGCTGACTCGTTATTCAGTTGTTGATCCTGAGCTTAAAACGCAGTTAGAGCGTGATGGTATGCCAACGACGTTTGACGTAACCAGTGATGTTAGCCACGGTCTAACAAGCCTAACAGCAGATTCAAAATTGGTGGACAATGACTTTTTGCCTCTCACGATGCATAGCCAGACTCAACTAAATGGCAATACAGTATTTATCCTCGACCTAGATAGTTGGCATTATCGTAACGAAGCGCAAGGTGTTTCTGTTTCTACAAGCCCTGCAAAAGTAACAGGTGATGTGACGGTATTGGGTGATCTCAATTACCAAGTTTCTGTTCCTTCTGTTCAAGTGGATTTTGAAAACGGTGAAGAGCTTCATCTGAATGCATTGACAGGGCAAGGTAAAGGAAAGCAAGCAAAAGGCTACTGGTTAGGCGAGCAGTCTTTCTCTCTAGAGAAGCTAGATGTGGTTGATGCGAACTTAACGCCTATCTTTTTGATTGAAAATGCGAGCTACCGTGGTAACACTACGATGAGTGAGTCTGGTGATAAGCTGAACAGTCAATTAAACCTAGATGCTAAGAAATTACGTTTAACTGATGGGACGGATGTCGATAACTTTAAGTTGGATTTCTCAATTGCAGATGTGGATAGCCAGTCTTTTGATCAAATTATGTCTATCTATCAAAGCTCTCCTATGTTAGATGAGCAGGAAATTGCGAGCTTATTGCCGCATGTCGATACGCTGTTTAGCAAAGGTTTTGATTTATCCGTGAACGAGCTTTCACTCGCGTTCGGTGACGGCAAGTTCCACAATGAGTGGCAACTATCCATCCCTGAAGGTACTGAGCATATTTCTCAAGATCCAATGAAGTTGGTGACGGCCACTACTGGTGAACTTAGCACTTACTTCTCTGATGAATTAGTAACGCATTACCCATTTATTCAAGAAGGGATTGATGAGCTCCTTATTATGGAGTTGATCGAAAAAGTAGAGGGCGGTTATCAATTAAAAGCAGAAATTGGTGAAGGCAAATTGAAGTTCGAAAATGGGCATGAGTTCCCATTGGTGGCTCTACTTATGCCTGCTTTGATGCAACAACAGTAATTCGTGTTGTTGCGAATTTGTTCCAATTCAACGCTTAGTCTTTAAAAAGAGGTCGTAAGACCTCTTTTCTTGTTTTTATCACTGCGAAAACGTGATATTAATTTCGTAATATTTACATAGCAGGAGCAATGAGCATCATGGAACAAAATACGGACAACGTATTTAACTTCAGTGCAGGGCCAGCAGGTCTGCCTAAAGCAGTTATGCAGCAAGCACAACAGGAACTAATCGATTGGCAAGGTCTTGGCACTTCGGTCATGGAAATCAGCCACCGAAGCAAAGAGTTCATCAAAGTTGCAGAAGAAGCCGAGCAGGATTTACGTGATCTTCTGAATATTCCGGACAACTATAAAGTGCTGTTCTGCCAAGGTGGTGCTCGTGCTCAGTTTGCTGCTGTTCCTCTAAACTTACTTGGTGATGCCGATACGGCAACTTACATCGATGGTGGTTATTGGGCTGAAAGCGCGGTAGCTGAAGCGAAAAAATACTGCGAACCAGACGTGTTTGATGCAAAAACAGAAATCAACGGGAAAGTCGCGGTTCTACCTGCAAGTGAATGGAAAATTGCTCCAGAAGCGGCTTACGTTCACTTCTGTCCAAATGAGACCATTGATGGTATTGAGATTAACGATCTTCCTATCACCGACAAACCGATTGTTGCTGACATGTCTTCGACAATTCTTTCTCGTGAAATCGATGTGTCTAAATACGGTGTGATTTACGCGGGCGCTCAGAAAAATATTGGTCCTTCCGGCATTGCTATTGCTATCGTGCGCGATGATTTATTAGGTATGGCGAAGCAGGTACTACCAAGTATTTTGGATTACACTGTTTTGGCAGAAAAAGAATCAATGTTCAACACACCACCAACCTTTGCATGGTACCTGTCTGGTCTTGTTTTCAAATGGCTGAAGGCACAGGGTGGAGTAAAAGCAATTGAGCAAGTGAACCGCGCTAAAGCCGCGCTACTGTATGATTACATCGATCAGTCTGATTTCTACCGTAATGGCGTGCACTCAGCAAACCGTTCTTTGATGAACGTGCCATTTCAACTTGCTAAGCCTGAACTGGATGCAACCTTCCTTGAGCTAGCAGACTCTAAAGGGCTGAAAGCGCTAAAAGGTCATCGAGCAGTTGGTGGTATGCGAGCATCCATTTATAACGCAATGCCGCTAGAAGGCGTTCAAGCGTTAGTAGACTTCATGCAAGAGTTTGAGAAAAACTACGCGTAAGCTCAAACTGATAGTTGTTCTCCAAAGCGTCGCTATTGCGGCGCTTTTGTTTATCTCAACTCACATCATTCCAGGAAGGTAAAATGACCAAGGCAAATATTGAAGCGCTGACTAAGCAGTTCCCACTCTTGGCAGCACTTATTGATCTTGAAGAGGTTTGTTGGTTCAACCCCCATATCACTTCCTTGGAGGAAGGCTTACCTCATGTCGGGTTAGATGAAAAAGATATTCAAGCGGCGAGTGAACGGCTAACACGATTTGCGCCTTATTTGATGAAAGCGTTTCCCGAAACGGAAACGTCGCGTGGCGTTATTGAGTCCGCAGTGGTGGATATTCCCAATATGAAAGTGCGTTTGGAGCAGCAATACGACACGCCAATATTGGGCCATTTAATGCTCAAAAAAGACAGTCATTTGCCAATTTCTGGTTCGATCAAAGCGAGAGGTGGTATTTATGAAGTGCTCACTCATGCAGAAAAGTTGGCGTTTGATGCCGGCTTGCTCTGTGAAAGCGATGATTACAGCAAATTGTTCAGCAATGAGTTTCGGCAGTTTTTTAAGCAGTACAGTATTGCGGTTGGCTCAACCGGCAATCTTGGTATGTCCATCGGCATCATGAGTGCGAAGCTGGGTTTTTCAGTTTCAGTCCACATGTCTGCGGATGCGCGGGAATGGAAGAAAAATAAGCTCCGGTCGCATGGTGTTAATGTCGTAGAGCACCAAGAAGATTATGGTATTGCTGTCGAGCAAGGTCGTAAAGAGGCAGAAAAAGATCCCAACTGTTTCTTTATCGATGATGAAAACTCACGGACGCTGTTTCTAGGTTACTCTGTTGCGGGTGAGCGTCTTAAGCAGCAATTTGATGACTTGGGAATCGTGGTTGATGAGCATCATCCATTGTTTGTTTATCTTCCTTGTGGTGTTGGCGGCGGGCCTGGTGGCGTGGCATTTGGCTTGAAGGTAGCATTTGGCGAGCATGTCCACTGTATTTTCGCAGAGCCAACGCACTCACCGTGCATGCTGTTGGGCGTACATACAGGCTTGCATGACGATATTTCGGTGCAAGATCTGGGTATCGATAACATCACCGCCGCTGATGGTTTGGCAGTCGGGCGTGCCTCGGGATTTGTCGGAAGAGCGATGGAAAGGCTACTTGATGGTTTTTACACCATTGATGACGCTCGTATGTATCACCACTTGGGTGAGTTAAGTGAACTGGAAGGTATTAATCTAGAGCCTTCTGCATTAGCCGGTATGATTGGGGCAGTGCACGTCTCGAATAACCATGCTTATCAGTCTCGAATGAAATTTGACGAAGAAAAACTCAAAAACGCAACACATCTTGTTTGGGCAACAGGTGGGGGCATGGTTCCGGAAGATGAAATGGCGGCTTATCTCAAAAAATCTGGTCGGTAAATCAGCACTGCATACGTGCTTAATTAGGTAACTAATAATACAGGAATAACAAAAGGGCTCATCGTTTGATGAGCCCTTCTCGTCACTGAAAATCGAATTATAGAGATTGTAATAGCTGGTAGTAACGACCTTTTTGAGCGAGTAGCGTTGGATGGTCGCCTTGTTCGATGATCTCACCTTGTTCCATCAAACAGATGCTATCCATACTTTCTAACTCTATCAGTCGGTGTGTAATGAATACTACTGTCTTATTAGCAAAGTGTTCATTGAAAAGCGCCATCACTTTTTGTTCCGTACGCTTATCGAGGCCTTCAGTCGGCTCATCTAAGAGTAGGATTGGGGCATCACGTAGCAATGCTCGAGCAATACCGATTCGGCGTTTCTCACCACCAGATAACTGACGACCGCCGTCGCCTAACCAAGCATCTAAACCCGGCTCTTCAAGAAGTCCGCCAAGCTCGACTTTTTGTAAAATAGTAGACAGTTGCTCATCACTTGCGTCCGGAGCGGCCATGAGTAAGTTGTCACGTAGTGTCCCGTTTAGTACATCTACGCGTTGACTGACCACTGTCATTGCTGCTCGCAGGTCCGACTCGCTCCAATCTTGCAGTTTTGTACCACCGATTCGAACTTCACCTTGGTTTACATCCCAGTAGCGACAAAGAAGCTGAATCAGTGTTGATTTACCTGAACCTGTTTGACCTACAATTGCAGTTTTAGTGCCCAACGGTAGTGAGAGTGACAAGTCTTTCAGCACCTTTTGCTGACCGTCAGGGTAAGTAAAATCTATGTTGTCGAATTCAATGTCTAACGTTGTGTCTTTATGTTTCGACTGCTCAGGGAAGACAACGTCAGGTTCAGCCAAAATTACTTCATTTAAACGACGAGCAGAGGTCAATGTTTGACCGAGATACTGGAATGCGCCCGCGATAGGCATCAGAATCTCAAAGCTCGCCATGGTTGCAAACGCAAACAGCGCAATCCAAGGATCAGGAGCACGACCACCTACGCCGTCTGCAGCAAACCAAAGCATCACAACCAGTGTAAGGCCGTTCACCAGCATAAGCAGGCCTGAAGCCATGCCCGTTAAATTCGCGTTCACAAATTGGTTAGACAGCAACTGCTTCTGCTTCTCTAGAATGAGATTACGATAACGTTCTTCTGCTCCAAAGATACTCAGTTCACTGTAGCCTTGAAGCCAGTCCAGTGTCGCCACTCGCAATTGCGCTTTATGATGAGTGAGATTCTCGCCATTACTTTTACCAAGTTTATAGAACAACACTGGCCATACAAACAACATGACGGTAAGAATCGAGCCAAGCAGCAGCGCGAGATGCCAATCAAAGAACGCCAGGACAGCCGTTAAACTCAATATGCCAAAAACACCAATCACGACAGGGCTGATAAGTCGAAGGTAAACGTGATCCATCGCATCTACGTCCGCTACTAGGCGGTTGAGCAGATCGGCATCACGCATCGTAGAAACACGACCCGGAATCAGTGGTGCAAGTTTCTTAAAGAAGAAGATACGTAGATCGGTAAGCAGCTTGAACGTTGCATTGTGGCTAACGACACGTTCTCCCCATCGACCTGCGGTTCGAGCCATTGCAGCGCCGCGTACCCCGGCACCTGGTAACATGTAGTTGAAGGTCTCACGAGCAACCGTCAAGCCTGCCACCGCTGCGGCTGAAATAAACCAACCTGATAGCGTTAATAAGCCAATAGATGCCGCTAAGGTCAGAAATGCCAGTAGCATACCTAGCGAAAGACCAAACCAGTGTTTCTTATAGAGTTTTAGATAAGGGAGTAAATCACGCATCTAAGTTCCCCTTGTCTGTTTCACGTTGTGCGAGGTTCGCTTCCAACATGTCTTTAAATAAGCCATATTCTGTCGACAGTGTGGCGTAATCACCACGTTGAACAATCTGGCCGTCCTGCATAACAAGAATTTGCGATACGTTTTGTAAAGGCGCAAGTTGGTGAGTAATCATCAAATTCGTTGTGGCATGCGCATACTTGTTAATGCCTTCCATCACGAGTTTTTCACTGCGAGCATCTAAGCTTGCGGTTGGTTCATCTAATAACCAAAAACGACCATTTTGTAGCATGGCGCGAGCCAGTGCTAAACGCTGCGCTTGGCCGACAGATAAACCACCAGAACGATCAGATATCGGATAATCCAACCCATGCATTTCAACAAATTCAGCAGCGTGAGAGTCATTCAACACAGAATGTACGTCTGCATCCTGAATATTGTGTTTACCTAGTGTGATGTTATCTCGAATGCTACCGTGTAATAGCATCGGGTTTTGACCAATCCAGCTTACTGCCTCTCGCCATGTGGCTAGATCCAGTTGCGACAATTCACAACCATTAATCTTCAAGCTACCTTGATAAGGCATGAAACCGAGGATGGTGTTTACCAAGCTTGTTTTACCTGCGCCACTTGGTCCAACTAAAGCCGTACTTTTGTTGGCTTCAAGAGAGAAGGATAGGGGACCTGCGAGCTGCTTACCTTCCGGACTAAAAATGGTTAACTGGTCCGCTTCAATATGGATAGGGCTGTTTTTATCTAACGCTTGGGTACCATCTTTGATTTGATCGACTTCCAAATCCAGAAACTCGACAATGCTTTCTGCTGCCCCAACCGCTTGCTGTTTCGCATGATAGAACGTGCCCAAATCACGTAATGGCTGATAAAACTCTGGAGCAAGAATCAGAATGAACAAACCAGCAAAGAGCGTAACACCTGTGCCGTAGTAGCCGAAGTCCAGCTCCCCGATATAACTAAAGCCAAAGTAGACAGCGGTAATTGCGATAGAAATGGAAGTGAAAAACTCTAACACCGCAGAAGACAGAAACGCGATTTTCAGAACGTCCATGGTACGAGTACGAAAGACTTCTGAAGCACCCTTTAGCGTCTCAGTTTCAGATTTTGTTCTATCGAATAAGCGAATGGTTGTCATTGCTTGCAAGCGGTCATAAAAGTGACCCGACAAACGCTGCATCGCTTTAAAGTTTTTACGGTTTGCTTCTGCGGCTTTCATCCCAACCAGTGCCATGAAAATAGGCACTAGTGGTGCAGTGACCAGGAAGATCAAGCCTGCTGCCCAGTTTACTGGGAATACGACAACCAAAATGATGAAAGGCACTAGTACCGATAATGACATTTGAGGCAAGTAGCGTGAGAAGAAATCTTGCATATCTTCTACCTGCTCTAAGATGAGCGTTGCCCAACTGCCAGCAGGTTTGCCTTTGATGTAAGCTGGCCCAAGCTTGTGAACTTTATCTAAAATGAGTTGGCGAATATAAACTCGAATTTGCTCCCCGCAACGGTAACCGGCAAGCTCTCGACCCCAGGTACAAGCAGCTCGACCGATAACCGTGCCACCGAGCCCAACAAAATGCCAAATGAGCTCGGCTTTGTCGACTTGGTCAATGATTAACTGGTGCAGAATGGAGGCGAGCAGGGCTGCTTGAGCCAATAAAAACACGCTTGAAAGTACGCCTAGGCCTATCGCAATCATAAGCCAGCGCTTGGCTAACTTACTTTGTTGCTTCAGCCACTTATTCAAGCTGCTTTGCTTTTTCTTATCCATCGTGAAGGCTTAATGATAATTGTTTTAATGAGGCGGTAGTATACAAAAGAAAACCCAGCGGGAATACCGCTGGGCTTTAAGGATATGACACAAATGTGAAAAGTTATTTGTCACCAAGTGAGTCTAAGAAACGTTCAGCATCTAATGCAGCCATACAACCTGTACCTGCAGAGGTGATCGCTTGACGGTAGTTGTGGTCCATTACGTCGCCAGCTGCAAATACACCTTCGATACTAGTTTGTGTTGCGTTGCCTTCAAGACCTGATTGAACGATGATGTAGCCATCTTTCATGTCTACTTGGCCTTCAAAGATTTGTGTGTTTGGCTGGTGACCAATTGCGATGAATGCACCCATTACATCGATATCTTCTGTCGCACCGCTGTTCACGTCTTTAATGCGGACGCCCGTTACGCCCATATCGTCACCCAGTACTTCATCGAGAGTGCGATCGGTATGAAGAACGATATTACCGCTTTCAACTTTATCCATCAGACGTTTCACAAGGATCTTCTCTGCGCGGAATGAATCGCGGCGGTGGATCAGGTGAACTTCTGACGCAATGTTAGATAGGTATAGCGCTTCTTCAACAGCCGTGTTACCACCGCCCACAACTGCAACTTTCTGATTACGGTAGAAGAAACCGTCACAGGTTGCACAAGCAGAAACGCCGCGACCTTTAAATGCTTCTTCAGACTCAAGGCCAAGGTATTTTGCTGATGCGCCGGTAGATATGATTAAGGCATCACAAGTGTACTCACCTGAGTCGCCTTTTAAACGAAATGGGCGTTGTGATAGCTCTACTTCATTGATGTGATCAAATACGATTTCAGTTTCAAAACGCTCGGCGTGTTCTTTCATGCGATCCATCAATGCTGGACCTGTCAGTCCCTCAGCATCGCCTGGCCAGTTTTCAACTTCAGTTGTGGTGGTTAGCTGACCACCTTGTTGCATTCCCGTCACAAGCACAGGGTTTAAGTTTGCACGCGCTGCGTAGACGGCAGCTGTGTATCCTGCAGGACCAGAACCAAGAATTAATAATTTACAGTGTTTTACGTCGCTCATTATGGCTCCAAAAAGGGCGTAACATTTCCCTCGATTGTATGGAAATTCTTAGTGCTTTAAAAGCATAAACAACGATTGTGATCGAATAATTGGTTATAGATTAGAACCCACTAAATATTGATTGAGAACGTTGACTTCTAGCATAAAATTCTATTCGTAGTAGAGAAGTCTAGTTTCAAATATTGTCAAAGCGTAAAACTGAAACATGGCTCTGTTTTTGTGGTTTGGTTTGGTTTGTTATGTTGTTTTCGTCGTTTTGTTGAAGCTATCAACGTTAAAAGCTGGTAATTGCAGAATATTTGCGTAACCTAGTGTGTAAATTAAATGTTAATTAATGTGCCTCATTAAAGGAGCAAATGATGTTACATTCACGTGAGAATACTCTACATTTAACACAGCTCAGCATGGCAGCAATTGAGCAGCTTTCCCCATCGTTTGAAGAACTGCCTCGTACCGAACATGCAGATGGTCAGTATCGACTACGACGTTATTCTGTGGTTGGTTTTGATAACGGCAAAGTCATCGACTTAAATAAAAATAGCTTTGTTCAATCCTCTGATATCAACCGATTTCAAGGTGATGTTGTAAGACAATTCGAGCCAATTGAGAAGGATATTCTTACCAGCGATGGATTTCGAGAAATGTGTGAATTGTTTGTCAATGCGAATCATCTGCCAAACGGTCAAGAAATAGAAATTCACCAAATCCGTATCAGGGCACTGGAAGAAGAAACCCAAGTAGCACCTGAAGGTGTGCACCAAGACGGTTTTGATCACATTGCAATGGTTGGTGTGGGACGCCATAACATCATCGGTGGCGACATCATGCTTTACAGCAGCCATAACCAAGCCCCATTTTTCCGTAAAGTGCTAGAAACCGGAGAGGTCGCAATCTTGGCTGATAGCAAGCTGTGGCATAACGCGTGCCCAATCCGCTCTGTTATTGATGACGAAGCAGGCCATATGGATGTATTTGTACTCACTGCTACGGATAAGCGTAATGAACTTCAATCTTAATCAGATCAGAGCGCAATTTCCGGCGTTGGCTCAATACCACAACGACAAGCCTGTGACGTTTTTTGATGGTCCAGGTGGCTCACAAGTGCCTCAATCAGTACTAGACAGCATGGTAGGGTATTTAGGTCGTTTCAACGCTAACTTAGGCGGACATTATTTTTCTAGCCAAGTGACCGTTGACGTAATGCAAAATGCGCGTGAGTCGGCTCAGGCTCTACTTAATGCCCCTTCATCTGGCAATATTGTCTTCGGTGCCAATATGACCTCACTAACCTTTCAGCTTAGTCGCGCGATTAGTCGAGATTGGCAAGCAGGAGATGAGATCATTGTTTCCGCTTTGGATCACTATTCAAATGTATCCAGCTGGCAGCAAGCGGCAGAAGATAAAGGCGTTACGGTTCATCAAGTTCGTATCAACGAAGAAGATTGTACGCTGGATATTGAGCATTTAAGCCGCCTTCTTTCTGATAAAACGCGCCTTGTCGCTGTGACTTATGCATCGAACACGACGGGCTCTATTGTGGATGTACAGCATGTAGTCAGCATGGCGCACAATGTTGGGGCACAAGTTTATGTGGATGCCGTCCATTATGCGCCTCATCATTTGGTTGATGTTCAAGCGTTAGGTTGTGACTTTTTAGCTTGCTCAGCTTACAAGTTTTTCGGACCGCACGTTGGTATTGCTTACATAGCCGATCAGTGGCTCCACAGTATTCGCCCATACAAAGTCGAGCCTGCCACTAATATAGGTCCAGGTCGATTTGAAACAGGAACGCAAAGTTTTGAAGGTCTTGCTGGTGTCGTTTCTGCGGTTGAGTATCTGGCTCAATTTGGTGAAGTCGGTTTACCTCTTCGCCAACGGTTGGAGCAAAGCTACCAACTGTATGAACAACATGAGCAGCGCTTGAGTGAGCGTTTCTTACAGCGTTTGAATGCATTAGATGGTGTCAATCTATTCGGTATCGCAAAGGAAGATAGCCAACTCCGCACGCCAACTTTTGCGCTAACGTTTGACCGATATTCTCCAGAGTTCATCGCGAAAACACTGGGTGAACATAACATTTGTGTATGGAATGGTCACTTTTATGCGTTGGGCTTAGTTCGTCAACTTGGTTTAGAAGAATCGGGTGGTGTAGTGCGAATTGGTTGTATGCATTACAACACAATAGAAGAAGTCGATATGTTATTCGATGTGCTAGAAAGCATCCTTGACGCATAACTAACGATTTCTTCCTAATAGAAAAACAAAAGCTCGAGTCAAACTCGAGCTTTTTTCGTTTTTATTTGAATCAACGCGTTTACAAGCGATTACGCACTAACTTCAACTTCATAGGAAGTGAATTTTCTTACATTAATAACGCCAGTATCAAAGATGAGGTATTGACCTTTGATGCCTTGCAAAGTGCCAGTAACAACCGGGTTTTTATCGAAGTTATGCGAAGTGATCTTCGTTGGGTGCTGTTGTACCGGGTAGCTAAGGTCGGTAATGCTTTCGTTTAATACTTCAATGGCATCTTCGCCGAATTGCTGTTTTATCTCGGCAATTTTCTCTTCGACTAAAGGCAATAGCTCAGCAAAACGGTCCTGCAATGCCATAGGTTCACCGTCACCTTTAAGCAGTGTGCGCCAATTGGTCTTGTCTGCGATATGTTTCGCCAGTTCAACTTCAATTAAACCGGAGATATGGCGAGTTTTTACTTTAAAAATTGGCAAGCCCTGAGTCGCGCCTTGGTCAATCCAACGAGTCGGGATTTGAGTATGACGAGTGATACCAACTTTTAAGCTGGATGTGTTGGACAGGTAGACAAAGTGATCCACCATGCAATTCTCTTCACCCCATTGTGGTTCGCGACAAGTCCCTTGATCGTAGTGGCAGGTCTCTGGCTTCATGATACACATGTCGCAGCTTGCTAGCTTTTTCATGCATACAAAACAGTGGCCTTGCGAATAACTCTTTTTCGTTTTCTTTCCACATGAGCAACAAAAAATATTGCCAGTGTGAGTCAGTGTGAGCGTTTTACCCAGAAACTGAGTTAAGTCGATCTCTTCCTCACCGACAGGAAGACGGTAGTTGACGGCACCGTCCAGAGAAGCACGCATTTTGTTTAGCGTGCCAGTTGCAATTAATGACATGACATTACTCATTATTGTGTTTTTGCACAGTATATACTGAAGTGGAGAAGAGATGCAGGGTTGACAGGAGCTTTAAAGTAAATGTCTTGCACTAAATTATTATGCATCGTGTTTTATTTTCTAAAAGTTATGGCTGTGAAATGCTTCGCAAATAGAAGTTGGGCTGCATTTTTTAGAAATTTTAAAACGTGATAACGGTTCAAAATCCGTTACTATGTGTCGAAACTAAGAATTGAATGAAAAAGTGATTTTATTTCTTGATAAATCACCTTTATTTCATTTTTTGAAATTATTGAACCTCACGTATTGTATATAATCTCAGCAGGTCACTTGCCCATGAAGTGGATCCATAACTTTATCTTTGCTCTTTCTATTTGCACTATCAGTTTGGTTGCCCTTTATAGTGTGCTTGGCGATACGCGAAAGCTGACCATTACACCTGAGCATTTCAATATCTATGCAACTAAAGATGTCAGTGAAGGAGGTGCGAGTGAGGCAGATATCACATACGATCGGCAAAGCCTAGTTCTTAGCTGTGAACTAAAGCAGAGCTCGTATGCTTGGCCTTATTGCGGAATCTCGGTTTATACCGATTCAGCAACGCCAACACAGGGTATTGACCTTTCCAACTACCATACGATTCGATTGAAGGTGCGATATGAAGAGGCAGGAATAGGGGCTAACCCTAGCCACGACCTACGTTTGTATCTTCGCAATTATAATTCTGAGTATTCCAAGCCGGACGACGAGTACACCATTAAATATAATGGCATGCAGTTTTCTCCGTCGGGTTCGAGCGATATTGTCGAAATTCCGATTAAAAATCTTCAGGTGATGACCTGGTGGTTAGCAGATAACGGAGTCGCGATTGAGCACTCTGCACCTGAATTTTCAAACATCACACGTATTGATATTGCAACTGGGTCTGGTGCGGCACTTGGTAAACATAGAATTGTGATTGATAAAATTGAGTTTGAAGGCGCTTACCTTGCGCAAGAAACATTGTTGTATGCATTATTACTCTCTTGGATGGCGCTTGGACTGGCTTTTTCACTGCATGAGTTACGAAAAAATAGAGTGGCTTATGAAAAAGCGCAAAAGCGTCACCGTCATTTGGAAAAGGTGAATGATACTTTGCGAGCTCAAAACTATGAGTTTGCAGAGTTAGCGCATCGAGATGCTTTGACGGGCGCGATGAACCGATATGCTGTGCAACACTGGCTGGAACAACAATCTCGTCAGGTTCGCTGGGGGCATAACACCTTCAGTATTCTCTATTTGGACTTGGATAAGTTTAAAAAGGTGAACGACAAATTTGGGCACCAAATGGGGGATGACATATTGCGCGAATTTGTCATGGTGGTAGCGACTTCTATTTACTCAGACGATCGACTCGTTCGTTGGGGCGGCGAAGAGTTTGTCGTATTTTGCCCTGATACCAATATTGAACAAGCGCTAGAGAAGGCAGAAATGATTCGCAAAAATGTGGAGGATCATTTGTGGGTGCACGGTGAATCATTAACTTGCAGTATTGGCATTGCCCAAATGCAGAGTGAACGCGTCTCAGAAACCATGGCGAGAGCTGACGAAGTGTTGTATCAGGCGAAGCGCAATGGTCGCAACCGAGTGGAAGCTCATTATGGTTTACTTGCTTGCGAAAAGAAGCAAGCCTGATAGCCGTTCACTGAAAGTAAAGAAAAAAGGTGGCCAACTGGCCACCAAGAGGGAAACTGCTGAACACCACTTAGGGGGGAAGTTTGGGTTATCGATACGATTACCGTGAGCAGCAGTGTAGTGCTAATCGAACTTGCTATTTTTACCAGAACAACCAAGCGAAAAGCGTTAGTGCAGCAATACAGGCAATGTTTAATACGAAACCAATTCGCATCATTTCTTTTTGCTTGATATGACCCGTACCGAACACAATCGCGTTTGGAGGTGTTGCAACAGGTAACATAAATGCACAAGATGCAGCGACGGCAATCAGTGCAGAGAGAATAACCGGAGACATGCCTAAGGCTTCTGCAATGGTCGCAAATACAGGGACAAGTAGCGCAGCACTGGCGGTGTTACTCGCAAACTCAGTCAAGAAGACAACAAAAGCAACCACTGCAAGAATCGTTAAGAGAATACCGGCTTGCTCAAGGAAGCCTGACAAGCTATGAGCCAAAAATACGCTTGTTCCGGTTGCTTTTAGGACGTTACTCAGACAGATACCACCACCAAATAGGATTAACACACCCCAGTCGGTTGTTTTCTCAATATCTTTCCACTCGACGGCGCGAGAAGCACCAAGTAGAAGGATGGCGCCAATGGCTACAAGAGTATCGAACTTCGCGAAGCCACCCAGCATAGCGTTAATAGGCTTACTGAATATCCACAAAGTTACGGTCAGTAAGAAAATCGCCAACGTAATCATTTTGCCGTTTGTCCATTCGACTGGTTGATGGTCAAGGTCAAACTTGTGGCTAAGGTCAGGCTTAGTCATCGTGTACAATACGAGGATAGCGATTGGCATTAATACTAGGGAAATAGGTACACCAAACTTCATCCATTCAGTGAAGCTTAGACCAACTTCAGCGGCTGCAATTGCGTTTGGTGGGCTACCAACCAGTGTTGCAATACCACCAATTGAAGCACTGTAAGCGATACCGAGTAGAACAAACAAAAAGGTGTTGTGGTTTTTCTTGGCGTCTAGCTTTGTCATCACACCCAGCACAAGCGGTAACATCATCGCGGCGGTGGCGGTGTTTGAAATCCACATTGACAGGCCAGCACTCACACCAAATAGCATGAATACAGCGACAGACATTTTTCCTCTTGCCAGCAATAGTACTTTATCTGCAATCGCTTGATCTAACTTTTGTTTATGTAGAGCCGCAGCTAGTGCAAAACCACCCAAAAATAGAAAAATGATGGAGTTGGAAAAGTTATTCAGTGCGGCTTGAGTGTTGAACACACCCAAAAATACCGCAAGTAGTGGTATGAGCAGCGCAGTAATACTGACGTGAATCGCTTCGGTTAGCCACAAAATAGCAACAAAAACTAAGATGCTCAGGCCGGTTACTACTTGTGGTTCAAAGGGTAAGGTATTAAACAAGATAATGAACAATAGGATATTCGCGTTCAAAATCATGCTGTTGCGAGTGAAGAACCAATTCTTCAATGTCACAGCGAGTGCGGTCATGGGTAGTGCTCCTTTTGCATTGCCTTTTGTCGGTTTTTTATGGCAAAGTAACTGACTTGTAGTTATTTATTGATGAAATGTTACTTTGAATGCGAAAAAGAGTTTTGCCTGAATCGTAGAGCAAATTAGAAAGTGTGATGTTGAGAATTGGAAATGGGTAGAAAACTACCCATTTGTTTTATAGAAATGTTACTAGGCTTGTGAGCCACGTTATTCCTCTATTCGACGGGGACTTGAAGAGGCTCGTTATCTGCTTTATTTGGCTCTTTTACTGCAACGATAGGTTCTTGAGGGCCAAGGAACTTAGGCTGCGTATTGATAATATACAGGTCTAAAAACGCTTTCACACGGGCTAGCAGTTCTCGAACACGCATCGATGTTTTTTGCTTGTTGGCCGTCGGCCCTGCTACCGCGAGACACTGTGCATCAATGCTGTAAGCATCAGCGATGAACAGTGCGCGTTCACAGTGAAAGCGCTGAGTCACAATCAGAAATCGCTCCGAAGCAAAAATTTTTTTTGCTCGTACAATCGAATCTAAGGTACGAAAGCCAGCATAATCAAGGTGAATCACTTCTTCAGGCACGCCTGCTTTAAGTAAGTCGCGTTTCATTGTCCACGGTTCGTTGTATGAACGGTGGGCGTTATCACCACTCAATAAAAACTGTTTTACTTTGCCTTGGTTGTAAAGCTCAATCGCCGCATTAATGCGATGAGTGTAGTAAGTGTTGAGGGTCTTTCCGATGTATTTACTGGTACCAAGAACTACGGCAACCTCATGTTGAGGGATTTGCTCGTATTCAGTGAAAATGCTCTCTTTGGCTTGTAAAACCACCCACCGGTCGATGGCAATAACAGAAACAAGCAGACTAAGTGCAGAGATCGACAAAATCAAAGCAAATCGCTTCCAGGAAAATTTCAGCTTCCACTTTGATCTTATGCGAGAAAACAACAAAACGTTTTATATCCTTAACTAAAAATGTAGTTCTCATCATATCTGATAGAAACAAAAAGAGAGAAGCCCATTTATGCCAAAATCTGGTTAGGATGATAAAAAAATAAAAGCCCCTACATGGTAGGGGCTAATTATTAAACGAATTGTCTCAAGCTTAGAACGCAGTGCGTTTGTAGCGGCGGTAAACAGGTTGCCAGAACGACTGTTCAATTGCCACGTTCAATGCTTCATCAGTAATTTCTAATGCGACACCTTGTTCAATTGCCTTTTTACCAACGGCAAATGCGATTTTTTTCGATACTAAGTGGATCTCTTCTAGTGGTGGAAGTAGAGCCCCACGACCGTTGATTGCTAGAGGAGAACATGTTGCGAGCGCGCGACTTGATTCCATTAGCATCTCGTCAGTGACACGTTTTGCATTGACAGCAAGTACACCAAGGCCAATGCCTGGGAAGATGTAGCTGTTGTTACATTGTGCAATAGGGTAAGTGCGACCTTCATGAACCACTGGCTCAAATGGGCTACCTGTCGCAACTAGTGCTTCACCATTTGTCCAACGAATGATGTCGTTCGGTGTCGCTTCCACGCGGCTTGTTGGGTTCGACAGTGGGAAGACAATCGGACGCTTACAGTGTTTATGCATTTCTTCGATGACTTCTTGGCTAAATAGGCCAGGAGCACCAGAAACACCAATTAGTACCGTTGGCTTGGCGTTACGCATAACATCGAGTAGTGAGAAGCCATTTCCTTCATTTTCCCACTCTTTCGTATTGGTATGCTTTTGCACCAAGCGTTGTTGGAAATCAAGAAGGTTAGGCATGCCTTCTTGTAACAGACCCCAACGGTCAACCATGTAAACTTGTGAGCGAGCTTGCTCGTCAGAAATTCCTTCCGATACCATTTGTGCGATGATCGCTTCTGCGATACCACAACCAGCAGACCCTGCGCCTAGGAAGGTAATACGTTGTTTAGAAAGCTGAGTTCCTGCTGCTTTACAAGCTGCAAGTAGAGAGCCAACAGTAACAGCTGCAGTACCCTGAATATCATCATTGAAGCAACACACGCGGTCTTTGTAACGCTCTAGAAGAGGCATCGCATTTTTCTGAGCAAAGTCTTCGAACTGGATCAAAGCATCAGGCCAACGGCGCTGTACCGCTTGGATAAACTCTTCTACAAATGCATCGTATTCTGCACCCGTAATACGAGGATGACGCCAACCCATGTACATCGGATCAGCTAAGCGTTGCGGGTTATTGGTACCCACATCAAGCACGATTGGTAGCGTGTAAGCAGGGCTGATACCACCACACGCGGTATATAGTGACAGTTTACCGATAGGAATACCCATGCCGCCGATACCCTGGTCACCCAAGCCAAGGATACGTTCGCCATCTGTCACAACAATCACTTTAACGTTGTGGTTTGCTGCGTTGTTCAGCAAGTCGTCAATACGGTCACGGTTCGGGTATGAAATGAACAGACCGCGACCACGACGGTAAATGTTAGAGAAGTTTTCACATGCTGCGCCAACAGTCGGCGTGTAGATGATAGGCATCATCTCAGAAATGTGATTTTGCACTAGGCGGTAATACAATGTTTCGTTGGTGTCTTGGATATTACGCAGATAAATGTGTTTATCCATATCGCTTTCGAAACTTTTGTATTGCTGGTAGGCACGTTCCACCTGCTCTTGGATAGTTTCGGTCGACTCTGGAAGCAGACCTTCTAAGTTGAATGAACTACGTTCTTCAGCAGAGAATGCACTGCCTTTGTTCAAAAGAGGGGTTGCTAAAAGAGCCGGACCCGCATATGGAATATATAGTGGGCGTTTATCGTTGTTCATTGGGTGCCTTATGTAGGGTTGAAGGATGCGCACCAAATTTTAACGGGTTCACTATTTAGTTGTAAACATGCGTTGATGCACATCAATGTAATGTCGCAAAAAAATTCAGATACCGACGAAAATATCGGCAATATTGGTTGTTTAGAGATACCTAAAGCAGGATTTTTTTACTTGGGTATAATGTTTTGCATCATCAAATCAAATCCAATTTCTATGTTTCAACTACCTATCGACAGCCTGCAAGCCGAGTTTGACCATCATGTAAGCCTTAACCATCTTGTGGTGGAAGCCGAAACCGGGTCGGGTAAATCTACCCGCTTGCCCATGTGGGCGGCAAAACACGGACGCGTTCTGGTTATTGAACCACGTCGAATTGCTTGTACCTCGCTGGCTGAATTTCTTGCGGAGCAATCTGGAGAGCCAATAGGTCGCAAAGTCGGTTACGCGATCAAGCTTCATGCCTATTTTGATGAAAAAACCGAAGTTGTATTTGTCACTCCGGGGGTTGCACTGCGTTGGTTTTCGGAAAACAAGCTAGCAGACTTTGATGTCGTGATAGTGGACGAATTTCACGAGCGACGCTGGGATATTGATCTATTAACCGCCATTTTGAAGCAAGAAAATCAACATCGATTGATCGTCACTTCCGCTACCTTAGAAGGCGAAAAGCTTGCTCGTTACCTGAATGCTAAGCGCCTGAGTTCGGAGGGACGTTGCTTTCCAGTCACGGTGACACATCGTTCTACAGACAGCCGCTATTTACCGAACAAAAAGGGATGTGAACAGGAGGTTGTCGGAGCGGTAAAAGAAGCACTGGAAGATGAAGATGGCGATATTCTTGTTTTTCTCCCAGGACGTAAAGAGATCGCCCAATGCGCGCAGATGCTACAAAGCAGCAGTGATGTCATGGTGGTTAAACTTCATGCCTCGGTCAGTGATGCAGAACGACATCGTGCGCTGACGGTACAAAAGCAACGGAAAGTCGTATTGGCAACCAACGTCGCGGAAACCTCTCTGACCATTCCTAATATCCGGGTGGTAATCGATAGCGGCTTAGAGCGCAGAACTGTACAACGAAATGGACGTACAGCACTGACGTTAACCAACATTTCTAAGGCCAGTGCCGCGCAGCGAATGGGGCGAGCAGGTCGCGTTACCGAAGGGGCTTGTATTCGTCTATATGGTGAGCACGCGCCTTTAGAGTTGGTGACACCTCCAGAATTACACAGAGAAGAGCTCGTCGAGCCCATGCTGGCAGCGGCTTGTTGTGGGTACCGTCTCTCAACACTCGATTTTCTCGACTCAATTCCCCCAAAGTCGCTAGAGGCATCTCATTCGACGTTGTTATCCATGGAAGCGATTGATGAGGATGGCAATGTCACGCAGCACGGGAGAAAAGTATATCCACTACCCATTGATGCACTGTTTGCCGATCTCGTTACCAGAATTCAAGCGAAGACAGAGAAGGAAGCAATGATTGACTTGGCAGCAGCATTATCTGTGCCTGCTCAACTCTATCAGCGACAAAGTGGTGAAGTCGCTGAGCTTCTATCTCAAGAGGAACCATACGGGTGTGATGCCTCTTTGCTTATCCGTTTGGTTCGGGGGGAGCGACTTCCGGGCATTGTCATTGATGCCAGCGCACTCGAAGAGGCGCAAGGTTTAGCGAAACAAATGCGAGAAGCATTTGAATTACCGGAACTTGAAGTTGCCTCTCGATATAAACGTGAAGCGCTCTTTTTCTCCATCGCCTCATTGCACCCTGAGCTTGTGTTTGTCCGACGAGCTCGTCGAAGGGATGCTCTAGGAAATGGCGTAGTCGAGATGCTGGTTGGGCGTAACAGCCGCTTTCCTGATAAAGAAGAAGCGGCCATCGTGCTAGATAGCCATAGCGTGCCAGGACGAGGTGTTAAGCAAACACTAAACCTCGCATCGGTTATGATGCCTATCCCGCTGACGTTATTACGCGAACTTGAGCTAGGGGAGTGGCAACAAGGTGAGACGAATTATGAAGAGGAGACCCCAAGAGCAACGATGCATTTTGTCTACGCCGGACGAACAATCTGTACTGAACATCAAGCGTTAAAAGGTGATGTTGCTGTTCAGTCTATTGTCGAAATGATAGAAGACGAGACACTGTTACCAGGTTTTGCTTCTCAAAGAAAACAGCAAATCCAACACTGGAAACTCTACAACGCATTGGGCCTTAATGTCGAAGGAGAAGAGGTTAACGACTTGGCCTCCTTGACATTTTCTAGCTGGTTAAAGGATCAGTTGGAAACATTAGGCGTTGAAAACATCGATGATATGGCGTTGTTTGAACCAGAAGACTTAACATTTAATGGTGTTCCAGAATGGGAATACGACGATTTCACGGAGCAGTACCCTTTAGAACTTTCGCTGCCAGAACTCCAACTAGATGTCGAGTATTACGCGTCTCGCAAGCTGGTACAGGTCGTTTATCGAGAGGGAAACCGAAAGGGAGGCCCGAAGCGTTGGGAGCTGCCACGTTGGGCGGGTTGGAAGATACAGTATAAAAAGGCCAGTCGAGTGATTGATGTGAAGTAGGTCGGCGGATGACGTTGTGACAAGAATTGATATTTTCTTGGTGAATCTATAATGATTTCATATTGATAGCGTTACTTGCGTGTTGTTTTTAGTTTCTTAATTGAAATATTAATCAATTGAATGCTTATATATGGCGAAGCTGTACATCAGTTGTTACAAAGCTGGTTTTAATATTTCCTTTTGTATGTAAATTAGGGCATAAAAGACGAATGTTTTATATCCCATTGCTATATCAAAACAGTTGAACGATATTTGGTATATCTCATTTTCGAGTGTCGGGGGCATAGAATGGATCAACAAGGAAAGACGTGCATTGAATTCGACTACACTAGCTTTTTAGGAGCGACAGGTAGTAAAAAATGGACCTTTTTAGAGGCATTTGCCACCATAGCGCCTATTTTCGGTTTGATGTGGAAACAGAACATTGCGGAATTGAGCAAGCCTGAAGATCGGTTGTGGGATGCCGCATTAAAATCGATGTCTTCTCGTAAAAGTGATGAATCCAATTTGGTCCGCTTAACCCAGTTAGCTAAACATGAAGGGATCAATGAATTGCGAGTCGTTATGCCATATTCGCTCGATGTTCAGCAAATCGAGTACATAGAATCTCGCAGTCAGTTGAAGGTGGATACGTCAGAACAAGATGTCCTTAACATCAAGTTTTAGGCTGAGCATTTCCACTTCATCGATGTACCACTTAACAATAGTGCAATGAAAAGCGACCTCAAAGTAGGTCGCTTTTTTATTTTGAGGTTTTTGTCACAGGTCTTAGGAAGTGTGATGAATATAGAGTATTTGCACTTAAATTAACAAAAATGTAACGTTTGGAAATGCAATTGTCATAACTAGCTTCTAACTTTGTGTTTTTAGGACAAATTATCGACTAAGTGGTTGGTACTGTAAGTTCGAATTAACGTCCCTTATTGGCATACAAGGATGATCGAGTCACCACGTCATTTGGGCATAAAAACAAACACAATAAGAAAGGAAGTCAATATGTCTTTGTCTCGTCGAGACTTTATGAAAGCTGCCTCTTCAACGGCGATTGTTACCGGGCTGGTGGGCTGTGGTAGCGATGCTAGTGAATCTGTTGCGGTTACCTTTGAGCACGGAGTGGCGAGTGGAGATCCTACTCAAACACAAGTAATCATTTGGACTCGTGTTACAACCTCAGCGAGCTACGCAGATGTAAGCTGGCAAGTTTCTTCTAATGAAAATTTTACTGATATCGTACAAAGTGGCACTTTTGCCACGGACACGAGCCGAGATTTCACGGTAAAAGTCGATGTTCAAAATCTCAACGCAAATTCTCGTTACTACTATCGATTCATGGTTGGAGATGTCACTAGCGAAGTCGGGCAAACTCAAACATTACCAGAGGATGGTGTAGAAAAGGCATCCATGGCGGTTGTTTCTTGCGCAAACTATCCTGCTGGTTACTTCCATGTGTATCGAGAGATCTTAAATCAACATGAGCAAGAACCGTTTGATGTGGTACTTCATCTCGGTGATTACATTTATGAGTATGGGGCTGGTGGCTACGCTAGTGAAGATGCTGAGGCACTAGGGCGAGAGCCAAGCAAAGGCACTGAATGCATTACCTTAGATGATTACCGAAAACGGTATGCGCAATATCGCCAAGATGCTGATCTGCAAGCGTTACATGCGAGCCTACCAATGATTGCAGTCTGGGATGACCATGAGCTTGCAAATGATAGTTGGAAAAATGGTGCGGAAAACCATCAAGAAGAGGAAGGCCGCTTTAATGATCGTCGTGCAGCTGCGGCTGCCGCGTGGACAGAATGGTTGCCCGTTCGTGAAAACACTTTCTCAAACATGCTGATTTACCGTCAGTTTTCGTTTGGAAGTTTAGTCAATTTGATGATGCTCGACACGCGACTTGTGGGGCGTGATAAACCGTTGGATTATTTCTCGCTCAGCTCACCAACGATGGAAGCTATTGGCGGTTTAGTTGCCCAGTCGCGCAGTCAAGACCGAGAGCTGTTAGGCGGTGACCAACTCGCTTGGCTGATGGATACGTTCAGTACGCACGACGCAACTTGGAATGTGCTAGGGCAACAAGTGTTAATGTCTCGTATGGAGTTGCCAAGTTCGGTTATGACCGCGATGTTTCAATTGTTTACTGCCACTGAAGAACAAAAAACAGAGGCGTTATTAGCGGTAAACTCTGCGATTACGGGTTATCTCTCTGACCCAAGTTTAGATACCATTGCTTTGCCATATAACCTAGATGCATGGGATGGCTACTACGTTGAGCGAGAGAAAGTTTATCAACTGGTCAAAGCCAGCAGTGGTAACTTTGTCTGCTTGGCCGGAGATACGCACAACGCATGGGCAAGTGAGCTTAAAGACGTATCTAAGCATCCTATCGGGGTAGAGTTTGCGACTAGCTCTGTGAGTTCCCCTGGGTTAGAGGCCTACCTCGCGTTAGACCCTGTCGCGATCGCTCAAATGGAATACACGCTGCCGCACTTAGTGTCAGAATTACAGTGGGCAGACATCAAACAGCGTGGCTTTATGCGCGTTACTTTTACGCCCGGCAAGGCAGAGTCGACCTGGTATTTCGTATCAACGATTAAAGACAAAACATATCAGGTGACGACCAAGTCAGCCTCTACAACAGATGGCACTACGTTAAATATCGGCTAAACTGAGCCTAATACGAAAAAAGTCCGCAAGCTAGTGCGGACTTTTTATTGGAAAGCGTTTAGCAATCTAGCGACAGTGCTAGTCAATCAATCCGTATTCTTTGCTCAGAACTTCGATGATTTCCGCTTTCGGATTCTCACTCAAATGAATCGGCTTGCCTGTAATCTTCTCGGCAATACCAATGTAGGTGCTCGAAATCGCCATCAAAGATTCGACGGGTAAAGCATTATCACGAGCGAGTGCTTCACGCTCTGGCATACGTTCTTTATTTAGCAAGATATCTGGGTCAGGGAAGTGGTTAAGTAGGAACTGGCGGAAACCTTCTTTTGAGTTCTCTACGATGTGACCTGCTTGGTACTCTTTAGCATCCCATATACGAGATGAGTCTGGTGTACCCACTTCATCCATGTAAATCAGCTTTTCATTGCCAGCAGCATCATGAACATAACCAAATTCGAATTTGGTATCGACAAAGATTTGGTCAATTGCTTCTAATGCTTGGCTGATAACGTTAAAGCCTTCTTTCAGCAGTTTTTCGTAGAGTGCGATATCGTCCGCACTTGAGAAGTTAAATGCTTCGTAGTTGTCTACGATATTTTGACGAGTAATATTTACGTCATCCGCTTCTGGCACACTGGGAATGCCTTTTAGAATGCCTTTTGTGGATGGGGTCATTAGCAACTCTGGCAGTGCTTTGTCTTTTTCTAACCCTTCAGGAAGTTGGATTCCACAAAACTCGCGCTCGCCATTTGCGTAAGCGCGCCACATCGAACCCGTGATGTATTTGCGGCAGATGGCTTCGATTTTTACCGGTTTGGCTTTTTGTACAATCCAAACAAAAGGGTGAGGAATGTCTAGAATATGGCTATCTGCTAAGCCATTTTCTTTGAACAGTTTGAACCAGTGATTAGAAATCGCATTAAGCGCAGCCCCTTTACCCGGGACACCATTAAGACCACCTTCAGCATGCCAAATACAATCGAATGCAGAGATTCGGTCGCTAATCACCATGATAGCCAAAGGCGCATCTGGAGCGACATTGTATCCTTTTTCTTTGATCAGTCGGGCGCTGTCTTCTTCAGTTAACCAGTAAACTGAACGAACTTTTCCACTATGAACGGGTTTATGGGTGCGAATTGGCAGGTCGTCATTGACGGCAAGTACTTGATTAGCAAGGCTCATTGCGACATTCCTATCATCTTAATCAAACGTCAGAAAGAGAAGATATTCAGCAAAATGTGGGCGCTGAATAAATCGAATGTGGGCATCATACCAGAACTATTTTAACTCGCCAGAGAAAAAGCAAACGTTTGCCTATTTTCTTTAATACAAAAAAAGCCCCCTTAAAAAGGAGGCGAGATGCAGGATGGATAACGTCGAACTTATTAGTGGTACTTATTAACTCTGCCTTCGACGAAAAAGACTTCACACTGATAGCGCTGCGCCATGTCGCGCAACATCGATTGATTCATAAGTGCAATTTTATTGGATGCGACAACAGCACTGGCATTGCCTGAGCGGATGGCTTTTATCACGATCTCGACTTCTGAAAGCTGTTGAGAGGGCTTCATTTGAATAACGTTTTTACAGCAAATATTAGAAGCAGTGAGTTGTTCAAAGTCTGGACGAGGGCAGTCTGCTGTAAACAAAATCCATTGTTTCTGCTGCGATAAAACAGCCAGCTTAGATAGAAGCTGATCCGAAACGGCCATGGGCTTAGTTGCTTGTGCCAATACGTTGTAGCGAGAGTATGTATGAGATTGACTTTGTAACTGCATCTTACTGTTCCTTTATACATGCTGTATACCTATACAGTAGTTTGTTTTGGCGACCTGATCAACAAGTTTCTCAAAAGTTATTTGCGGTTTTTTGAGAAGGAAATAAAAGGATTTTATTTTAAGTGATTGAATTTATTTGTTTATTTTTCATTTCTGATATGTCTAACATCAATTTAAAAATGTGAGGTGAGTAGAAAGTTGGACGAGAGACATACAGGGGTTTACTACTGTATATACAGGTGTTTTTCACGGACAGTGGTTTGTATACAGTGGGAGAGGGCTGATAACCGATGCGACATGCTGTGTAGGATAGGAGGGAATACGAGATAGAGATTGGAAATAGGCTTGGGCGATCAAAAAAGCGCCTTAAAAGGCGCCTTTGAAAATCAGTTCCATTGATTCCGTCTTGCTTAGCTCGCTCGTTGCAAGCGTTCGCGCATTTGCAATTCGCCTTGGTTAAATAGGCGCACGTCGATTTTTGCCATGTCGTAACAAGCTTTACATGAGTAATGGTGCTTGCCATCTAAATAATCGTGACGAGTTACAAGACTAGGTTTTTTACACCAATCACAGGTGCCTTCTTCAGTGAACATTGATTTTCTCCCCACCTAGATTAATTTGAGTCGTTAGGTGTTATTTTGCGCCGGGCATTATGGCATAAAAGCGAGACTTAAGTTAAATGTCTGTTAATTTCTTTGAGAGGGAGATCGATTGCGGTGTTTGATTATATGGGAATAAAAGCATGGCAGCCAAAGTATCCTGACCTATTTTTACTGTTTTGTAACATTTTGTGAAACGAGCTTAAAGGCATGATTGAGTCGCTTCATTTCTTCTTCACTGCCCCTTGTGTCAGGATGATAAAGCTTTGATAACTGTCTATAGCGTAGCTTGATTGCCTGTAAATCAGGGATGGTTTGTGGTGTGTAGCCAAGCATGGCGCATGCGACGCTTAGCTTATGGTTTTCTGCCTGAGTTTTGGATTTCTTAAACTCTCTGAATACTTTCTCTAACTGACGCTTCAGTTGCTTGTTCGTAAACTCTAGCTCTTTTATTTTTTCCGCCATTCGTTGATTTTGGCTTTCCTCTTTGGCTTCACGCGCTTTTCTATTCTGCTTGAGTTTTTTGATCACGAGGAAACTTAAGCCGCAGATGATGAGGATCGCCGCTAGCCAAATCAGCCATAGAAACTGCGAGTGTTTTACTTTGGGGTTTGCAACTGTGCTTTTCTCTTCTTGTGTTTGCTCTGCTTTTTTATCGAGCGACTTTATTTGCGAGACTTGTTTAGCTCGTAGTTGGTTGAAGCGCAGCTCTAACAGTTGATTATAAGCTTGTTCTGCTGCTGGATTATGCTGAGAAGCCATTTGATACAAGGCTTCAGTCAATTGAGAAGTTGTGACCTTATCTGGATTGCGCTGAATAAAATCGGCGAGAAGAAAGCCACGATCGGTTGGGTCATTGAGTGCGATAGAGGTTAGCCAATATAACGCTTGTGTTTCATTTTTTTCGCCATTTATCCCTTTAGCAAAGTCGTTCGCGAGCTGTTTTTGCGCAGGGAGGTAACCTTGGTTGGCGGATTGCTCTAGCCAGTAGCGCGTTTCTGGTGAGGCTTCAGCTTCGTTTGATGCCAATAATTGTTGTGCGTACTCGTATTGTTCGATGGGGTCATTTGGAGCTTGAGAGGCAAGTGAGTAGCCAGAAAAGCTGAGGCTAAATAAGCAGAGTAGGGCAGACGTTTTGACAGACATTAATATGTCAGGCCTAACGATAATGGTTAGGCCTGCTCCGGTAATTTTTTATTATTACCGATATGGTGCAACCAAATTACTTCAGTGGCAAGATCTGGATTTCAACACGACGGTTGCACGCACGACCTTCAGAAGTTTGGTTTGAGCAAATTGGGTTACGTTCGCCGTAGCCGCGTGCAATTGCACGACCAGGTGCAACGTTTTGAGATACTAGGAATTGACGTACGGACTCTGCACGGCGCTCTGACAACGTTTGGTTGTATGACTCACTGCCTGTGCTATCCGTGTAACCATCAATAACGAGACTGGTATCTGGGTACTCAACTAGGATACGAGCAACACCGCGTAGAGTATTATGGATACTAGCATCAAGTTGGTAAGAGCTTGAAGAGAAGCCGATACCGTTTTCCATACGCAGTAAAAGCTGATTTTCACCAACACGCTGAACTTGTACGCCAGAGTTTAGCAAAGCGCGACGTAATTCCGCTTCTTGTTGGTCAAAGTAGTAACCAACGCCAGCGCCAGTCGCTCCGCCTGCGGCTGCACCAATGAGTGCATGCTGACGACGTTCTTTAGCATCATCACCCGTTGCTAGGCCGATTGCTGCGCCAGCGATCGCACCAATAAGCGCGCCTTGCGTGGTGGAGTTAGTTTCGTATTCACCCGTTGTTGCATTTTGGCGTTGAGTGGCTTGACAGCCAGTAAGAGCTAGCACTAGAGCTAGTGCAATAGGCATCTTTTTCAAGGGAAAATCTCCGTATAAAACTGAGGCGAAACCATGCCTCATAATGGGATGCGAATTATGAATAAACAAGCATTAATATTTGTTATGAGAAAGTAAGATTGATAAGAGTTTCTGTAAGAAAATTCCTACTAATACTGCCAAAGCTCTCAAAGTAAGCCCCATCGACATCGAAGTCATTGCTGCTTATGTGAATCCTTTACTATTCTGGCTATTTCGATGAATCGCCCAACATTTTGCGTGCTTGTTCGCCGCCCACTCCACGGTTAACTGAAACCTTTCTACCTTTCTTTAAGCCCACTTCGTAGTCTTCAGTTAGGTTTTTCATTGCTTCTTTCAATTGCTTCTTGAACGTTTCGCGGTCAATGTTTTGGAATTCTTTATCAATATAGTCATTAATTTTATTGGCCGACTCTTCATCTGGAGAAATAATTGGCAATTTTTCAATCGCGCCTTCCACCCAGCCAGATACAAATGAGTTCACACGGCGAGTCACTTCCTGAGAAGAGGTGCCGGTGCCAGCAAAGCTGTTTCGGAATTGTCCGGTACTTTCGTTCATCTCGCGATAAACAATATCGAAAGCAAATGCAGCAAAAATAGCGCGATCTGCTTCACCGATAAATTCGACACGTTTGAGCCCTTTGTGATTCAACAATACTGCTTCGACACCGAATTTTGTGTTAATGCCGCGAATCACTCGCAATATGGTAGAACTGATGTTCGCTGGTAGCAGATGAGAAGATTGTGTTTTTCCCATTCTGATGAACTCAATATCGTCTTTATCTAGACCATATTTAAGCATGAGGCGATGTGCCATTTTGATAGCATTGGCAGCCTCATTAACATTAGCGGAATTGCCCAGTTCTAAGCACTTGGCGATTTTTTTCAGAGCTTTTTGTTTATCCATCGACAACCAGTAACGAAAGCAGAAAATTTATGAAGTCAGACATATTACCTTTTTTGACATAAAAACGAAATACAAGGTGGGACTGAAGATAATTTCTGCACATAAAAAGAAGCCTCGCATTAAGCGAGGCTGGCGTTTTAGTTCGTCGTAATCAGTATGAAGTCGTACTTGTGTCTAAGAAGCCATTCTTCATTAAGATTCGTTAGAATTACAACCCGAGCTGGTTGAGCAAGTCATCGGCATCATCGTTTGATCCCGACGATTTAGATTCTTTCTCAGCCAACTGTTTACGTGTTGCCTCTAAAATGTCGTCTGGGTTTTCGTCTTCAGCAACTTCAAACTCTTCCAGTTGGATGAACTCAGTTTTATCCATTGCTAGTTCGAGATAGAAAATATTGTTGTTTTCGGTGGAGAACGTCACTCTGCGCGCTTGAGGGCGGTCAAGGTTGGTATCAACTTGTAAGATAACTTGCTTATTCAGCGCCAGCATTTTTGGTTGGTTTTGTGTGATGTTCGTTTGCAGGTCTTTACGAATTTTATTAGTGAAGTCTCCGACCAGTTGATTCATGAGTTCACCCAGAACATCGCCTACCTCGTCAGAAGTATGAGATATTGCCAGTTCTTCTTCTGGCATGCCCATATTACGCATGTAGTTGGTGTAGATCTCCAGTGCGGCTTTTGCCGTAAAATTAATCACAACTAGCCCGGTAAATCCGCCATCAAACAGAACAAAACAGCCAAAATCTGGTTTGAGGCTAGTCTTGTGGATTTTTTGCACCATTGCTGAATAATTTACTTGAGAAGATGTCGCCGAAGTAAGTACGCCAGAAACAGACTGGCAAAGTTTGAGAAGGATATCTTCAGTGGTCACAATTTTATTTTTTTTCATTCTGAAAACTCATCTAGAAACGCGATTCGTTCCCCAATGTAAGGCATCAAGCGTGAAAAAATAAAGCATAAGTTTAATTATTGTATCGAGATTCTGATTTGCTCGTCTTTTTAAATGTTGTAAAGTGACGAAATTCAAAGAATATTACTTCACTAACTCTTTTGTGGTGTTTTTTTTCGCTTAGCGCCAATTTGTATGAGAAGTGAGCAAATAATTACACAACCCGCAGCTGATCGGATCAGCGTCGTAGGGGCAGGAAGCAAATGTTACCAAGATTACACTCGCAAACTGATGTCGATCCTCTTGTTCTTAGTTTTCTGAAAGAGCTTGAGCACGCCGGATTCACTGGTGATATCGAAAGCCAATATTCAAGTCGACTAGCGGTTGCCACTGACAACAGTGTTTACCAGCAACTTCCTCAGTCTGTCGTTCATCCCAAAACGACAGAAGATGTTTCTCTCCTCGGGAAACTGAGCAATAAAGAAAAGTACGAACGAATTACCTTTTCACCTCGTGGTGGCGGCACGGGGACCAATGGTCAGTCGCTAACCAAAGGTATTGTGGTGGATATGTCTCGCCACATGAACAAAGTGCTTGAGATTAATGAGAAAGAAGGCTGGGTTCGTGTACAAACTGGTGTAGTGAAAGACCAGTTAAATGACGCAGTTCGCCCTTATGGCTACTTCTTCTCTCCAGACTTATCTACCAGTAACCGTGCAACGATTGGCGGCATGGTCAACACCGATGCTTCTGGTCAAGGTTCTCTGAAATACGGAAAAACATCCGATCATGTTTTGTCGCTACAAGCGGTGTTTGCTGATGGCTCAGTTTTAGAATCAGACCTGTCCAACGGCTACCCAAAAGAAGACGAGTTTGCTGCCAAGGCGCTACGTGTAACGGAATCCGTATGTCGTGAAAAACGCCAGCAGATCGTAGATAAGTTTCCTCCTCTTAACCGATTTTTAACGGGCTACGATTTAAAAAATGCCTTGAATGAAGACGGTGACCGTTTCGATATCACACGAGTACTTTGCGGCGCGGAAGGTTCATTGGCATTTATTACCGAAGCAAAGCTGAACCTGACGCCAATTCCGAAAGCGCGTACGTTGGTTAACGTTAAATACAACAGCTTTGATTCTGCACTGCGTAATGCACCGTTTATGGTAGAAGCGAAAGCGCTGTCTGTAGAAACCGTTGACTCAAAAGTGCTTAATCTCGCGAAGCAAGATATCGTTTGGCACACCGTGAGCGATTTACTTACCGATGTTCCAAATAAAGAGATGCTTGGCATCAATATGGTGGAATACGCAGGTCAGGACGAAGAGGAAGTTGCTGCTCAGGTTGCAGCGTTGACCGCCAAGCTCGATACCATGTTGGAAACAGAAGAAGCGGGCATTATCGGCTACCAAGTTTGTAACGATGTAGCGAGCATTGGGCGTATTTACAACATGCGTAAAAAAGCGGTGGGTTTGTTAGGCGCAGCAAAAGGTCGTGCTAAACCGGTCGCATTCGCTGAAGATACCTGTGTGCCACCAGAAAACCTGGCGGACTTTATTGTAGAGTTTCGAGAACTGTTAGACAGCAAGTCTCTGAATTACGGCATGTTTGGTCACGTCGATGCTGGGGTGCTTCACGTACGTCCTGCGTTGGATTTGTGTGACCCGCACCAAGAAGCATTGATGCACGAAGTGTCTGATGAAGTGGTCAAGCTGGTGGCGAAATACGGTGGTTTGATGTGGGGTGAACACGGCAAAGGTTTCCGTTCAGAATATGGCCCTGAGTTTTTCGGCGACGAGTTGTTTACTGAACTGAGACGTGTGAAAGCGGCATTCGATCCACACAACAAAATGAACCCGGGCAAAATCTGTACACCGCTGGATAGTGATGCAGAGCTTGTCAAAGTTACCGATACCAAACGTGGTTACTATGACCGTCAGATTGACGTTCAAGTACGTGACAGCTTTAAACAAGCGGTGGAATGTAACGGTAACGGTTTGTGTTTTAACTACGATACTAGCTCGCCAATGTGTCCATCGATGAAAGTAACAGCCGATCGTCGTCATTCACCGAAAGGTCGTGCGGGTTTGGTTCGCGAGTGGTTGCGTCAGCTCACTGAACAAGGCATTGATATCCTTGACTTAGAAAAGCAAACGCTAGAAAACAGAACATCAATCAAAACCATGATTGACCGTGTACGTCATTCTATCAATCGTCGTCACGAATACGATTTCTCCCACGAAGTGTATGAAGCGATGAATGGTTGTTTGGCGTGTAAAGCATGTGCGAGCCAGTGTCCGATTAAAGTCGATGTTCCGAGTTTTCGCTCACGCTTTTTAAACATCTATCACTCTCGTTACCAACGTCCTGCAAAAGACTATCTGGTTGCCAACATTGAGACTATGCTGCCGATGATGGCGAAAGCGCCAGGTGTCGTAAATGGTGTTTTGAAGCAGTCGTGGGTGAAAAGTTTAACGGCATCTACGGTCGGGTATGTCGATGCGCCGTTGTTATCAGTACCCACCTTGAAACAACGAGTAGAGTCGCTGACAACGCCTTATGATCTGCAAGCGCTCAGTGGTTTGTCTTCGTCTGAAAAGAGCAAGCATGTTTTAATTGTTCAAGACCCATTCACTAGTTACTACGACGCTGATGTCGTTGAAGACTTCGTTAAGTTATTGAAAAAGCTGGGTATGAATCCGGTGCTTCTGCCGTTTAAGCCGAATGGTAAAGCACAACACATTAAAGGGTTTTTACGTCAGTTTAAGGACACAGCAGCCGACACAGCGAAGTTCTTGGCGATGGTAGCGGATTTGGATATCCCATTAGTTGGCGTCGATCCTGCTTTGGTGCTGTGTTATCGAGATGAATACGCTGAAGTGCTTGGCAGTAAGCGAGGTAATTTCGATGTACTAACAGCCCACGAATGGCTTTACCCAAGACTAGAAGCGTTTGAAAGCGGAGAGCATAAGGCGCAGGAACCTTGGTATCTGTTTGCTCACTGTACTGAGAAAACCAAAATGCCAAATGCGGAAAAAGAGTGGGGCGCTATTTTTGCTCACTTTGGTGCAGTTTTGAATACGGTACCTGTTGGTTGTTGTGGTATGGCGGGTACGTTTGGTCATGAGGTTGATAAGTTGTCGATGTCGAAAGACATTTACAATTTAAGCTGGAAGCCGAGCTTAGATAAGTTGGATAACGAGAGATGTTTGATTACAGGCTATTCTTGCCGCAGCCAAGTTAAACGCTTTGAAGGAACGAAGCCCAAGCATCCCGTTCAGGCGCTGTTAACTTTGTTGTAATCGGACTAAATCAAGCCCAGTTTTACTGGGCTTTTTAGAAACCGTATTTAGACCCTTTCAAAGGATATGAATCTTGAGAAAACTTGAACTCAAAGTCCCACCTGTTGTGGTGTTTTTGCTAGTCATACTTTTGATGTACGGACTTAAAGTTTTGACGCCGAGCATGAACATTCGAGTACCCTTTGTTGAATTTGTAGTAGGTGTATTAACTTTGTTGTCTGGCTACATGGGCATTGCTGGCGTGTATGAATTTCGCAAAGTAAAAACCACAGTGAACCCAGTAAAACCTGAAGCGGCATCTTCTGTTGTAAGAACTGGTGTGTTTGCCTTTTCACGCAACCCTATGTACACGGCATTATTGCTTCTAATCATAGCAACTGGTTTGTGGTGGCAGCACTTGAGTGTGGTGCTTTGTGGCGTGATATTTGTCAGTTATATGAATCGGTTTCAAATCAAGCCTGAGGAACGCGTTTTAGAGCGATTGTTTGGTGAAGAGTATGTGGATTATAAAAACCATGTTCGTCGTTGGCTCTAAACATTGCGTTTAGTTTTGTTTGGATGAGACATAAAAAGAAAGCCCAACGGTCGACGTTGGGCTTTCTTTTAGTAAACACGTTTTTTGTGCGCTTCTGATAGGGCAGTCGACTAGGCTGCCTTAACGAACTTTGCTAGGAATGCATCCTTACGTTCATTAAAGCGGCGTACAAGGTCGTCAACCGCTTCTTGATCATATGGCTTCAAGCCACTTGCAACCATGCGCTTAATACCTTTACCAACGACTTCACCGTCTTCTTTGAACGCAAAGTTTAAGGTGACTACACCTCGTTTTCCTTCTACGTCGAATGTTGCGCCAGTGAAATCCACCTCTGGATGCGTAAGGTCTAAGCGTGAAAATTCGACTTCCATGCTTTCATAAATAACTAATGGACGCTGGCAGTTGATCATCATTTGCTTCTCTTCCATAAGAGGAACCATGATGTGAGGGAAGTTCATACCAGAAAATTGCACGTAATTTGTCACTACATGCTCAATAAATGCCGGATCGTGGTTAGTTTCACCTTCACGGGACATGTGTAAGTATTCTTTACCTGCCTCGTCAACAACAGCGCTTTCTTTGTCACACTTATTTTCAATATGAAGTGCTACACCATCGTTTACCATGCCAGAGAAGTTAAAACGCATCTTTTGGCTAACGCCTTCTTTACTAAGAAGCACAGCGAAAAGTAAATCTCCAGGGACACAAAAGCGTTTGTTGTCTTCATCATGAATTGGGTTGTAGTCACCTGCGACACGTTTTGCAAAGTGGCTTGCTTGTTCGCGAGTGAACTGAAACTGGTGATTAATGTTTGAAAAATAAGGTGTTAGAAACATAATTTTTACGTAGTAACCAAAACTGTGTGGGATTATATGCGAATATCTGCGTAGCAATGGTCCATCCAGTGAAAACTTCACCGTATCCTAACAATAAGACACTATTTCGGCGGATAAACCGTTAAAAACGCATACTTTAGCAACGCTTTTATTTGTGAAAACAATAAACAACGACCTTTTCGCTCGCCTATCTTTTAAAGTATAGCCATCAAAGTAGACTGGCGTTCATAAATAGTGCCATCAACATGTTTAATCGTATGTAAAAAGGCTCCACGCAGAACGTAGAGCCTTCAAGTCATCATCTTTTTATTCGGTGAAATGCCAGTTATGCTTAATTATTGAACACTGGGTAACAAGCTCTCTGGCATGAGCGTGTTGTGGATAGCCAGCTTAAGCAGAGTGTTTGCCTGTTCAATGTCTGGAGCAAAGTAGCGATCTTTATCGTAGAACGATACTTTTTCACGCAACATTTGTTTCGCAATCTCAATACGCTCAGAGGACTTGTTTGGCGCTCTAAAGTCTAGGCCTTGTGCTGCTGAGAGGTATTCGACAGCCAGAATACCGCGAGTGTTTTCGCCCATTTCTTTCAATCTGCGAGCCGCGAATGTTGCCATTGACACGTGATCTTCTTGGTTTGCAGATGTTGGCAAGCTGTCTACTGACGCTGGGTGAGCGAGTGTTTTGTTTTCACTTGCTAACGCAGCAGAGGTAACCTGAGCAATCATGAAACCAGAGTTCACACCACCATTGTCGACTAAGAACGGTGGCAGTTTTGATAGCGCGCTATCGATAAGTAATGCCATACGACGTTCAGACAAGCTGCCGATCTCGGCAATCGCAAGTGCTAGGTTGTCGGCTGCCATTGCAACAGGCTCCGCGTGGAAGTTACCGCCAGAGATGATGTCACCATCTTCAGCAAACACCAACGGATTATCTGATACGGAATTCGCCTCTACTTGTAATACTTCGGCCGCATTGCGGATTTGCTGTAAACACGCGCCCATCACTTGAGGCTGACAGCGCAAAGAATACGGGTCTTGCACTTTTTCACAGTTAGTGTGCGAATCACCTATTTCACTCGATGTGTCTAACAAATGACGGTATGCGAGTGCTGCGTCCATCTGGCTGCGATGACCACGTACACGGTGAATGCGCGGATCGAATGGACGTCGGCTGCCGAGAGCGGCTTCAACAGACATTGCACCACAAACGGTTGCTGATGCGAAAAGGTCTTCCGCGATAAACAGGCCTTCCAATGCGAACGCTGTGGATGCCTGAGTCCCATTTAGTAGCGCTAAGCCTTCTTTTGGCGCCAGAGTGATAGGCTCTAGACCTGCGATTTTTAATGCTTCTTGCCCGGAAATGATTTTACCGTTGTGGCGAGCTTGTCCTTCTCCCAGTAATACAGTGCTCATATGGGCTAGAGGAGCTAAGTCACCTGATGCGCCAACAGAGCCCTTTTTAGGTACACAAGGGTAAACTTGTGCGTTGACTAGGTCGGTCAGCATATTAATGACTTTTAGGCGAATCCCAGAAAAGCCACGAGACAGACTATTGATTTTTAATACCATCATCAGACGAACCGTTTCATCTGACATAAACTCACCGATACCTGCCGCATGAGAAAGAACGATACTGCGTTGCAGTGTTTCTAAATCTTCTGGTGCTATTCGTGTGTTAGCCAATAGCCCAAAACCAGTGTTAATTCCGTAAACCGTTCGATCTTCCGCGATGACTCGGTCTACGACCTGTGTGCTTTCTTCAATGGCCGGAATGGCTTCAGGATCCAAAGTAAGGTTGACTGGTGAACGGCTCACTTGGCGTAGTTCGTTTAAGCTAATATGACCTGGCTTTAGCGTTAAATTTAACATCTCTTTCATCCTTACTTGAGCTTCTTCAGTTCTTCGTTGAGCATTGGCAAATCTAGCCCTTGCTCTGCTGCACATTGTTTAGCGATATCGTATCCCGCATCAGCATGACGCATAACGCCTGTTGCTGGGTCGTTATGCAGCACGCGGGCAATACGTTCTGAGGCATCTTCACTGCCGTCACAGCAGATAACCATACCTGAGTGTTGCGAGAAGCCCATACCTACGCCACCACCGTGGTGTAGTGAAACCCAAGTTGCGCCGCCCGCCGTGTTGAGTAGCGCGTTTAATAATGGCCAGTCTGATACGGCGTCAGAACCGTCCATCATACCTTCGGTTTCACGGTTCGGGCTTGCTACAGAGCCAGAATCTAAGTGATCTCGACCAATGACAACGGGCGCTTTAAGTTCGCCATTTTTCACCATTTCGTTGAATGCTTGACCAAGACGCTCACGATCTTTAAGACCAACCCAGCAAATACGCGCAGGTAAACCTTGGAACTGGATGCGTTCGCGAGCCATATCTAGCCAGTTATGTAAGTGCGGATTATCTGGAATTAGCTCTTTTACTTTTTGGTCGGTTTTATAAATGTCCTCAGGATCGCCAGAGAGAGCAGCCCAACGGAAAGGACCGATACCTTCACAGAATAGAGGACGAATGTAGGCTGGAACGAAGCCAGGAAAATCGAATGCGTTTTCTACGCCTTCTTCCAAGGCCATCTGGCGGATGTTGTTACCGTAGTCGAGTGTTGCGGCGCCGCGATTTTGCAGCTCTAACATCGCTTGAACTTGCACAGCCATGGATTTTTTCGCTGCTTTTACGACCATTGCTTCATCTTGCAAACGCATTTCTGCTGCGTGAGACATGCTCCAGCCTTGTGGTAAATAGCCATTGAGCGGGTCGTGTGCAGACGTTTGGTCTGTTACGACATCAGGCGTGATATTACGTTCTACCAGCTCAGAGAAAACGTCTGCTGCATTACCTAGTAGACCAACCGATACTGGTGTGTCTGACTCTTTAATGATAGCTAGCGCTTCATCTAAAGAAGTCGCTTTCTTATCGACATAGCCTGTACGTAGGCGGTAATCGATACGTGATTCATCACACTCTACTGCAATCATGGAGAAGCCCGCCATTGTACCAGCGAGAGGTTGAGCACCACCCATGCCACCAAGACCACCTGTTAGAATCCAACGGCCCTTTGCTTCACCGTCAAAGTGTTTTTTTGCAACAGATACGAACGTTTCGTATGTGCCTTGTACGATACCTTGCGAGCCAATGTATATCCAGCTGCCAGCGGTCATTTGGCCGTACATCATCAAGCCTTGTTTATCGAGCTCGTTGAAGTGTTCCCAGTTTGCCCAATGCGGAACAAGGTTTGAGTTTGCGATAAGCACGCGTGGGGCATTTTTATGAGTAGGGAAAACACCAACAGGCTTGCCTGATTGAACTAAAAGCGTTTGGTCATCTTCGAGTCTTTCAAGTACTTCAACAATCTTGTCGTAACATTCCCAGTTTCGCGCTGCTCGGCCAATGCCGCCATATACAACCAGTGAATGTGGATGTTCTGCAACATCAGGATCAAGGTTGTTCATCAGCATACGAAGAGGGGCTTCGGTTAGCCAAGATTTTGCGCGCAGTTTATCTCCGTGAGGTGCACGAATTGTTCTGCTTGTATCAAGTCGTGGATCTTGTCCCTGGCGCTGTGTCATTTCAGACTCCTTTAGTTTCTCGTGATGACCAAGTACTTGCTTGGTCGTAATAATCAGTGGCATCTGGGATGCATTATGGTTTGTGCTGTTTTTCCGCCATTGCGTTGGCGATATCCCAACACAAACGGGCAGCTAATCGTGCTGTTTGACTATCGACGTCATAATTTGGGTTGTATTCGGCGATATCAGCCAGCATTAACTTATTTTTGTAATGAAGAATTCGATCTAAAAAGGGTGCAATAGTGTCGTAACTCACTCCCCGAGCTGCTGGTGCGCTGACTCCAGGTGCGGTTGCGGCAGGAAATACATCCAGATCAATGGTCAAATAGAGGTAGTCACAGTCGTCAATAAAATGCTGAAGCTGAGTTAAGTGATAACTGTGGTTTAAGTAGCAGAGCTGATTGTCCTCTACATACCAAACATTTAACGCATCTGCTTTTTCAAATAGCGCTTTAGTGTTGCTACTGCGGCTTACACCAATACAAGCGTAATGAAAGTCCCAATCGTTACGTTGACAAAAATGATGAATTTGGTTGAAGGGTGTACCAGAGCTCGGTCTTACGTCGACGAGGTTACTCTCGAATGCGCGCAAATCGAAATGCGCATCGAAATTGATAATGCCGATTTTAGGCTTCTTCTCTGGATGGTGCGCTTTAAAATATTCCGCTAAGCCGGAAAACGAGGCCCACGCAATCTCATGCCCACCACCCAGCACGATGACTGGCGTATGGGGCAGTGCGCTTGAAATGGTTGCTGCACATAGAGCTTGGCTCTCCTCCAGTAAGTCGTCTTCACACACCACAGTACCTAAGTCATATAGTGGGGCGTCTTGGTGCCATGCTAAATTAGCGAGTGCTCGTCGGATTAAGTCTGGCGCTTTTTTCGCGCCAATGCGTCCTTTGTTTCTCGCAACGCCAGCGTCGGTAGCAAAACCGAGTAATGAGACGCCATGCGCAACGGCACTCAACTCATCTGCTTTTTGGCGTTGAACAACGTGATGAATTCGCTGACCAAGCTTGCCGTCCTCGGCATCATGACGGCCTTGCCAATGAAATAGGGGAGAGTGTAGGTCGAATTGAGACATATTAGTGGCCTCCGTGTGAAATGTATTCACCATTTACTATACGACCTACCAGACGTTTTGCTCCGACTTGATAGCTTAAATCCGCAGGGCTTTCGATATCCCAGATAGAGAAGTCCGCATCAAACCCTACTTTGATTTCGCCACGTGAGTTTTGATAACCCAGAGCTTTGGCTGCATGTTGCGTTACACCACGCAGTGCTTCTTGCGGTGTAAGGCGAAATAGTGTGCACGCCATATTCAGCATGAGTGTGAGATCAGAAAATGGTGATGTACCTGGGTTGACGTCCGTAGCAATTGCCATCGGCACGTTATGCTCTCTCAACAACTCAATCGGTGGTAACTGAGTTTCTCTTAGAAAATAAAAAGCGCCAGGCAATAGAGTGGCGACGGTGTTTGATCGAGCAAGTGCTTTAACACCTTGCTCATCTAAAAACTCGATGTGATCCGCTGACAGACCGTTGTATTGCGCAGTGAGGGCTGTACCACCGAGATTAGAAAGTTGCTCAGTATGCCCTTTAACCTTTAAGCCGTGGCGTTTTGCAGCTACAAACACTTTTTCTGTTTGTTCAAGATTGAAACCAATCGATTCACAAAAAACATCGACACTCGTAGCTAATTCTTCCTTTGCGACAACAGGGATTATGTCCTGACAAATGTGCTCAATATAATCATCTGCACGACCTTGGAACTCTGGCGGAATGGCGTGAGCGGCGAGAAGTGTAGTGGTGATTTTAACTTTGCGCTCTTGTTCAAGCATTTTGGCTGCACGGAGCATTTTTATTTCATCATTCAGTGTCAATCCATAGCCAGATTTCACCTCGACAGAAGTGACGCCACTCGCGAGTAACCCATCTAAACGTGGTAACGCTAACTCAACTAGTTGTGCTTCGGTTGCAGAGCGTGTCGCATGTACCGTTGAGAGAATCCCGCCGCCTTGTTTGGAAATTTCTTGATATGGCACGCCGTTTAAGCGCATTTCAAATTCGTTGGCACGATTGCCCGCGTAAATAAGATGAGTGTGGCAGTCGATCAAACCTGGCAGAACTAACTTGCCTTGAAGGTCGATACTCTGAGCGTAATGTTGGGCAGACAGCAGAGACTCGGTTTGCGGTGCGTCTTCACCAATGGCACAAGTACTGATCGCAACGATTTTTCCAGATTTAATACCAATGCGCGCTGGAGGCGTTGGAAGGTATCCGCATTCTCCCGATTGCATGGTAACTAGACGTGCGTTTTCAATCAGCAAATCCATGTTTGTGTCCCTGTGTTTATTTGTATCATTAAATGTATATACAAATAAATAGAGCAAAATAAGAATACTGACAAGATTGATGTTGCTAAAATGTGATCAAAACGTAGATCTAGAGGACAAATCTTGTCCTTAAATGAGCACTTTTGAGCTCAGCTTATATTTGTTACCAGGGTGATAAAGTAGGGCGGTACTGACTAATTTATCTTGGCTCCACGTTCTGCGATTCAAGAGAAGGCAAGGTTCATTGGCTTGCATTTTTAAGTCTTGCTTAATACGGCTTTCAGGCACAATTGCCTCTACAGTATGTTCTATCGCGCTGAGTGGGCAATTATTTGACAGGTATTGATTTGGAGTGATTTGTGTGAAGTCTTGATTTAAATAACTCGGGGCATATTGGCTATTCACCCAGCGGAGCTCCAATTGAATCGGCGTTTGGTCTTCATAGTGAATAATTTCACTGTAAAACACTGTCGTGCCTAGCATAACGCCGAGTTTTGTCGCAATGTTGTCATCTGCTTTTATGGCAATTTGTTTGAGCACTTTACTGCCATACTTTCGCCCTCTATCGCTGACTTCTTCGGCAATGTTTCGAATGTCTAGCAGAGGAGATTCTGACTTTTCACCAGGATCACACACGAACGTGCCTAAACGTGGGCGACGTTGTAATCGGCCCTCATTTACTAAATCCCGAATTGCTTTGTTCACTGTCATTCTACTGACACCAAATTGCTCGGTAAGCTCAATCTCGGTGGCGATGCGATGACCAACTACCCACTCTCCAGCATCAATTTTATCCAGGATAAATTGTTTAATTTGAATGTAGAGTGGTGCAGACATAATGATCTCCCTTTATTTGACTATACAAATACTGCTTAATTTAGGTACAAATTGCAAACATTTCTCGACGAATGTACCGCTTAGTGACCGAGCAATCCTATTGCAGAGCTGAATGACTCTTGTTGCTGAGCATTATTTGGATTGATGATTGAATTCAAACATTTTCTTGTGGTCTATTGCTTGCACAGCAGAAAACAATTGTGTAAACAAACGATTATTAGAAGAAAAATCGCTAAAAAAGGAAAAGTATGTTTAAAAAATTGAAAGCATCACTGGGGATCGGCTCTGCAAAAGTAGATACCATTTTGGACGAAATGAGCGTGTTTCAAGGAGCGACGCTGAAAGGGCATGTTCATATCAAAGGCGGAGACGTCGAACAACAAATTGATGCTATTACGATTAAATTGAACACGGAAATGAAAGTCGAAGTGGATGATAGCGTAAGTTACCAAACGTTCACTATTGATCAATTGAAAGCAGTTGACCCTTTTGTGATTCAACCTAATGAAGAAAAGCAGGTTCCGTTTGAGCTAAAATTGCATGATGAAACGCCAATTACTGCGGTTAGCGCACTTAAGAATCAATGTCATGTTTGGGTTGAGACGACGTTAGATATTGATTTTGCAATTGATCCGCGTGACCGTGACTATATTGAAGTGAAACCACTACCAGTAGCATCTCGGGTTATTCAAGCGATCGAGCAAGCTGGTTTCACAATGGTTAAAGCCGATGTTGAAAAAGGCTTTTTGCGCGGTGGCTCGTTTGCCTCTCGCTCTGGTATTTATCAAGAACTAGAGTTCCGTAACAACGGCTTTATCTCATCAAAAGAAATTGAGCTCTCTTTTATTCTGGAAGGGCAGGTCATGCATTGTTTGGCAGAGATTGACCGTTCGCTCAGTTTGGCTGGTGACCAATATCGCTCGTTTACGTTGCCGATCAATGCAACCGATGCTCAAGTCGCAACCGCAGTTGCACCAACGCTAAATCTATAGCTCTCATCAACTTGATGAAAATATGTACCGATATCCTATTGTGAAAGCGATATCGGTACTGTTATCCATGTTTCTTGCGTTCTCTACGGCTAAAAACTCAAGCGCTGAATTTTCCATTAGATATCGATAGCCTAATACCAGTTCATTAGAGGCATCAGCAAACTCTGTGGGCCCTTCTGTTGAGCCTTGATACCAATGATATTCCAACATCAGGTGATGGTTATCTTCTAAGGCATAACGGTACCCACCCGCAATGGCAATCGTATTATGTCGATAGGGCAGATCGAGCAAGGCACGGTCATCCGAGCGAAAAGTCATGCCAATCATCGAATAAAATGCATGAGCATCACTTAAGTAGCTGTAGTTTAATTGGAAGCCTTGCTCGAAACTGCTACCTTGAAAAGTGCTGTGAGCCACATCGTTAAAATACAAACTGCCGCCAATCGATAGGCCGTGATGTTCATTTTGGAACACTTGATACTGCAAGTAAGTAGATAGGTTATTGGCCAGTGTTTGTCCTTCGAAATCATCTTCAAGCACATCATATTGCGGCATTGAAATGTAAAAACGATCTCTGTCTACTTTATCCCGCCCATTTTGTCCGATACCGAAAAGTTTATGGAAGCTTTTCGTCAGTCCATCTAAATGGTTGTCAGCGGCAAAGACCCATCGATAGTTGAGCTCCCACTGCCAACGGTTGCTGACTTGCCATTTGCTGCCTAATTCGATTTGATTGTGGTAATAATCCAGTGCGTATTCATCAGTATGAGCCCAAACACTTGCCACGGTTCCCGAACCATAAGCTTCGACAAAACCATAGGGTAGACTATGTCCTGAACGCAGTACGTTGGTGTGACTAACCACTTGCATTGGGGATTGTGCGTAAGAACGCAGCGGGCCATATAAGTCATTTGATGCGAAGGCTTGCAAAGAACATATCGAGGTGCTTAGAAGCACCATAAAGCGCGATTTGAAATAGACCATGATGAATACCTACATACAAACTACTCTATAAAACAACTATATACCTAAATCGCACGTTGAGCTCTCGCCCAGCGTGTTAGGTTTTGTATCGGTTCACACGTAATAGGCGATATTGTAATTTGTTGTGTAAGTTCATTGAGGGGCAATTCCGTTTACAAGTTATGCTGTCTCTTAAAAAAGCATGATCAGATTGTCGTGACGGGTCTGCGGTTAAGTTCTTATGACAAAACAAAATCGCGCTTTGCATTCTAAATGTGAGCTAGGTACAATCCCATTCTCGATAACGGTCCGGTATTCGTGTTACCGAGAGGCCTTTATTGACTCTCAACTATTTTCAACAAATAGCTTCTAATTTGAATAACATGTGTTGCTTGGTGTGCAACACCACTGTAAAGGACATAGCATGCCTATTATTACTCTTCCTGACGGCAGTCAGCGTCAATTTGACAACCCAGTTTCTACTATGGAAGTTGCGCAATCGATCGGTCCTGGTCTTGCCAAAGCAACTATCGCTGGTCGTGTAAACGGTAACCGCGTTGATGCGTGTGATCTAATTGAAGAAGACGCAAGCCTTGAAATCATCACAGTTAAAGATGAAGTAGACGGTCTAGAAATCGTTCGTCACTCTTGTGCTCACCTTCTTGGTCACGCTCTTAAGCAGCTTTACCCTCAAGCTAAAATGGCGATCGGTCCAACCATCGACAATGGCTTCTACTACGATATCGACCTAGACGAATCTCTAACGCAAGAAGATCTTGAAAAGATTGAAAAGCGTATGAAAGAGCTAGCGAAAACCAAGTACGAAGTGGTTAAGAAAAAAGTAAGCTGGCAGGAAGCGCGTGATACGTTTGAATCACGTGGCGAACCATACAAAGTGGAAATCCTTGACGAAAACGTATCTCGTGATGATCGTCCAGGCCTTTACCACCATGAAGAATACATCGACATGTGTCGTGGTCCTCACGTTCCTAACATGAGCTTCTGTCAACACTTCACTTTGCTGAATGTTGCAGGTGCTTACTGGCGTGGTAACAGCGACAACAAAATGCTTCAACGTATCTACGGTACGGCTTTCCACGACAAGAAAGCACTGAAAGCGCACCTAACTCGCCTAGAAGAAGCGGCGAAGCGTGATCACCGTAAGATTGGTAAGCAACTAGACCTATTCCACATGCAGCAAGAAGCACCGGGTATGGTGTTCTGGCATCACAATGGTTGGTCTATCTTCCGTGATCTAGAAGTATTCATCCGCGCTAAGCTAGATGAGTACGGTTACCAAGAAGTGAAAGGTCCACTTATGATGGACCGTGTTCTTTGGGAACGCTCTGGGCACTGGGACAAATACGCTGATGCAATGTTCACAACTTCTTCTGAGAACCGTGAATACGCGATTAAGCCAATGAACTGTCCAGGTCACGTACAGATCTTCAACCAAGGTCTAAAATCGTACCGCGACCTACCGCTACGTATGGCTGAGTTTGGCTCATGTCACCGTAACGAACCATCTGGTGCACTACACGGTATTATGCGTGTACGTGGCTTTACTCAGGATGACGCTCACATTTTCTGTACTGAGAGCCAAATTCAAGAAGAAGTAACAAACTGTATCAAGATGGTGTACGATACGTACCAAACATTTGGTTTCGACAACATCGTAGTGAAACTGTCTACTCGTCCAGAGAAACGTGTAGGTTCAGATGAAATCTGGGATCAATCTGAAGAAGCATTGAAGCAGTCTCTTGAATCGATGGATATCCCATACGAAATTCAAGAAGGCGAGGGTGCGTTCTACGGCCCTAAGATTGAATTCACACTATACGATTGTCTAGACCGTGCGTGGCAGTGTGGTACTGTCCAGCTAGACTTCAACCTACCAGGTCGCTTAGGTGCAACTTATGTAGGTGAAAACAATGAACGTCTTGTACCGGTAATGATTCACCGTGCGATTCTAGGTTCACTAGAGCGCTTCATCGGTATCCTTATCGAAGAATATGCTGGTTTCTTCCCAACTTGGTTGGCGCCAGAACAAGCAGTTCTTATGAACATTACTGATAAACAGTCAGGTTATGTTCAAGAAATAGTACAAAAACTACAAAAAAGTGGAATTAGAGCTAAAGCGGACTTGAGAAATGAGAAGATTGGCTTTAAAATCCGCGAACATACTTTGAAGCGTGTACCGTATATGCTTGTTGTTGGTGACCAAGAAATGGAAGCTGGCGAAATAGCAGTGCGTACTCGTAAAGGTAAAGATCTTGGTAAATTTAAAGTGGATGATTTTATTGCATACATCCAAGACGAGATCTCTAGCCGTAAGCTCAATCTGGAGGAATAAGCTATTAAAGGCGGAAGACGTGGCCAACAGCCGGTAAAACAAAACCCGCACCGTATCAACGGTGAAATTCGTGGTATTCGTGAAGTTCGACTAACAGGCGCTGACGGTGAATCAGTTGGTGTTGTATCGATTCAAGAAGCCATTGCAGCTGCTGAAGAAGCTGGTATGGATCTCGTTGAGATCAGTCCTAACGCCGAGCCACCTGTTTGTCGTGTGATGGACTATGGTAAGTTCCTCTTCGAGAAGAGCAAAACTGCTAAAGAGCAGAAGAAGAAGCAAAAGCAGGTCCAGATCAAGGAAGTAAAATTCCGTCCTGGAACTGATATTGGAGACTATCAGGTAAAACTACGCAACCTGACGCGTTTCCTTGAAGAAGGCAACAAAGTGAAAGTAACAATTCGCTTCCGTGGCCGAGAGATGGCACACCAAGACATCGGTGTTGACGTTCTAAATCGTCTTAAGGAAGATACTGCAGAAATTGCTGTAGTTGAATCTTTCCCTAAGAAGATTGAAGGTCGCCAGATGATCATGGTGCTAGCCCCTAAAAAGAAGTAATTAACGGCTCATCAAGTAATTAAAACCTAGCCGCTTTCCTTTATATAAAGGCATATGGCTGGGTTTTGTTCGCCCTAATTACGTTGTTTATTAAACCTACTCAATGCGGAGTTATTCATCATGCCTAAGATGAAAACCAACAAAGGTGCTGCTAAGCGTTTTAAGAAAACTGCTGGTGGTATTAAGTACAAGCACGCTACAAAACGTCACATCCTGACTAAGCGTACTACTAAGAACAAGCGTCAACTACGTCCGAATGCAATCCTTCCAAAATGTGAAGTGGCTGCAGTAATCCGTATGTTGCCATACGCTTAATTCTTTTTAGTTATCAATCGTTTAGTTTAGGAGAAGCATAATGCCTCGCGTAAAACGTGGTGTACAAGCTCGTGCACGTCATAAGAAAGTTCTAAAACAAGCTAAAGGTTACTACGGTGCGCGTTCACGTGTTTACCGCGTAGCTTTCCAAGCAGTTACTAAAGCTGGTCAATACGCTTACCGTGACCGTCGCGCTAAGAAACGTCAATTCCGTCAACTATGGATTGCACGTATCAATGCGGCATCTCGTCAAAATGGTCTATCTTACAGCCGTTTCATCAACGGTCTGAAGAAAGCATCTATCGAGATCGACCGTAAGATCCTTGCGGACATCGCTGTATTCGACAAAGCTGCATTTGCAGTTCTAGTTGAAAAAGCGAAAGCTGCTCTTTAATTAGCAGTTTAGGATTAAGATAAGGAGAGCATTAGCTCTCCTTTTTTATTGCTAAAATTTATACCCAAATGACTTTTAGCTTGGCTATTTAGAGTATTGTTTATCAGTGTTCTCAATTTATTGGTTAGCATCTTATGTTAGTTATAAGGTAGCTTGGGTATAAATTTTTACGTTTATAAGGGATTAAAAATGATCTACACAACGACCGAAAGCATTCCTGGCAAGCAGATCTCTGAAATCAGAGGGGTTGTAACTGGTAATGTTGTTCAATCAAAGCATATTGGCCGTGACCTCATGGCGGGTATCAAGAGCATTGTTGGCGGCGAAATTCGTGGTTACACGGAAATGATGACCGACGCGCGTGATATTGCTATACAGCGCATGGTGGCGGACGCTGAATCTAAAGGTGCCGATGCAATAGTAGGGATTCGATTTACCACAAGCTCAATCGTAGATGGTTCTTCGGAAATTTTGGCATTTGGTACTGCAGTGAAACTAGCGGACTAGTCTACTTGAATAGCATTGCAAAAATGCTAATAGAGAGCGGTGAATTATTATGCATTTACCGTTCTGTTCCTTTTAGGTTAATTATTCTAGATTTTTGTAGAGAGAATAGGTTTATATTCTCAACTTTACGTTACTATTAAAATTAATCACGATGATTTAGAGTAATTGCTTTACTTTTATTTTGCATATTATTTTATATCTATAATGAAATTGAACTCATATTGAATTTTTCATTTGTTGTGTGAATTCTCTTTTCGGTATATTAATTCATGTTTTTCTTATAAAAATATGAACTTATACCTTGCCAAGCGGTTCTAAATTGTTACAAATACTATACAGCTGTAACATTGCCAAAAGGAATTGTAGATGAGAGATCTGACTCCCGAATACTTGCTAGCCGCATTACGCCAAGCGATTAAAACAAAAGGGCTAACATATCGAGAGCTATCTGAGAAAATGGGTATGCCACTATCTACCTTTAAGAGACATCTTACAAGCACGAATCTCGCTTTAGATAAGTTGCTGGAATATTGTAGAGCGGTTGATTGCACGTTAGATGAACTACAAAAGCTCGCAAATCAATTGCAAGGTGAAGACGAGGATTACTTTAGTCGCACACAGGATGAAGTATTCTTTCAATTCCCTCACCTTTACGACTTTTATCGTGAATTGAGAATGCTTCGAGGTAAAGACGGTTATTCTATTTTAAAGAAAAAGTATGACTTGTCTGAGCAGAGCATGTCTGATTACTTAAAAGCATTAGAGTTGTTGGATCTCGTTTACGTTGATGAAGATAAAAATATAACGCTGCACGGGCCTTTATATTATAGCTATGCAGAGAACTCCAAGCTCAACGACAAATATACCGAAATCATAAAAGAGCAGACGACTACCCACGATAAGTGTGTTCGCGTTGCTTTGGCGCGTATGAAAATTACTGAAGAACAGCTTTTGTTACTGGAAGATCAAGTTGCAAAGACCGTCATTGATTTTCATTCCAAAAATGTTGTAGCAGAGAACTTTAATGTCTCTGATTTTACTAATATTGTTCTACTTGCTGGGCCACATCAGCCAGTCACATTCTCTGACGGCATTATTGAGACAGAGGGGCGATTTATTGATGATATTCGTTATGCCATCGCAGCTGCAGGTGATAAGCCAAGCCTATCTATATAGATTTTGAGCCTTTTTTGAAGAGAGTTTCTGAAAGGGCGTTGCAAAAGAAAAAGCCTAAGACAGCAAATACTTTGTAAGTAGGGCATTCAGCGGTGTTTGCTCTTAATTCAGACTTAAAGTGTGTTGGGCTTATTTCGAATAATACCTGTTCAGCATCTACTTTCGTTATTTTTAACATGCTGATTTCCTTCGTTGTTCCTCCCAAAGCCTATCTCGCTTCCTCTACAAAGAAACCATTCTCGTTGAACCAAGCATCCTGTAGCTACTTGGGTATGCATAATTGGTAGCTATTTATCTTCTAATTATAAATTCATACTTGAAATGTTTGTTTTTTGATCTATTATGACGAAGTGTCATTTGTGACGGTTCGTCAACTTTAGTTGCGTTCCCGTATTAAAGAATCGTGTTACAATTATTGGGAGTGTGTTGGTTTACGGATCAAAGGATTATGTTTAACTTTCGCTGTAAAAAATATAGCAAGCAAGACGGATGTCGTGTGTCTTCAGGGCTAACAAAAAAGCAACAGGCGATTGCTGATCGTGAGATAGAGCTTATTCAATTGGCTAAGTCTTTAGTTCAAGAGCAAGGCTTTGCCAACTTAACGATGGACAAGCTTACAGCGTCAAGCCCTTATTCTAAAGGGACGATCTACAATCATTTTTGCAGCAAAGAAGATGTGATTCTTGCGCTTTGTATTCATTCGCTGAAAAGCGAAGCAATATTTTTCGAACGTACCGCCAAATTTAATGGCAATACCAGAGAAAAAATCATTGCGATGCATGTAGGTTATCGTATTTACGCTCGTATGGAGCCAGTACTATCAACTTGTGCGATTGTTGCAAAGACGCCTTGGGTTCTAGAGAAGGCTTCGCCTAAACGTGTGAATGAACTGAATAACTTGGAAGAACAAGTAATAGATGGTGCTGATGCGCTGGTGAACAATGCGGTAGAATGTGGTGATCTTAAGTTTTCTCCCGCAATTGGTTCTGATGCTATTGTATTCGCCAACTGGTCTATTGCATTCGGTTCAAACGCTTTGGCGCAAAATGCATCGAACAGTCGATGTATTCAGCGAATTCAAGACCCATTCTCAGTACTGCACAACGCGAATATGTTACTTGATGGTTTAGGTTGGTCGCCTTTATCTACAGAATGGGACTACCGTAAAACCTGGCGTCGAGTGGAGCAGGAGTTATTTAGTGAAGAGCTTGCTTATTTAGAGTCAGTGAATCGCTAATAAACTGGAAAGGCCAATCTGACGTTATGGTTGGCTTTTTTATCGCACTATTGTGACGAATCGTCATTAAATCTCGAGGGTTGGCGTTCAGCCAATGATCACGAGAAGCATAGGAAGTTACTAAAAACTGACTTATGTAGCCAAATTCATTCGATCTAAAGTTTGCATGTCGAGTTTGTCTGGTTATTTACAGCATTTGCTGTTTTTTTAGTTTTTAAATTTGACGAAACGTCACAAAAGGAGAGTGTGATGCCACATCACAACGTTCAACAATACGCCCGTTCAGGGTGGGGTAAGCTACCAACGAATTACAGTGTATTGGTGATGCTTGCTACCGTTTTATTGATTGTCATAGCAACTATTGGAGGAAAAAATCTTTACTTTAGAGGAGATTACGACATCTTCTTTGATGGAACAAATGAGCAGTTACTTGCGTTTGATGAAATTCAAACCACCTTTGCAAAATCTGACAGTCTTGCTTTGGTTATAGCGCCAAAGAGCGGCACTGTTTTTACTCCTAGTACATTATCTCTTATTCAGCAGATCACTGACGAGGCGTGGCAAGTTCCATACTCCACCCGCGTTGATTCCCTCGCCAACTACCAGCATACCGAAGCGTTTGAAGATGATCTTCTTGTCGAAGACTTACTGTATAGCGAATATGAATTGACACCTCAACGAATAGAGAAAGTCAAAAGTATTGCGTTGAGTGAGCCGGTTTTGAAAAGTTCACTGATTTCTGAAAAAGGAGATGTCACGGTCGTAAACATTACGGTCCAACTCCCTGAAATAGATAAAACTGCTGAAGTACAAGAGGTGGTTGCTTACATAAACGGAATGATTGAACGTTATCAGCAAGTGTACCCAGACACGGAATTCCACAAGGCTGGTATTATTGCAATGAACTACGCATTTATGACCGCAGCCCAAGATGATAGCGCAACATTAGTGCCTACTATGTTACTAGTGATATTGGTGTTTCTGACCATCATGTTGCGCTCATTGCTTAGCGTCATCGCGACGCTCATCGTTATTATCGGCTCGGTTATGGTGACAATGGGCTTGTCAGGATGGGCTGGTATGTTCTTAAGCACGGCGACCGTTAATGTGCCTACCTTGGTGATGACGCTTGCCGTCGCAGACTGTGTACACATCATCGCGACAATGCGTCAGTCTATGCAAAACGGCTTTAGTAAAGCCCACTCTATTGAGCGAAGTATTGCGCTCAATTTCATGCCTATCTTGATTACCTCCATTACCACCGCGATCGGCTTTTTAATGATGAATATGTCGGATTCTCCAATCCTGAGAGATTTCGGCAACCTATCAGCCCTTGGCGTCATGGTTGCTTGTTTCCTTTCCATCACGTTACTTCCCGCCTTGCTTAATATCCTTCCGGTTACGGTGAAGTCGGATACTTCTGATGAAAGAAAGCACTTTATGGATCATTTAGGAGATTTCGTGGTGTCAAAGCGACATGCGTTATTGCCGTTGTCGGTGCTTGTTATTGTCGCGAGTGCGAGCTTGATTCCGCTGAACAAAGTCAATGATGAATCCGTCGAGTACTTTGGCCATAGCAATGAATTTCGCCGAGCGGCTGATTTTATGGAAGAGCGAATCAGTGGCATGGCGAACATCAGTATCGCGATAAAAACTAACGAATCGCAGGGCATTGCCGATCCTAATTTTCTCAATTCCGTGGGTAAATTTACTGACTGGCTAAGGTTGCAGCCAGAAACGGACCATGTTGCGACCTTGAGCGATGTTTATAAGCGCCTAAACAAGAACATGCATGGAGAAGATCAGGCTTATTACTCGCTCCCTCAAGACAGAGAATTAGCGGCTCAATATCTGCTGCTTTATGAAATGTCACTACCGTATGGTTTAGATTTGAACAACCAAATCAATGTAGATAAGTCGTCGATCAAGATGGTTCTCACCGTGGAGAACTTGGGCAGCGTCGAGCTTGTTGATTTGGAAAATCGCATTTACCAATGGTTTAACGAAAACGCGCCTCAATATGATGTTGTTGCGTCTAGTCCTTCATTGATGTTTGCGCATATTGGTGAAACGAATATGGCCAGCATGCTGTCAACCTTGCCCATTACTCTTGTCTTAATCTCTGCATTACTGATCTTTGCCTTGCGTTCGTTCAAGCTTGGCTTAATTAGTCTTGTCCCGAATATTGCTCCTGCGCTTATTGGTTTTGGTATTTGGGCGCTGGTTTCTGGCGAGATTAACTTGGGATTGTCTGTCGTTGTGACATTAACGCTTGGTGTTGTTGTCGATGACGCCGTTCACTTTCTTTCTAAATATCAACACGCTCGTAAAGATGGCCACAGTGCGGAGCAAGCGGTTCGCTACGCCTTTCGCACCGTGGGGCGCGCGCTTTGGATTACGACGGTCGTGCTTGTTGCTGGTTTCTCTGTTCTGGCGATGTCGAGCTTCCGCTTAAATGCCGATATGGGACAGTTGAGTGCCATTGTTATCTTCATTGCTCTTGTTGTGGATTTCATCTTTCTACCGACTCTACTGATGTTGTTTGACAAAGGCGTTTACGACGAGGTAGAGCGCCGAAATAAGCTTAAATCAACTGACTCTCAAACCAAGACTGTTACTCAGTCATAACGAATTAAAGGATTGAACATGAATTTAGTAAAAAATGCCTTAAAAGTATCAGTACTTTCTGTCTCGCTTATTATGAGTCATGCGGTGTTGGCGGATGAAGCCAAAGGACTAGAAATTGCCCAAGAGCGCAAAGCCCGTGATGGAGGGTGGGGGGATTCTGTTGCTACGATGCAAATGATTCTGCGAAACGCGCAAGGAGAAAGCAGCACACGTTTAATGCGCTTACAATCACTTGAAGTTGATGGCGATGGTGACAAAGGGCTCACGATATTTGATGAACCGAGAGATGTAAAAGGCACGGCGTTTCTCAACCATTCTCATACGGTGGGTGCCGATGACCAATGGCTTTACCTTCCTGCACTGAAACGTGTGAAACGTATTTCCTCGCGTAACAAATCAGGTCCTTTTATGGGCAGTGAATTCGCGTATGAGGATCTCAGTTCCTTTGAGATTGAAAAATACCGTTTCAACTACCTAAAAGATGACAGCATAAACGGGCAAGATGTTTTCGTCGTAGAGCAAATTCCGACCGATAAGAACTCAGGTTATACCAAGCAAACGGTGTGGTTAGATAAAGCGCATTATCGTCCACTTAAAGTTGAGTTTTACGACCGCAAAGGCTCTTTGTTAAAAACGCTTTCTTTTTCCGATTACAAGCAATATCTCAACCAATATTGGCGAGCGCACACTATGGCGATGACAAACCATCAAACAGGAAAAAGTACTGAGCTAACGACTAGCGAAATGCGTTTTAACACTGGATTACAAGACAATGACTTTCATAAGAATGTGTTGAAGCGAGTGAGGTAGTGGAGGAAAAATGAAGCGATTAAATGTTGGGTTGTTGCTTAGTGCAGCAGCCTTTTTTTACTCGATGCCTCTGACTGCCGTCGAGCTCGCAGGACAAGTCAATATTGAGCATCGTCAGTTTTTTAAAACGGGCTCTCAGGGTCAGAGCAAAGCGCAAACGTCATTGGTTTTGCAGCCAGAATTTTACTGGGAGATGCAAAATGGTGATGCAAACTTTACTTTCACACCTTTCTATCGTCTGGATGGTCTAGACGATGAGCGAAGTCATGGTGACATACGAGAGGCACTTTATCTGACTTATTGGGATGATTATGAGCTTCGAGTTGGGATTAGTAAGGTCTTTTGGGGAGTGACTGAATCAGCCCATTTAGTTGATGTAGTAAACCAAACAGACTCTATTGAAGCCGTTGATGGTGAAGATAAGCTCGGTCAGCCGATGTTACATTTTACCTCTTTCAAAGACTGGGGTACCGTCCACGCAATGTTGTTACCTTACTTTAGGGAACGAACGTTTGCGGGTACAGATGGCCGCTTGCGAACCGAACCCGTTGTCTCTGATGATGCTATCTATGAATCAAGCAGAGAAGAGAAGCACGTAGATGTGGCTTTTCGATATTCGAAAATGCTTGGCGATTGGGACGTAGGCCTAAGCTATTTATATGGAACAAACCGGGATCCCTACTTTCGTTTTGAGTACGGAGAATTAAAGCCTTACTACGCTCTGATGAGTCATGTCGGTCTCGATGTGCAAGGAATTGTTGGCGATTGGTTATGGAAACTAGAAAGTGTTTATCGAGATAGCGCTGATAATCATGTCGGTCTTGTGACGGGTTTTGAGTATACCTTCGTCGGTGCATTTGACACGGTTTGGGATGTGGGAGTTATTGGTGAGTACCTCTATGACAGTCGAGGGAACAACGCACAAACTATCGGTCAAAATGATGTGTTTGCAGGTATTCGTTGGGCGCTCAATGATGAGGACGGAACGGAAGTATTGACGGGAATCACGAAGGATTTAGATAACGCTGATGTTTACAATGCTAAGTTAGAGGCGTCGAGCCGAATATCGAATCACGTTAAGTGGCAAATTGATGCTTGGTTGTTTAAAAATGAAACACCAAATGATTTGCTCTACTTTGCTAGAGATGACGATTTTATCGAGCTATCTATTCAATACTATTTCTAAAACAAAAGGGCACAACTAAACGGCAGATTAACTAAAGATGACATTTTTGACGTTTTTGTGCTCTTTTTATTCAATAACCTCTTCTTTTCGTAATTCAATTTGGCATTGGTGCCCGGTTTGGCTACTATGTACAGCTATCAAAAAACCAATCACTCCCTTATGGACACTACCTACAGGTAGATGAGGAAACGATGCAACATCTAGAAGAGATCATTGCTAGCGCGAGCACTGCAATTGAAGCTGCCGAATCGCTAGTCGCACTTGATGAAGTGCGTGTTCAGTATCTGGGTAAAAAAGGTGAGCTAACTGCTCAACTTCAAAGCCTAGGCAAACTACCACCAGAAGAACGCCGTGAAGCTGGTCAAGAGATCAACAAAGCGAAAGGCGTAGTTCAGCAAGCTATCGCAGCTCGTAAAGATGCACTACAACGTGCTGAGCTTGAAGCGAAACTAGCAGCAGAAACAATCGACGTAACACTACCAGGTCGTCGTATTGAAAACGGTGGTTTACACCCAGTAACTCGTACTGTAGAGCGTATTGAGAAGTTCTTTGGCGAACTCGGTTTTAACACCGAGGCAGGCCCAGAGATCGAAGATGCATTCCACAACTTCGATGCGCTAAACATCGCAGCTGATCACCCAGCGCGTACTGACCACGATACTTTCTTCTTCAACCCAGACTTGATGCTTCGTACTCATACGTCAGGCGTACAGATCCGTACGATGGAAAATGGTAAACCACCATTCCGTTTCATCGCACCAGGCCGTGTATACCGTAACGACTACGACCAAACGCACACGCCAATGTTCCACCAAGTGGAAGGCATGCTGGTTGATGAGAACGTAAACTTTGCTCAGCTGAAAGGCATCCTGCACGATTTCCTATGTAACTTCTTCGAAGAAGAAGTAGAAGTACGTTTCCGTCCATCTTACTTCCCATTCACTGAGCCTTCAGCTGAAGTAGACGTGAAAGGCAAGAACGGTAAATGGTTAGAAGTACTAGGCTGCGGTATGGTTCACCCGAACGTGCTACGTAGCGTAGGTATCGATCCTGAAAAATACTCTGGTTTCGCATTCGGTATGGGTGTTGAGCGTCTAACAATGCTTCGTTACGGCGTGAACGACCTACGTGCGTTCTTCGAGAACGATCTTCGTTTCCTAAAACAGTTCAAGTAATCCAGAGGGTTCATCAACATGAAATTCAGCGAATCATGGCTTCGTGAGTGGGTAAACCCTGCGGTTACTACTGACGAGCTAACTCACCAAATTACAATGGCCGGTCTAGAGGTAGACGACGTTCTTCCTGTTGCAGGTTCTTTTACTGGCGTTAAAGTCGGTCACGTTGTTGAATGTGGTCAACACCCAGATGCAGACAAACTGCGCGTAACTAAAGTTGACGTGGGTGAAGAAGAGCTTCTAGACATTGTTTGTGGCGCACCTAACTGTCGCCAAGGTCTGAAAGTAGCAGTAGCAACAGTTGGTGCTGTTCTTCCAGGTGATTTCAAAATCAAAAAAGCGAAACTACGTGGCCAGCCATCTCACGGCATGCTTTGTTCATTCACTGAACTAGGTATCGACGTTGAGTCAGACGGTATCATGGAACTAGCAGAAGACGCAGTAGTCGGTACCGATTTCCGTGAATTCCTAGGTCTAGACGACGTAACAGTAGACGTAGACCTAACGGCAAACCGCGCTGACTGTTTCAGCATTCGTGGTCTAGCTCGTGAAGTTGGCGTACTAAACCGTGCTGACGTGACAGAGCCATTAGTAGAAGCAGTTGCCCCTTCAATCGACGATAAAGTGTCTATCGAAGTGAAAGCTCCTGCTGCGTGTCCTCGTTACCTAGGTCGTGTTATTAAGAACGTAAACGTTCAAGCTGAAACACCACTATGGATGCAAGAGAAACTGCGTCGTTGTGGTATTCGCTCTATCGACCCTGTAGTAGACATCACTAACTACGTTCTTCTAGAGCAAGGCCAACCAATGCACGCATTCGATCTAGCGAAGATCGAAGGTGGCATCGTAGTTCGTATGGCTGAGCAAGGTGAGAAGCTAACGCTTCTTGACGGCAACGAAGCAGAACTAAACGCAGATACACTAGTAGTTGCTGACCACAACAAAGCACTTGCAATCGCAGGTATCTTTGGTGGTGAAGAGTCTGGTGTAACAACTGAGACTAAAGACGTTCTACTAGAGTGTGCATTCTTTGCACCTGACCACATCCGTGGCCGCGCACGTAGCTACGGTCTTCACACTGATTCTTCAATGCGTTTCGAGCGTGGTGTGGATTACGCACTACAAGTGAGCGCAATGGAGCGTGCAACACAGCTTCTTGTTGAAATTTGTGGTGGTGAAGTAGCACCTGTTGTAGCTGTAGAATCTGAAGCAGACCTACCTAAGCCAAACAAAGTTGCACTACGTCGCACGAAACTAGACAACCTACTAGGTCACCACATCGCTGATGCTGATGTAGTAGAAATCCTAGAGCGCCTAGGTTTGACTGTTGAAGCTTCAGAAGAAGGTTGGGTGGCAGTAGCGCCAACATGGCGTTTCGATATCGCTATCGAGCAAGATCTGATTGAAGAAGTTGGCCGTATCTACGGTTACGACAACATTCCTAACCAAAACCCAGCAGCAGCACTTAAGATGCACAACCACGTTGAAGCGGATCTTCCACTGAAACGCGTTCGTGATCTTCTTGTTGACCGTGGTTACCACGAAGCAATCACATACAGCTTCGTTGAGCCTGAGCAGCAAAAGCTAGTTGTACCTGGTGTTGAGCCTCTAGTACTTCCAAACCCAATTTCTGCAGACATGTCAGCAATGCGTCTTGGTCTTATCCAAGGTCTGCTGAACACGGTTGTTCACAACCAGAAGCGTCAACAGCCACGCGTTCGTCTATTCGAATACGGCCTACGTTTCATCCCATGTGAATCTGCAGAAAACGGCATGCGCCAAGAGCCTATGCTAGCGGGTGTTATCGCTGGTACTCGCGGTGAAGAACATTGGGATATCGAAACTAACACGGTTGATTTCTTCGACCTTAAAGGCGATCTAGAAGCGATTCTAGAGCTATCTGCGAACGAAAAAGCGTACTCTTTCGCTGCACTGTCACCTGAAAGCAAAAAAGCTAACCCAGCACTTCACCCAGGTCAATCTGCGGCAATCATCGTAGATGGCAAAGAAGTGGGCGTGATCGGTACCGTTCACCCTGAGCTTGAGCGTAAGTTCGGTCTAAATGGTCGTACTATCGTATTCGAAATCGAATGGTCTGCAATTAACAGCAAAGTGATCCCAGAAGCGGTAGCACTTTCTAAATTCCCTTCAAACCGTCGTGATATCGCGGTAGTAGTGGATGAAGCTGTTGCATCTGGTGACATTGTTAACGCTTGTCTAGAGCAAGGTGGCGAGTTCCTTAAAGATGCAAAACTGTTCGACGTTTACGTAGGTAAAGGCGTTGAAGAAGGTAAGAAGAGCCTAGCAATCGCTCTGACTCTACAGTCACTTGAGCGTACGCTTGAAGATGCAGATATCGCTGGTGCGGTTGACGCTATCGTTGCTCACGTTTCTGAGAAGTTTGGTGCGTCTCTACGTGACTAATCTCGCGTAACGTATCTTCTTAAGAAATGAAAACCCTGCCAGTTTGGCAGGGTTTTTTTATTTTTAGGATTACCTTATCGTTGTTCAAGTTCCTTACTGCTCGCACCACCCCTCATTATTTTAAAATACTAGACCAAACTAGGGATGGCCCTTACCCGAGATTAGGAACGTATTGTTTTTCAGCTAATACACGCTAACGATAGCTTATTGGCGGTTAGGCAGCGAGTGAGAGGGTATAGCTAAGCAGAAGAGGCAGCGTAAGAATGCTGAAAAAGTTGCCAAATAGTACCATTGACGCCACCTTCATGGGTTCTATATTCAGTCTTTCCGCAAATAGGTAATTCATGACGGCTGGCGGCAGCATTGTGAAGAGCACCATCATTTGCAATTGCATCGTTGGAAGGGGAATTAACCAATAAATAAGTGCAAAAGCGACAGCACCAGTTGCCAGTGACTGCACGGTACACAACACACCAATCTTTAAACCGTCCAACCGTAAATGACACATTTGTGCCCCCAGAGATAAAAGCATCACGGGTACGGCCGCTTGCCCAAGTAGAGCAGTGGCTTCGTATAAAGGCGCCCATGCACCCACATTTGACACGTTGAGAAACAGAGCCAACGACGCTGCTAAAAAGATTGGCATCTTGACTATTTGCTTAAAAGGGTTGCCATGACTAAGCAGCATTACGCCTAAGCTGATATGCAAGCATGCTGACACGACAAATAAAAGCACTGCTGACGACAGCGCAATTTCTCCAAACGTATAGGTAAACAAAGGAATAGCTAGATTTCCGCTATTCCGAAACATATGTGGTGGCGCCCAGGTTTTAAACGAGAGTGACGTCCATCGACATACCGGGATCATGAGTAGTGCGGGAATTAAAACCGCAACAATTGCCGCCAAAAGAAGCGGCCCCTGATTTGAATCGAGCGGCATGCTAACGAGTGACGAAAATACCAGTGCTGGCGTAAAAACCTCAATATTAATGCGGTTTATTGGGCGAAAGTCAGGCTTGATGTAACGACCGACCAAATAGCCAACTCCGACAAGAGCAAAAACAGGGAAAAGAATATTTATGATTTGATTAATCATGGTCGCCTAGAAGCAGTGTAAGAAGCTAATGAGGAAATACACGAACTTCCACATTATCAATCTTTATATATGGCGTCATCGTTAAACAGCGAGAAGCGTGGGTTTAATCAAGCTTTCAAAGCACAGTTGCAAAGTACAGGTGGTCATACCTTTTAATCTAATTGTTACGTATCGAGTTACATACAAATCACTGAATTTACGACAAGTTCTATGTCAAGTGTCTGTTAAATAACCAATATCTGATATTTTTATTAAATAGTGTTTAATGTTGATATTTAAACTACTTTTAGTTTTATAATCTGGATGTTTTTCCTGATAAAGATGAAACAAAAACAAAAATATCAAATTTCTGGCGTTTAACAATAATTTACGTAGTGCTATTCCTTTTGTTCGCCAAGAAAAAAGTTGGCGAAAATCATAAGCTTGTCATACACTTCCTGATGTAACCCCGATATGTTGTTGAATTGGTAGGGTAAAACTGCTCTGGCGCTACACTAACGTAGCATTGTTTAACATAGCTTTGAGGAAAGTTTTATGGCGCTCACAAAAGCCGAACTGGCAGAAAACCTGTTTGATAAATTAGGATTTAGTAAGCGGGACGCCAAGGAAACGGTGGAAGTGTTCTTTGAAGAGATTCGTAAGGCACTGGAAAGTGGCGAACAGGTAAAACTGTCAGGTTTTGGTAACTTTGATCTTCGTGACAAGAATGAACGACCTGGTCGTAACCCGAAAACTGGTGAAGATATTCCAATTACTGCTCGACGTGTAGTGACTTTTCGCCCGGGTCAGAAGTTAAAAGCTCGTGTAGAAAACCTGAAGAAAGTACAGTAAGCCGAATAAATGGATCACGCTAAGGCGTGGTCTTTTTTTGCGTAAAATTCGTGTGCATACAAATGAAAACCACCGCAATGCGGTGGTTTTTCTGTTTATGAGAGACGCTTAATGATATCGGTTACGCCGCTTCTAGATGCGTTGTTAAGTATGGTTGCCATGCTTGTTGGTACAAGTTCTTAGACTGTGTACGCATGTTGCGAATAGAGGCAAGCTCTATTTCGCTTAGCTCACGTTTTTCCAACATCGCTTGACGTTCTAGTTTCTGGATTTTTTCGTATAGGTCGTGTTCGGGACCGCTTTTTACATCTGCGATTGCTTTCAAGTGCAGTTGAACTTCGGCTACTAGGTTTGTTTTTGGTAAACGAACGAGCAAGTTCAAGTCTCTATATCCTGAAGGGCCAGGTTTTTTGAATCGATTTTTTACTTTCACAATAGTTGTTTCACGCTCTAACGTTTCATAAATGGAGACTAAGCTCGCGACGTCTTCAGCTACAATCGTTGCACGTGCTAGGTCAGTAATACGTTCAACTTTCCCATCTAACTCTAAAGCTATCTTTTCTTCTGCTCGTTGTTTGGATTTCACGCCTGCGAAGTATGGCTGAGCGTCATTAAGAAGTGCGGTACTCTTACAGATAGTTTCAAGTTCAAATTGTGCTTGGTGAGCTTTGCTGTAAAGGATGTCAAAGTCAGAATATGGCTGAGTTGGTGTGGTGTCGATTGACTGAATGCCATATAAACCGCTAAGGCTGTGTTTAAAAAGTTTCGAACAAACTTCGTTTTGGCTGGTTGAACGATTTTGTTCGCCACTAGGCGCAGGGGTAATTGGAAGTGCGGCAAATGCCGGTGCACGGCTAAGTACCAAAAGCATCAATGCTGTAGTACGAAGAAATAAGCTCATTCACTCTCCTTAACTTGCTTGTACTTAGAAAATAGGGAACATAAAGGTCGCTAAGTTCGGCAAATCAGGTACTAACTTATAAATGGGGCCATTACGAAAGATTCCAAGGTTTCAGTTTTATCTTGAAGTAGAATCGTGCGTTAGATCACCATTTCTCTTTTCTTTATTCTGATTATCAGATAAAGGCGCGTCTCCTATGAGACCGATTACATCCTATCACCGCAGTATTAACCAAAGATGAACGGCATAGACAAATTGAAAAAAAACGTTAGTCTTACCTCTCAAAATGAAAACAGCCGACAAGTAGAAAGTAAAATGAGAGACCAAGAATTTTGGCATAACAAATGGGCCAGCAATCAGATCGGATTTCACTTGGAAGATGTAAACCCGCTATTACCAGTATATTGGAAACACACTAATCCAAAGCGTGAAGATAAAGTGTTAGTTCCTTTATGTGGAAAGTCAGAAGACTTGATTTGGCTAGCGATGAAGCATGATTCGGTTGAAGGTGTTGAGCTAAGCCATATTGCTGTGCGTGCCTTTTTTGCTGAACATTTTTACACGCCAACGGTAACGCCTCTTAATGGCATGCACGAGCTTTATCAATTTGATGAGCTCTCTATTTATACTGGGGACTTTTTCACTGCACCAGTATCTCAAGCCGATATCATTTATGATCGCGCCGCGTTGGTTGCTTTACCGCAAGATATGCGAGAGGAGTATGTAGAGCGTCTCAAGCAACTTTTGAACCCAGGCGGTCGTATTTTGCTTGTTACACTCAACTATCCTCAAGAAGAGATGGCGGGGCCTCCATTTAGCGTGCCGGTCGAAGAGATTGAGCAGTTATTTTCAGGTTACAAAGTTACTTGTTTGAACGTAGATGAAGCTGACGAGAATCATCCTAAAATTGCGAAAAAAGGCTTAAGTCGCTTCTCTGAAGAAGTGTACTTAATCGAGAGTGAATAGGCTCTCTTCGGTTTGGAACACGAAATAGCGCAGCAATTTGAGCTGCGCTATTTTTGTATGAGTGGTTCGTATTTAATAAATGATATTCACTTTTGAAGCACTTTCAACAGCATCTTGAACGGCTTCTTCGGTGGTTTTTCGTCGCGTAAGGACAACACCTAAACGGCGGCGACCATCGATTTCTGGCTTACCGAATAGACGAACTTGTGTTTGAGGTTGAGCTAAAGCTTTGCTTAGGTTTTCAAAGCGAATGTTTGTGGAAGTTCCTTGTCCAAGAATAACAGCAGACGCAGATGGGCCATATTGCACAATATTATTAATTGGCATTCCGGTAAACGCGCGCACGTGGAGAGCAAACTCAGACATTTCCTGTGAAATCATTGTAACCATACCCGTATCGTGAGGGCGAGGAGAGACCTCATTGAAAATGACTTTATCGCCTTTAACAAATAGCTCTACACCAAAGATGCCGTAGCCACCGAGCGCGTTTACCACTTTCTCAGCCGTGTATTCAGCTGCTTTTACTGCGTTTTCTGACATAGTTTGCGGTTGCCATGATTCGCGGTAGTCGCCATCTTCCTGACGATGACCAATTGGAGCACAGAAATGCACACCGTCAACGGCTCTGATGGTCAATAAAGTGATTTCGTAATCGAAGTCGATAAAACCCTCCACGATAACGCGACCTGCACCCGTACGCCCGCCTTCCTGAGCGTAATCCCATGCTTTTGTAACGTCGTCTTCGGTCTTGATAACACTTTGCCCTTTACCTGAAGAGCTCATCACAGGCTTCACCACGCACGGAATACCCACATGCTCAACCGCGGCTTTGAAGTCTTCAAAGTTATCTGCAAAACGATAAGGTGAAGTCGTCAATTCCAGTTCTTCTGCTGCCAAACGTCGGATACCTTCACGATTCATTGTTAGCCTGGTTGCCTTAGCGGTTGGAACAACATTCAGTCCTTTTTCTTCAAGCTCTACCAGTTTGCCGGTTGCGATGGCTTCAATTTCTGGTACGACGTAAGTAGGTTGTTCCTTCGTAATAACTTCTTCTAAGGCGTTCCCATCTAACATGTCGATAACATAACTACGGTGAGCGACTTGCATCGCTGGAGCATTGGCATAGCGATCACAAGCAATCACTTCTAAACCAAGTCTCTGGCATTCAATGGCGACTTCTTTACCGAGTTCGCCAGAACCTAAAAGTAATACACGGGTAGCATTTGCGCTAGTTGCAGTGCCAAACATAGTGTTCCCTTACAAAATAGAGTGATGAGACAGAAATTGCAGGAGATCATACTGAAGTTTCATGACAAAGCAAACGTTTGCTTTTGGTTTTTAGGTAATAAAAAAGCTCTACATGTTGTAGAGCTTTTTGTTGAATTTGTCGTTTATACGTTGACAAAACTAAGCGGAATATCTGGATTCAACGCTTCCAACGTTGATTGCGTATCGGCTAAGTGACTGATCTTACCTTCAGAGTTTTCTACCAATGCAGCGGCTTTGATGCTGTCAAAGGTTTCACCCGCAAGTAAAACTTGGATTAGCGCAACTTGTAGCGGTGGCAAGCTAGGATTAAACGCTGCATTTTCTGCATAAGCGCCTTGGAATACACGGCCGCTAGTCATCTCTAATGCTAAACCACTCAAGTTGTTGGTGTATGGAGAGTGGCTCATGTTCATCGCTTCAACTGCACTTTGGATGAGTGCGTCTTCATCATCACATGAGAATTGGTGTTTAACTTCTGCCATTAAGCCGGACTCGATACCGAGATCGTTTGGTCCAAAGGCTTCAGGCAGGTATTCATGAAGTGACTTTTCTTCGCGTTCTGGGAGCTGGATTTTAAGCTCGTTTGCGGTAGATAACTCATTCATGAACTGGCGGCAGTGACCACATGGGCTGAAGTTGATAGTGATATCCTTAACACCACGTTCGCCTTTCATCCAAGCATGGCTAATCGCAGACTGCTCTGCGTGAACCGTTTGACCCAACTGTACACCAAAGAATTCCATGTTGGCACCGAAGTAAAGGCGACCTGAAAGACCACGAACGATAGCGCCGACATAAAAGTCAGAAAGGGGAGCATAGGAGTACGCTGCGGCAAAAGGAAGTAGCGCAACACGAAGCTCTTTGTCTGATAGACCGGTAGCTGAAAGCAACTGCTCAAATTGTTGAACTGAAAGCGTAGCATCAAAATCATCAGCTTGGATGATAGGAGCAAGTTGTTTGGAAAGTGCTTCTGGAGCGCCTGCTAGCGCCTGTTCAATGCGACTTTTCATGTTGAATCCTTGTTATTGCATGGACAGTTATTCTATGTGAAAGATAGAAATGTTCCGTGCGTTAGATCACGATAAATAATGCAATTGATAATTCTGTTACATAATTAGAGTGAGCTCACACATGTATTCGATTGCACAGGTGTGAAGCGTTATCTCCGTCTCACAATTAACCATATCAGTATATATTCATATGACCAAGGAGCAGGAGTATGTTACCAACGCGACTTTTACCGCTATGCTACTTTATACTTACGTAATCTAGAGCGAGTGGTAGCAGCTAGAATGCTAATGCTATGAATGTATATCTCAGTCAAGTCCCTTCACGATATTACTGGGTGAGTTTGATAGATAAGATAGGGTTTTGAAAAGGGATAAGTAAGAAACGGAAAGGCTACGGCCTGCCGGAAGGAGGGCAGACCGAGAGCGCTTAACTATTGATATAGCCAGACCGCCAAAGCAAAAAAACTTGGAGCCAAAATAGAAGTTATGATCCCACATAAAACCAATGCGAGTGATGAGAACGCGGCATCTATGGGCTGTTTCTCTGCACAAGTAGCGGTGCCTAAGGCATGAGAGACTGTACCCATTGTCAGACCACGTGCAATCGGGTGTTTAATTCCAATTAAGTTGTAAATTGGGTATGCCAAAATCGCGCCCAATAAACCAACAATCAGAACCAAGATCGCCGCAACGGCAGCTTCACCACCGAGGTGACTCGAAATTTCCATTGCTATTGGCGTAGTGACGGATTTACCCACTAGACTTGCGATTAAACTGATATCCGCTTTGAAAGCGACTGCGATCAAGGTGGTTGTCATCATCGACATCACACTGCCTACTGTGCAAGCAAAAGTGATGATTCGCCAGTTTGCTTTAATTTGTGGTAGTTGTTCATATAACGGGTAAGCCAGAGCAACTACGGCTGGTTGAAGTAAAAAACTGATCCCTTCGTTATCCGCATAATACGTTTCAAACGGTACATTTAAGTAAGTAAGCAAAGGAATGAGCACTGCAATACTGATCAGCAAAGGATTTGCTAGAGGATTATTCACTTTGATTGCAATTTGGCGCGCGACAAGAAAAACCGCAATGGTAACAACTAACCACATATCAGTGCTTCTCCTTTAGCAAGTAGTCCAGCAGCCAAGCGAGGCTGACTAGTACAATGAGTGAGCCTCCAACTGCGCTAGCAATGATAGGGAGGGCATTAGCGAGTAGCATATCGAAATGTTGCATTAATCCGACGCTAATAGGAACGAACAATAAGATCATATAGCGGATAAATAGCGTGGCGCCCGGTTTGACCCAGTCGACTTTTACAAGCCCAAGAGTCATGGAGAAAAACAGTACGAGCATACCGATGACACTTCCTGGAACGGAAACGCCAGTGAACTTTTGAATGGTAATTCCGATGCCAAGTGCTCCCATGATGAGGAAGATTGAAATGAGCAGTTGGATCAGTTGTAAGAATCGTTCTTTAATCATTTTGACAGTATATAAACAACAAGCACACCATAAGGTGCGCTTGTATTAGGAGGAGTTAGGAAGCTAAGCTCTCTACATAACAGTACACGGATTTTAATATCGCAATCTTCTTTTCGTCACTTTCATGTTCGTGAACTAAGTTTTCTAAATTCAGCATGTACTCTTCAATTTGGCTTTCAAACACTTCTCGACAGTGTAGTGCCCAGCGTCTTTGTTCTTGCTCGTCTAATGTGCCTGGGAAGTTACGCGCACGATAGCGGAACAATAGAGGTTTAATGCGCTTGTCATCAAATTCAATGTCTAATGCAGCAAGATTATTCGGGTCGGTTTCTCGAATGATATCCATAGCTGCGCGATCAGCCGGAGAAAAGAACCCGTCGTAAAGCTGTGTATCGACGTCATCACTTTTATCGAATTTACGCTCGACTGAAAAGAGGCTAATCAGCTTTTCTCTAATTTCAGGATGTTGGCGCAACAAAGCGAGATTAGCGAGACATTGCTGGCGATCAATGCCAATAGACTCCGCATTTTCAGCCGTTAACGTTTTTGCAGGGGCGAGAATAGGGCATTTGTTCAAATGAACTAGTTTAACTGGCACTGGTAGCAATTCACCAAGATCTTCGCGCTTAGTGTAGAGTCTTTCGTGCAGCTCTTCTGCGGATAGTTCAAGAATAGGTTGAGGGTCTTTCGCTAAATCGATGGTGATAACGGCGTTATTATTGGTTGGATGCCAAGCAACAGGCACAATCCAGCTAGTGTACTGGCATTCGCGCCCTAGCATGCCTGAAACGTGCATCAACGGTGTCATGTTGACGATGTCGACTAAATCATTGAGCTTGCGCTTTTGGCGCATAGAAAAAAAGTAATCAAACAATTTTGGTTGCGCTGCTTTTACTTTCTTTGCCATTTCGATAGTCGCAACCACATCTGCCATGGCATCGTGCGCGTTACTATGTTCTATGCCGTTAGCCACAGACAAGTGTTCTAATTTAAAGCTAGTGAAGCCATCTTCGTTTTCTGGCCATTCTACGCCTTCTGGGCGAAGGGCATGGCACGCGCGTAGTACATCGAGTAAATCCCAACGTGAGTTACCGTTTTGCCAACTCCATGCGTATGGATCGATAAAGTTGCGATAACAAGTATAACGGGTCACTTCGTCATCAAAGCGAATGCTGTTGTAGCCTAAACTGGTAGTATTTGGTTTCGCGAGTTCAGTGTGAATCTTAGCGATAAACTCTGGCTCAGAAAGGCCTTCTTGAACCGTTTTTTGCGGAGTAATACCAGTAATAAGCGCAGCTTCAGGAGACGGAAGATAATCAGCCGGTGGTTGACAGTACATGACTAAAGGCTCGCCGATGATATTAAAGTTTTCATCTGTACGAACACCAGCGAACTGGCTTGGGCGATCTTTCGCGGGGTTGGTTCCCCATGTCTCATAATCAAAGAAGAAAAAAGTGGGCTGATTATCTTGGTGCATTCTGCTTACCGTTTACAAAACCGATGACAGTATTAGACCATTCAACGCCTTGACTAGCAACGAAAGATGCAAGTTGAATTTTTTGAAAATGAAAAAAGCCGATGGCGAACCATCGGCTTGATATTTTACGTTTTATCGCTTTGGAAGGAATTTGAGTTCTATGCTCGTGTTTCTTCCAATGTTGCTTCACTTTCTGGTGACTTCAGCACTCTGCTAGCAATTGTACCCGCAGTCATTGAGCCTGAAACGTTTAGTGCGGTACGTGCCATGTCAATCAATGGTTCAATAGAGATAAGCAGCGCTGCGATGGTCACAGGTAAGCCCATTGCAGGAAGAACAATCAAGGCTGCAAACGTCGCACCGCCGCCGACACCTGCAATACCAAATGAGCTGATGGTGATAATCGCAATCAATGACAGGATAAAGTGTAGATCAAGTGGGTTGATGCCCATTGTTGGAGCTACCATCACTGCCAGCATTGCAGGATAGATACCCGCACAGCCGTTTTGGCCGATAGTGGCACCAAACGATGCTGATAGGTTTGCAATCGCTGGTGGTACGTTAAGCTTGGTGATTTGCGCTTCTACGTTTAGTGGAATTGTTGCTGCTGAGCTACGAGATGTAAACGCGAAGGTCAGTACAGGCCAGATTTTCTTAAAGTATTCCGCAGGGCTAACGCCAACAAAAGAGACCAATACGCCATGAACAACAAACATCAGTGCGATAGCAACATAAGACGCCACAATAAAGCCAAGTAGGTTTAGGATGTCGCCTGCGCTTGATGTCGCTACCACTTTTGCCATCAGTGCTGCGATGCCGTATGGCGTTAGGGCCATGATCATCTTCACTAATCGCATAACGATAGATTGAGCAGCTTCTACGAAAGTACGAATCGGTGATTCCAACTCTGCTTTTTCTATCATCACTTTACGAGCGGCGATACCAGTTAACACGCCGAAAATCACAACAGCGATAATCGATGTCGAGCGAGCACCTGTTAGATCAGCAAATGGGTTGGTTGGAATGAAACTAACTAGCATTTGAGGAATAGTTAGGTCACTTACTGTACCGGCACGGCTTTCTAAAACGGCGATACGAGCGGTTTCACGCGCACCTTCAGTTAACCCTTCTGCTGAAAGGCCAAATGTCGTTGTCACCAAGATACCGATAAGTGCAGCAATTGCAGTCGTTACTAAAAGAACAGAGATGGTCAGGCCAGAAATTTTTCCTAAAGAGCCACCTTTCTCCAATTTAACAACTGCAGAGATCATCGATACTAACACCAGTGGCATGATGACCATTTTCAGTAGACCAACGTAGCCACTGCCTACAATGCCTACCCATTCAAGTGTTTGAGCAATTGCGCTGTTGCCTTCACCGTGAATGAGTTGCAAAGCAAGCCCAAAAAGAGAACCGGTAACAAGACCGATCAAAACGAGACGTGAAAGAGTGTGTTTCTTTTGTTGTTGATTAAATAGAAAGAACAATATTCCAACAAAGACGGCTAGAGAGGCTATCACTGCAAAATTCATAATTTTACCTTATCAACCAGCCGAAGTGGCGGTTGTATTTTATACGGGGTTTTATACGGATTTATTTATGGAGCGTAAGATAACGCTCGTGATATAACTTTAAAAATGACAAACGGGTATTAGCTAGATCTAAAATGAATATAAAAACGAGATCTAAGTCGCGTGAGAGTGTGAATTAGCACGTTAATTGTACAAAATGGTTATTCGTAGTGATGCAGTAAGTCACGCATTTCTTTCCTTTGTAAGTAAACCACCGAGTCTTCTTGATAACTGAAAAGTTGATAAATCATCGCTTTGGCGACATCTTCTGCTCGAATCGGTAAAAAGTTGGACAGTTTGCCAAGCATGAATGGGCGAATTACCTTAAACAGAGTTTGTACTAACTTCTCGTCCATTCTTGGGCTTTGACGTTGACCAACAAGCGGGCCTGGGCGAACAAATACGATTTCCTCAAAATCCATAGCTTCGATTCGTTGTTCCATTTGTCCTTTACAAGCTAAGTAATGGGATGGCGTTTTACTATTTGCACCGAGGCTAGAAACAACCGCAAGGCGTTTAACTCCGATTGTTTTCATCTGCTGGGCGACTTTACACACCAGATCAACATCTACTCTACGCAAATTATCCTTACTGCCTGCTTGCTTAAGGGTCGTGCCTAAACAGATAAAGCCGATGGTTGGTGTTGGTTGGTTCTCATCCCATTGGTGGATAGAAAGGTCTGCATCAATGAGAGGAATAAGCTTGTTTTCCACATCTAGGACGCCATCGAGTGGGCGGCGAGAAAGATAATATAGGGTTCCAACACCTGATTGATTTATGAGGTTTGCAATGACTTTTGAGCCTACTAAGCCAGTTGCACCGGCGATGATTGCGCAGGTGTTGTTATCCATATCTTTTCTCCTATATGGGAACATAGTCTAAGCTATTGTAGCGGATTTCAACGAGTTACTTATCATCTCGTGCAAGAAAGGTGAGACGCTCTGCGAACTCGGCAGACTATCCTGAGATAAACTTGATTAGCGCTGCCCCAATTGGATGCAAGTGTATACAATAGTGGGCGCGCAAAAACTGTCGCTGAACAAGACCTCTTGAACAACAGAACACCTCTCACCCAGACAACATCAAAGGAACGTAAAAAATGGATGACTCTTTTGCTGCGGAGATACAAGCACGCATAGATAACAAAACCAAACCCGTCGGTTCTTTAGGCTTATTGGAAAAGGTGGCACTGCAGTTAGCTCTTATTCAAAGTCAGAATAAACCTCAGCCAGTTGATTCCATCGCTATCTGCAAACCAAGCATGCTGGTATTTGCTGGAGATCACGGCGTTGCAGAGGAGGGCGTGAGCATTGCGCCAAGCGAAGTCACTCAGCAAATGGTGGCTAACTTTCTCGCTGGCGGCGCAGCCATCAACTGTTTTTGCGACATTAATGGCATTCAACTCAAAGTAATAGATTGCGGCATGTTGGCTCCTATTGATGTGCTGGTTCCAGAATTTAAATCCCATCCCAACTTGGTTGAACAACGGTTGGGTAACGGTACGGCTAATTTTTCTAAACAACCAGCGATGTCCCCAGAACAAGTGGCGTTAGGTTTAGAATATGGTGCGAAGATTGCTGAGCATACCATTTTGCATGGTTCAAACCTCTTAATGTTCGGCGAGATGGGCATCGGTAATACCAGTTCGGCCTCAGCACTGTTATCGGCGCTGAGCTCATTAGATATTGATTATTGTGTTGGCGTTGGCACCGGAATCAATCAACAGCAGTTGAGCCGCAAATATAAACTGGTAGCACAGGGGGTAAACCGATGTCGAGGTCTTGATACCAAAGCGATTCTCGCACAGGTTGGGGGCTTTGAAATCGTACAAATGGTGGGCGCTTTTTTAGAAGCCAAGCGGCTTAAAACTCCAGTTTTAGTGGATGGGTTTATCGTATCGGTAGCGGCTTATATTGCGACGTTGTTAGACGAAGAAACGCGTGAATACATGTTGTTTGCCCATCGCTCTGAAGAAAATGGACATAAATTTGTATTGGAACATCTTAAAGCCGAACCTCTGCTCGACCTTGGTTTACGGCTAGGGGAGGGAACAGGAGCCGCTCTTGCCTTACTCTTGTTAAAAGCTGCCGCCCAGTTTTACAACAAAATGGCGAGCTTTGAGAGTGCAGGAGTTACAGTTTAGTGTCAGTCCCTGATAATTCTGAGAAAGTCACGCCGTCATCGTTAAGATACCAGTGGGAGTTATTTCTATTAGCTACCAGTTTTTTTAGCCGCTTACCCGTGCCCCAAGCGTTGCCTTACAGTGAAGAACGCATGAATCAGGCAGGCCGTTACTTTGCGTTAGTTGGTCTCGTGCTTGGAGCACTTTGCGCTTTGGTATTCTCGCTCACCTCAATTTTTTTTCCAGAGTCGGTTGCCATAGTATTAACGATGGTGTTTAGCTTATTGTTAACTGGGGCTTTTCACGAAGACGGCTTGACCGATATGGCGGATGGCATTGGCGGTGGCATGACCGTAGAGCGACGCCTCTCTATTATGAAAGACAGTCGTATTGGCACTTATGGTGCCGCCACTCTCATTATGGCGTTATTGGCTAAGTATGTTTTTTGGAGTGAACTGGCTAACTTGCCGCACTTTTGGTTGGTCATTGTCGTCGCTTACACCGCAAGCCGAGCACTAGCAGCGACGCTTATTTATGACATGCCTTATGTCAGTGACAGTGATACGTCGAAAAGTAAACCGCTAGCAAGTCGCCAGTCTTCTCTAGAAGTCTCCATTTTGTTGTTTACTGGTGGCGTAACATTGCTTGTGCTTGGTATCGCGGATGCGATCTTGATATCGCTTGTTCTCGTGGTATTTCGTTTGATGTTCAAACGTTGGTTAACCAAGAGAATTGGCGGCTTTACGGGGGATTGCCTTGGCGCAGCGCAACAGTTGTCGGAACTGCTTATTTATCTCACTATGATTGGGTTGTATCACTCCTCATGAAGCAATTGATACTCGGTGGCGCGCGCTCTGGGAAGTCGCATTTGGCAGAAAAAACAGCTAAGCAATTATCGGTCGCTTCTCATCGATCATTACACTATGTTGCAACCGCGCTGCCATTTGACCAAGAAATGCGAGAGCGAATAGCGCATCATCAAAAGCAACGCGGGGGCGAGTGGCAAGAGCATGAATGCCCCCTTCATTTATCTGAGTTACTGACAAATTTCGCTATCACCGATGTTGTATTGATCGACTGTTTAACCTTGTGGCTCAACAATTGGATATTTGAGTTAGGTGATGAATGTTCCAATGAGAAGCTAGAAGCAGAAATTGAAAAGCTTATACAGGTGGTACGTGGCTCAGATGCGACGTTAATATTCGTCTCTAACGAGGTTGGAATGGGCATTGTACCTTTGGGGGCGGTTAGTCGTTATTTTGTGGATAATGCAGGACGGATGAATCAAAAACTAGCCAGTGTTTGCCATCGCGTTACCTTTGTTGCTGCTGGTTTGCCGTTGGTTCTTAAAGAGTAGGATGGAACAAAATGAAAACACTCAATATCTATCTTGTGCGTCATGGAAAAGTAGACGCTCCACCAGGACTCCATGGCCAAACAGATGTAAAAGTTACGCCTGCTGATCAAGAGAGTATTGCTCGGGCTTGGGCCGAGAGTGGACGAGGTGTGGGTGGAATAATTTCTTCTCCGCTTTCACGCTGTCAAGAACTGGCAAACATCATTGCTGAACAGCAATTATTACCAGTAATGACGGATGAGTCTTTACAAGAGATGGCATTTGGTGATTTTGATGGTATGCCTTTTGATATGCTCACTGAGCAGTGGAAAAAGCTAGATGCTTTTTGGCAATCGCCAGCACAACATACGTTGCCGAATGCTGAGAGCTTAAGCACATTTTCTGAGCGCATATGTCGCGTTTGGTCTCAAATCATCAACGATATCAATGACAATCTACTTATCGTCACGCATGGTGGCGTCATTCGTATGATTCTTGCTCATGTATTGGAGTTAGATTGGCGTAACCCAAAGTGGTATTCGACGTTGTCGATAGGAAACGCTTCTGTCACGCATGTAACAGTTACCATAGATGAGCAAATTTACGCCTCGGTGCGTTCGATTGGCGTACCTCTTTTAACTCGTTAATTTATAAATATTAAAATGCCCAGAACGATATTGCTTACGGGCATAGTCACGGAAGATGTCAGTGGAAGCCCATCTGCTAGGTGCAGGAAGCGAAAATTGACTCAGTTACATAAAAAGGAAATATAGAAATGACAACGCCGAGTTGGGATTTGTCCATCGTTTATAACGACCTTTCTGACCCACGAATTCAAGACGATATTGCTCTTGTGGAACAATGTATTGATCTTTTGAATAAACAATCAGCAGATTGTGGCAACGTAGAGATCATGCAAAATGCGATTTTGACCAATGAAGCCGCGAGTCGTTTAGCGGGTACAGTTGCAAATTTTGCGAGTTGTTATGCTTCTGTTGATGCAACAAACGCCGAAGCGAAATCGTTACTTGGTAAAATGACCCGCATCTTTTCGGAGCTTTCCCAAGCGTTCAGTCCCTTTGATTTGACACTAACGCATGCCGACGAAGAGTTTATCTTGCGCGTGTTAGACCATGAGAATCCTGATATCAGTGGGCAAGCTTTTTCTATCTTGAATTCTAGAAAGTTGGCGGATACTCGTCTTAGCAACGCAGAAGAACAGTTACTGGCTGCGATGAGTGTGGATGGCAAATCGGCTTGGGGTAACCTATACGATAACCTGACTGGCTCATTGAAAGTGAAGCTTGAGTACACAGATGGTAATAGTGAAGAGCTTGGGTTTTCTCAAGCGGCAAGCATTCTTTATGGTTCTGAATTCGAGCGTCAAGAAGCCGCGTGGCGAGGCGTACAAGATGCAATGCAAACGCACCAAGAATCATTCGCTGCGATTTTGAATGCGTTAGCAGGATGGCGCTTAACTGAAAACAAAAAGCGTTCTACGAAGCGTGAAGTTCACTTCCTAGAGCCGAGTTTGCATGGTAGCCGAATCCAAGCTGAAACTTTAAATGCGATGATGACCGTAGCCAAAGACAGTCGAGCTATTGGTCAGAAAGCGGGTTTATTGATGGCGCAAGTACATGGTCTGGATGAGATGAAACCTTGGAATCATCTGGCGGCTATGCCTGCTTTGAGCGGTGAAGCGAAGGTTTACGACTTTGATGAAGCGATTGATGTTATTTGTGAAGCATTTGAAACAGTAAACCCTGAGATGTCGGAGTTTGTCCGTTTGATGGTACAAAATGGTTGGATTGATGCCGCGCCAAATGCTAACAAGCGTCTTGGCGCATACTGCACCAAACTGCCAGCAACGCGAACACCACTTGTGTTTATGACTTGGAGTGGCAGCCGTTCAGACCTTATGACTCTGGCACATGAACTTGGCCATGCGTTCCATAACTGGGTTATTCGTGATTTGCCACTTTGCCAAACTTACTACCCAATGACGTTAGCAGAAACCGCCTCTATCTTTGCAGAAAACATCGTTCGTGATCATTTGATTTCGAAAGCGGAGAGCGTTGATGAAAAGCTCGAGATGTTGTGGGAAGAGTTGTCATCTGCGCTAGCTTTAATGATCAACATTCCGGTTCGCTACGAGTTTGAAAAATCGTTCTATGAACGCCGCCAGGATGGAGAGTTAACCGCAGATGAATTCTGTGAGTTGATGTCAGAAACTTGGAAAGAATGGTATGGCGACGTAATGAGCGAACCGGATCCGTACTTCTGGGCAAGCAAGCTGCACTTTTCTATTGATAGCGTGAGCTTTTATAACTACCCATACCTATTTGGTTTCTTGTTTAGCAAGGGTATCTATGCACAGCGAGAAACCAAAGGCGAAGCGTTTTACACCGATTACATCAATTTGCTGCGCGATACAGGCTGCATGATGGCGGAAGATGTCGTCGAAAAGCATCTGTCGATGGATTTAACCCAGCCAACGTTTTGGCAGCAGAGTGTTGAGCTAGTGCGTGAAAAAGTCGATGAGTTTGAGCGTTTGCTCGCACAGCGCGGCTAAGTTTTTCGCAGTGTTGATGCATAATCTGCTTTATAGCTACAAAAATTTGATCAAATCATAATGATCTTAATCAGGGCTGTGGTAAAGTTCACAGCCCTAACACTTTGTAATTGTTTGAAAATTAAACGCCTCAATGCTTGATTTGAGTGCCTGGCGCGAAAAGGCATCGGATTTTCGAGGGAAATAGTGATTTCTACTCATAAGTGAGATCGCAGCAACAAAAATCCTTTGTACAATTTATTAACATATCCGCCGTGCTATTAAGGAGTAACGCATGACGAAGTCTCTCTTTCGCCAATCGTTTTTAACTGACACGTTAGATGTTCATATTGATGTCGCACCAGCGGAGCAGGTGCTTTCTAACGGTGTAAAACTTAAACTCTATCAGCGTGGTGTATTAGAAGTAATCCCTGCGAATTATACTCAGGATACGAAGAACATCATCATCTCTTGTGGGGTTCACGGAGATGAAACCGCACCGATGGAGCTGGTGGATTCCATTATTCAAGACATAGAATCTGGGTTCCAGACGGTCGATACCCGTTGTCTGTTCATTATCGCTCACCCAGAGTCCACTCTGGCGCACACGCGATTCCTTGAAGAAAACCTCAACCGTTTGTTTGACGAAAAAGAACACAAACAGACAAAAGAGCTTGTTATCGCCGATACGCTTAAGCTGCTTGTTCGAGATTTTTATCAGGATACCGACCCGACAACACGCTGGCACCTTGATTTACACTGCGCGATTAGAGGCTCGAAGCACTATACGTTTGCAGTAAGTCCTAAGACTCGTCATCCTGTGCGCAGCAAGGCATTGATCGATTTCTTGGACAGTGCACACATTGAAGCAGTGCTCCTGTCAAACTCACCATCGAGCACGTTTAGCTGGTACAGTGCCGAGAATTTTGGTGCGCAGGCTCTCACAATGGAGCTTGGCCGTGTGGCTCGTATCGGTGAAAATGACCTCGATAAACTGACCGCGTTTGATTTGTCTTTACGTAATTTGATTGCGGAAACGAAGCCAGAACACTTACCAAAACCATGCATTAAGTATCGCGTAAGTCGCACAATCGTTCGTTTGAACGAAGACTTTGACTTTATGTTCGACGACAATGTTGAAAACTTCACCTCATTTGTTCACGGCGAAGTGTTTGGTCATGATGGCGACAAACCATTAATGGCGAAGAATGAAAACGAAGCGATTGTCTTCCCGAACCGCCACGTCGCAATAGGTCAACGTGCAGCTCTGATGGTTTGTGAAGTGAAAACCCGTTTTGAAGAGGGTGAGTTGGTTTACGATTAATCCAACATTGCTTTGAGAAGTTAATTGCAATTTACCGAGGCTTAACTGTAAGGTTAAGCCTCGTTTGTTTTTATCGGCCGCTATGGATTTTCAACAACTTATCCTGAACAAGGAACGACGCTGGCAACGTAACCTGATGGTTATGTCGATCGTGCTCGCTGTACTCTCTGCCATTCACTTGATGGTCGGAGAAATTTTCCTTTCTCCTTTTCAATCCTTATCTGCATTTGAACAGAAGTTATTGGTGGACTTGCGTTTACCGAGGTTAGTGTCTGCGGCAATTATTGGTGCTGCGTTAGCGGTATCTGGCGCGACGTTACAAGTGTTGCTTGGGAACGTGTTGGCTGAACCTGGCGTGCTTGGTATCTCTGGTGGCGCAAGCTTAGCAATGGTCTTAATCATGTTCGCGTCACCTGTTCTTCCTACCCCGATTGTTTTTATGTTGGCAGCGATTGCTGGCTCGATGGTATTCACGTTTGTTTTGGTGGCGATAGCAAGGGCAATGCACCTGACGACGGCTCGATTGCTTTTGGTTGGGGTCGCATTGGGTATTTTATCGAGCGCGATTGTGACGTGGGCATTTTACTTTAGTGATGATCTCAGTTTACGCCAACTGATGTATTGGTTAATGGGCAGTATTGGCGGTGCAAGTTGGTATCAACATACCGTTACTTTGGTGATGTTACCGGTGCTTATCTGGTTATGTTGTAAAGGCAAGTCGCTTGATAAATTGATGCTGGGTGAGATTCATGCGACCCAATTGGGTGTCGATGTGCATCAAATGCGTTGGAAATTGATCCTCGCCATTTCTGTTTTGGTGGGTAGCTCAGTCGCTTTGGGTGGCATCATCAGTTTTGTTGGTTTGGTGGTGCCGCACTTGTTGCGTTTGGCTTTTGGTACTGAAAACCGTTATTTATTGCCACTTTCTGCAATATCTGGTGCTGCGTTGCTTGTATTTGCTGACATCGGCGCAAGACTGTTATTGGACTCCGCAGAGTTACCTTTAGGTGTCATGACAACATCGATTGGCGCACCTATTTTCATCTGGATGCTGGTGAAGAGTCATGATGCACGTTAAACATATGTCGGTTGGTAGTCGATTATTGCCTCTTTCTTTTGAATGCAAAGCTGGCGAAATCGTACATATCGTTGGGCCTAATGGTTCCGGTAAGAGTACTTTATTGGCTGCGATTTCTGGTACGTTAAGTCACCGAGACGGTATGAGTGGTGAAGTGTACGTTGGCAACAAAAACTTGCTTACTTTACCGTTGTCAGAGCAAGCTCATGTTCGAGGTTATTTGTGTCAGCAATCGCGCCCAGCGTTTAATGTTGATGTGTTTCAGTATCTCGCTTTATCTCTGCCAAGTGGTGCTGAGATTGCGGATATCAAAGTGCGTGATGCTGTCAATATGGTGGTGGAGCTGGTACAACTGCAAGATAAGCTTCATCGCAGTATTCAAACATTATCCGGTGGTGAGTGGCAGCGTGTCCGATTAGCAGGTGTATGTTTGCAGGTGTGGCGTACCATTAATCCTTTTTCGCAGTTTTTAATTTTGGATGAGCCAGCAGCACCGTTAGATATTGCGCAAGAGGGTCTGCTCTATCAATTGATTAACACTATGGCGGCGCAGGGAATTGGAGTATTGGTTGCTAATCACGATCTCAATCGCACATTAAAGCACGCAGATAAAGTATTGCTGCTTAACAACGGTGTGCTGCACTCATCAGGAAGTGCCGATACTGTGCTAACGGAAGAAGCTCTCGGGGAAGTGTTCAATACTCAAGTCAAAAAGGTCATCGTAGATGAGCAACCTTATTTAATCTTTGATTAATGTTTAGGGACAATAAAAAACGACCTACTTGAGGTCGTTTTTTTTTAATCGAGATAGCCAAACTCAACGCTTATTGAGTTAACGGTTTTAGATCTGCAGGGCGGTAGTAAACAGATTTGAGTACTTTGCCTTTACGAATGGTTTTACCTTCCGATACGAAATCTTCGGCGCATTTCGCGATGATGTATTCACCTTTCTGCACCGCCATCAACTTGATGCCTTGTTCCGCGTAGAATGCTTCTGTTTCTGAGTACTCTTGCTCGTTACGGCATACTTTGCTCATGTTGCTTGAATGTACTTCATCCCAGCAAGGAATAAATTCGATACCACGGTTTACCGCAACGTTTAATAGAAGATCAATTAAGTAGCTGATCGCCAGGTTGTCTTCTATTTTGCTGTGGCCAAGATGAACGAGACGGCCCATTAATACATACACGCTGTCTACGATGGCATCTGCTTGCTCAGTTTTACAATCTGCTTCTGCTAGCTCTGTTAGCTCTTCGATCGCCAAAGAGGTGTGTAGTGTATCTGCTTGTGCATCAAGGCTTGCAGCGTCTGCGACTGGTAAGTCGAACGTACTACGGAACTCGGTGATATCACGGTATAAGTGATCAAAAATCTCTTGGGTTAGCTTTGACAGTTGCATTCTAATTTCCATTGAATCGATTGAAGCGGCAATGATACCAAACCGCACTTTGAACCCCAAGGGCATTGCATCTAACTGGTGATAAATCTGCCTTTGGGGAATGGTGGTGCTTAACGAAATAGGTAAGGGAACAGCTTTTTACGTTCTTCCTCTGAAAGGGCGGAAACACGAGCGATGTTCGTATCGGGAATGGATTTAGGATCAGGATAGTGTTTTAGTACCTTTTCCATACTCTCTTCGCGAATCAAATGGAAGATCGGGTAAGGAGAACGATTGGTCAGGTTTTCGTCGTCTTCAGGCCTTGCGCCGCCAAAACAGTAATCAGGATGGAAAGTCGCTACTTGGAAAATACCTTCCCAGTTTTGCTGCTTAATTAATCCTTCAACCCAATCTATGCAAAAGTTGTAGTCCCAGAAATCTTGTAGCATGTTGGGAACCACAACCAACGTGGTCTCAAGTTGTTCGGGTTCTGTGTTACTCAGCTCAATCAGCTGCAATAAAATATCTTCAAGAAGCGCTTCTTCTTGAGTCGCTTCACTAACAAAAATTTTGATTTGTTTATTACGTTGCGGTTTGGCAGCAAACGGACAAAGGTTGAGTCCGATTACCACATCGTTGAGCCATTGATCGACCTGTTGAGTGATCGCTTCGATATCTGTGTTTTGTGTTGAACGCGTTGACATACGACTTTCTGGTTTTTATTAAAGTAGCCCAAGCATAGCAGAGTTGGTTATCCAAGTAACCAGAGAGGTATTACGCAAATGAGCGTACCTTAGCTACTCTTTAAACTCGCAGCGTCAGGTGTTTGGTCAGTATGCTTTCTTTCGGCAATGTGTTTCAAATACGCAATCGCAGCAAACATCGCTAGGTAGACGGCGCTTCCCCCCATGAGAACACTCGACCAACCACCATGTTGCCAACAATAAAGAAGTAAGAATCCTCCCAAACTACCGCCTACATAGTAGTGTACTAAGTAGAGCGCTGTCGCGGTGGCTTTGGCACGAGTGGCATTCTGACCGACCCAACCGTAGGCGAGGGTATGAGTAAAGAAGGCACCAAAACTTATCAGCAACAACCCAAATAGCATTGCAGTCAAGCTTTCAACCGCCGCAATCCACATCCCCGTCATGCTCACTATCGCGCCCAAGAACATGCCGAGGATTGATGAATAACGTTTACTCCAGTGGCCTGCGCAACGAGAGGAGAAAGTTCCTCCCAAGTAACAAATAAAGATCAGTGAGGCCAACCCGACGGGCACATTGTGAGGTTCACTCACCAGACGGAACCCCATTACGGAGTAAAGGTTGACGAACAAAGCAAAGTTGAGTCCTCCTATCAGCATCGCGAACCATACGCGTTGGTTTTTAAAATGACCAATAAGCGCACGATTTTGATGGCGCAAGCTGCTTGATGACGGGGTGAAGTTGCGCTGTGTTGGCAATAAATAGTGAACGCCAATGACACCAAGAAGAGTGAACACCATCATAACTTCAATGGCGACATCAACATTGAAATTGTCCGCCAATAAGCCGCCGCTAATACGTCCTGCAATACCGCCTAATGAGTTAGCCGCAATGTACGTTCCAATTGCCATCGAGAAAGCGTGCTTGTCGAGCTCTTCTGCCATGTAAGCCACGGCGACCGCAGCAAAAGCGGCGAGCGCGACACCGATCAGTGCTCGACATACCACCAAAAACAGGAATGAGTCACCAAACAGCATCAAAGCGGAAAGGGTAGGAATCGAAAACAGACCAGCCATCATGACTGGCTTTCGTCCCACTGATTCTGACAACACAGCCATCGGAACGAGGCTAAAAGAGAGAGCGAGTGTTGAGGCCGCAAATAACCAGTTCACTTGCGTTTCTGAGATCGTGAAAATTTGGGCAAAAGTGGGCAGCATTGGCTGTAGTAGGTATAAATTTGAAAAAACCAAGAAGGAACCAAGCGCTAGCGAGAGCGTAATGCGTTTGTATTCCGGTGTGCCAAAACTGACCATGAATCCTGCCTAATGTGAGCAAATGGAGAGACTGTGATCAATCTATCAGTTCGTTGTAAATTAAAAAAATATATTAAAAATATGGACACCATATATTTTTGATCTAATGGAATCGAAACAACTTAAACATTTTCTGGCGGTCGCTGAACATGGAAACATTACCCATGCGGCGAAAGCCCTGCATATTGCCCAGCCCGCATTAAGCATTTCTATCAAAAAGTTTGAGCAGTCTTTGGGCGTTACCCTATTTCGCCGTGATGATAAAAAAATCAGCTTAACGAAAGAGGGCGAAACGCTACTTATACATGCCAAGCGGGTGATTCAACAGTTGCACGACGCGCAGCTCGCGATTGATGAGTTGAAAGGCTTAGCGAAAGGAGAAGTACGACTCGGAACGCCATCAATGATGGGCAGTTATTTCTTTCCACGAATTGTGATGGCGTTTAAAAGCCAATTCCCGGAGTTAAAATTGACCTTGGTCGAAGCTGGGACTCAATCGATTCGTCGTATGCTGCTCAATGGTCAACTCGATATCGGTGTGATCAGTTGTGATAACGTGCCTGATGACCTAGAAACTGACCATTTGTTTACTAGCCAAATGGTCGCAGTTGTTTCACCTGAGCATGAGTTAGCCCAGCGACACGCTCTTACTTTTGATGAGTTCTTTGAACACGATTTGGTTATGTTTCAGCATGGCTATTTTCACCGCGAATTTTTGGATCAGGTGAGTGAGGAGCATGGGTTTACCATGAAGTCATCATTCGAGACCAACTTACTGCCTTTGATTTTGAGTATTGTAAAACAAGAGTTTGCGATTACCGCGTTACTGGAATTGGTGACTCAACATGAGTCGGGCGTTGTTGGCTTACCGTTTGAACCACCAGTGACGCTGGATCTGGCACTTGCTTGGCGCAAGCAGGGGTATTTATCAATAGCAGATCGAACGTTTATCGACTTTATCAAGCGCTACGTTTAAACGCAGCGCAGATTCATCGTCCGAGCACTAGTCGCCTTTGTACATCTTCTCGAAGTTCTTTGGGTTCCAGCCAATCATTACCCGATCACCAATTTTTAAAACTGGCACTGAACGAGCACCAAGCGCATCAAGTTCTTTGCGACCGCGTTGCATCTTAGCATTGCACAAACGATAGTTAATATTTTTCGAATCCAGATAACGTTGAGCATCTTTGCAGTGAGGGCATTTGTCTTTGACGTAAAGGACGACACGTTTCATTGAGTTTCTCTCCATTATCATTGGGAGGCGAAGTTTAACGGCCTTTCACAATAAATGAAAGGCGAAAGCTAAGGTGAAACTGTCCTTTATCTCAGGTATATTGAGCGCCTTTATTTTGTCATAACAGACGTTAACTCTATGCATCCGTCACTTCGATACATTCAAGGCTACCCACAAAACATCGTAGAGCAGGTGAGCTCATTGATAGCGAGTGGCAAGTTTGTTCCTTGGTTCGAAAAGCGTTATCCCGACAGGCACCAAATCAAAAGCGAAAGGGCGCTCTATGAGTACGCCATGGCAATCAAAAACCGCTACATGAAGAAAGCCGCGCCAATCAGTAAAGTCGTCTACGATAAGAAAATTCACGCGGTAAACAACGCGCTTGGTTTGCACAGTGTAATCAGTAGAAACCATGGCGGTAAGCTGAAGTCGAAAAACGAGATTCGCATTGCCAATGTATTTAAGGATGCGCCCGAGCCACTATTAAGAATGCTGGTGGTACATGAGTTGGCACATACTCGTGAGAAAAACCACGACAAGGCGTTCTATCAGTTATGTTGCTACATGGAGCCTGAGTATCACCAACTCGAATTTGATGCTCGTTTGTTTATGATTTACCTCGATTTAAAAGCGAATTTGAATGAAGAACAATAATCACAACGCGAAGCAAGCAAAGCCAAAGACTTCAATGGCGGGTCAGAATAAAGACGCGAATAAAGCCAAGCCGAAGCGTGTTAAAGACAAAGTTGCGCGCAAATCCTCGCAGCCTGCAGGAAAGAGCGAAGTCGAGTTCATAAAAATAGCGAAGAATGGTTTGCATGAGCGTAATGTTCATCGAGGTCGTTACGATTTTAAAAAACTCGTGGAAAGTGAACCACAGTTAAAGCCATTCGTTATCAAAAATCCGAAAGGGGAAGACTCCATAAACTTCTCTGATCCTAATGCTGTTAAAATGCTCAATAAAGCATTGCTTGCTGCGTATTATGGTATCGAGTTCTGGGACATTCCCGACACCTACCTTTGCCCACCGATTCCGGGCCGCGCTGATTACATTCACCGAGTGGCAGAACTACTTGATGGTGAAGTAAAAGGTCAGTACGCGCACCAAAAAGTGAAAGCGTTGGACATTGGCGTGGGAGCAAACTGTATTTATCCGATTGTTGGTGTAACAAAATACGGTTGGCACTATACGGGCAGCGATGTCGATCCAAAATCCATCCAATCGGCTCAAACGATCGTAGAGCACAATCGTGTTTTGACGGGAAAAATTGCACTGGTACAGCAATACAATGATGCCAATATTTATCGAGGTATCATTCAACCGAATGATCGTTATGATGTGACGACATGTAATCCGCCATTCCACCGTTCGGCGGAAGATGCCGCTATGGGCAGCCAGCGTAAAATCGATAATCTAAAAGCAAACCAGCGCAAGAAAGGGCTAAAACCTCAAACCGCACAAGTAAAGACAAGTAAACCTGCGTTGAATTTTGGCGGTCAAAACGCTGAATTGTGGTGTGAAGGCGGAGAAGCGGCGTTTATCCGAAAAATGGCGAATGAAAGCCAAGCTTTTGCCGCGCAGGTCTTGTGGTTTACAACACTTATATCCAAAAAAGACAACGTTCGCCCGATGCGTAAGCAGCTTGAAAAATTGGGTGTGAAAGCCGTTCGTGTGGTTGAAATGAGTCAAGGGCAGAAAGTGAGCCGCTTTGTAGCTTGGTCATACATGGATAAGCAACAGCGCAAAGCATGGATTGAACTCAAGTAACGTTGACCGTTTCACACTGAACAATAAAGTAGGAAGCCCGCTGATATCAGCGGGCTTCTATTTTGGGAGATCTAAAACTTAATGATGGGCTCACAATCTAGTGAACTGAGAGAGACAAAAGTATCTGTTTTGGCATAGTACAAGCCACAGGTTTCACCTCTTATCTGCAACGTATATTGGTCTGGAAGATCCGCATAGCTGCCATCCAACAGTTGATTGTTGTTCCCTTTTACTCGTCCTTTTTCAATCAACAAATGCGGTGAGGATTCAAATACGTTATTTGCGATTCTAGGTGCTGGTGTCCCTTGGATTTCTGCGATCGCGTTTTGAATCTCTATGACTGTTTCCGGAGAGTTCTTTTTACTCAATGCTTCAACGGGTTCTTGTGACATAGTTTGGCATCCAATCAAAGAAATCGAAGTGCCTAAGAAAAGCGCAACCCGAATCAGCATTCGTAAAAAGTTAGTTGATCTCAACATGAATTGCCTCTGTTCGTAGCGGAGAGCGAAGATCGCTTAACTCCGGAGATGAAATGTTACGCGGCATGGCGTTGAAACTTGAAGGGGATACTGGCGGACAGGTTCCTGTTTCCATGTAGTTTAGCGCCGCAGAAAGCATACCTTCAGACGGATCGCCTAATGGTTTTGTTAGGTCGTCATTGACCCAGCAACCTTCCACTCTATTGTTTAAGCCTAGCTCGGTATTGATTTGGCTCTTTGGAGTAGGAATAAAACCATCAGCGAAGTCGCCAAATTTTTTCTCGTTCGCCGACTTGAACTGAATAGTGTAGTACATAGTGCCGCAGTTTTGTTCTGGTGAGAACCCGTACGGTTTACCTGTGGTTGTTGAGCCTATTTGGATAACCTCGACATCAATGCCGCGCAAAGCGTTGATTAACAGTTCACTTGAGGAAGCCGTGCCTCCTGAAGTCAGCACATATACGCGCTTTTTGTTCAGTGTCGGAAGCACTTGATCCGAATATTTCTGTGCTGCCCAGTCTATTGCTAGATTCGTAAAGCGATAGATGTTATCCCCATCTTTAATGGTACGCATCACTTTGTCATTATGAATCAACTCACTGAAGACTCGGTTCTGACCAGCACCGCTTAGCATGTAGCCTACTTGCGAGGACTGAAGGACTAAACCACCGCCGTTGTAACGTAAATCAACGACGATCTCGTCAACATTCTCTGCTGAGAGCGTACTGAATGCCTCAATAAGCGGGGCTTGAGCGCTTGGTTCAAAGGAGTTGTATTGCAGATAGCCGATCCGCATACCATTGTGTGTAATCACTTTGGCATTTTTAACTGGAGAGGTCATGACATCAGAGGCGGTAAGCGTCACGGTTTTCTCTAGACCGTCAACACTCTCAAATGTGAAGGTGTAATCTTGATTGATGTCAGGGTTAAAGAGCGTTTTGTTGATAAAATCAATGTCGGACTGACTACCGGTGTTAACCACATCAATATTATTGATTTTCAGAAGCTTATCACCACGAGCAATGCCGCTTCTATCAGCTGGCGAGGCTTCTTCAGTGTAGGAAATACGAACGTCTCGAGGTTGTACGCCACGTAGGAATGCCCAGTTAAAACCAAATCCAGCAACTAAACCGGATTGCGATGATTTCATATCATCCTCATAAGGGACGGTAAAATGGAAGCGATCTTTTGGTTTACCCGTCGCGGTAGTAGCAGAGGTGACCAGCGTATTGAAGTAATCAGTAACAGTTTTGTAGTTTGCTGGATTATTATCAGGAACCTCGTCATACCATAGATACGTTTCGTTAGTAAAAGCTCTTAAAAAGAGTTTTTCGTGTAATGCAGAGCCCAATTTATCTGGATAGGCGGCATAGTTGTCATATGGGTCCAGTCCGACGCGGGGCGTTTCACATTGGTTGATAAACGTTTTCGACGATTGGCTAAAATCATGAACTTTCCATGTTGGACCGTTTGCACTGCTAGTGGACGGAGTAGGTGATGAGCTATCACCGCCGCCACCGCCACAGCCTTGTAATAATGCGAGAGTGACTGCCGTTGCTAAAGAATACTTAAATTTCACTTTTCTATGTCCTTATAAATAATAGAATTATAATTATGTGTTTTGCTTTTGTTTTTATTAGCTAGGTGAATGTATTAATTTAATTTGTTCGTCTGCAAATTTATAGTTAAATAGTGTGAGGTAAATAACGTAAAAAAGTTGTCTTTTATCCTTAAGCTAAATTAGTCATTACTTAAGTTTTCTGTCTATTTCAAAAGATCTAACAAGACAATTAATAAGTGTGAAATTAAGACAAGTTCTTAGTTGACTAAGCGATGCTTGCTAAATAAAAATCAGAATTAGATTCAGGAAACGCTTTGAATCAATAGTTTGGTAGGGGTATATGATGTTATCTGGGATTTGTTTGATTTATTTGTCTGATGCTTTAACTTAATTTAGTGAGTTGAGCGACGTGCTTTAATAGGCTTCCGTCAATGTTAGGTAAATCATCAGCGAAAAATATCTGAGCACCGGGAGTGCAGCGCATTAATATATTTGTTAGTTCACCTTCATTGTTGGAAGTGTTAACTGCGTTAAGTTTCGCTAATTTATTACAAAGCTCGTCCTCTATTTGCACTTTCTGCTCTTCGGTGAGCCTAATGCGACCTATACATACGCCTGGGTTGATATCATGAGAAAGCGAATCTTGTTGAAATCGCTCTTTGAATAAGGTGTCTAATGCCGTACCTTCTTCCATAATAAATCGACGGCCAGAACGGTAAAACAAGCCGTCTCCGAAGTTTTCGACATATCCTAGAATTTCCGCGATACGCAAATAGAATCGTAAGCTTGTATCAGAAAGTCCGTAAGTTTGGGCTATCTCTTGCGGTTTAATATCACGAGAAGTCAGCATATAAATAAAATCAAGTAAATAAGGATGCTCAACGAAAAGGGCGCTCTCTTCATCTGTTAGCATTTGCTCGTTTTGGTGCTGAAGCTCGTTGGCTAAGGTTGCGAGTTCGATGAGATCGGTATTCAGGTAGTTCAGATAAATAAGTACTTTATCCAAACCTAAAGCTGGATTATGTAGGTGGCGTTTAATACTAGATAAAGGGATGCCACTTTTTTCTGACAAGGAATTGTAGCAAAGCCCTTCTTCTTTAATCTTTTGTCGTAGCGCTGCGAGTAAAAATTTTGGTCCAACATTCATCCTTGAATATCACCTTATTCGTTATTCCGTTTACAGGCTGATATTTTGCCTTTCAAGCAGCAGGTTTCGAATCGCTGTGCCTGCTTCTAGAATGTGTTTTTTCAGCAGGTACTTGGCGCCTTCGATATCACGATTTTGGCACATTTCAAACAAGCTTAAGTGCTCTTCTTCTGCCTTTTTAATGCCTGTAGTAAACAATAGCTGCATGCGTATGTATCGGTCACACTTTGTGTTCAGGTTGTAAATGACGTCCATAGTTTCAGGCATGTTGGCTGGCGCATATAGGGCTTTGTGGAACTCGTAGTTGTAGTTGCTCCATTCTTCTACTTCGTCGCCACTGTTCACTACTGACTCGAAACGTTCGCGAACTTCGCGCGCGCGTTCAAGGTCAGCGTCTGTCATATTTTGAATCGCGCGCTCTAAAATGTGGCATTCCACGACAGCGCGCAGTTCAAATAGCTCATTGATTTTCTCTGGAGATAGCTCAGTGACCGTCGCACCTTTGTGAGGTTCAAAGCTAACGAGTCCTTGTGCTTCCAATTGAACTAACGCTTCACGCACAGGAATTCGGCTAACATTAAACTCTTTTGCTAACGCATCTTGACGTAAAGGTTGACCAGTTTTTAACTCGCCCTTCAAGATCTGAGTTCGAATTGCTTCCTCAACGAGCTGAGTGCGCGTTTTAAAAACAGGTTTCTGTGACATTGAAGTCTCCCGTGAAATTAATATTGTATCCAATCCATTTTACTTTAGTAGTTTATTGTTTTTCTGGCACAAACCAACTAGGAAAGAAGGTTTTGAGAAGTAGAGTGAAATAAAAGGCATCAGTTGATGCCTTTTTGAGCCATTTGTTGATCTTATTGGGACACACTGCCATCTATGGCGCGTTGGATACCCAGTGGGTTCGACGCTTTTAATGAATCCGGCAATAAAGATTCTGGCAAAGCTTGATAAGCGACCGGACGCAACCAACGATGAATAGCCTCCGCACCGACAGATGTTGAGGCAGAATTGGTTGAAGCCGGATATGGTCCACCATGAACCATAGCGTAACCAACCTCGACGCCAGTTGGCCAACCGTTGAATACAAGGCGTCCGGCGATTTCTTCCAAACTTGGAAGCAGTTGCTTGGCTTGTTCTTCGTCTTCAGCGGTAGCGTGAAGGGTTGCGGTGAGCGATCCAGTCAGTGAATCACTCAGTTTCAACATGTCATCGAAATCTTCACAGATTACGATTAACGATTGAGGACCAAATATTTCTTCCTCCCATTGTGGGTTTTTACGCCAGTTTTTACTGTCCGTCACGAACAGTGCTGGTGAGACATTGGTCGCTTCTGCTTGTTCAGAACGAGTGACGTTAATGCCTGTTTCGGAAGTTCGCTTATCCACTTCGGATTCATATGTTTCTCGGATTCCTTGCGTTAGCAAAGTGGCCGTTGATTGTTGTCGAATTAACCCTTGAGCGGTTTCGATAAAGGCTTGCGTTTCTGGGCAATTCAAGACAAATACAACGCCTGGTTTTGTACAAAATTGTCCACAGCCCAAAGTCATAGAAGCCACAAATTCTTCAGCCAATGATGCGTTTGCCCGTATGGCTGAAGGGAGAATAAATGTTGGGTTAATCGCCCCTAGTTCACCATAGAAGGGGATTGGCTCTGGTCTTTGCTGAGCTAGATTGAACAGCGCACGGCCACCACCGACGGAGCCTGTAAACCCAACCCCTTTAATTTTTGGATGGGTAACGAGTGCTTGGCCAAGTGCGCGTTTGTTGCCTTGCAATAGCGTGAAGATGGCTTGCGGTAAGCACTCTTTCTCAAGTGCAGCCTCAATACACTCGGCAACAAGTTGACTGGTGCCAGGGTGGGCGGTATGGCCTTTTACAATCACAGGACAGCCAGCAGCCAGTGCCGAAGCCGTATCACCACCTGCCGTAGAAAATGCGAGCGGAAAATTAGACGCACCAAACACGGCGACAGGGCCAATTGCGATTTGTTGACGACGAATATCTGGTTTTGGCAGTGGTTGGCGGTCTGGGTTTGGCGTATCGAAGATTGCTTGATAGTGATTACCCGAGCTCACAACCTCGGCAAATAGTCGTAATTGGTTGGCGGTACGTCCTATTTCACCGCTTAAACGTGCTTCGGGAAGGGCAGTTTCTAAATGAGCACGAGCAACGATTTCTTCACTCTTCTTTTCCAATTCAGAGGCGATAGAGCAAAGTAAGCTCGCTCGCTTTGCATTGCTTAGTTGGCGAAACTCACGCGCAACGCTTTGGGCGGCTGAGGCGGCTTGATTAACTTCTTGCTCCCCATGCACCGGAAACTCTGTGGGTAGAGGCTCACCAGTAAAGGCGTTGACTGCGTAAAAAGTGGTTGGTTCTTGTGGGGTCATCATTCTTCCTTACTATCCTTATTACTTCACTTCAAATCCGTACGCATATGGGTCTTCATCGTTTACCCATATCGTGTTGTGACCGTATACTTGTGCCCATCCTTCAATGCTTGGCAAAATAGCGGCTTTGCCATTCACTTCGGTAATGCCTTCTATACGTCCTTGAAATAGGCTGCCGATGATACTTTCGTGAACAAAGTCTTCTCCTTGATTGAGTTTGCCTCTTGCATGCCATTGCGCCATGCGCGCACTTGTTCCCGTACCACATGGCGAGCGATCCAACGCTTTGTCGCCGTAAAACACAGCATTTCGAGCGGTAGCGTTTTCTTGAGTGGGCTCTCCGGTCCATAGCACGTGAGAAACACCGCACACTGTTGGATCTTCTGGATGTACGCACTCAACCGCTCGAGATACCGCTTCGCGAACTTTTGGAGAAAGCATCAAAATTTCATCTGGAGAGTAGTGTTCAAGTCCGGCGTAGTTTTCTTGAGGATCGACGATTACGTAATAGTTTCCGCCATAAGCAACATCGACAGTGAGCTCACCTAAGCCCTCTATGTTCACGGTTACGTCTTGGTGGGCAAGGTAAGCTGGTACGTTAAATATCTTCACCGACGTGACCTTGTCACCTTTTGTTTGGTAGTGCACTTCGATTTGTCCTGCTGGGACATCAAGTATCAAACGGCCTTCTTTTTTGGGAGTGATAAGGCGATTCTCGATAGCGGTAGTGACGGTTCCAATGGTGCCGTGGCCACACATTGGTAAGCAGCCACTGGTTTCAATAAACAGAATTGAAGCGTCTGCGTTATCGCTGCAAGGAGGCAAGACAACTGACCCCGACATCATTGAGTGTCCGCGAGGCTCAAACATGAGTGCCTGACGAATCCAATCATAATGCTCAAGAAAGTATTGGCGCTTTTCGCTCATGGTATTGCCTTCGAGTGGAGGCACACCGCCTGCTACCAGCCTAACTGGGTTGCCGCAGGTGTGGGCATCAATACAGAAAAAAGTTCCCTGTCTCATTTTTCGCTCCTTGCTGAAAAAATGGTTGAATTAAACAATAGTGATGTTAACGTAATGTAAAATATATTGTATACAATCTACGTTTTCAAGTGTGACTCGGAGCATATTTATGTTGGTCAAGGATGAAACAAAAAAGGAAAGGATCGCCGTGATAGGTGCGGGGATTATTGGCTTATCAATTGGATTGAAGTTGCAGCAGCAAGGTTATCAAGTCACAATTTTTGATCCCAATGGCGTGGGGAATGGATGCTCTAAGGGAAATGCAGGTCATATCGCGACTGAGCAAATCTTCCCTCTTGCAACGCCAGCGCTGCTTCCACAATTACCTAAAATGCTGCTAGATCCCAAAAGTCCGGTTTCGATCCGTTGGCAAGATATTCCAAGCACTATCGGGTGGATGATTCGTTTTCTATTACAAACAAAGCCATCAGCCGCGGAGCAGGCAAAAAACGCGATTAAAACTCTTAACGAGCGGTCAGTGGCAAGTTGGCGTGGCGTGCTTGATTCAATCGGAAAAGCGCATCTAATAAAAATGAATGGTTCATTGCTCACTTTTGAAAACGAGAAACTGTTTAAAGACTACCAAAGTACGCTTAACTCACTGGCCAAAAACGGTGTGGCGTATCAAGTTTGGACGCAAGAGGCGATTCGAAAGCGGATACCTGATCTCAGCCATAAGGTTCGTGTCGGCGTCTTTTTTCCCGATACAGGACATACGCTAGACCCTTATCAGATCTGTGTTGAGCTAAGTGAAGCTTTTGAAGCTCTTGGCGGTAAGATTTTACAAAAAGGTGTATCTGCGTTGGAGAAAAATGGTGATGTGTTGGTTGAGTCTCAAACACATTCATTTGACCGAATCATTGTTGCCGCTGGTGTACATTCTAAGCCTTTGATATGGCAGCTAACCGGAGTCAAAGTGCCTATGCAAGCCGAGCGTGGTTATCACCTAATGGTGGATGACAAGCGTGATGTACTGCCATTTCCTATTAGCTCTGCCGATAGAAAATTCATCATGACTCCGATGTCTGGCGGGCTACGCTTGGCAGGCACTGTTGAGTATGCCGATGTAGAATCACCACCCAATATGAAACGTTCAGAAATGCTTTTTCAGTTAGGTGATGAGATGTTTGAATCGGAGTTAAATCCACTCAAGCAAGGAGAAAAGTGGATGGGTAATCGGCCTTCAACAGTCGACTCGTTACCGGTTATTGATAGCATTTGGGATGGAAATGTATTACTGGCATTTGGCCACCAACACCTTGGATTAACTCAAGCGGCGATTACGGCAGATCTCCTTTTAGAGCTTATCGAAGGAAAGCCGACATCGATTGATCTATCACCTTTTTCATTACAACGATTCGCCTGAAAAATTTAATATTAAATATTGTATAAAATATATTAAATGCTAATGTTAACTTAATTTTAACAAAAATGGTGTCCAACAGCCGTACTCGGATGCCTCCAGAAAAACAACCAAAAGGAGTAAAACATGTCACGAATGACCAAAGCACCATTGGCGCTGTTGATTTCAGGAATGCTGTTGGGGACCTCTGCTTATGCTGAAGACAAATTGACGGTCGTGTCTTGGGGTGGTGCATTCACCAAGAGCCAAGTGGAGGCATATCACAAGCCTTTCATTAAAAAAACAGGTGTCGAGATCGTATCCGAGGATTTCAGCGGCGGATTAGCCGAAATTAAAGCACAGGTGGAAGCGAACAATGTGCGCTGGGATTTGGTTTCTCTCGACAAGCCGGACATTGTTCGTGGTTGTGCCGAAGGGCTATTAGAACCAGTGAGCCCAAGTATTTTGCCTCCGGGCGCAGATGGAACACCAGCACAAGAGGATTTCATTGATGGTGCGATTCACGAGTGCGCAATCAATACCATCGTAGTGTCCACTGTATTAGCGGTGAACGAAGAAGCGTTTAAAGGTAAGGCTTTGCCTAGCAAGTTGACCGATCTTTTTGACCTAAAAACTTTTCCAGGTCGACGTGCATTGCAAAAACAACCTCAGGGTAATCTTGAGTGGGCACTATTGGCTGATGGTGTAAAGCCAGAAGAGGTCTACAGCCTGCTCGAAACCGAAGCGGGGCGTGAGCGTGCTTTTGCTAAGTTGGATACGATCAAATCAGAAGTGCTGTGGTGGACAACAGGTGCCCAGCCACCTCAAATGCTTGCAGACAAAGAAGTGGTGATCGCCTCGGCGTTTAACGGCCGAATCCACAATGCCCGTAAAGATGAAGGTCAACCATTTCGGATTATATGGGACCGTCAAATGGGTTACATGAATGGATGGGCGATACCTAAAGGGAGTGAGAACACAAAGCTTGCATTGGACTTTATTGCTTTTTCTTCAGGAACAAAACCATTAGCTGATCAAGCTAAGTACGTTGCCTATGGGCCTACGCGTAAGTCGTCTTCGGCGGAGGTGAACCCAGACATTTTAGCGAACCTTCCTACCGCACCTCAAAACTTCCAAACCGCCTTCCTGATTAACGATGAATGGTGGTCAGACTACGCGGATGAACTCAATGAAGAGTTCAACACCTGGCTGCTTAACTAGGCGTTAGTTTTTGTATGGGGCCGAGTTTTCATCCATAAGCGAGGTTCCGTACTTTTCCTCAACCGTATTTATGTTTTCGGAGAAATAATGAAAGTCATCGAAGCACAGCAAGTCGCGCAATGTTTAACAATGGAGTCTCTTATTGAAACGATGCGTGAAATGTACTCGCGGCCAGCAACAATACCTCAACGCCGAGTCATGCCCTTAGAAGAGGGAGAATACGAGGCGTTTGCGCTACTTCCAGCTTGGAACCAGGAGTTGATTGCGGTGAAAGCCTTTACGTATTTCCCGCATAATCCCGAGCAAGGCAAAGATACGCTTGCATCTAAGCTGCTTGTTTTCAGACGAAACGATGGTGAGCCGCTCGCACTCGTGGACGGTAAAGTTTTAACGTTTTGGCGCACCGCCGCAGCTTCTGCGTTGGCAGCGGACTATTTAGCGCGTCCCGATGCTGATCGTCTGTTGATCTTCGGAACGGGCAATCTTGCGCCTTATTTTGCGTGGGCATACGCTGCGGTTCGCCCACTTAAGCAGGTTTATATTTGGGGGCGTAACTCAGACAAAGCCGAGGCGACGGTAGATGCCATTGTGTCATCTTCAGAGTATCAGTCGCTTCCTGATGAGCGTCGGTTCCGTGTTTCAGTCGTAGAAAATGTGGACCACGTTATCAAACACGTTGACATCATCAGCTGTATTACCGCATCAGCAGAGCCTTTGTTTAATGGCGCAGACGTGCAGCCGGGCACCCATATTGATTTGGTCGGTAATCATGACTTGGATAAGCGTGAATGCGACTCCGAAGCAGTGCAACGAGCACAGGTGTATGTTGATAGCCGTATTAATGTATTAGCCGAAGCGGGCGATCTTCTCATTCCAATTCAAGAGGGCGTGTTCACGTCAGACGATATCAAAGGGGAATTACCGCAGCTTTGCGCCCAACAAATCTCAGGACGTCAAAACGATGAGGTCATTACTTTATACAAATCAGTTGGCAGTGCTTTGGCTGATTTGGCCGCTGTAAAGGCGGTGTTGTTAGAAAATGGCATAGATAGCCATGTCTGAGCATTTTCGCTCGTTCATTTAAATTGCATACAATATACATATAAGGAAAGTAGTTCATGAAAATTGATTGGAAAGGTGTTTATCCGGCGGTCAGTACGCAATTTCGTCAAGATCAGTCAATCGACTTAGACGCAACGCAAACTGTTATAGATAACCAAATTAAAGATGGTGTGAATGGCATTATCTGCTTGGGTACTGTCGGTGAGAACTGTGCGTTGTACCCGGAGGAGAAACGCCAGGTCTTGCAAGCGGCAAAAGAAGTCGTAAATGGCCGTGTGCCTTTGATTGCTGGTACAGCAGAGTCTATTACCACAGCAGCTGTTGATTACATGCAGGATGCGTACAAAATTGGTATCGATGGTTGTATGGTGATGCCTGCCATGGTTTACCGCACGTCTGAGAGCGAAACGTTCGAATATTACCGCACGCTAGCAAAAGCAACGCCAGAAATGCCAATCATGATTTATAACAACCCGGTTGCTTATGGTGTCGATGTAAACCTCGATATCATGGCGAAACTGGCTGAGTTTGAAAGTATTGTAGCTATCAAAGAGTCGACCACTGATACTCGTCGTATCACCGAGCTTTACAATAAATTTGATGACCGCTTTACCGTGTTCAGTGGTGTTGATGACATCGCTCTTGAATCATTGGTGTTAGGTGCGACCGGCTGGATTTCTGGTTTAACCAACGCATTCCCAGAAGAGTCCGTTGCGATTTATAAACTGGCAAGCCAAGGTCGTTATGCTGAAGCGTTAGAGATCTACCGTTGGTTCTTACCCCTACTGCGTTTAGACACCATTCCTACGCTGGTTCAGTGCATAAAATTGGCCGAGCAAGTCTGCGGACGTGGCTCTGAACAAGTTCGTGCGCCACGCCAACTCTTACAAGGTGAAGAGCGTCAACAAGTCATTCAAATGGTTGAACACGCGTTAGAAACCCGCTTAGACCTATCCAAATACAATCTGTAATTGTGCTGTTTAGTAGAGCGTTAACTGACGCTCTACTCATTCGTAATATTCAAAAAATGAGAAGAGGGAAGTCATGAGCACGGAAAACAAGGACTATGTCAGCTTTCAACACGTTAAGAAAACCTACGATGGCACGAATTTGGTGGTGAAAGACTTCAACTTAGATATTGCTCCCGGAGAGTTTGTTACTATGTTGGGGCCGTCAGGATCGGGCAAGACCACTTGCTTGATGATGCTAGCAGGCTTTGAAACTGCGACCGGTGGAGACATTTATATTGATGGCGTTCCTGTTAATCATCTCGCGCCGCACAAGCGCGATATCGGTATGGTGTTTCAAAACTATGCGTTGTTTCCACATATGACCATTGCTGAGAATCTTGCGTTTCCTTTAAAGGTGCGAAAACTCGACAGTGACACGATTCAAAGCAAAGTTCAGAGTGTATTAGAAATGGTCGAGCTTGAGCATGTTGCGACTCGATACCCGAAGCAGTTATCAGGTGGTCAACAACAGCGTGTTGCGTTAGCGCGAGCATTAGTGTTTGAGCCTAAACTCGTGTTGATGGATGAACCACTAGGCGCGTTAGATAAGCAGCTGCGTGAGCAAATGCAGATGGAAATTAAACATTTGCATGAAAAGCTTGGCATTACCATTTTGTATGTGACGCACGATCAAGACGAAGCTCTCACTATGTCCGACCGTATTGCGGTTTTTAATCACGGCGAAGTGCAACAACTCGCGACACCAACCGAGCTTTATGAATCTCCGAGTAATACGTTTGTTGCGCAGTTTATCGGAGAAAACAACCAACTCTCAGGTTTAGTCAAAGAGTGGAACGGAAAGTATTGCCAAGTGCTCGTTGGGAAAGAGTTATTTACTGCGAAACCTGTCAGAGTCTCTGAGCAAGGGCAGAGAACAACACTTTCCATTCGACCAGAAAAGATTGTTATTCAACCAGAGAAAGCGTCTTGCGAGAACCAAGTCTCGGGCGTCCTACGAGAATTGATTTATCACGGTGATCATTATCGTCTGGTCGTCGAAGTAGAGAGCGTTGGTCACTTCATCGTTAAAGTACCTAACGATAATCGTAAACACTTGCAGTTAACGCCTGGTTCAATTTGTCGTATTGGTTGGCAAAGTGACGATTGCCATGCTCTTGATGGGACACAAACTCAAAGTAGCGAGGTAGCAGCATGAGTCGAGAGCTAACCGCATTAGATTCTGTATTGGAAATCGAACGCCAAGTTCATGAGCAAGAAACCAATCTGAAAGCGCAGTTGCAAAAGGCCGAGCGCCGAAAAAAGCTTCGCTCCATTATGCTCACAACGCCATTGGTGTGTTTTATTCTGCTTACGTTTGCTTTTCCTATCCTCGACATGCTTTATCGAAGCGTGGATAACCGAGAAATATCCCTGTCACTACCACAAACTATTCAAGCCTTAGAAAGTTGGGATTATCAAGGTCAGCCTCATCAAGAAGTCATTGAGGCATTCTCTGTTGAAGTACTTGCGCTTTATCAAAGCAAAGAGCTGCCGAAAATAGCCAACCGGATGAATATTGAAGAGTCTGGTATGCGCAGTTTACTCATGAAAACCGGCAGAAAGTTGTCTCGTTTGACGTCGCTGCCGAGCTCGGTGACACAGTTGGCTAAGCTGGATAAGCGATGGACTAATCCTAAATATTGGGCGGCGTTTAAGAATCTTAGTGGCGCATTAACATTCAGTCACTATCTTGCAGCGCTAGACTTGCAAGTGAATGAGTTTGGAGACATTGAGCCCCAACCAGAAAAACGCCAAATATACGTCGACCTTTTCTTTAAAACTTTTTGGATGTCTATTTCAATCACCTTAATTTGTTTGGTGATGGCGTACCCCGTTGCTTACCTGCTTGCCAATTTACCTGATAAGCGCGCGAACTTACTTTTAATTATTGTGCTGCTGCCATTTTGGACATCATTGTTAGTCAGAACCACGTCTTGGATTGTTCTGCTGCAAAACCAAGGGGTCATTAATGATCTCCTTATTTGGTCGGGTTTTACTTCTGAGCGAATTCAGATGATTCACAATACCTTCGGAACGGTGGTGTCTATGGTTCACATTCTGTTGCCGTTTATGATCCTGCCTCTGTATAGCGTAATGAAAGGAATTAGCCCAACTTATTTCCGTGCCGCTCGTTCTCTAGGCGCGACGCCTTTCATTGCGTTCATCAAAGTTTATATGCCGCTTACGTTACCGGGGATAGGTGCGGGGGCCTTGCTTACTTTCATTCTTTCTATTGGCTTCTACATTACGCCCGCTTTGGTTGGTGGAAGAAGCGGACAGATGATCTCCAATATGATTGCCTATCATATGCAGACATCACTGAACTGGGGGATGGCTGGCGCATTGGGTGGACTGCTTTTGTTCGTTGTACTGGTTCTGTTTTATATGTTCAACCGTGTGGTTGGCATTAACAACCTTAAGGTTGGGGGATAACCATGGCATTACCAAACTATGCATCAAAAGTAGAGCGAGTTGCTTACGCAGGTTACTTAGCTTTTTGTGGGGTGGTGCTGTTCTTTTTAATCGCTCCAATTCTGACCATCATCCCGTTATCGTTTAATGCAACGCCTTACTTTACTTTTACCGAGGGGATGTTAAACCTTGACTCGGCAGCGTATTCTACTCGCTGGTATCAAGAAATGTTTACTAGTGATCAGTGGCTGTTGGCGCTGAAAAACAGCACGTTTATTGCTTTTATGGCGACACTCGTTGCAACAGGGCTAGGAACTCTGGCGGCGTTGGGTTTAGCCAGTAGTAACTTGCCTTTTCGCAATACGATTATGGCGCTGTTGATCTCACCCATGATCGTACCAGTCATTATCTCTGCTGCTGCGATGTACTTTTTCTACACACGTCTTGGCTTATCACAAACTTATCTAGGCGTCATTTTGGCACACGCCGCGTTAGGTACGCCTTTTGTTGTCATTACCGTTACTGCGACCTTAAGCGGCTTTGATCATAGCCTGGTAAAAGCGGCGGCTAGCTTAGGAGCAAACCCTGTTTATACTTTCAGACACATTACCTTTCCGCTGATTCGTCCGGGGATGATTTCTGGCGGCTTGTTTGCCTTTGGCACATCGTTCGACGAGGTTGTGGTGGCGCTATTCCTGACTGGGGCAGAACAAAAAACCGTTCCGAGGCAGATGTGGTCAGGAATTCGAGAGCAAATTAGTCCGACCATATTGGCGGTCGCTACGTTGCTGATTTTTATGTCGGTGTGTTTGCTCGTGACATTAGAACTTTTACGTAGACGTAATGTACGCATTAGAGGCATTCAAGAATAACCAGACTTTTTCTTTGTTGGTCACTTTGCACTTTTGTTTAGGGGCACCTCAATTTTTGATCAACTGCGCCTCATTGTAGGCGCTTGTCTTTTGTGTTTATCTTCAGCGATGACTGACATATCACTCTGGTAGCTTAATGCCAGCTTGCTCGAAACGTGCCAAAGGCGACTTGTTTGATCGCTGATACCAACTAGCTGGCATGTTTGGTTTAAGTCGGGCTTTCTCTTCCTTGCTAATCACAACATAGTGCAAAAACGCATTAAGTGTGGTTACCATCACGTTAAACGTCATTTCCCCATCTTTGCTGATGGATTTCAATAACCCAACGACGGTTTCCTCAGAGACTAACGGTTCAACCACCGCCTTTTTTCGCTCTTTTATTGAGGTTGAAGCGCGCAGTCTTGCACGTGCCGTCTCCCAACAAACTTTGTTGGTTTTACTGACAAGGTTGTGCTTGTAGCAGTAGTAACTGAATAAAAAGCGTGGCAGGTTTTGCCAGCGTTCGGCTTGCACTTCTAACCAAAGGTGTTGTAGCTCAATATCAGCGTCTGTCATAAATATTATGGAAGATTATTAAAGTAGTGGCATTCTAACGTTTCATCAGCGATGCCGTCTATGATTCGGTTACTTCCCATCTTTATGTTGACACTTTGATTTTCAATGAAACAGTGACTTCTTATTACTGTAAATAGTGAGTGATTTGTCCAGTTTCTGACATTAGTGTTTGACTTGGGTAGTAGAGTGTGGGCGTTTTTTGTTTTGAAGCGTCAATATACATCATCACATACTTACGTCTTACTCTTTCTGAAATAAATACTTTTATCAAAGTAACTGTGTGATTTTCATTCAAATAGTATGTGTTTCATGGTGATGAAAATTCTGTTTATTGCGCTACAATCGAGTGTCGTTCGTAGAATGTAGCCTAATGACGAAAACCTTGCGTCTTCTATCTGGCTTTTTGTGTGCTACTTTTTAATAAGTATCTTTTGGGTGGGTTTTTATGTTTGGAGTTAAAAGAAATGCTGCTATCTCTGGCTTGTACCAAGCGAGTGAACTTAAAGCAAAGCTGTTCTCCAAGGATTTGGAAATCTTAAGACTTAGAGCTGAAACTGAGTTTAATAAAGTGCTTGATGAGCTACTAAGAATTAAAGATAACAATTCAAGGCTTCGTGAAAGTGGGCTTATTGATAAGCTTGAGCAAGAGAAGTCTAAATGGAACAGTGATCAGCTCAAAGACATCGAGCAACGTATAAGTAATGTCGAGTTCTGTATTAAGGATTGTGCTTTATATGTCAGCAACATTGAGTCCCAATTCGCTGAGGATAGCGATTTAGGATATGGTGAATTGAGCAGTCGTTCCCTTGAAGACGAGTTGGAAACACTATCTTTTAGTAAGATCCTTAATGCATCTGCGCATGAGTACTTTTATAACTCTAAAGAGTATGAAATGTACCTTGAAAACACACCAAATACCGAATTTTTGCACGCGTTAAAAGAGCAAATTACCGCACTCTTCGACCACAAAGCAGCCTAGAGCCTACAAAAGTATTAGCCCATTGTCCGATTCCTTCTTTAGGGGCTTTGATTCGCGAATTTTTATCGACCCACTTTGGAGTATACCTAGCCATTTAACGTGCTGGGTATACTCGTATAACTAAACGTTTCTTCTCTAGCTCATCTCTATTTTTTAACAAATACGAATTTTTAAAGTTCACTCCGTGTTCCTTCTAGTACCAAAAACTGATACCGCCACATCTAGTTGTTAACAAAATGTTTCTTCTTGTCTTGCGAGTAGATTATATGGAGATGCTCTTGCAGTAATAAGGGCAGTGGCGATGCAAAAGACGTAATGCATCTAAGGAAAACTCAATATAGAAGAAATTAGATGGAACTGAAGATTTTGAGTGTCGCGATTGCGACAACATTAACCAGCACTGGCGTATTTGCGTTAAGCGAGCCAGTTTCTCAAGTTACAGAGCAACATGCACATTCGGCTCATACACACGGTGTTGAATCCAATCGAGTTGAATACCAACCAACCGCAACTCTCCCTATTCAGCCCTCCAAGGCAACTCGAGTACAGTCACTTGAAAGTCTTGATGAGTCGAGCACTGCTTGTGATTTGGAAGCATTGGTTACCGAAAGCAGTAACCAATTGATCAGCGAAATTTTAAGTCAGGGCGCGACGTGCGTGAACCAGTTATTCTCTGCTGAAAGTCGGATTCAAGAGTCGGTATTTAGCTCCGATCATATGTACAACATTGCGAAGCGTACTACGACATTGGCGAAGGGGTATACAGGTGGCGGGAGCGATGAACTCGAAACGTTGTTCTTATACTTGCGCGCGGGTTATTACGCCGAGTTTTACAATGACAACATCTCATTTATTGAATGGGTTACCCCAGCGGTGAAAGAATCAGTGGATGCGTTTGTTAACAACGCAAACTTCTACGAGAACAGCGATCGTCACGGCAAAGTGCTTAGTGAAGTCATCATCACTATGGATAGTGCGGGCTTGCAGCACGCGTACTTACCACAAGTGACCCAGTGGCTTACTCGTTGGAATGATCAATACGCCCAGCACTGGTATATGCGCAATGCAGTTAACGGTGTTTTCACTATTTTGTTTGGTGGGCAGTGGAACGAGCAATTTGTGCAAATAATTGGCAACCAAACGGACCTTGCCAAGGCTTTAGGCGATTTTGCTCTAAGGGCGTCATCAATCGGTGCTGAAGATGAGTTCATGGCCGCGAATGCGGGGCGAGAGCTCGGGCGTCTGACCAAGTATACGGGTAACGCGAGTTCTGTGATGAAGAGTCAGCTAAGTCGAATCTTTGAACAGTATGAAATGTATGGTCGGGGTGACGCAGTTTGGCTTGCGGCGGCAGACACCGCCTCATATTACGCAGATTGTAGTGAGTTCGGAATTTGTAATTTCGAAACTGAGCTAAAAGGCTTAGTGCTATCGCAAACTTATACTTGTAGTCCGACAATTCGAATATTGTCCCAGAATATGACGCAAGAGCAACACGCGGCCGCATGTTCTAAAATGGGCTACGAAGAGGGTTACTTTCATCAGTCATTAGAAACTGGTGAACAGCCAGTAAAAGATGACCACAACACTCAGCTCCAAGTCAATATCTTCGATTCAAGCACCGATTATGGTAAGTACGCAGGGCCAATTTTCGATATTAGTACTGACAATGGCGGTATGTACTTGGAGGGCGACCCTTCCCTGCCGGGGAATATTCCCAACTTTATTGCCTATGAAGCCTCTTATGCGAACGCGGATCACTTTGTCTGGAACCTAGAGCACGAATACGTGCATTACTTAGATGGTCGATTTGATCTCTATGGAGGGTTTAGTCATCCAACTGAAAAAATAGTGTGGTGGAGTGAAGGCATTGCAGAGTATGTCGCTCAAGAAAATGACAACCAAGCAGCACTTGAGACGATTTTAGACGGCTCGACGTATACCTTAAGTGAGATTTTCGAGACTACTTATGATGGGTTTGATGTCGATCGAATTTATCGTTGGGGGTACTTAGCTGTACGTTTTATGTTTGAAAATCATAAAGATGACGTAAACCAAATGCTGGTGGAAACGCGCCAAGGGAATTGGAGCAATTACAAGGCCACGATCACCCAATGGGCGAATTTGTATCAAAGTGAGTTTGAGCAGTGGCAGCAAGCCCTTGTCTCAAATGGTGCACCTAATGCAGTCATAACCGCAAACAGTAAGGGGAAAGTCGGTGAAAGCATTACATTTAGCAGTGAAAACAGTACAGACCCAAACGGGAAGATCGTCAGCGTCTTATGGGACTTCGGTGATGGCTCGACAAGTACACAAACCAAGCCGACGCACCAATATGGGAGTGAAGGGGAGTATTCGGTCAGTCTAAGTGTGACAGACAGTGAAGGCTTGACGGCAACCGCCACTCATAGTGTTGTTATCTCAACGTTGGGCGGTAATGACACATTGCCACAAGACTGCGCGGTGCAAAGTAAAGTAAGCGATGGACGCCTAACAGCAGGAGAGCCTGTTTGCTTGGCAAATCAACAAACCATTTGGCTGAGCGTGCCAGCGGTGAATGAGAGCTCAAATCTGGCGATAACGGCGGGGAACGGTACGGGCAACCTAAAGCTTGAATACAGTAACTCTGGTTGGCCGGATGGTGCTAATCTTCACGGGTGGTCAGATAATATTGGTAATGGAGAGTGTATTACGTTGTCAAATCAGAGTAACTACTGGGGCTACGTTAAAGTCTCTGGTGACTTTGAGAATGCCGCCATCGTCGTTGATTTTGATGCTCAGAAGTGTCGTCAGTAGGGCATTTTAACTGCATCATTTTAATTTAATTGATCGCCTCGCTAACATTGCGGGGCGTTTTTGTTTTTCACGCCGTTATCTCTATAAAAAAACCAGCCCGAAGGCTGGCAAACAAGGAGTTTGAGATGAAAATGAAAACGTTATAAAACTTGCTGATATCCTATTTCTCAATAAGTTGGGTTGTGCGTTGAAGCCAGTTTTTATCTTGCGCATCAAGAAAAGGGCTAAGCGCTTGATAGACTCGTGAATGGTAATGATTGAGCCAGTCTAGCTCTGCTTGATCTAGCATTGATAAGTCAAGGGCGTTGGTCGCAATTGGAGCAAGAGTGATGGTCTCAAAACCGTAAAACGTGCCGAACTCATTTTGTTCTACTTCTACAACTTTAAGAATGTTCTCTATTCTTACCCCGTACTCACCTTCGCGATAAACGCCTGGTTCATTGGTAATGACCATACCCGGTTTTAGTTCAACCTCGTGGTGGCTTTGCGAGAAATTTTGTGGGCCTTCGTGAACATTCAAGCAAATGCCCACGCCGTGTCCAGTGCCGCACTTGTAATCAATACCATGTTGCCATAAGACGCCACGCGCCATGATATCAAGATTGGCACCCGTAGAGCCTTTCATGAATCGAGTCTGAGTCAGTCGGATGACCGCTTTGAGCACCAAGGTATAATCTTTGCGCTGCTTAATGGTCGGTGACCCGAAGTGGAAAGTACGGGTGATGTCTGTTGTCCCGCCAAGGTATTGGCCACCAGAATCGACGAGAAAGAAGTTGCTTTCATTGACTGCCGCATTGCTTTCTTCATCGGCGGCATAATGCATTTTTGCCCCGTGAGCCGCGAAGCCTGCGATAGTGCGGAAACTGTCACTTACATAATGTCGGGTTTGACGGCGATAGTGATTCAGTTGTGCCTCAGCAGATAATTCTGTAACGAGTCCGCTTGGAACTTGCTCTTCTAGCCAGTTCATAAACCTTACGATTGCCACACCATCGTCTGTTAATGCCTGTTCTAGGCTAGTTAGCTCGGTCGCATTTTTTATGGCCTTCATTGCCGTTACAGGGCAAGCCATTGGCTTTAGATTCACATTCCGTTCAATCGAACTCACCAATAAGCTGGCTGTGTGGGTCGGGCTAAAAGCGAGCGATAATCCCTCACATTGCTGATTCAAATACTGACTTACGTAGTTGTAATGGCGAATGTGTACACTCTGCTCGGTCAGTGCTCTTTCAACGTCTTGAGGCAGTTTGGCCTTATCAATAAACAGTGTCGCAAGTGATTGCTCTACGATTAGATAGGCTTCAGAAACTGGGCAGTAATTCGTATCACCACCTCGAATATTCATTGTCCACATGACATCATCTAGCGTTGACACTAATAAGCTATCTACTTGGTTCTCGGTTAACCAAGAACGGATTCTCGCTAACTTATTTTCTGTGTCAATGGCAGCAAAAGCGGTGGGGTGCACGAATACGGGTGCACTTGGGCGAGGTGGTCTTTCAAGCCAAATCGGTGTGAGCAAATCTAGGTCGAGAATGATCTTAATGTTTTTCGCTTCAAAGGCTTGTTTGAGGCCTTGATAAAAAGCGTAACTGATGGCGCGCCCGTCAACCGCGACAATACTGTTTTCTGGGAGCGTGGTAGCCAGCCATTTGGCAATTGTCGGCGTTTCTGGTTGTTTGGCTTTAAACAGTTCAAGTCCTGTGCCGTGTAACTGTTCTTCAGCTTGAATATAGTAACGACCATCAGTCCACAGGCCACCACCTTGTTGGGTAATGACGACATCGCCTGCTGAGCCGGTAAAACCTGAAATCCAGCTTCGCGCTAACCAGTGATCCGCTGAGTATTCGCTGTTATGCGGGTCATTGTTGGTCACGATATATGCAGACACGTTGTGAAAGGACATTGCCTCACGCAATAACGTAAGGCGTTGGTTTACTGAGTTAGTATTGTTCATTAAATGGTTCCTAAAGTCATATTTGAGCAATAGATATGATGCTGCTCCGAGCCTGTTTTTATTGGGTTCTGTTGCCCGCATACTTCTGTTGCTTCTGGGCATCGAGTACGAAAAACGCAACCGCTAGGTGGGTTAAGTGGAGAAGGAAGGTCGCCGGGCAATAGTTGTATTTCACGGTCACGTGCTAATTGCGGAATAGCTATCGGGACAGCAGATAACAGTGCTTTGGTGTAGGGGTGTTGTGCATCATCAAATACTTTATCGTAACGTCCTACTTCCATAGGTTTACCAAGATACATCACCATAACGCGGTCGCTGATGTGGCGCACCACGCTTAAGTCGTGCGCAATCATTACCAGTGTTAACCCCATTTCTTGTTTAAGATCATCTAGAAGATTGATGACCTGAGCTTGTATGGAGACATCTAGCGCACTAACGGGTTCATCACACACGACCAAATCTGGATTGAGAATTAACGCTCTAGCAATGCCCACACGCTGGCATTGACCTCCGGAAAATTCATGTGGATAGCGGTTTCGCTGGCTAGCCAAGAGACCCACTTTATCCATCATAGCGATGACACGCTTTTCTACCTCTGCCCGTTTAAGTTGCGGCTCGTGGGTGAGCAGTGGTTCGGCGATGCATTCTGAGATGGTTAACCTCGGATTCAAACAAGCGGATGGGTCTTGAAACACCATCTGAAATTCTCTGCGTCGAGAGGAAAGCTCTTTTTTACTAAACCCGAGCATGTCTTGACCTTTCCAAGTCAACTCGCCTTGTGTAGGTTCAATTAAGCGAAGTAAGGCGCGTGCAAGCGTTGATTTTCCGCAGCCTGATTCCCCCACAATGCCAAGTGTTTCGCCTCGATAAACATCTAAGTCGATACCATTGACCGCTTTCACGATTTTACGTCGACTTGGAATAAGGTGACGCGACACAGGAAAGTGGACGTTTAAATCACGAGCAGACATGAGGACTTCTTTTTTATTCATAACGCCTCCTTAAGCTTTTATTTGAATAGGAGTGATAACACTGGGTGCGTTAACGTGACAGGCAATGGACTGGCTCGTGTTTAATGGAGAAAACCGTGGGGTTTCGTATTGGCAACGCGTCTCTCGATACTCGCACCGCTCTCTAAACGGACACCCTTTATGGTTAATCAACGCACTTGGTGGGTTACCTGGGATGATTGGTAAACGCGGCATATCTTCAGTGATAGAAGGAATAGCCTTTAGCAGGCCTTGAGTATAGGGGTGAGCAGGTTGAGCGAACAATGTCTCGGTATCTGATTGCTCCATTTTTTGACCACCATACATGACCAATACGCGATCACACATCTCGGCGACGACGCCCATATCGTGAGTGATCAGTAAAATGGCCGTATTGAACTCTTGTTGTAAGTCTCGTAATAGCGTCAAAATTTGAGCCTGAACGGTTACATCTAATGCGGTGGTTGGTTCGTCTGCAATTAACAACTCGGGCTTACACAACAACGCCATCGCTATCATGATTCGCTGACGCATTCCGCCAGATAATTCGTGAGGGTATTGATTCATCCGAGTTTCGGGAGAGGGAATACGCACCGCATCCAACATGTGAATCGATTCCATTTTTGCTTGTTTTCGGCTCATTCCTTTATGAATCATGAGAACTTCACAAAGCTGCTTGCCAATTTTCATGAATGAATTAAGTGACGTCATCGGATCTTGAAAGATCATTCCGATTTTCTCTGCACGGATGCGGTTGAGCTGCTTTTTCGACATCGCGAGTAAATCATCACCGTGGAACATTGCGCTTCCAGACACGGCGCCGTTGTCTGCGGTTAACCCCATTAATGCGAAAACAGATTGGCTTTTTCCCGAACCTGATTCCCCAACAATCCCAAGAGTTTCGCCCGCTTTAATCGAGTAGGAGAGATTACTGACCGCTTGCACTTGCCCATCTGGCGTATCGAAGCGCACGTTCATGTTTTCAATAGATAGCATGGGTTTGTCCTTATCGGTCTTTCGGGTCAAGAGCATCACGCAAGCCATCGCCGATGAAGTTAAAACAAAAGAGGGTGGCAACTAAAAACAGAGAGGGAAAAAGCAGCATCCACAATGCAACGTCAATCGTTTTTGCGCCTTCGGAAATTAGGATTCCCCAGCTCGTGTCGGGTGGTTGAACACCAAGCCCTAAGAAGCTCAAAAACGATTCGAACATAATGAATCCTGGTACCATTAATGAGGAATAAACCATCACGATCCCAAGCACATTAGGCAGAACATGGCGTCGGACAATTGTCAATTTAGAAACCCCAATAGAGTGTGCGGCTTCGATGAACTCTCTCTTTTTTAGACCGAAGGTGACACCACGTACAACACGGGCAATGCCCAGCCAAGATACCATTCCGATCACGATAAAAATCAGGTAGATGTTGTTGCCAAAAAGGGTAACAAACAGGATAACCATAAACATAAATGGCACCGAATCGAGCACCTCAATAATGCGCATCATTACGCTATCGACAACGCCGCCAAGATAGCCGGAAATACTTCCCCAAATCGTACCAATAACAACGGCGACTAAGGCGCCGACAAAACCCACCAAAATAGAGAGCCTGCCGCCTTGCATCGTGCGAGCAAAGACATCTTGCCCGAGATCATCGGTACCAAAGTAATGGCCACTGCTCAGTGAAGGTTTCCCTAGCTCGTATGGATCGATGAGCACTTCCCAGTCAATTTCATCATGGCCAAAAGCGGCAAGAGAGGGGCCGAAGGTGATGCATAAGGTAATGAACGCCAAAACATACACTGATGTCATCGCGGCTCTGTTTTTACGAAATCGAGTCCATGCATCCTGCCAAAGACTGCGACCTTCGACGGCTTCAATATTGTCGACGACTTGATCTTGAAGAGCTTGTGTATCCAGTTTTTTGATCGTTAACATGCCGGACTCCTAAACGCGTATACGAGGGTCGATAATCGTATATAGCAAGTCGACCACAAGGTTAAAGAAGATAGTGAGTGAAGCGACAATCAGAGTAATGCCCATTACTAGGCCGTAGTCGCGGTTGAGAGCCCCAGACACAAAGTGTTGTCCCATGCCACCTGTACCAAAGAAAATGTCGATAATTACCGAGCCTGTCACGACAGACACAAACGCAGGGCCGAGCATCGCAACGACGGGAATCAGGGATGGTCGCAAAGCGTGATGGAATAAAATGTAGGTTGTGGACAAACCTTTGGCCTTTGCCGTTCGAATGTATGGTTGGTTGAGTGTTTCAATCATTGCGCCACGCATGACGCGTGCAATACTCGCAATGGAGCCAATCGCCAGGCTGAGCACGGGAAGAACAAGAAAAGCCAGCTTTCCTCCTTCCCAACCACCAGCAGGGAACCAGCCGAGCTGAATAGCGAAAATCATGACTAAAACTGGAGCAAGCACGAAAGCCGGAACCACAACTCCAGTCATCGAAAGTGTCATCAGGCCGTAATCTAGGCGGCTATTTCGGTTCAATGCCGCAATGGTGCCAAGCAACATGCCAAGTGGAACGGAAATACAAAAAGAGAGTACGCCTAATACTGCTGAAACAGGCCATGATTGTGCGACGAGCTGTGTAACACTGAAGTCTTGATAAACGAAGCTCGGACCGAGATCTCCTTGTATGAAATTACCAATGTAAATCCAAAACTGAGTAAGGAAGGGCTGGTCCAAATGGAATTTTGCTTCGATATTCGCACGTACCACCTCTGGCATAGGCCGTTCCATATCAAATGGCCCCCCTGGTGCAATGTGCATCAGCCAAAATGATACGAGTGCGATGAATAGAAGCGTGGGGATAGCGATAGCTAATCGCTTAACAATGTACCAAATCATGATCCATCATCCTTTGGTCATCCGAAATCACTTCGAACGGTTATGAATAAAAAATGGTCTGAGCTCAGGTTGCCTTCTCCACCGAGAGATATGAGGAACGGCAAGTAAACATTGAACTTGCCGACTCAGACCGAAAACATGCTTTTAGTGGGCTTTTACATAGACATTCTTGCGGTAGTACGACGACTCAGGGTTTGTCAGTTCGTAGCCGCCCACGTAAGGCTTGATGAGGTATTGATCGTTACCCGGACGATAAATAGGAATAATGGCCATGTCTTCAATCAGCATGCTTTCTGCTTGTAGATACAGTTCTGATGGGTTGCTCATGGTCTTTGAGCGAGCCATTAACTCGTCGTATTGCGGGTTGTTATAACGAGAATCGTTGTACTCGCCACTAGAAACGAAGATATCCAACCATGTAGAGGCTTCATTGTAGTCGGCCGTCCAGCCGCCGCGAGTAATGTCGGTCGGCTCTTTAAGTGCGTAGAACACTTTCGGTTCTAGCTGTTTTATTGTGATTTGCGCACCCAAACGGCTTTTCCACATACCTGCCATGGTCGTTGCCATTTTTACGTCCATCGAGAAAGTTGGTACGGTAAACGTCAACTTAAGCGGATTGCTTTTATCGTATCCAGCTTCTGACAGTAATTGCTGCGCTTTTTCGATACGTTTATGACGGTTCCAAGTTGCGAACTCAGGAGTGTGAGATTTAAAACCATCTGTTTGAGGTGGCACAAGGGTATACATTGGAACCCCACCGTTTCTCAAGATAGCACTCGTTAACAGTTGACGGTCAATGGCATATGAGAGGGCTTTACGGACCCGCACGTCTTTTGTTGGTCCTTGTTGAGTGTTGAGGTAATAGAATGTGGAGCCAAGAGACGCACTGGTGCTTGCCACTTCTTGTGGGCGTTGTTGAATTAACTTTTTCTTCTGAGCGGCAGGAATGGAAACCGCTTGGTCTATCTCACCGGCTAGGTAGCGGTTTAGCACTACGTTTGCATCACCAATTGGTAGCCAGGTGACTTTTTCCAGCACTACATTGCTTGCGTCCCAGTAATGTGGGTTTTTAACCATCACCAGTTTTTCGTTAACTTTCCATTCAGAGACAGTAAACGCACCATTTGTAACGATATGCTCAGGCTGGGTCCAACGGTTGCCATGTTTTTCAACGGTCGCTTTGTGAACGGGGGCAAGCACTGGATGACTTAATAGTTTCGTAAAGAAGGGAATAGGCTCTTCGAGTGTTACCTGGAACGTTTTTTCATCCAGCGCCTTCACGCCCAAGGACTCGGGTGCGGCGTCGCCTTTCATAATGGCTTGCGAGTTTTCGATATTTGGAATGGCCGCAAACCAAGCGTAGGGTGAAGCAGTGCTTGGATTCAGTAAGCGTTGCCAGCTGTAGACAAAATCTTGTGCAGTGACCGTTTCGCCATTTGACCATTTTGCATCACGTAAGTGGAAGGTATAAACCGTATTGTTGTCATTGACTGACCAAGACTCAGCAACACCAGGAATGGTTTTACCTTGCTTATCTTGAATGACCAGACCTTCAAACAGGTCTCGACCGAGATTAAAAGCGGGCTCTGCGGCTTGCTTGGCTGGGTCAATAGAAGTAACTTCAGCTCCATTGTTTAGCGTAATTTCTTGTATCTCAGCGAGGGTCACACCTGCGGGATACGGTGCGGCATAGCTTGATGTTGCCAGTATTGGGCTCATCATCGACGCTAATAAAAGCAACTTAGGTAATTTCATCCTTGTCTCACTCTTTTCATCCTGAAAGATGCCAAAAATGTATATTGTATAAATTGTCTACACAATCGAGTTTTAACATTACTGTAACATGGTGTCAGGTGTTGAGCTGTCTGGTCTCAAAAAGTGAGCTAGGGGAATTTCTTTGAAGATCTGATATCAAGTTGGCATGACGGGAAGTAATTTTGCTTCGATACAAATTAAAATCCCCTTCAAGCACAGGCTAGAAGGGGAAGATAGTCAGTCTGCTCTTCAAAAGGCACGACGTTAACTGACTAGGAAATGTTTCACGAACTCAGTGATTTTGACCATATCACTTACCGCGATAAACTCTTCTGTCGTGTGTACTTTTGCCATGCCAGTTGAAAGGTTGACCGTTGTGAGACCTTTCTTGTTAAAGTTATTGGCATCGCTACCGCCGCCAGTGCCTTTTGTGAAGGCGTCAATTCCCAACTCTGAAAACGCTGTTTTTATAGCGTTTACGTGTGGGTGGTTTTCTTCAATAACAAAAGCGTCGTAGGCTCGGCTAGATTCAATTTCGACTTCTGCACCGTGTTTTTTACAGACAGACTCTAATGTTGAGATCATATGATTGACCTGAGCATCTAGTTTATCGCCATTCAGGGAGCGTGCTTCTGCCACGATTTTTAATTCAGGCATAACAATGTTTGTGGCCTGACCGCCGTTAACCATACCGATGTTGGCTGTCGTTTCTTCGTCGATGCGAAGTAGCTTCATTTGGTTGATAGCATCAGCCGCCACCATGATCGCACTGATGCCTTCTTCTGGCGCAAGCCCTGCGTGTGCTGGTCGACCTTTGATTTTTGCCATGATCTTTTGCTGGCCTGGGGCTGCGGTCACAATGGTGCCAATAGGGCCACCCGTATCTAACACGATTGCTTCCGTTGAAGTGACGTGTGACATATCGAAGTATTGTGAACCGAATAAACCGCCTTCTTCATACACGGTGAAAGCAAGTTCTAACGTTTTGTGCTCACGGTTTTCCGCTTGAATACAACGAACGGCTTCCATGATGGCAGCAATACCAGATTTATCATCGCCACCAAGAATCGTATTGCCTTTTGAACGGATAACGCCGTCTTCGATGATTGGCTCAATGCCAATACCTGGAGTGACCGTATCCATATGACAGCTCATTAGAATAGAGCCGTCTTTTTTGCCGTCTAAACGGGCGTACACGTTAAAACCGTTAGAAATGTGCTCAGGTACTGGAAGTTTGCGTACGGTAAAGCCTAGCTCGCCTAGCTGTTCTGCCAGTGTTTCTGCAATTTGTTTTTCGTTTTTTGATTCGCTGTCGATACGTACTAGTTGGCAAAAGTGTTCAACTAAGCGTTCTTGATTAATGTGCGTCATTAGATGTCTCTTTTTCTGATCGAGCGTGAAGCCTTGTGGCTCGGCTCGATAGGGAACAGAGCACCACTTATGGCACAGTTACTTTTGAATAAAACTGAGGTGAATCAATAAAGGGGTATCCATGACACGATTCTGACCAATGAGCCTTTCGAACTGTATGAAGCGTCACGAAACATTACTTTTGATGTTTTGCAGGATCAAATGAATAAATCGGATAGAGATAGGGTGCAATAGACTTTCCATCCCCTTTTGCTTTTTGAGCTACGTTGCCAAGATAAAATGCCAAAGTAACAACCTGTTTACATTTTGTGTGGTGGCGTAAAGCCGAAAATATCAATCTAATATATTGAAAATAAGCAGTTTGTTTGATGTTTACGAAAGTGGGTTCGATGCGTTCTCTGTGTGTAATATATATTTTACAATTATGCGTAAAAATCGCCAAGATAAAGATTTCTCCCCACGTATTCCAATTTCTCAAGACCTGCGCCAAGTTAGAAAAATAAGTCCAAACAAAAGCTACTGAGACAAGGAGAAAGTCATGGTTGATGCATATAACCCACTAGGAACAGACGGATTTGAGTTTGTTGAATATACTGCTGCTGACAACAAAGGCATTCAACAGCTTAAAGATCTGTTTATATCGTTAGGTTTTGCGGAGATTGCAAAGCATCGCTCAAAAGAAGCGTGGTTATATCGACAAGGTGACATTAGCTTTATTGTGAATGCGCAGCCGCATAGCCAAGCTGAGGGATTCGCCAAAGTTCACGGTCCGTCGGTTTGTGGCATGGCATTTCGTGTGAAAGACGCCACCGTTGCTCTGGCGCATGCGTTAGAGAAAGGCGGTAAAGAATATAAAACGGAAATTGGGCCGATGGAGCTAAGCATTCCTGCTATTTATGGCATCGGTGAAAGCTTGCTTTATTTTGTCGACCGTTATGGAAAGCAGAGTATTTATGATGTCGATTTTCGTTTTTATGATGATGCTGATGAACGTTTATCAAAAGCGAATGTTGGTCTTTACGAAATCGACCACTTAACGCACAACGTTAAGCAAGGCAACATGGATGTCTGGTCTGGTTTCTATGAGCGCATTGGTAACTTCCGCGAAATTCGTTATTTCGATATCGAAGGTAAGTTGACTGGTCTTGTCAGCCGTGCGATGACCGCACCTTGCGGCAAAATCCGAATTCCTATCAATGAGTCGTCAGATGATAAATCACAGATTGAAGAGTTTATCCGTGAATACAATGGCGAAGGTATTCAACACATCGCATTGACCACTGACGACATCTACGAAACGGTCAAAACCTTGCGTGAGCGAGGCATGGACTTTATGCCAACGCCAGATACTTATTACGAGAAAGTCGATCAGCGTGTTGAAGGCCACGGTGAAGATGTAAGCAAGCTTCGTGATTTGCAGATTCTTATTGATGGTGCACCAACGAAAGATGGCATCTTGCTACAGATCTTTACTCAAACCGTTATCGGCCCTGTGTTCTTCGAAATCATCCAACGTAAAGGCAATGAAGGCTTTGGCGAGGGTAACTTCAAAGCGTTGTTTGAATCGATAGAAGAAGACCAAATTCGCCGAGGAGTATTGAGCGATGCATAAATGGATCACATTCCCTCATCGGGAGGGAGTGTGCTCTAAACAAGCACATGCTGACTTCCCGGAAGAGGCAATTTATGAACGTGAGGCAGGTCGAAGTGGCTTCTTCGGCCCCGCAACACATTTTCATCATCAACATGCCCCAACGGGGTGGTCTGAGTGGGAGGGCGAGCTACGTCCACGAGCGTTTGATTTTAATCTAGTCGAAAAAGCCAGCCATATTACCCCTTGGGCAGTCCCGCATCTATTACACAACGCGAATTGTAAAGTTCGTGTTTGGCGTATGGATGAAAAAATGGACTTCTTGGTGAGAAATGCAGATGGCGACGAACTGCTATTCATCCACCAAGGTACGGCAGATCTCTACTGTGATTATGGTCATTTGAAAGTGAGCGAAGGGGATTATGTCATGATCCCGCGCTCAACGAGCTGGCGTTTAGAACCAAGCGAGCCGATGTTCATTCTGATGATTGAAAACACCGATGCGGCTTATACATTGCCCGAAAAAGGCATGGTTGGAAACCACGCGGTGTTTGATCCGGCGGTTTTAGAAACGCCGTCGATCAACGATCAGTTCCGTGCTCAATATTCTGAGAATCAAACACAGGTTGAGGTGAAACGCCACGATAAAGTCAGTGTTATCACTTACCCATTCAACCCGCTGGATGCGATTGGCTGGCATGGTGATTTGGCGGTAGTAAAAGTGAACTGGCGTGATATTCGTCCACTTATGTCACATCGTTACCATTTACCGCCTTCGGCACATACTACATTTGTAGGAGCAGGATTTGTGGTGTGTACCTTCGTTCCTCGTCCAATTGAAAGTGATCCTGGAGCGCTCAAAGTACCGTTCTACCACAACAATGACGATTATGACGAAGTCTTGTTCTACCATGCAGGTGATTTTTTCAGCCGTGACAACATTGAAGCAGGCATGGTGACATTCCATCCAGCAGGATTTACGCATGGTCCTCACCCGAAAGCATTCAAAGCAGGGCGAGAGCATAAGAAGACTTTCACCGACGAAGTTGCGGTCATGATTGATACGCGTCACGCACTTCAGTTTTCGGATGAGCTGGAAAAAGTAGAAAACAAAGAATACGTCTATAGCTGGCAAGAGAAGTAAGAGGCAAGGATGAAATTAGCAACCAAGAAAAATGGCACTCGTGACGGTTTGTTGATGGTCGTGAGCAAAGACTTAACGCGCTGCGTACCAGCGACAGAAATTTTCCACCCCATGAACTTAGCACCGACGATGCAGGTGGCACTTGATAACTGGGATACGCTAGCACCGCAACTGGAAGAGCTATACGTTGCACTGAACAATGGCACGGTTGCAGGGTATGAAGAGTTTGAAACGCACTACTGCGAGTCGCCGCTTCCTCGCGCTTATCAGTGGGCTGATGGCAGTGCTTACGTAAACCACGTTGAGTTGGTTCGAAAAGCTCGCGGCGCTGAAATGCCAGAGAGTTTTTGGACGGATCCGTTGATGTACCAAGGAGGCTCTGATGCCTTTATTGGTCCTTGTGACAACATCGAGTTTGCGAGTGATGAATGGGGTATTGATTTCGAAGGTGAAGTGGCTGTGGTAACTGGTGACGTACCAATGGGCGCGAGTGTTGCAGAGGCTCAGGAGTCGATTCGTTTGATCATGCTGGTGAATGATGTCTCACTGCGTGGGCTAATTCCCGCAGAATTAGCTAAAGGGTTTGGTTTTTTCCAATCTAAACCTTCTTCTGCGTTTTCTCCTGTGGCAGTAACACCAGACGAACTAGGCGATGCGTGGTACGAAAACAAAGTGCATTTACCATTGGTCTCGACCTACAACCACAAGCCGTTTGGTCGCCCGAATGCAGGTATCGATATGACGTTTGATTTCGCAGACTTAATTGTTCACGCGACTAAAACGCGCCCGCTATCTGCTGGGGCAATTATAGGTTCTGGCACGGTATCTAATAAGCAAGGCGCCGAATATGGCACTTCGATTGAGGAGGGTGGCGTTGGCTATTCATGTATCGCGGAAGTTCGCATGATTGAAACCATTCGTGATGGTAAGCCGTCGACTAACTTCATGTCGTTTGGAGATTCAATCAGATTGGAAATGTTCGATGCGGATGGCAACAACATATTCGGCTCGATTGACCAACAAGTTAGCCAATATCTCAAGCACTAACAATGCTGGTGGGAGACGATATGAGCGATAGCATGATTTTATACGGATACTGGCGATCATCGGCGGCGTATCGTGTGCGTATTTGCTTGAATCTTAAAGAGTTATCGTATGATTCAAAATCGGTACACTTGGTGCGCAATGGTGGCGAACAACACAGTGACGAGTACCATGAGTTAAACGCTTCTGAACTGGTTCCTTTGCTGGTGGATGGGGAGGTTCAGTTAACCCAGTCACTGGCGATCATTCAATACTTAGAAGAACACTACCCGGATGTCACTGTGATCCCCGAGCAAACGCCGCTTCGATACCAAGCGCTAGCTTTGGCTCAGGATATTGCAATGGAGATTCATCCCCTGAATAACTTAAGAGTTCTACAGTATTTAGAGGGGGAGTTAGCTTGCGAGCCAGAGCGCAAAGTCGCTTGGATTCATCACTGGATCCACAAAGGTTTTACAGCATTAGAAGAGAAACTTCAGAAGCATCGTAAACTAAATGGTGATTGCAAGTTTAGCCTGACAAGCTCGCCATCTATTGTCGATATTTGTCTGGTACCACAATTTTATAACGCACAACGCTTTGGTGTAGATACCTCTTTTTATCCAACCATTAACGCGGTTGTGCAGTCATGCAATCAACTGCCAGCTTTTATTGATGCGATGCCAGAGAATCAGCCAGACGCTAATAGTTGATTCTTAGCATACATAATGTATTAACAAAATTTAAACGAGCCAATCCAAGTGTGTGATTGGCTCGTTTTTATGGTGAGCAAAATTTTCTGTTTCTCGCTATCGTCGTGGCGCCTCAAAATTGCGAGGTTTTGTTGCTCTGCATAACATTTCCATTTACGCTTTGAGCAACGAGTTGTTTTGGATGCACTTTATTTATGACCAACATTTTTATCATTGTTGTTCTTCTGGTTTTATTCTTCTTTGTTATTCAAAAGTACGTGATTAAGCACGATGACACGCGTGATTATCCTTATCGCTCGAAAGGCCCTCTGCTCAGAGGTCAAGAGGGTGCGTTCTATAATGCGTTAAGAGCGGCGGTCGGGGAGCATGCCGTAGTATTCGCGAAAGTAAACATGTCCAGTTTGGTTACGCCAAAAGAAATCAAAAATAAGAAGCAGTTTTTTGTCGCGAACAATCGTATATCTCGAAGCTATTTTGATTACGTTATTTGTGACCCAAGGACACTAGAGCCGCGCGTTATCGTTGAATTGGATAATGGGCAGGAGCTAAACAAGGGTAAGATAGAAAGACAAAAGTTATTGATTCATGTTTGTAAGACGGCCAACCTGCCTTTAATTGGCGCCTCGATAAAGCACAGTTATCAAGTTGGGCGATTACGTCGTTTGCTTGCGGCACACATTGATTTGATTGAGCCCGATAAAGAAGTGCGTTTTTGTAAAAAATGCGGCAGTCCGATGATCATTAAAACCGCAAGCCAAGGTGAGTTCAAAGGGAGACGTTTCTTTACTTGTAGCCGTCAGCCGAATTGTACATACACCGAAAATTATAACGTTGTGTTTGAGGCGGACGACTAAACACGACAATTAACCAGCAGAAACAAGGGGCTTTGATTAGAGATGATCAAAGCCTTTTTTGTATCATTCATCAAGGCAGGGCCTATACTTTGAAAAAGAGGGCAGAATAGGGCAGCCATATGCGATACGGATGGATTTTATCGGCGTTGTTCATCGCATCGAATGCTAGTGCGATACCTAATTTGAAACCACTGGAGTGTGAATTGACAGAGACACCCCAAGATCATTTCTTGTTTTACCGAGAGCAAATGGTTTACCACAGTGAGCAGTTTGTCATATTTCAAAACTTCAAAGGCAGGGTGAGCACTCAAGTAGACGTCAAAACAGGAGAGTTGATCCGTACAACCTATATCGGCGAACCATTTAAACCTAAATATCAGATTTTGTTCGGCACTTGCCCTAAGGTATCGCAAACCTTACAGATTTGGATGCTCAGTGAAGTGCCTTACGACAATTAAGTGAGATAATAAAAGTTATATAGATCACACTTTTAAACCCTGCAGGCTCAGTCCTTGTCGATAAAATCATCTGAAAACGCGTGTTGAGTTTACATTTTCGCCAAACGGTTCAAAGTTGGTAAATTTGTGCTTGCACCGTCGTTCGCTTATAGCTAATATCCTCGTCGTTCCAGAGAAATGCGTCCGTAGCTCAGCTGGTTAGAGTATCGCCTTGACATGGCGGGGGTCGGTGGTTCGAGTCCACTCGGACGCACCATTCTGAATTGAATGGTTAGGAACATAAAAATTTGGGTCCGTAGCTCAGTTGGTTAGAGTACTACCTTGACATGGTAGGGGTCGGCGATTCGAGTTCGCCCGGACCCACCAAATTTTAGAAAAAGCCCACCTTTTGGTGGGCTTTTTTGTGTCTGTAATTCATTGATACTCAAGTAAAACTACTTCTTTTCTTGTCCCTTGTTTTTGCTCTGCTTTAGCCCCTTGTTAGAGATAAAAGCGCACTACTTGATCCGCAACACAACCTCAAAACCCTAAATGCAATGCATAAGGTGTATACGCTTCAAACCCACTAGAGCCGTCTATAAATCATGTTGCGTGCCACTAGCCGTGGCATTAGAGACAATGACTATTAATCTAAATTATCTGGCGTGTGAAGATTGGTGCCGCATATTGTACATTTGTAGTCACCAGTCGCTTCGCCTTCCATTAATGAGCTAATTATTGCTGCAAATAGACCTGAGAAGAAACCTTTAGCTTTTTTCTCGGTCTTTTCCTGCGCTTTAGAGAAGCTTTCGTACCGATGCAGCGTTACTTCTTTACAATTACAGCAAAACGCTCTTGTCTCTTCAGAACCGTACATTTTTACCAATTGATTTACTCCCTGTAAGTTAATTTCCCCAAGTGGCGTTATGTTCAAGGGTAAGTCACACAAGACTGATGTGTGACTTACCCTAAACACTAAAACTAACGTAATGTAAAACACCACATGTTATGAATGATTATTTAACGCCTTGTTATCCGAGCTTGCTAACTCTGCTGATTGAATAGTTGTGGCAATAAGTTCTTCAAACAGCTCTAATTGCCCAGCAGGTATCAATTGATTTTGTATAGCTTTTCGTTTGTTTGAGTCAAATAGCCGCTCTGTTAACCAACCAATTAGATACATCAGTGAAAGACAGCCACCGGCCGTCGCTACATTACCGTCTATCACGAGAGGCAGATCCTGAACATCTCCTCCCATACTTTGTAGAACAGCCTTTGCATCTGGGTTTGTTGTTAATCGCTTGCCTTTTAGTAAACCGAGTTCATGGAGGATGAATGATCCCGCACAAATCGAACCTATTAGCTGCCTATTTGGATCAAGATTCAACGCTGACATAAATTCAGCATCTTTTAAAGCGGCTGGAATACCCTGTTTGCCGCTTGTAATAAGAACGACATCTTGATTCGTCACCTCAGAAAGGTGTCCGTCTGTTTTAACTTTCATACCGAGGTGGGAATGATGTTCAGATTTAGTTCCAAGTATACTTACTGTCCAACTGTCGGTTGTGCGCCCCAGCAAGTCATACATAAGAAAGAAATCGACATCCGTGAAATCATCAAATAAAACAACGCCGATTTTATACATAACATTTATCCTTTTGGACTTACTCGTAAGTCGCAAAATGTGTAGTAGGAGGGGAGGGGCATTCAATACGCAAGCTTCTACTGAGCACCTTAAACACCAAAGGCGGTGCAAACTAACAATGCCATGTGTGCCAAATCCCTATTATAAAACTTTGTTATGTTTGTTTTATGAGCCCGCCCAGAAAAACTCAACCCTAATACCACTTGGGTCGTAACACATTAAATGTTTTGCGGGTCCTGTTTTAACAAGCTCGGGACCAAACTCAATTTCGATTCCCGACGCCATAAATTGATCACGCAACTCATCGAGTTGCTTCTCAGTCTCTACCAGTAAAGCTAAGTGATGCAAACCAATATTCGTTTTTCTGTCAAATGGAGTGGCGGCATCAGCCTTAGCCGCCCATAGTGTAAGCATGATATGCCCATCACTCACAAATATTGCCGGGTAGTCTGGATTTCTTTTTACTTCACTCCAACCTAATTGTTCAGTGAAAAACTTCGCGCTTGCTTCTAGGTTAGATACGGTTAAACCTACGTGGTGTATGCCTTTTGTTAACACAGTCACTTTGTTTCCTTACTCGTTTTAATGGCTATCAAACAAAGATAACTCGATAAAAAGTAAGCATCAATACACATATATTGATTAACTTCGTCAATCTATTCGAATACGGTAATCCAACTGGAAACATAACATTGTAAACAAGAAACCCAATCTTGAACTAAAAATTAAACTTAGAGTTCATTCTTAAGTGCTGTATTAATCAAATACATTAATAGCCATAATATTTAAGCCAGCCTATAGGGCATATCATTCCATTAAAGGTTTGAATGTTCTTATTCAAGCTAACGTCTTCCAATTTGTAACAGTGAACAACATTACTAGTCGAAGTAGATGCTGGTGTTGAATACGTCACAGGTTTAGAAGCGTTTGCTTTATGTATTTCATGTGCTCGCTGTTGGTCTATCGCCACTTGATTCTTATGATTGTTAACTTCTCGCAATCCAGATTCTAGGGGTAGGTGCCAATCCTTACATGTTGTTCCTAAACCATCATTCTGAGACTGATATTCTGATAACGCTACACGAGCTTCATTTACCGACTGATCGATATCGGACTGATCGACTAGCCAAGTAGAAAAAGAATAGTTAATGGCCTCTCGATAGTTTACCGATTGCTCTAAGCTATAAGCATCGGAATGAAAACAGGCCTCTACCACTGCCCATTGAGTCGATAGGTTTGATAATACGTTTTCAGGTATAGGCTGTAGCTGGCTTTGCGTAGACTGGCAACCGGCTAGAAGAAAAGGGACAGGGAGTAGTTTTAGAAAAAATTTTTGGTTCACTTTAATCTTAAAATTAATGCAATCTTTTTCATTATCATAATACAGGACGATTGAAGAAAGTAGCATTTCTATCAGTAAGGGAATGTGGCTAACGCACTGATAAGGTGTGAGTAAAGCGATATCAAAGCCCTCAACACACCTTAACTACGAATACTACCGCATAACAAAGATGCTATGCGGTAACGGTAGTATTCAGGCTTGAACAGTTTGTCGCACGTTGCTCTCGCCTGACAGCACGGAAATTCTCTCAAAATCTCGACTCGGGAAGTCAGGGTCTACGTACACAAACATACGACTTATCATTTTTCCTTCAAACTCAAATACACTACAAAAACGCCCTGTGGAAACTTTGTTGTCCGGCCAAGAGGTACCATCACTCATTACGCCGCCTTCCTGTCCTTCAACAATGACCTTGTTTCCAGCAGTCGTTATTTGAAAGCCGTCTATGTCGTGCCAGATACTAATCAACGAGCTACCAATCCTATTGCCAAACTCCACTAAGGCACTCTTTCCTTTCGCTTGCCCAAATTTAGGAAAGAAAAAATCAACATCCTCTGAGAATAGATCCAGATAGCTAGGATCACCGGCATCTATTTTCTCGAAATACTTAACTACTAGCCCAACTAAATCGTCTTTTTCCATAATTATTTCACACCCATATTAGCTTTACGCACAACGCAGGGTTAAGTAGTAAGCGGAGCGACCACTCAACCTGAACGTTTGCATCTTAAACACCGAGTACATTTAAACTGAAATTGCCAAGAGTTGCGAATCTTATTGAAGTGCTTTGTTAGATGTAATCCGTTTAGCCTACGTATACTCCATTGAAGTACTCGACGCGTTCTAACGTCATTCTTAACTTACACTCTTCAATCTGGACACCTTGCCAGGGTGAGGGTGTGGAAGACAGGCCCGTAAATTCACATTCGGCGTCTCTGTATTTTAGCCAAGCTCTTTGGGCCTTTCGAAATGGCTCTACCAGTTCGGTCTGAGACCATGTTTTCCTTAGTGCTTTTTCTTCCTCACCTATTCTAGCGATTGCTTCCTTGTAACTTTCGTTAAGCTCTTTATCTGCAGATTCCATCTTCTTTTCTACACACTGATAACCAGCCATAACGCCCCCGCCTTTTACTTTGCAGGGATCTTCAACATCATCAGAAGCCAAGCAAGGTAAAGAAACCAACGCAAACATCATAAGTAATTTGTTCAAAATTGCCTCCAAGCTCCGAGTGCTTGTTAAACAGTTATCCGCTATTTTTCCTTTTTAATCATGCAGCTTTTTATCTGTGCCTTCAAAGATAAAATAGAAGGTTAGTGATTCTAGTGCCTAAACAGAAGGTAAAAGAGATTGATACACGGATTAAATGACGCCTTAATCTGAGTTACTTTTAGTGGGCGTTTTGTATCAATCTTTTCTGTGGAATCATTAGTTTGATGGCGACTGAGGACGTTAAGATGACTCCCATTGAATTTATTATCGCCCTGAAACACCTAGGTTGAATTAAGTGGTGACTATTCCCCTCCAATCATGAAGTTGGTTCAAAGGTAGGGCGATAAATGTTGCGATTCGTAATAAAAATTTATGCCAAGTGCAGTTCGCTATCGCGGCTTATATTGAGTTGGGCAATAACCTCTAATGATGTCTGAGTTTCGTAGCTTGTTGTGTTTTGTATTGCGCCCCGAAACCCTTTTACGCCACAATTTAAAGCTACTTGATTTGAGCCGGCTACGCATAAACTGAATCACGTCGGATTCATTCAAACCAAATTGAAATTCGATAGCCTCAAATGGGGTGCGGTCTTCCCATGCCATTTCTATTATTCTTGACTCAGTTTCCGAGGTCAGTTTCATTTCAAATAACCTATTTTAGAAAAGAGATTTCTACGACGGAAATTGAGTCTTGGTTCAAATGTTCTTATATGCGTGCTTAGTGTTTAGCGACATAACACCTACAAAAACTTCTCAATGAGGACTTCGTCTACGTATTTCCCACGAACTTTTGCATGCTTCTTCGCGGTCCCTACGATTTCGAAGCCTTGTTTGAGATAGGCTGATAACGCTCGCTCATTATCGCTGCGAACGTACGCAAATAGTTTTTCGTAACCCTTTTGTTTGGCTACTTCGAATGTCGATTTGAAAAGCTGTTTAGACACACCTTGGCCACGAGCACCGTCACTAACAAACGTACCAATTATGCCAACATGGTCAAAAGCTTTTGTATATTGTGCAAAGGGCTCGATATTTTGGAAACCAATGACTTGTGAGCTATTTTCGGATAAAGCGACTGTAAACACGCCCCGTTCTGGGAAATGAGTAATGAACTCTTTTTCTTCTTCAGGTGTGAAAGGCGTATCTAATACAGTGTATAAACCTTCAATAATGATGGGATTGAGGACGTTTGTAATGCCTTCAGCATCACCTAAAGTTACCTGACGTACAATTAAATTCATGCCACTTAGCTCCTATTAAAATTAGGGCTGCTTTGTACATGAGTTGGAGACTTGCGGCAACAAGTAACGTCATTAAGTCGTAAAGAATATACCTATTACACTTAAACGGCGGTTAATAGTGCTGATTGTTACTTTAGTATTTCTGATATATCACTTTTTAAGTGACGGCTTAACTTCTACAGAATATTTCCACATCACGATCCCGTTTTCTACAAGATCATAACTCGCGCTTTGACCCTCGGAGTTGAGCACAAATACCGGCATTTCCATCCTTGACGTAGAGCCATCTTGGTTGCATGACATGGTAGCTTCAAGCTGTATACTATTTTTGCTCGGTTCTGAAAGGGTCCCTAAGTACGTGCAGCCGTCGACAAAACTGGTTTTGCTTTTTCCTTTAGAGGATATTTCAAAAGTCGGAAAAATGAATGTTGATTGAGGCTCTGTTACTACCACATTGACTTGATAGTTCGTCGCTGAAAAAGCATTGAAATGAGCTCCAAGCATAAGTAAGAACAAGATTTTTGATTTCATAAACTCTTCTTTATTTCGATATTACTAGTTTGGTTACGGCGCTATTAACGTGACCACTTAATCTAAAACTTTACTGCGGAAGCATTAAAAAGGATACAAAGGTAGAGTAGTTGAATATGGTTAATCGGCCGTAAATAGTTTTATTAAGCGATCTTACATACCTAAAAGAGGTAAGTTCTTTCGCTTTTGATAGGTTAATGCTAATTCTAAACAGGTCTTGATTGAAGCTTCTGGCAAAGGTGCTGATAAAGATAGAATTATTGCTCGATTACCCTGAAACTCAAGTGAGTCACTATACAGTTCGCGGAATGTGTCGACGAGCTTAGTTTGGCAATTAAAGAACAGATAATAACGACTAGGCGTTTTCTGTTTCCAATCCATCCTTACCGGGCTACCTGTTTTCACACTGTAGCTTGGCTCTCCCCATTTTAGAGATTCTTCAACTTCCCCCAGTTTTAATTCAGAAGCGATAGTTAAGACGATATTTCGTAGCTCTTCTATCCGAATACGCACATGTTTTGGATACTCATCAAATCTTGCCTTCACTGCATGGTTCATTAGTATCTCCTATAAATAGCGCTGTTTTGGGGTGAAGCCCAAGCGTACTTTGGCTATGTAGCAATTACGTCATAATGTTATTAATCAATAAATCTAGCACATAGCCAAAATACTAAGCGTAAGGGTTTCCCTCGGTTACGTTTAGGATGCTCTGGGTGAAAACATGATGATTGACATGCCAAGCATAGCGACAGAAACCCCCACTATGTCCCAGAGCGTTGGTCGAACGCCGTCGATACACCACAACCATAGAATTGCGACAAAAATATAGACACCACCGTAAGCGGCATAAACTCTGCCAGTTGCGGTAGGATGTAAAGATAGAAGCCAAGCAAACATAGCAAGGCATAGCGCTGCTGGTACCAAAAGCCAAACTGACTTATCTTCCTTTAACCAGAGATAAGGTAAGTAGCAGCCTAATATTTCTGCAATGGCGGTTATAAAGAAAAGCCCAATGGTTTTGACTTCAGTCACTTAAACATTCCTATCTTTCTCTACAAATATATGATGCTTGTTAAATGGGCAATTGTTCGGCTCATTACATTTCGCCCAGCTTAATCTTGGATTGAGCCTCACTCACGGTTTGTTTACCGAATAACAGATCCATCATCGAAATGATTCGTTTGTTGTCTTTACCCCATTTATCTGGATTCGCGCTGTTTGGTGCTTTAAATTCAACTTGTCCTACTTTTTCGTTATTTTTGTAGGCTTTGATCTGAGCATCAGCGATAAATGTTCTAAAATCCCAGCTCCAGCGTGATACGTAAGTAAGTGTTAGCTCAGAGCTAACAGGAGGCGTGCCGTCGCTTACGACTGTGCATTTATGGGCGGTATCCAAACACCAGTCTTGCATCGAATCTAAGAAAACATCTCGCGTGGCGTTGTCTTTTACGATGGTGATTTCCTTGCTCTGATTTTCTTTCGAGATTGTTTCTACCGTATACTTTGGTGCCGCACATGCAGCTAATAGAATAGGCAAGCTTAGAATGATGAGTTTTTTGTGCATCTTATGTCTCTTTTTTTTAAATTTATATATTCAAACAACTTCAAGATACTGAGTTCAACGAGAATAACTAACAAGCATGGCAACTGTTATTAACAAAACCTTTAGAGTAGAAGGGTTTGTTTCGGGAGTATGCCAATGTCTCGATGCAAAATAATTAGTAAGAGATTGCTATTGCGTTATGTTAACTCTTGAACTTATGTCCGTATCAATGTCCAGAATTCTTCGCATTGAAGTTTTTGAAGTGCAATTCTAACGGAATTTTAAATTGCTGCATAATGCTCAATTAAGAGGAATAGGGGAGCTTATCGTTAAACATAACGTGTAGTGCTGTAAATTCGTCCCTAAGACTAAGCTAAAAGGGCCTAATGTTTTAAAATAGCTTCTTGTCTATTCTGTTGTGTGAGTTTTCAATGTTGTCTCATACTAGCCACTTAAAAGAGCGCTGTAAGAACTCGTCTGCATTATCAAGGACGATTTCACCGTGAGCCATAACCAATATATTAGGTTTCCAAGACAGCAATTTATTTAAGTGTTTTCGAGCCTCTTGTTTGCTAAACATAAAACTTAGGCGCCAATCCAAAGGCATTTTTCCATTCGGAGCAAGAATACCGGCCCCTTTAGCCACAAACCGCTGCCAGTAGTTAAAGTTCTGGCCAGAAAAATTCTCGACGAGGTCAGTAACAATTAAGGTCTTTGAAAGTCGATGATAAAACACACACTCTTCCATTAATGGAGAGCCAGAAAATAGTTCTTGTTCAATCTCAGAGTTCCAAGCATTACCGCCTTGGTTAAGTGAAGCGTGAAAGTGTATATCACGGCACTTCTTAATGACTTCATTTGTGCCATAAACTTCTGCGCTAGGATAGGCAGATACCCATTCAGATAAGAACAAGTGGTGTAAATGATTAGGAGCGATTAAGTATTTCACTTGGCCTAGATTGTTGATTTGCTCTCTAATCGAATTTGATAACTTAATTGGACTATGAATCCAAAGGCCACCATCAGAAAGCCTAACAATAGTCATACGAGTGGTGTATGGGAGTCCTAAGAATTGGACGGGATCTCCGTCAAATATCCATATCTCATGGGCTAACTTTTTCATGTCTCTCCAACCGTTAACACTGTATTAAGGCGGCATTTAAGTTACTCAAAAGCTGCCTTGTTGCACAATAAACGCTTCGCTAAGCGTAAACCAAAAATATTAGGTTTACCAAACCCTTATTGAGTGCAGCTGTATATCTTTGAGTATTTTTATACTGAACGGGCGTAAAGTAGTTTTAAGAGGATCATTTGACTTGATAGAACAAAACCCCGCTATTTTTGAGCAGGGTTTTGCAATTAGATAAAGGGGCTAACCGATGATGAAGAAGAAAATCGCGGTTGCAACAATACCAATCAACGCATAAGGAAACTGTGTGGTTGCGTGTTGCATTGCTGTACAGCCCGAACCTTGTGCAGATAACACGGTTGAGTCACTAAAGAAACAAGAGTGGCTCCCTGCCGCTGATGCTGAAAGCAGCGCTGCAACGGTTAAGTGTAGAGGCACACCAAGCTGTTCGCCCAAAGGTAGAACAATTGGCATCGCTACTGCAAACGTTCCCCAAGACGATGCCGTTGCAAATACCAACGCGCCCGTAATCATAAAGATAATCGCCGGGAAGTAAGACGCTGACAGGTAAGGGCTGACGGTCTCAATGACATATTGTGTGACGCCCAATGAGTCGTTGACCGATTTCAACATGAAACCACCAATAACGGTCGCAAGCGGCAGTAGCATAACTTTAATGCCATCATAAACAGCTTCGAACATGTCGTTCATCGAGATCAGTTTTTGTGCGCCGTAAAAGCTAATAGTAAAGATTAACGCGACGAAAACACCAGCAAGTAGATCGATACCAAAGTACCAACTTGCGGCAACAAGTACGATCATTGGTAACAAGAAGTTGACAAGGCCCATGGTTGGGTTGGTATGTGCAGATACATCGGGACCAAAGTCGACATCTGTTGCACCGTCTGGACGAACTTGACCATTCTTCGCACGCTTTTCTGCCTTTTTCATCGCGCCTAGATCTGGGACCTTTTCCATTGCAACCAGCAAAACAATCACCAGCGTTACCCAGCCGTAAGCCATGTATGGAATAGCTTCAATGTATGCTTTGATACCATCTCCCGCTTCTGCTACTCCGTTTGCTTCTAGCAACGAACTGAAGAAAATTGCCCAAGTGGAAATCGGTACGAGGATACAGATAGGCGCGGCGGTTGAATCCACAAGATATGAGAGCTTTTCACGCGAGATTTGGTAGCCGTCCGTAACTTTTTTCATTGAGGAAGAAATTGCAATCGCATTCAAATAATCGTCGATAAAGATCAGAATACCTAAAGCAAAGGTCATCAGCATCGATTGCTTACGGCTTTTTACTTTCGTGACCAGCATGTCGGAGAAGCTTAAGATACTGCCGCCTTTCTCCAAAATAGCAATTAGGCCGCCCATCAAACCACAAACGAGGATGATCCAAGCAATAGTTTCATCCATCATTACACTCATGGAAATATCAACAATCTGTTCCACCGCTTCAGTTGGGTTAAGCAGAAGAACACCGGCAATAGCGCCGCTAAAGAGGGCTTCCACAGTTCGGTGTGTTGTCAGCGCAAAGACCAATACCAACGCCGTTGGTAAAAGACTCATCCATCCGTAGGCTTCGCCTTCCTCATGGTTCAAACCGATTGTGGTAAAAAAGACAAACGTCGCAACCGAGATTAAAGAAACAATAATGTGTTGAGAGTTGATTTTAAGAGGCGCATCCAGCGCCTTGGTCTGCGTAGTCATAAAGTTCATTTCCTTTGTTTATGCCGAGTGCAACATCCAGTCGATTTCCAATGGAGTAATCGCTCGCTCAAATTCTGCGAGTTCACTCTGTTTGCAAGCTAGATACAAATCGATAAAATCTCTTGAGATGTATTGAGCTAGCTCACTGTGCTCCAGTCGCTCTAGAGCTTCTGACATACGCAGAGGTAACTCAATTGCATCATCACTGAGAGTCGGTGGACATTGATCTTTGGTGTAGCTTTCACTCGCTAATACTGCGGAAAGTACTACTGCAGCGAGAATGTATGGGTTAACGTCAGCGCCTGCTATACGATGCTCTATACGGCGATTTTTGCTATCGCTGATAGGCACACGCAACGCAACACCGCGGTGGTTTTCTCCCCAATCGGCTTTGGTCGGGACGTAAGCGCCAGGAACAAAGCGACGGTAAGAGTTAACGTTAGGACAGATTAGGGCCATGGCATCGGATGTTTGTGACAGCATCGCTGCCATGGTTTGATAGAAGAAGGCGCTCGCTTGACCGTCTGATTGGCTAAAGTGGTTGTTACCATCTGTATCAACCAAGCTGAGATGAATGTGCATGCCATTACCCGCTTGCTCACTAAAAGGTTTCGCCATAAATGTGGCGTCAAATCCGTGCTGATGAGCGACCTGGCGAATCAAGCGTTTTGCGATGATGATTTCATCACATGCTCGAAGTACATCTTTAGAATGGTTGAAGTTGATTTCGAACTGCCCTGGGGCCGATTCAGATAGGGCTCCGGAAGTGTTTAAACCTTGTTCTAATGCAATTCGATTAAGGTCGGCCAAGAAATCAGCGTAGTCATCTAGTCCATCAAGGTCGTAAACCTCGGTATCTTTTTCTCGAGTTTTTTTCGTGGGGTTAATTGCCGTTAATGGTTCGCCATTTTCGCCGCGGGTTTTGTCTATTAAATAGAACTCCAGCTCGAGCGCGACACAAGGATATTGGTCTTTAGCATGCAGTGTTTGCAATATAGAAGCGAGAATGTTTCGGATGAACAGTGGGTTAGGGTGCTGCCCGGTTTCATCCATCATACTAAGCAGTAGCTGACCAACTTGTTCTTTTGCCGTCGGCATTAAGGTGCCGCTGATTGGATAGCAGAGATTATCTGGTTCTCCGAGATCTTCTCCCAACCCGGCCGTTTCAACGACGTTACCTTTGCTATCTAGGGTGATGGTCGAAAGGGGGAGGGCAACACCTTTATTCAGTTTTTCTAGAGCATCTATCGGGATGCGTTTTCCTCTTGGGGTGGCATTTATATCGGTAAAGATGAGATCGATAAATTCAATATCGGGCCATTTTTGTTTAAAATTTTGTACTTCCTGTAGATACGATTCCATTTTCTTCTCCAAATAGCCTGACGAGTAGAAATTAGAAATAACCAAATTAACAAATAAATTACAGCACTCTGAACGAGTTGTTTGTTTTTCAGGTTATTTTTAATTTAAACATGCACTTACACTGTGCTTTTGATGTTTAACGGCTGGTTTTTATGTCTTTCTGTTAACTATTTTGTAACAGTTGGTTTTGTTTTGTTCAATATAATGAGCATAAATATTCAGTTTTGAAGCCTAAAAAGTGCGCCAGATCACGTTGTGACGATAATAATGGTCATCTTTGTTGATAATTTTGTACATGGTTTGTAGGGTTTGTGTTAAATAAATTGAACACGGACATATCATGGCAGATACACACAAACCCATCATTGGTGTGGTTAGCTGCGCTAAAGAGTTGGGTGGCTATCAGATACAAGCGGTCAACGACTTTTACCTTCGCGCCATAAAGGATTTTGGAGGACTACCGATTATGTTGGCTCCCGACATGTCGGGCGATGACGTAACCACCATCCTAGACATATGTGATGGTTTTCTTTTTCCTGGCAGCCACTCTAACGTTGCGCCACATCGATACAATGCAACGCACGAAGAGAGCTACAAAGATGAAGCTCGTGATGAGCTCTCATTCACGTTAATTCGTCATGCGGTTGACCAAAACATTCCGTGCCTTGGTATTTGCCGCGGCTTTCAAGAGATGAATGTCGCACTTGGTGGCTCGTTAAACTCAGCCGTTCATGACTCCGGATTCAATGACCATCGTGAAGCGCCTGTTGAAGATTTCGAACAAAAATACGCGCCAGCACACGCTGTGCTAGTTCAAAAGCAGAGCTTATTTGAACAATGGCTGGTGCAAAATCATTGGGAAAATACCACCTTCTTTGAAGTGAACACACTACACAACCAAGGCGTCGATCAGCTTGCTCCTCTATTACAAGTAGAAGCTAAAGCCCCGGATGGCTTGGTAGAAGCATTTAGTCTTCCTAATCAAAAATTTTTCGTTGGCGTGCAGTGGCACCCAGAATGGGAAGCAAAAACCAATCATTTCTCTCAAATTTTGTTCAATGAATTTATGATGGCTACCTCTCGTTAAACGTTTGGAGCTGTATGAATGGACAATCAAGAGATTGGTAAAAATATTGTTCAGTTACGAAAAAAACATGGATTGTCACAAAGGGAACTAGCCGAGCGCGCTGGTATTACCCACAGTGCAATCTCATCCATTGAAAATGGCAAAGTGAGCCCGTCGGTCAGCTCACTACAAAAAATCGTTAATGTATTTTCTTTATCGTTATCAGAGTTTTTCACTTTTGAACAACCTTCGAACGATGAAGTGAAAGTAGTCATCAAGCCGTCAGATCTTGTGGAAATCGGGAGCGAGACGGTGTCCATGAAACTGGTAACGAATGGCGACAAAGATCAAGTCATCGGATTCTTGATCGAGGAATACGCACCTTATGGAACCACTGGTGCGGCAGAAATCAAACACGAAGGCGAAGAGATTGGCACCGTATTAGAGGGTGAAATCACTCTGGAATATAAAGGGCAATCTCATGTCATAACAGCGGGCGAGTCGTACATTATTGATACGACGAAGCCCCATCGATTTACAAATCACACAGACAAGGCTTGTCGAATGATAAGTGCGCATACGCCAACCACATTTTAGTGGGGGCTTGCCTTGTGTGATCACAAGGAGAGCGTATGAAAACCCAAGAGCAATGGATTGAACTAAAAAACAATCTAAACATCGAAAACAGGGCGTACATTAACGGTGAATACAGTGCTGCTTTAACAGGGCAAACCATCCCGGTAGTTAACCCAGCAACAGATGAGATATTCACCGAAATCGCCCGTTGCCAAAATGAAGATGTTGATCTCGCAGTTTCATACGCTCGCCAAGCATTTCAATCCGGTCAGTGGAGCGAGAGCAGCCCAGCTCATCGCAAAGCAGTGCTTAAACAGTTTGCTGACTTGATTGATCAAAACCAAGAAGAATTGGCTCTGCTAGAAACGCTTGATACCGGTAAGCCTATCTCTCACAGCTTCTCTACCGATATTCCTGGTGCGGCGAGTGCATTACGCTGGTACGCAGAAGCAATCGACAAAGTATACGGCGAAGTTGCCCCAACCGAAAAAGATGTACACGCTTTTATTTCTCATCAACCGATTGGTGTGGTTGCTGCGGTTGTACCGTGGAACTTCCCACTTTGGCTTGCGTGCTGGAAGCTTGGCCCTGCTTTAGCGGCTGGTAATAGCGTGATTCTAAAACCGTCAGAAAAATCTTCTCTCACCGCGATATTCCTAGGTCAACTTGCTTCTCAAGCGGGCTTACCAACAGGCGTTTTCCAAGTCGTTACGGGTTTTGGTCATGAAGCTGGCGACGCGCTGGCGAAACACCAAGACGTAGACTGCATCGCCTTCACAGGCTCGACGCGCATTGCAGGTCAACTGATGGTCAGATCGGGTGAGAGCAACCTAAAGCGTGTGTTTGCAGAAGCGGGCGGCAAGAACGCGAACATCGTGTTTGAAGATTGTGATGATTTAGACCGCGCAGCAGCAGACACCGCCGCAGGGTGTTTCTACAACCAAGGTGAGGTGTGCGTCGCGGCAACCCGCCTGCTTGTTCACGAAAGCATCAAAGATCAGTTTATAGAAAAAGTTATTCAAGCGTCGAAAGCGTTCACGCCAAAAGACCCAATGGACCCAAGTTCATCCATGGGTGCACTCATCGACCAAGATCATAAATCAAAAGTATTGGAATACATCTCGTTAGGTGAATCAGAAGGTGCAAACGTACGTTGTGGTGGCGATGTCGATGGGCAGGGCGCATTTGTTTCCCCAACCATTTTAGACAACGTCGACAACAAGATGCGTGTCGCCCAAGAGGAAATTTTTGGTCCGGTGCTGTGTGTCATTCCATTCAAAGATGAAGCGCAAGCAATTGAGATCGCTAACGATTCGAAGTACGGCTTAGGTGCTGCACTTTGGAGCAGCAATATCAACCGCGTTCATCGCGTAGCAAAACGACTGCAAGCCGGCTCGGTTTGGGTCAACAACTACAACGAAGGTGACATGACGGTCCCATTTGGCGGATTCAAAATGAGCGGAAATGGTCGAGACAAGTCTCTCCACGCGATTGCAAAATTCACCGAAACCAAAACCACTTGGATTCGCCTCCATCCTTAAGCCTGCTGACGATTACGATAAATAAAGGAATAGTTCTATGAACAAGCATACGGATTCGTTCTACGCGCACTCTGTGCCAAACATGCCGGAATACCCACAGTTGCAAAACGACATCGAGTGCGATGTGTGTGTAGTCGGTGCGGGATTTTCTGGTCTTTCTTCTGCACTACACCTTGCAGAAAAAGGTTTTAAAGTTGTTGTGCTAGAAAGCGCAAAAGTGGGCTTTGGAGCAACTGGTCGTAACGGTGGCCAAATCGTTAACAGCTACAGCCGAGATGTTGACGTGATTGAAAGCCGTTACGACCAAAACCAAGCCAAAGCTCTGTGCGATATGATTTTTGAAGGCGGCGATATCATCCGTGGCCTGATCGACAAATACGACATCAACTGTGATTACAAGCAAGGCGGCTTGTTCACGGCACTGAACAGTAAACAACTCAAAGGGCTAGAAGAACATAAGAAGAACTGGGAGCGTTACGGCAACGACCAACTGACTCTGCTTGACGCAGGAGAAGTAGAACAAGCGGTAGGCACCAAAGTGTACACTGGTGGCTTGTTGGATATGCGCGGTGGTCACATTCACCCGCTTAAACTCGCGTTAGGTGAAGCCGCTGCGTTTATTTCTCTGGGTGGCCAAATCTTCGAACAGTCGGCGGTCGTGTCGATTGACAAAGGGATTAACCCAGTAGTGAAAACGGCGCAAGGCAGCGTGAAGAGCAAGTACGTGGTACTGGCAGGTAACGCCTACCTTGGTGGTTTGGCACCAAACATCAGCAACAAAGCGATTCCGTGTGGCACGCAAGTGGTAGCGACTCAGCCTTTGAGTGATGAGCAGTTAAAACAAGTGCTAACCAGTGACTACTGCGTTGAAGACTGTAACTACTTGCTTGACTACTTCCGCTTAACCGCCGACAAGCGTTTGTTGTTCGGAGGTGGCGTAGTTTACGGTGCACGTGACCCAGAAAACATCGAATCACTGATTCGTCCGAAGATGGAGAAAGTCTTCCCACAATTGAAAGGCATCAAGATTGATTACACCTGGACGGGTAACTTCTTACTGACTTACTCACGCATGCCGCAATTTGGCTCGTTTGCAGACAACATTTACTACCTACAAGGCTACAGCGGTCACGGCGTAACGTGTACTCACCTAGCAGGTAAGTTGTTGGCTGAAACCTTGACTGGACACGCAGAACGCTTTGACGCGTTTGCGGCTCTGAAACATTACTCCTTCCCGGGGGGCCGCCACTTCCAAATTCCGTTTACGGCAATGGGCGCGGCTTACTACAACCTACGTGACAAACTGGCGATTTAAGAGATAAGGAATATCCAATGAGCAAAGTAGTGAAATTTGCAGCCCTTCAACTGACGAAAAACTGGGACCTGGAAGAAAATCTAGCTAAAGCCAAAAAGGCGATTCGCGAAGCAGCACAAAACGGTGCGAACGTGATTCTTCCGCAAGAGCTGTTCGCTGCACCTTACTTCTGCAAAAAACAAGAAGCGAAGTATTTTGAGCTTGCAGAAGAAACGGAGAATTGTCGTCTTATTAAAGAGATGAGTGCGTTGGCTAAAGAGCTCGGCGTGGTGATTCCTGTCAGCTACTTTGAAAAAGCGGGCAATACGTTTTTTAACTCGCTAGTGATGATTGATGCCGATGGTACGGTACTAGATAACTACCGCAAGTCACACATTCCTGACGGCCCGGGCTACAGCGAGAAGTACTACTTTAGCCCTGGCGATACCGGTTTCAAAGTGTGGCAAACCAAGTTCGGTAAGTTCGGTGCTGGCATTTGCTGGGACCAATGGTTTCCAGAGCTTGCACGCAGCTTGGCTCTGCACGGCGCGGAAGCGATTTTTTACCCAACTGCAATCGGTTCTGAGCCTCAAGATCCGACACTGGATTCACGTGACCACTGGCAACGTACAATGCAAGGTCACTCGGCAGCAAACCTCGTTCCAGTGATTGCGTCAAACCGAGTGGGCACTGAAGTCGATGATGGTATCGAGACGACGTTCTACGGCTCTTCTTTTATCACTTACCACACTGGTGCAAAAATTGCCGAAGCACCACGTGAAGGTGAAACCATCATTTACGCAGAAATCGACCTTGCTGCGACAGCGAAAGCGCGTCACGCATGGGGCTTGTTCCGCGACCGTCGTCCAGACCTTTACACCAGCGTTGGCAAACTAGCCGTTTAAAGAGGCATTAAAATGAAGTTATCGACAACACCAGCGCAAGATGGCTTCTATTTTCCGGCTGAGTTTCAGCCGGTTAGTGAAGTTTGGCTAGCGTGGCCAGAAAGGAAAGACAACTGGCGTGATGACGCATTACCCGCGCAAGAAACCTTTGCCAGAATCGCGAACTTAATCGCGGATGTGACCAATGTGTGCGTGGCGGTATGCTCGCACAACTTTGACCGAGCGCGTCAAATGCTCCACTCAGACGTACGTTTGGTGGAAATCCCATTTAACGATGCGTGGATGCGAGACATCGGGCCGACCGTGCTTGTTAACCAAGCGGGCGAGCGCCGTGGGATTAGTTGGCAATTCAACGCGTGGGGCGGCGAATACAACGGCCTTTACGACAACTGGCAGCAGGACGACCTTGTCGCTGGCTCGGTGTGCGACATCATCGGTATTGATCATTACCGTGCTCCGTTTGTACTTGAAGGAGGGGCGATTCACACCGATGGTGAAGGCACCCTTTACACCACAGAGGAGTGCTTACTCAGCCCAGGACGTAATCCGCAGTTGAGCAAAGCGCAAATCGAAGAGCAGTTAAAGGCGTACCTCGGTATCGAAAAAGTCATTTGGTTGCCAAATGGTTTATTCAATGACGAAACAGACGGCCATATCGACAACCTGATGCACGTTATCGCACCGGGTAAAGTGGTACTAAGTTGGACCGATGACCCAAGCGATCCGCAATACGCGTTATCTCGTCAAGCGGAACAAGTACTGAAATCTCAGCACGATGCGAGAGGGCGCGAGATTGAAATTGTCCGTTTGCCATTACCGGGTCCGTTGCATTACAGCGAGCGCGAAGCCAATGGCATTGACGCCAGTTCAGGAATGAGTCGACAAGCTGGCGAACGCCTAAGTGCCTCTTATGCCAACTTTCTTATCGTCAACGAGCATGTGTTCTTGCCGATGCTGGACGAAGAGACCGACGCTATGGCGATCGATATTTTGCAAAACGCGATGCCGGAATACCAAATCATCGCGATACCGTCGAGAGAGGTTCTACTCGGCGGAGGGAACATCCACTGCATTACGCAGCAGATCCCTGCTTAAACATAAACTCGCCGCTGGCTTAGCGGCGATGATGAGTTGTCAAAAGGAATGACCATGCAACAGATACAAAACCAAAGCCTTGTTTCGTTTATGGTAGCGAATCCACAACAGGGCATTGCAGTGACTAATCCGGCGACCGGAGAACTCCTCGGGTACGCACCAGTCTCAACCGAAAACGACATTTTAAATGGCATTGAACGTGCCATTGTGGCGCAGAAAGAGTGGGCGGCACTGCCAGCAAAAACGCGCGCTGGCATGCTTAATCGTTGGTTCCAACTCCTGCTAGAAAACAAAGCCGACCTTGGCCGTTTGATGACGTTAGAGCAAGGTAAGCCGCTAGCGGAAGCTCAAGGTGAAGTGCTTTACGGCGCGAGCTTTATCGAATGGTTTGCTGAAGAAGCGAAACGCACTTACGGCGAGACGATTCCTGCCCCAAGTGCAGACAAGCGTTTGGTGACCATCAAACAGCCAATTGGTGTTGCCTGTGCGATTACGCCTTGGAACTTCCCAATCGCGATGATCACGCGCAAAGCAGCGCCAGCTTTAGCGGCAGGCTGTAGCTTTGTCGTAAAACCATCTGAATCCACGCCGCTGTCAGCGTTTGCGGTTGCAGAGCTTGCCTATCAAGCGGGTATCCCACGCGATGTGCTGCAAGTGGTATTGGGGGAAAACTCCCGTCAGGTCGGTGCTATCTTCACTTCGCATCCGTTGATTCGCAAGTTGTCTTTCACTGGCTCTACCCAAGTTGGTAGTGTGCTGATGCAGCAAAGCGCGGCGGACATTAAACGTACCTCAATGGAGCTCGGTGGCAACGCGCCGTTTATCGTATTCGATGATGCCGACATTGATGCAGCCGTGGCGGGTGCGATGGCGTCGAAGTTCCGTAACGCAGGCCAAACGTGTGTTTGTGCGAACCGTTTCTATGTACACAGCAAAGTGTATGACGAATTCGTTGCTAAGTTTGACGCTGCGGTTCAGCAGCTCAAAGTTGGTAACGGATTGGAAGAGGGGGTCAACATTGGTCCAGTGATCAGCGAGTCAGCGAAGCAAGGCATTCAAGCGTTGATCGATGGTGCTATCGAGCAAGGCGCGAAGCCGGTTTCAGAACTTAAAAAGCTCGATGGTCTATTTATGCAGCCAGTGGTTCTCAAAGACGTTACTCACGACATGAAGATTGTTTCCGAGGAAATCTTTGGCCCTGTCGCGCCAGTGATTCGTTTTGACAGCGACGAACAGCTGATCGAAATGGCGAACGACACCATCTACGGTCTCGCGTCGTACTTCTACAGCCAAAACATTCACCGTGTTTGGAAAATCGCAGAAGCGCTCGAATACGGCATGGTCGGCATTAACGAAGGTATGATCTCTACTGAAGTGGCTCCTTTCGGTGGTGTTAAGCAGTCCGGTATCGGACGTGAAGGAGCAAAACAAGGTATCGATGAATACATGGACGTGAAATATCTCTGCTTTGGCGGCAACTAATTAAGGACAAAACAATGACAAACCAACAACTACACGAAAGAAGAAGCCAAGTTATCGCTCAAGGCATGGGCGCACTGTACCCACTTTACGTCGAGAAAGCAGAAAACGCTTACGTATGGGATATCGAAGGCAACAAATACATCGACTTTGCAGCGGGTATCGCGGTGACTAACACCGGGCATTCTCACAAGCGCATTAGCGAAGCGGTAAAAGCTCAGTTGGATAACTTTTCGCACACCTGCGCGATGGTTACGCCGTACGCGTCATTCGTTGAGCTGGCTGAAAAGCTGACAGAACTTGCACCGGGTGAGACTAAGAAGAAAGCGATCTTTCTAACCACTGGCGCCGAGGCGGTCGAAAACGCAGTGAAAGTAGCGCGCGCTCATACTGGTCGTAGCGGCGTGATAGCGTTCAAAGGCGGCTTTCACGGTCGCACAAATATGACGATGGGGTTAACCGGTAAAGTAGCGCCGTACAAAGCAGGTTTTGGTCCTTTCCCGAATGAAATCTACCACGCGCCGTACCCAAATGCGTTCCACGGCATCAGCATTGAGCAAAGCTTACAAGCGATCGACGACCTATTTGCGTGCGATATTGAACCTTCACGCGTTGCGGCGATCATCTTCGAGCCAGTACAAGGCGAGGGCGGCTTCTACAAAGCACCTGAAGCGTTTGCACAAGGCTTGCGTCAGCTGTGTGATAAGCACGGTATTATGCTGATTGCCGATGAAATCCAAACGGGTTTTGCTCGTACCGGTAAAATGTTTGCAACAGAATACCTAGGCATTGAACCTGACCTAATGACAATGGCGAAAGGCATTGCTGGTGGTTTCCCAATCTCAGCGGTAGTTGGGAAAGCGGATGTGATGGATTCTGCACTACCTGGTGGTTTAGGTGGCACTTATGCGGGCTCGCCACTTGGCTGTGTTGCTGGTCTTGAAGTACTGAAAATTATCGAAGAAGAAGACTTGTGTGCTAAAGCAATGGGTATCGGTGAAGTGGTCAATGCTCGTATGACAAAACTGCAACAGTCAGTGCCTGCTATCGGTGAAATCCGTACTACAGGTGCGATGATGGCGATTGAATTTACTGATCCTGAAACGGGTGAGCCGCTACAAGAGATGACCAAAGCGGTGATTTCTAAAGCGCAAGAAAATGGTCTGATTTTGCTTTCTTGTGGGGTAAAAGCGAACGTGATTCGCTTGTTGCCGCCGCTAACCATTGAGCCTGAAGTGCTTAGTGAAGGTTTAGATAAGTTGGAAAAAGTGATTCTTGAAGTGGCGTAATTCACGCGCTTTTAAATAGCAATAACAAATCAAGGAAGCGGTTGGTATCAATCGTTTCCTTTTTGTTTTTTAGCGTATCTGCTACCTATCTAAAAAGTATTGCTCAAGCTCCAAGTCGTCACTTTTATTACGGATGACTTAACAATTGGGCTCGTTCTTACTTTCCACTTAGTCGCTACTTTGTTCTCCTCGAATGTGGTTTGGTGCTCACATTCTAAATCCCGACATCTGAAAGCCACTTGAGTCTATAATTTTATTGAGCGTCATTCCTCACTTTTTGGACTATAAAAATGAGATAGTATTCATATCCCACTTAGGTTGCTTGACAGATTAGCAGGTCGAACTTTGATAACAAAGAATACAAGGTATGCCATTTTACTCGGCTTAGTTCCCATCGCCATATTTGTAGTGGCCTTTCATTCGATAACCAACTTTTACGTCAACTCGGTAAAAGCGTCGAAAATAGATGCTTACGTAGATTATTTAAATCAAAGGTCTGCCTATTTGGACGGAGCAATAGTGAAGCAGATTGCTCAGTTAGATTTTACTTGTAGTGATAGTGATGTAAGAACTTTACGCGACCCACGTTTTTATAACCGTTACATTCGTTTTATTGCGATGACCACAGAAGGCGGAAAAACGTGTTCCACGGTTGGTAGTGAAGTGTCTCGCCCATCTAGTAGTGAACGATTTCAGATGGATGAAAACTTTTTCGCATCACTTATTTTGCCGCAACAGAATGACCAAATAGAGTGGATGGTCATTTATGATAATGAACACGTTGAAGTCTTCTGGGTACTTGATAACAGTTGGGTTAACGAGGTAATAAAAACGCCTTGCAAAGACTGCCTATTTGTAGAGTTTAAGTATGATGAACCAATATTTGGTGATTTAACGATAAGCCGTGGCAAAGCGAATATTGCAGGAGAAGAAAACGCACTGTCAAAAGAGTTTTTCTTTTCAGGAGAGTCTCAAGCCAACATGCTCATCAAGATATACAGCGGTGAAAAACTTAAAAATTATGCTCAGGAAAGAGTACTTTTGTGGGGCGGTCTTGTAAGTGTGCTTGCTGGTCTTGTGACTGCCTTTGCATACATATCTGGTAAAAGCTTGAGAAAATCCATTACAGGTCTAATTGAAAATGGGATTAGTAATACAGAATTTATTCCTTACTACCAGGCGATTGTCGATAGTCGCGATGGTAAGACAGTAGGATATGAAGCTCTGATTCGATGGTCGCGACGTGATGGAATGGTGCCACCAAATATGTTTATTGGTGCTGCAGAAGAAAGTGGCCTGATTATCCCGATGACCAATCAGCTTATTCGTAAAATCATACAAGACTTAAGTGACTTGCCCGAGCATACGTGGGTCAGCATCAATATTGTTTCCTCCCATTTAGAGTCAGGCGTATTAACGAAGTTGCTGTCGGAGTTAAATTGGCCAATCTCGAATAGAATTCATTTTGAGTTGACCGAGAGAATACCAGTAAAAGACACTGAGGCCGCGAAAAAAGAGATTTTGTATTTAACGAATAAAGGCTACAAGTTCAAAATTGACGATTTTGGTACCGGATATGGTGGCTTTTCTTACCTACAAGATTTGGGCATCCGGTGTGTAAAAGTGGATAAGATGTTTATTGATCCAATAGGATCTGACGATCAAAAGTTGAAAGTGCTGGACTCAATTGTGTCTGCAGCGAACAAAGCGGAATGTGAGATGATTGCAGAAGGTGTAGAGAGCCAGGCTCAAGTCGAATATCTGGCTCAGCATGCGATTTACCTTATTCAAGGTTATGTTTACGCTAAACCAGAGCCCCTGACTAACCTTGCAAGCGCTTAACAGCCATAATGTCAAAACGTACCGTTTTAAAGGTGTCAGTTGCCTAGGTTAGCGCTGATTTCTGCTGATGGGGTTACACTTGAGGATTCCTAACACTCTCATTACTTCTAGAGTGTTAGGAATTAACGTTACTTAGGAGGAGAGTGCGGCTCTTTTCGTTTTGATTGACGTAATGAGCTGAGGTAGTAATGACATTACGATCATTCCTAGCATTAAGCTGTATTGCAGAGGAGTGAACGTTTCCCCCAATAGCAGTAGGCCCGAAACAATGCCTGCGACTGGGTTTGCAATACCACCAAAGGTAAAATCTACGACCGACATCCGCTGTAATAACCATACATACATGCCATACCCTAATGCGGTGTTCAGAATAACTACCCACAGTAACCCTAGAATATTCGTCATGGATACGTCCTGAACGACCGTAACATATGGCTCTGGATTGTTTATCGCCAGCACACTTGTTGCGATAGACATAATCACGCCACCCAAAATGAGCTGCCATGTTAGCACTGTCCACCAGTGCATTTTTGTACCTAGTGACTTTGTTACGCTACTTCCTATCACGATGCACATAATGGCGGAGATCATCGCAAGTAAGCCCACGGGTTCGAGAGAAATAGAGCTAGGATCAAATAAGAACCAAGCTAAAGCAATCAAAGTTGCGCCGCTTATCGCTTGAATGCCACTAGGCTGACGTTTGTAGACCGCCCAACCAAACAGCATCGCAAAAACGGGGACCGAAACCATACCAACACCAGAGATGGCAGAAGGAAGCGTCAACGCCATGACAAAAATGAGACCAAAGAAGCAAGCGATGTTGATGGTTCCTAAAACAAGCAGCACTTTCCACTCACTTCTTTTTGGAAACGAGGGCTTTATTGCCAGCAACAAAAGACCCGCAGGCAGTGCCCTTAGAGCACCAAGTAAAACGGGAGGCCAGTCCGGTAGAGTAAACTGAGTAACAGCATAAGTCGTCCCCCAAAAAAAGGCAGGAATCATCGCAAGTAAAATGTTCATGTTAAATATCTTTATGTAGAGATAATTAAATGTAACGATATCGGCAAGGTGGCTTTTTGTAAAGTATCTTTATGTTAAAATAAAAAATATATGATGTTTGGAGAGAAATAATGGATGCAATTGATAGAGTGGTAGAGCAGTGGGCTAGGGAGAAGCCAGACCTCGACACTGAACCGATGGCAATAATGGGTCGACTAATGCGAATTGCAAAACACATGGAATCTAGGGTCGCCGAGCTACATAAGAAGTACGATCTGAAAATGGGTGAATTTGATGTGTTAGCGACATTGCGTCGAGCTGGTTCACCATATTGTCTTACTCCCTCAGCGTTAATAGAGTCAATGATGCTCACTTCGGGTGCGATGACCAATCGCTTAGATAAACTAGAGAAGAAAGGGTTTATTACCAGAACCCATAGCAAAGAAGACCGACGTAGCGTCACCGTTGAACTAACAGAGCAAGGCTTAACCTTAATTGACAAGCTAATTTTGGAGCATGTAGACGTTCAGCAATCGTTATTGCATGGTTTAGAAGGCAATGAAAAAGAGCAGGTTAACCAGGCGTTAAAATTGCTATTGCCACAATTTGAGTGAGAACGCAGAAGGAGGTAGGGGATATGAAAAGCAAAGAACTAGAACAATACTTAAGTACCTTCATGTGTGCAGAAAGTGATTTCCCATTTGGGCCTGAAGCGCTTGTATACAAAATCAAAGGCAAGATGTTTGCCATCATTGCAGAGAGAAACGGTCGGGAGTATGTCAGCGTAAAAGTAAAACCAGAAGATGGAGAAGTCTTAACGTCGCAGTTTACGGATATTATCCCGGGTTATCACTTAAATAAGCGTCATTGGATAACGGTTTATTTTAACGGTGATGTCGAGGATGGGTTGATTCAAGATTTGTGTGAACGCTCTTATGCTCTTGTCGTTGCCAAGCTGCCGAAAGCACAACGAGCGTTGCTTGGTGAGTAATCGGCAACGCACTGGCCTCTGTTGTCTTGTCGCTCGTTGCTCGTAGCCTTTACGGAAAAATTCGCACCTTTTTCATCCTCGGGCTATATAAGAATAAGAAGGTGGAAAAGGGGAATGATATGCGAGCATTATCTGAATGGCTAAAAGAATATGGTGAGAGTCACCAAAACCCTATCAACCAAAAGATTCACACAATCGCAGTTCCAGGTATTTACCTTTCTGTGGTTGGACTTATTTGGTCGATTCCCCAGATTTCATTATTAGGCTTCGAACTTAATTGGGTTTGGGTAGCGGTGATCCCCACTTGGGTTTTCTATTTTCGTTTGTCTCTGAGCGTATTCATGATGATGATCGGCTACACATTAGCGTGCATTGGCCTTATTTGGTCTCTAGAGGTATTGATGTTGCCCGTTCTGCATATTTCTATGCTTTTGTTTGGCGTATTGTGGATATTGCAATTTATCGGTCACAAGATTGAAGGTAAAAAACCGTCGTTTTTTGAGGATTTACAGTTTCTACTCATCGGCCCGATTTGGGTGTTCAGAAAACACTAGCGATAAGCAAAATCAGGCATCATCCGAATGACACAAGACATATAACGTTCAGAGATTATGTAGCTCTTACTACAGAATATCTCTCCTTCTTATTGCCACGACAAGCATTCACTTTAGATACGCACTATGATTAAAGAGGTGCCAACGCACTTTACGCTATCGAGATGCTTAAACTTACGGCAAGTTTACTTTAGGGGGGGATGAATGTACGATCGACAATATAAATATGCCTATTGGAGAGAAGAGCGTAAAAAAGGCAAATGGCACTATATATTAAAGTCCTTCTTTATGATTTGTTGTGCATTACTGCTTGGTAAAGTCATCGGTTTGTTCATTTTTGGAGAGCTGCATTCTTTAAGCGACATTTGGGAACAACTCCCAGCGGATGTTTTTATTATGATGCTCGTGGGCTTTCCAATTAGTGTCCTTGGTTGGTACCACGAAGAGTCAAAGTTTTTCCGGGCACTGCGACGCAAAGAAAAGCGGTTAAAAGGCAATCAAAATAAACCGAAATAGAGTAACCTTTGTCTCTGTTTGGATTGCCACTTACCTATCTGATCGATTCTATCCCTTCCAGTTGTTTAGCGTTTAGTTACGTGTTGCAAAAAGCCTTCTTAATACAACAAACAGCCCCCAGTGTTGTGGAAGTTGGTACTGTAAGAAACATTAAAAAACGAAGTTGAGCATTAGCGTATAAAGGCTCGCACTGTCATCCTTTGGGGCTGATGAAAACGCGCCAGAGCTATTATTGTAGGCGTTGAACCTTTGCCATTCTGCGTTTAGGGAAACGTTGTAATCTAGGTCGTATCTCAATCCGAGTAAGAAACTGTCTCCACTTTTTTTATCCCGACTATTAAACTGCTGACCGTAAACAATATAAGGAGTCAGCTTGTTTACATTATAACTTGTTGTCGCGTACCAAGATGAGGAAAGATTGCTGGTCTGTCCTTCTGCCATAATCACAATGTTATCGAGCTCGTATCTTAACCCTAGAGAGAACAGATCGATCGTGTTGTTTTTTTCTGTTTCAACTAGACGGTCAATGATTGTGGTTCCGCCACCGGGAGTGGACTGCTCAATGTTAGAGAGCGTCGTTGTTTGATCATAATCGCCGTGGAGGTAGGAAAAATTCCAACGATAGCTCTCTCCGCTTAGCGTTAAGTTCATCCCTGCAGTATTGTTTGACTCAATTTCCAATTCAGTACGTTCATTGATGGTTACGTCACTATTGTCTTTAAACCCGACAAACGGCATGGCAGTAAGTACGACTTGCTCATTGAGGTCATGAATCCAGCGTGCAGATAGGCCGTTATAAGCCGTGATACCTAGAATGCTGTCATATACCTCATTCGGTGGGCGGGCTTGGGTAAAAGCGTGGCCGACATAGTTGTACTCAGACATCAAAAACAGTGGCAGTCTTAAGCGTCCTCCTCGTATTTCTATGTTTTGATAGGTATAAGCCAAATACGCCCACTCGAGCTGAGGCGAGCTCCAATGGTCTTGCGGGCGCTTTACGACTTGTGCGGATGCCCGAAATGCCTTGTGAAAATAATCGAGCTGCATGCCGAAAGTGGTATCGCAATCGAAACAAGATTCATCGCCAATAAAGCGGTTAACTAGTAACGTAGTTGGGTTATCGGATTTTGCCCACGAAGTAGAGCCAAAACCACTTAAAGAAAGTTGTTCTGTTAGTTCAATCGTGGCTGAGCTCGGAAAGGTCGCGATACTCAGCGATAACATGGTTAAATATTTTTTCATATCAATTCTCCGAGCTAACCACACATAAAACATGAGCATTACTAGGGACGCTCGATGTTGGGGCATAACCAATTCTATTGGGCTTCTCTTGCATCCATGCTATGAGGTCATCAATGCTAGAGCGTGCAATCACTTTTGGCGGTCTAGCTTTACCTGAAAAAGACAAGCTTGCCCAATGCGCGTTCATTTGCGCTAAATTTTTGTTGAGAAGATAACGATAGAACTCAGCTCTTTCTGTTGATGTCGCAGGCCAGTCAGAGAGTTCAATTCGCTGGCCTTGTAAAAGTTGCGTCTTCCCTCTGTACAACTTTCGCGCTTTATTGACAGTGAGCGGAGAGAATTCGTCATTAAATGAGAAAACGGCGTAGCTCTCTGCAGCGAGAGCTTGGCAATTTAATGAAAGAAGGGCAATCAGAATAAACAGATAGCGTTTTATGTAACGCAAAGGAAAAGCAACGCGAGAATGATTTCTACTCATAGAATCCACCTACATTGCTTGTTCAATTTGATACAACAGTTTTTCTTTGCGCACAGGCTTTGGTACGTAGGCATCCATTCCTGAATCAAAGCAGCGTTGAATGTCATCATCTACGACGCTTGCGGTTAATGCGATAATGGGCGTCTTAGCTAATCCTTTACTCGCTTCATAAGCTCTAATTTGCCTAGAAGCTTCGAACCCATCCATTATGGGCATCATGCAATCCATCAAAATAACATCAAACTTTCCATCTTTTTGGAACATTTCGACTGCAATTTGTCCGTTTTCAGCGACTTCGAATTGATAGCCTGCTTTAGATAGCAATAGAGAAGCTACTTTCTGGTTCACTCTATTATCTTCGACAAGCAAGATGCGTTCGGAGCGAATAGGCGTTACCGTTGCTTCTGGTTGCTCAGAACTTGCAGGTAGTTCATGAGTTTTATCGGGGGTGGTGTTCTCTTGGTGTGGTTCAGCAGGCGTCGTGTTGGAAACGCGTAACCCTATTGCCTTATCTAACTTCTCTTTAAGCAACCCTGCTTTAAACGGTTTGGGCACATAGTCATCCATTCCAACGTCAAAGCATTTTTGTATATCGTCATCGACCACACTTGCCGTTAGAGCAATAATCGGAATTCTGAAAGCGCGTTTTTCTTTTACTTCTATTTGACGAATTATTTGGGTGGCTTCAAATCCATCCATTACGGGCATCATGCAGTCCATTAAAATTAGGCTGTATTGATTCTGTTGAAATTTCTCAACCGCTTCTTGTCCGTTTACTGCGACATCAAAGTCGAAGCCAGCTTTTGTGACGTGTAGCCCCGCGATTTTTTGATTGACCGTATTGTCATCAACGACCAAAATTTTCGGCAGAGATTTAACATGTTGCGCTGAAGTGCTCTCTTGTTGTGCGTGCGAGAAATTTGCCGCACAACTTTCAAGTGCTTTAATTAAGCGCTGCCCTAGTAGTGGTTGAGTGACCAAGGCGCTGATATTGTTTCTAAAGTCGAATTGTGGGCTATGAAGGTGCTTGATGAGGCAGACACGAATGTTTCGTTTACAAAGGCTTTCTATCTCATCGATATGCATCGCCGCTGCATTTGGTGATGCTTCTACATGAATAACGATAACGCGCTCGTTATCAATCCACGTTGGCAACGTACTTAAGGTATCTACTGACTGCGTTATATTGATGTTGAAAAAACTTAACTCGTTACGCAGTTTTTGTTCTAGTTGAGTACTGCTGCATACAATCCATATGTCGTTGTGATTCAGAGCGTGATAAGCGTTAAACTCTTGAGTCACAACAGGAGCAGTTAGTTCAAAGAAGAAGCGACTGCCTTTACCTTTCTCGGATTCAAGTTGAATTTCTCCACCCATTAGCTCAACTAATTGCGTGCTAATGGCAAGCCCAAGTCCAGTTCCCCCAAATTGTCGGGTAGTAGAGTTATCCTCTTGGGCAAATGGAGCAAATATTTTCTTTTGCTGCTGGGCATCAATACCAATTCCAGAATCTTTAACGGAAAACTCGATGACCGCTTCACCATTTTTTATTTCGCGGGTGATGACCGATAGCTCTACACTGCCTTGTTCGGTAAATTTTACCGCGTTAGACATGAAGTTCATGACAACTTGGCGTATACGATGGTCATCCAACATTACGTGGTAAGGCGTGTTACGGCTAATGTTGACTTGCACATCGATGCCTTTTTCCTTTGCTTTCGGTGAAATGATAGAAGCAATGTCATAGATAGACTCTCGAACACAAGTTGAATGTGGGCTAATGAGCAGCATCCCAGATTCAATTTTTGAGAAGTCTAGAACGTCATTAATTAAACTCAAAAGCAGTTGGGAGGAGGTTTCAATCGTGTCGACGTAATCGCGTTGTGTGGCAGTCAGGGAAGTATCGGATAAGACTTCAGAGATACCAATAACGCCATTTAGCGGCGTGCGGATCTCGTGGGACATGTTGGCCAAAAAGCTACTTTTGGCTTTACTCGCCTTAATTGCATCATCTTTTGCTTGTTCTGCATCTTCTTTAGCTTGTGTGAGCTTTAGTCTGGACAACATCCGCTCATCACTAAGCTTTTTTACCTCTCGAGCAAACTTACTCAGCTCGTCTTTACCCTTTATTAGTTGAGCAAGAGGTGAATTTTCAGTGTTACTTTGTTCATTGCTTTCGTTACTGAGAAATTTGAGGACTAGATTCAAGTTTCCAGTAACTTTTCGCACCAATCTTAGCGTTAAACTTACGACCAACAGCGTTAAAAGGCTCATCATTGCGATAAAGGTAAAGCGGTGCTGTGTCGTCGTGTTGATTGTCTTTGATATATCATCACTCAGCTGTTGTTCCATTTTGTCGTCAACACTTTGTAATAACGATAAGCGTTTGTTGAGTGCAGATAACCCCGCATCAATCTCATCCGGGGTTAATGATTTGAGTTGAGCTGGTTGCAATAAATAAGCACGAAACTCTTGGCTTTTGATAAAGACTTCACCCGTAAACGTCTCAATGAGCAGATCTACTTGTTGTTGATTGGCATTTAGCGTCACAAAACGCTCTAGAAATAGTTGTTGGTTCTGGATTAAAGATTGGATAGAAGCCTGTGTTGTGAGGTCATACTCGTTATTTTCCTCTGAAGATCGAATCAAATATTCGCTTAATCTATGTTCTTCAGTGGACCAGAACATCAACCATTCAAGTTGCATCAAAGAAGAAAGGTGAGTGTTTGTTTCATAACTCACATTTCTAAAATAGACTTTGTCTAAGCTCATGAGGATTTCTTTGAACGTATCAGCGCGCCACTCTGCCGCATCTAACTTTTCTTCTTGATTTTGCGAAGAGAGCATCGAGAGGGTTGCTTCCTCAAAGCTTGTCAACTGGTTTAGTATCTCAGCGTTTTCACCGAATACTGGTGCAGCGGTGTCGCGTAACAATTGAGATATCTGCTGAGTTTTTAGTTGCTTATCTATTACATCAGGGTTATTCGGTAGGTGATAAAGCGAAGATACGCGGTCGATGTAGACAGAGAATAACTGTGCTTTTTGTAGTTCCTGAGCCTGGATAGAAAGGCTTTGTACATGTTTACCCGCGAGGACAAGCAACAATAAAATTGGCAGCAAAACCAACCCAAATAGCTTTTGTTTTACCGACAGGTTGTTCCAAGAAAAGATTCCTACCACGCGCATTTCCATATCCAAGAAGTTGATATGAAAAGTGTAGTTTATTTATCTCAGATGTTAGATTTTAAGAGAAAATTCATATTAATGAGGTGGGGGAAGTGTGACCGATATTGCATTACGAGTACTAACGCGCTAAGCGGCAATAGTTAACAAAACGGCGTTCTAAGCAAAGTGATTGACGCTTTGAGCGCCACTCCCTCGTTGGTATTCAAATGCAATCAATTCCTCAGCTGGTACAGGCCTACCTAAGAAAAAGCCTTGTACGACGTCACAGTGGAGAGACTCCATTCGTGTGAGTTGAGTTTGAGTTTCTACGCCTTCGGCTACTACTTTCATTCTTAGGTTGTGAGCCATGGATACAATCGCGCGAACTAATGAATCGTCTTGATCGCTTTTTCGGATTTGAGCGATAAATGAACGATCAATCTTGAGCCCGTCAAAAGCCATATGTTGTAGGTAGGCAAGGGCTGAATACCCCGTACCAAAGTCATCTAGCCAAACTTCCACTCCGATACTTTGTAGTTTTTTAAGCACATATTGAGCTTTCTCTGTATCATCAATAAAAAGTGACTCTGTCACTTCAACATGAATGGTTTGAGGGGCGACATCATGTCGTCGTAAATACTTAGAAAATAATTGACTTAAATCTTGGCGATAGATTTGTCTTGGGGACAAGTTTAATGCGATGTGAAAATCAGTACCGAAATGTTCTGCCCACATTGCCCGCTGAGCAACTGCCGTCTCAATGATATGTTCTCCAAGCTCCAATATTAAATCACTTTGCTCTGCGATCGGGATAAACGATTCTGGACTGATATAACCTTTCTCGGGATGATTCCACCTAACCAATGCTTCGACCCCAATTAGGCGATAGGTTTTTAGATCAAATTGTGGTTGATACCACAGCTTGAATTGAGACAAGTCACGTACTGAACGACGCAGTTCTCGTTCTATGTATAAACGTTGTTTAATCGTTTCATCAAACGTGGAATCGTATATCGTCATAATGTCTTTACCGCGTCTTTTAGATTCCTGCGCCGCAAGAGAGGAAAGCTGTAAAAGAGACTCAGCGTTTGAACCAAATTCTGGATACACAGCAATTCCGAGGCTTGCCGTAATTTGAATATCGTTCTCTTCCAAACTAAAGGGAGAGAGTAGTTGGCGATGAATATCGTTCGCTTTTTCTCTAGCTTCATGATTGTCCGAGCACGGAAAGGCCAGTACAAATTCATCCGCACCTACTCGACTTACGATGGTCGAAAGGCGGTAAAGCGGCTTAAAATAACTCGGCAAACGGCCTTGAAGCTCTGAGGCAAGATGGCCTAGCAATTTATCCCCAATGTTATGTCCATAGTTATCGTTAATGTGCTTAAAGTCATCCAAGTCAATAAACACAACCGCGAGTGAGGGGGATTTGTGGTCAGTTATTTGCGTTTGAATATCAATGAGTAACTTTTCTCGGTTTGGCAGGGAAGTCAGAATATCGTGGTATGCCATGAACTCAACTCGGCTGGTGTATCGGTTCACTTTGTTTGACATTTTGTTGTACGCCGAAATAAGTTCTCCCACTTCATCTTTGCTTTGTATGTCGGTGACTGGCAGCGCTTGGGTATTTGACTCTGAAAATTGATCTTTTAGTTGCTTGAGTGGCTTAGTTAACGACCGCCCCAAAGCATAAGCGATGATGCTACCGAATAGAACGGATATCCCACTGATCGTTAGCAGCAAGTTAAACATCTTCTGTTTATCGTTTGAGGTAATCGCTTGGACTTGTTCAATGTTCTGTTCTTTCTCTTCCAGTAGATGTATCAAGTTAAGCTCAAGATACACCGCCCCAAGAGTAATATTTGATTGCTGAATCGGCGCTGCGATCTCCAACTGATGCTTGGAAAAGGAAACGAGAGTTCTGGATTCTTCTATTGCTTTCAAAATAAAAGGAGAGCGGTAATGGGGTTGGGCAAACATCCTTAGCTGAGTAGTGCCGTCGTGAAAGATTAGCCCTTCATTGTCAACAACATGTATTTTCGAGACATCTGGCTGGCTCAATGTTGCCTTAATTTGCTCATACGCTTGACTGATATTGTCTGTATAGAGTGGATCAAAAAGCTGTTTTGATAATAGCTCTGCATAAACCAACCCTTTTTGCTTAACGTAAGATTCGGTTTTTTCTTGAGAGTTGTTCGTGATTTGTTGAGTTAAGCTATTTGAATACGCATCGTAACCGTGCATGTATAACGCAAGATTTATCACCACAACAAACAAGACAACGAACATTGTCGAGCAAATGTATTTGGTTTCGAGTGAGAGCTTTTGAAACATCAATCCACCTTCGGTAACAAGTGAACTGACTTGCGCACTGTACTTAAGGAGGCTCGCATTTCTGGAGTAAGTGCGCTGAATTTTTTGGTGTTCTGAAACTTTTTAAGTGCGAGAGAGCCTTCGTGAGTTGTATCCATATCAAGCAGTATGGACGTGATTTTACGCTGTTGCTCTAGGCTCATGCTTGGAGAAGCGAGAATCAAATCCCTGGGTATTTCAACAGAACGAGAAAAAATCGCTAGTTTGTCTTTCATGTTCTCTGGCAAATCTTTGGGATTGTTCCAGTTGAAGTTACTGAATGCTCCTGCCGCAACTCTCTGTTTATATACCCATACAGATAGGTTGATTTCATTTGACTGAGCGAGTTGCTCATCAAGGAATAAATAACCAATACTGTCTTTGGCCGGTTTGTCATCAGGAGAGGGAAGGTATTGCAGTTTTTCTCCGTGATTCAGCAATGTAATCGCAGGTAGGTAATAGCTGCTGGTAGACGTGCGCTTTTCAAAAACAAGCGTTTTTCCGCGCAGGTCAGAAAGTGACTCAATCCCACTCTCTTTATTAGTAAAGAACACAGTATGATATTTTTGCAGGCCTTTTTTCCATCGTATAGCAAGAACTTGGCTATTAGACTCCTTTTCTAAGGTCATCGCATTAAAGGGGGTCGCCGTTGCAATTTGAACGGTGCCATTTTCAAGCGCAACCGCGAGCTGACGATAATTTTTAAATACCTTTACTGCCCCTTTTGCGTAACCATATTCAGCCATATTTTCAGTTACATACTGAGTAAGGGGCGTCGCTTTTTTGATTTTGCTTTGGGCTTTATTGGACACAATGCCAAACGTGAATGTTTTCTCAATATTTTCTTGTGCACTGACAACAAAAGGTGAACTCAGCAAAGTGAGTAATAACAGAGTGCAGGCAGGTTTCATCCGGCTTCAACTTCCTTCTGGTGCATGTCAGTAATATTTAGTATTTATCAATGTGCCGAAATCAATCTTAAAAACAGTATGATGTACAAATTTCGTTGTGTGCGCACTTTTTATAATGTGACTTGGTCACTTATTCCGTTCAAATAGTACCGAATTTGACGTTTATGTACAGGATGAATGTATCACCGTGAGTCTGAATTCACTGGATTCTTGGTCAAGCGCTGTATTGGCTGTGAGCTAATGCGCCTTATGTATCGCTATTTTGTACTAAGAAAATTTTTCCAATTGTTTTTGATACTTTTTCTCGAGAGCTTCATTGCCTGCTGCACGTTCAAGTTGAATCATGAGTTGCAAAGAGGGCTTCTTCACGCCATACATTTGATTGAATCTCATTAATCGAATTCTAGCTTCAGTATAATCACCGCTATCAATTTCTATTTTAGCGAGTTGCAAAATCGATTTTGGTCTATGAGGGTCATGATCGATAGCTCTAGTAAAGTAGTATCTCGCTTTGTCTTTATCTTGTGATTTTAGCGCACAAAAAGCTGCATTCTCATAGCTTGCTGGAATAAGGTAGTAATAAGGCTGCTCAATGGCTCGATTAAACATCTGATCGGCTTTTTCGAAGTCACCTCGCTTGCAAAGAAAAGTACCGTAGTTATTGAGCACATTTCCGTTTTTAGTGTGTTGGCGTAGAGAGCGTTTATACATCTGTTCGGCTTTAATATCTTCACCAACCGTTTCGTAGTAGTGAGCCATAGATAATTGCGCGCGATAGTATTGAGGTGCGTGGTTTAAGGCTTGTTGTAAGTTATCATGCGCGCGAATCATGTTACCGCCGTCTAAATAACCTAAGCCAAGTGCGATACGTGATTCTGCCATTGCCACAGGATCGGCTTTAACGACAGGGCTTCCATCTTCTTTCACCGTCACGCAACCCACGAGTGCAAACTGAGACAATAATATTAGTGCACCGAGCTTTGCTGTTTTCATTCTTTATCCCTACATCCCTGAATCTTTCTGCATGATATGAATTACTTAGCAAAAACCTATTGAGGAAAAAACACTATGCGATCAGGTTTGCAAACTGTTATGAAAAAGCCGCCATATGGCGGCTTGGTTCACATATTACATTTCGGTAATGATGAGTGCTTTGTTTGCTTATTTTGAAGCTAATCGTCTTTAGTGAAAGCATCTTCACTGAAGTGATCGAGATCGTACGGTGTTTGCTGATAAACACAGTAGTTCAGCCAGTTTAAAAAGAGGAGGTGTCCATGGCTTCTCCAGCTTGCAATTGGTGGGTTATCTGGGTTGTTGTTTGGGTAATAGTTGACAGGAATAGCGGGCTCCATACCTTCGCTTAAATCTCGGATATATTCATTATGTAAGGTGTGAGAATCATACTCAGGGTGTCCTGTGACAAAGACATTGCGTTTGTCTTTTGTGGTGGCCAAGTACACACCTGCGACATCCGATGTCGCTAAAATGTCTAAGTCAGTATGCTCTTCTAGAAAGTGAGGCGAAAAATCTGCGTAACGCGAGTGAGGAGCCAAAAACGTGTCATCAAATCCGCGTAAGATAGGGTGAAATTGATGATGGATTTGATGATGATACACGCCTGAAAGTTTTTCTTTACGCGTTTTTTTAGGTAGATCGTAGAGTAGCTTTAACCCTGCTTGCGCAGCCCAGCAAACATAAAGAGTGGATGTCACATGATCTTTTGCCCACTCCATGATGGTTTTGAGATGATCCCAATAAATGACATCTTCAAATTGCACCAAACCTAATGGAGCCCCAGTAATGATCATGCCATCGAAGTTTTTATCTCGCACCATTTCAAATTGGCGATAAAACGTGTCTAAATGTTCAGTTGGCGTATTTTTACTCGGGCGGTTATCAATGCGCAGTAATTCGACGTTAACCTGTAGTGGGCTGTTTGAGAGTAGACGCAGAAACTGAGTTTCAGTCTCTATTTTTTTTGGCATCAGATTAAGGATCAGTACTCTTAAAGGACGTATTTCCTGACTCGCTGCACGCGTTTCACTCATCACGAAGATGTTTTCTGTCCTTAATACATCGGTAGCTGGTAATTGATCTGGAATTCTAATTGGCACGACTTTCTCTCCCTAAGTATAGTCAATCTAGACGTCTATACTTCTAAAGCTAACTTAATTAAGTTTAGATGTCGATACGAAATCCGACTTTTCAATCTACTCTTTACATTATGGTAAACCGTACTCGGGGTTGTCACACAATTGTGACTAAAGCAGAGTTTCTGATGAGATAGGTTTGAAACGCAGTGTGTACTATTTGCTGGTAATTATGCGATCACGTTAATATGTGAAGGTGACTTCGTATTAAGGAAGTCTCAAATTAATGAGCCATACTAAAAACAATCAGCTCACCATTTTGCATTAATGTGCATATTTGGAAACATCGTCAGTGGAGGACATTATGTTCGGTATTTTCAAGAGAAAGACAAAGATTCAGAGCATAGCTCAAGAAGTTCCTTGCGTGCTACTGCATTCGTTTGGTGATAAAGACATTTATACGCCGGAAGAGATTGATCAAGCTCTTCAAAAGCTGGGTTATGATAAGAGCAAGGATATCAGTCATTATCAGTATGCGTATGGAATGTTTGCCGATGAAGCCTCTTACGAGCTCCTAGAACTAACGAATGAGCTAGGTAATTATGGTCATTTCCAACGTGAAGTAGGTAAGATGCTACTCAATACACCTGAGCCGATTGATATGCATATCTACTTTGAAATTTCTCGTCAGCACCAAAACGTCAGCCTTTCACCTGGTCATCAAAAAGTAAGCGAAAGTGATGGTGTGTAAACATCGTTAGTGGTATTCCATCGTGAGATGAGTTGGGTATAATGCGCGGCCTAATTATCCGGACATGTTGTCGGTTACATTTCTGTTGAGCGTTAATGCCTTATGTTCAAAATGCTTGTCTCTATGCCACCAATGTTGGCGCTGTCGATAGCGATTGTATGTGAAGTGATTGCCACTTCTTATATTCCCAAAACAGAGCAATTTACGAAAGTAATGCCGAGCACAGTCGTTTTGACTGGTTACGGCATCGCTTTCTTCTTGCTTTCCGTCACAGTGCAAACAATGCCTGTCGGGGTTGTTTATGCCATATGGAGTGGTGCTGGGATCGTTTTGGTTGCGACGGTTGGTTACTTTGTTTACGGACAGCGTCTAGACTTACCAGCCCTAGTTGGTATTGGGTTTATCATCGCTGGTGTGTTGATCGTAAATTTATTATCCAAAACAGTAGGGCACGAATAACGCCACTCTACTTGTTAAGTGAATAAGAAGCCGCAGCGAGAAATTGCTGCGGCTTTTTAGTACAAATTCAATCGCTAATGGCGAGTATTGATATGACGTCTTATTGTTGTATTCATCACGGTCGCATTATGTGATTGAAAAACAGGCATTATTTAGCGCATTGAAAATACAAAGTTATGTTTCTTCAAACTTTAGGAAAGGGCAGTAGATAAATCACTCCGATAGATGTTAACGTGGCGACTCATCTTTACTGCTTTTTCATTCCCTACATATTTCTGCAAAGTTCTTATTGTGTAGTGTGTCGAAGAACCATAGAATCCGCGCGCTTTAATTTATGTTATTAGCGTTATCAATGATAAAAGTGCAGTCCATTATCATTGTTTTTATCACTTATAGATGGGCACATCTGACAATACTTACATGAACAAATACAAAAAGCCTGCATTCAAGGCCGAATTTCTTTTGCCTCGTTACTGGGGAACGTTAATTATCATTAGCGTGATGTACTTACTTAGCCTCCTTCCTTTTAAAGTTCAACTAGCTTTGGGACGCAACATTGGTCGTTTAGCTATGCGACTCATGAGAAAACGTCAAGTTACGATCAGACGCAATCTTGAGCTTTGCTTCCCTCATATGGAAGAATGCCAACGCGAAGCAATTCTAAAAGACAACATCGACAATACTGGCATCGCACTTTTTGAGACCGCAATGGCATGGTTTTGGTCAGATAAACGGGTAAACAAACACGTCACGATAAAAGGCATGGAGCATCTAGAGGCTTTAGAGAAGTCAGGCAAAGGTGCATTAATGTTGGCCGTACACTCAATGAATCTAGAGTTAGGTGCTCGAGCTTTTGGCATTAAAAAGTCTGGAACCGGTGTTTATCGCCCAAACAATAATCCGTGCTTTGATTATTTTCAGTATAAGGGACGCTCTCGCTCTAATCGTACACTGATTGATCGTAAAAACGTCAAAGCCATGCTTGAAGCACTTAAAACGGGTGAGCGGGTTTGGTATGCACCGGACCACGATTATGGTAACCGACGCTCGACATTTGCACCGTTATTTGCCGTTAAAAATGCTTGTACTACGACAGGCACAAGTTTGTTGGTTGATTCTACAGATTGCGCCATTGTGCCTTTTACGATGGTAAGAGGAAAAGACGGACACTATACCCTAACCATTAGTGCGCCCGTCGAAGGTTTCCCGAAAGAGGATCATCAACGCGCCGCCGCATTCGTGAATCAAATAGTTGAAACATCAATCATGGCAAGTCCGAGCCAGTATATGTGGCTTCATCGTCGGTTTAAAACTAGACCAGAGGGTGAGGACTGTTTGTACAAGCCTAGGCTCATCCCTAGCTTGGCATAACACATAGAGAGCCTAAAAAAAGCCCAAGGAACGTACGAACCTTGGGCTTTTACTTTCTATTCTTTTCGCTTTATAAGTAGCGATCTTTTAGGTGAGCTTGAAAGTGTTTAGCATTCAGTGTTTCACCCGTGGCTTGTTTTACCAACTCATCAGTGGTGAATAAGCTACCTTTACTCCAGATGTTTTCCGAGAGCCAATTGAATATCGGAGCTAAGTCGCCAGAACGAATAACCGCATCTACATCGACGGTTTGTTTCATCGCTGCCATAAATTGTGCAGCGTACATCGCACCGAGCGTGTAGGACGGGAAATAGCCAAAACTTCCGTCTGTCCAATGGATATCTTGCATACAGCCATTTTTGAAGTTTCCTTCGGTTGATAGCCCCAAGTACGCTTTCATCTTTTCGTTCCAGAGTTCTGGTACATCTGTATGTTTGATGACGCCGTTCATGAGATCTCGCTCAATTTCATATCGAAGAATAACGTGAGCAGGATATGTTAGTTCGTCAGCATCTACGCGAATAAAGCCTTTTTCTACGCGAGTGTAAATTTTGGCTAAATTGTCTTTTTCGAATTCACTACCAGAAAAATGGTTAGAAGCCAGTCGAGCGAGGTGATCGATAAACGCGCTGCTTCGTCCTATTTGCATTTCAAAGAAGAGTGATTGTGATTCATGAATACCCATAGAGCGAGCTTCTCCCGCGGGTGTTCCTGATAAATCTTTTGGTAGCCCTTGCTCGTATCGAGCATGGCCAGTTTCGTGGACAATCCCCATCAATGATTGGACAAACTCGTTTTCATTATAACGTGTCGTAATACGCACATCTGTCGGTACACCGCCACAAAATGGGTGGGTACTCTCATCAAGTCGACCGTGTTCAAAATCGAATTGAAGTAGCTTCATGACTTCCAAACCGAGCGCTTTTTGCTTTTCCGCAGGGTAGTGTGCAGTTGGCAATAAGATGTTGTCTGATTGTTGTTTTTCAAGCGCTTCATCGATCAAAGTAGGAAGCCAGGTTTTCACGTCAGCAAAAAGAATGTCTAACGACGCAGACGTTGTGCCAGGTTCATAAACATCGAGCATGGCATCATAAGGAGTCGTGCCATTTGCTTCGGCTCTAATTTGCGCTTCTTCCTGCGATAGCTTTACGACTTCAGCCCAGTTCTTTTCAAAACCAGCCCAGTCATTTTCTCCACGTTGCGTACGCCATGCATGTTCACATTTGGAGCCAGCAAGAGATTGAGCTTGAACTAATGATTCTGGTAGTAAGTTAGCTTGCTGCCACCCACGCTTCATTTCTCTTAGGATAGATTTTTCTTTTGTAGACAGCGTCTCTTCTTCTGCCTGAGCGAAAAGCTCTCCCAAGTGCGGTTGAGTCATTAAAGAATGGATATGTACATCGAGCTCTGCCGTGGCATTCGAGCGTGCTTCAGCGCCACCAGGTGGCATGACCGCCGCTTGATCCCAATCTATGATGGCTGATAGATGCTCAAAATTTGCCACTTTTTTGGAATGTTCAACGAGTTTTGTAAATGCGTTCATGTGACTACTCTTATTCTTTTGTTCTTTCCCTAAACACCCGATAACGGGTCCTTCATATGGTGTTGCACTAAGCAACCTGCGTTAATTTACTAATAATTAACAATTAACTCCAACCCATTGTCCATAAACTCACCCAGTTGTATAGCTCTCTTAAAAAAGAAGCTTGCGAATCTTGTGGATTGGCGGTATTGATGAAGGATTGACAATTAATTATCACGATAATATGGATATTTTGAATTTCGAGGCATTTATTATTGCCATTACGATTTTAACGTTAACGCCAGGTTTAGATACTGCACTTGTTATCCGTAACACTAGCCGATCGGGCCTAAAAGATGGATGTACAACCAGTCTAGGGATTTGCTTTGGCTTATTCGTACATGCTTTTTTTTCTGCGGTTGGTATCTCGGCGATTCTTGCGCAATCAGCAGAGTTGTTCCAAATCGTAAAAATGATTGGCGCAGCTTATCTTATCTGGCTTGGTTTGAGCAGTTTAAAAGCGCTAATGTCGTCGAAAGATGGATTGACCGTGACCGAGCAGATTCACGAAGTGTTTAATGGTAAGCGCTCTTTTAGAGAGGGCTTTCTTTCTAACGTCTTGAACCCGAAAACGGCGGTCTTCTATTTGGCTTTCTTGCCACAGTTTGTGAATCCAGAAGGTTCACCCTTGCTTCAATCAATGATGATGGCATCTGTACACTTTGCTATTGCGATGGTTTGGCAGTGTGGTTTAGCTGGCGCGCTTAACTCGGCTAAAAATCTACTAAAGAATGCAAGCTTTATGAAGTGGATGGAAGGCGCGACGGGCGCAGTATTAGTCGCACTTGGTGTGAAGTTATTAATTGAAAAACCCGTTTAATGCGTAATATTTATCGATTGTTGATACTACTCGCTGTATTTATTGTGGGGATAGGTGCCGCTGTTGCTTGGCATACGTGGCCACAAGTACAGTTTGCGCAACGCGGCATGATCTGGTCTTGGCACTGGGGCTACTTCGAACCTTTTGCTAATGGAATACAACAAACGCGAACTCAAGACACTAAACAGTTATTGCTCAGGCGTGTGTATTTGCATGACGCTATTGTCGTTTTTGTTTCGACAACTATGGACAATAAATTTGAGGTCGACGTTGTAAAAGAGCAAACCTGTGAACCTAAAACGACGACTTGGGCTTCGGTCTCTGTCAATCATCAACGTGTCAGGCATGTACCTATGGTGTGCGATGCGTTTGGGCAAGGCTACTTTTATCGCTACATCGGGAAACATCTGGAATCGATTGAGGTTGGTGTCGGCGACTCGTTTGTAACAGAAGCATTTTTAGACTGGCCGCTATCAGAGTTGAAAGCGGATCAATTCAAGCAAAAAAATGCGAAGTTTTTTGAAGAACGTGGAGAAAACGTTGAGCATCAATGGTTGAGAGATTAACCATTTAACCGAAGATAAATAAAGCCCGCTAAATAATAGCGGGCTTTATGTTTTTACCATTTCTAATGTGCTTTGCTCTCCGTTACTGGTAGTTTGTGACCGAACAGCTGTCGTTTCACTAAGCTTTCACTGCTTCACCTGATTGCGATGTTGAGCTAAAGAACAGTTTGGTTTCTGCCAGTACGACGTGACGCAGTGCGATCAAACCAATCAGGTTAGGAATTGCCATCAGACCGTTTACGATATCAGCCAGTAGCCAAATCATATCGAGGTGAAGGAATGCACCAGATGCCACCAAGCCAACGAAAATCAGTTTGTATGGAAGCACAGCTTTAGTTCCGAACAGGAACACAACGCAACGCTCACCGTAGTAGTTCCAACCAAGAATGGTGGTAAAAGCGAAGAACATCAAACCGATTGAGACGAGCATAGGGCCAAATGTATCTGCATTTAAACCCACCGCAAAAGCATGAGTCGTCATCGCGGCACCTGCAAGGTCACTTTGCCATGCACCGGTCAGGATTAGAGCAAGGCCTGTCATGGTACAAATAATGATGGTATCGAAAAAGGTACCCGTCATTGAAATTAGGCCTTGTTTAACACAAGAGTCTGTCTTCGCTGCTGCTGCTGCCATAGGCGCGCTACCCAAACCTGATTCATTTGAGAACACACCGCGAGCGATACCTGATTGGATTGCCAACATGATGCTTGCACCTAGAAAACCACCAGTCGCTGCTGTTGATGTAAAGGCTGAAACCAGCACTAATTCAACGGCATTGAACAATTGGTCTGCATTCATGATGATCACGCTTAAACACGCCAACACATAAAATACAGCCATGGTAGGAACCACTTTTCCTGCAACGTTAGCAATGGATTTGATGCCACCCAAAGTTACGAAAGCAACCAAAAGAGTTAGTACGAAGGCAGATAGCTCACGGTTAACACCAAGAGATATCTCACTTGCATCCAGAATCGCGTTTACTTGTGGAAACGTACCGATACCAAAACAAGCAACACCCAAAGCAAACACTGCAAACATGATCGCGAGAGCTTTTGAGCCAACACCGTATTGCAAGTAATACATTGGGCCACCAATCATTTGGCCTTTATCATCGACTCTTCGGTACTTAACCGCCAACAAACATTCGGCGTATTTAGTCGCCATTCCGAAAAGGGCAGCGAGCCACATCCAGAATAGAGCGCCTGGTCCACCGAGTTTGATTGCTGTGGCAACACCAACAATGTTACCAGTACCAATTGTTGCTGAGAGCGCAGTACAAAGAGCTGCAAAGCTAGAAACGTCACCTTGAGTATTAGATGACTTATCTTTACTGAATACCATCGCTAGCGCTGTTGGGAGGTGTTTAAACTGGATCAAACCAAGGCTAAAAGTGAAGTAAACACCTGTACCTACTAGCAAAATAAGCAGCGGTGGACCCCAGACAAAATTATCGATGGTTTGTAGTAAAGATTGTAGGTTGTTCATGATTTCCCCTTAATAAAACAACTAATAAGGAGAAGAGGGAAAGGACGAGATCAACGATCTCTAAAAGAACTAAGCTATTGGTTGTAGGCGGGAAGGCCAAGCAAAATAGTTAGGTTGTAACTTTCCACTCCTCTGTCCTTTTGCCTGAGAGTTTCACCTTGCGTGAGTGCAAGACTTGCTCCTTCGGCGACCGATTTAACGGTTCTCTCCAGAGGTTCCTCCAACTACAGTCCCCGCTACCTAGGTAGCACCTGAAATAGTTAATTCTTCGGCGAGTTATGCTAATCAAATGTTAAAATTTGATTAATAACCACTCTCCTGCAGTCTTCATCGGAACAATTACTCAATTAAATGAGTAAAGGTTAGTTAATGATGCTGGTCATCATTAACGTGTGAACTCTATCATGTTTTTGGTCCATTTCAACACCCTATGTCAATTTATTTTCAATGAAATAACCTTATCTATTTTCATGAAGGTATGTTTGCCAATCTTTTTGTGCGAGTCACGGCATAAATAAAATTTATTGGGTTAGGGAATGGAACCCAAAAACACTTCAGAACGATAAATGTGTTTCGATCGTTACGACATAAGTTATTCAATTAAGGACACAAAATTGATTAAAATCGGAGCACTTATTTTAAAATCTACGCTAAGTTGACCTTATGGTACGTATAAATGGGTTACAATGAATCTTTGTGAAACAGTCTACGGACCTAGGCAGTTTTTCATGAGTGGACAAGGAGGCGGTATGACCAGATTATTAGCCATTGCGGTGTTGATTGCAGTAGCATTTGTGCTGTTTCGTTATCGAACCAATGAAAAAGTCCAAAAAGCGACCGTTATAACATTAATTGGCGCATTTCTGATTTATACAGCATCAATTATGTTTGCGGAATTGATCCGCTAGCAAAGTAAAAGAGTCCTTGGAGTAGTATACGGTGAGTTCTCAGAACAAAATGGAAGAGCAAGACGACGTAGTTGTCATTGAAGAGCGTGACAAACGTACGCATATCTATATCGCAATCGCTGCGGTGTTAGGCTTGGCATTTGGTGGCCTTGTTGGATCGGTTGTCACTGCGAACAAGTGGGAATCGACTTACCACGTATTAGAAGAAAAGTATCAAGCACTAACGCAAGATAAAACCCAGTTGGAATCTCAAGTAAAAGTGCGTGAAGAGGCGCTTGACCAAGAAATACAAAACCAAGTTAGTGAGTTACTTGCCGCGAAAGACGAAGCGCACCAGAAAGCACTTAAGAAGTTGCAAAAGCAATTGACTGAGGTCGAGAAGGTTAACTTGTCACTAGAGTCTCAATTGAAGCAGCAGGCAGATAAGATCAACACGACGAAGTCAGAAAATGAGAAGTTGAGTCGTCAAGCGGATATGCAAGCGACTATGTTTGAGCGGTCCCGCGAAGTATTCCAGAAAGAGCTGAAAATTTCGCAAGAATTAGAGTCTCTCGAGAAAGAACGGTCGAAATTATTACCTAAGATTGAGAAACTCAAGAAAGAGTGTGACGTATTTTTAGAAGGCAAATCTTGGGACGTGAAGTCGGACGCGTGTGATAAACATGATGAAGCTAATTCACGACTAAGTCAGGTCGATCAAATGATTGAAGTCTATAAAATGGACCTCAAACAAATCAAAGCAATAACGGAAGATATCGGCCTTTAAGTCTTTTGTATCCGGTTTTGAAAAGCAAAAGGAGCTCTTTAAGAGCTCCTTTTTCGTTGTTAGCTATGACTTTTAGCCTGTCGCGTATATTAGATTCGTGAGGCGTCATAGCCTGAGGCGAGCAGGAGCTCTCGTTCGTGTTTAATCAGCTGAGCTCGATCTTCAATTAGTTCATTGAGTGCTTGAGATGGCTTACCTGCTAATGCTTTGAACGAAGCAAAAGATTCCGCGGTGTCGATTTTATCAATCATCTGACTGATGACATTACGAGCCTCACACGGGTTACTCGTCGTTGTAAAGTATTCTACTTGCTTTGCTGCCGATTTCATCTCAGTTAATAGCTCAAGCGGGCTACTTTCTTTGGCTACTGCCATGTAGTTATCCAGCACGCGCTTTGCATAAAGCAGTTCTTTGAGGGGGATATCTCTTCCGCTCTCGATTAGGGATTCGCTAAGGATCATACTTGAGCTCATGGGCATTCCTTCTTATTACTACGCCGCTTTTGATGTTTCCTTGAGTCTAATTTATTGAAGTCACATTGGGAATGGGTAAAAAGCATTTTTAACGCATTTTTATTCATTTATGAAAACACGAATGCGATGCTTATCTGGATCGATAGCCATAAAATTTAACCCATACACTGATGTCGCTGGTGGTTGAACAAACTCAACACCTAGGTCTTTCCAGCGCTTGTAAATGCGCTCTAACGTATGCCTGTTGGGCACTGATAAAGACAGCTCGGTGCCACCACCTCTAATTCCGCTGTGGGGTGAAAGATTATCTCTTTGCTTGAGTGTCAACGTTAAGCCTTCGGTCATTGGAATAGCGGCAAAGGTTGGAGACAACTGCGTGACTTTGCGTTCGAACAGTTTCGAATAAAAAACTTGGCTTATGTGGATGTCCTCAACGTAGAGAACGAATGAATTGATAGTCAGCATGGTTTGTTCCTTAATCAATTAGAAATAGTAGGGGCAATCTAACGTAAAGGAACGACAGGAGTTGTCAGTAGAACATTCCCGAGGTGAGTGACAGAATAAGAAAAAGGAGCCGTTTAGCTCCTTTTTATCAGCGGAATCATTGGTATTAATGAGTGTGTTTGGAAGAATACCAGTTGTTTTGATACGCTTTAGATGCAAATAATGCGTTTGCTTTTGCACGCTCGATAATAGACTCGTCCACCTCTAGCGGCTTCATGGTTTGGTCTTTAAAGTCGTACGTCAGGGTCGATACCTTTTCACCAGGGGAAAGCACAACGAGATTGTCGCGCGTTAAATAACCAAAGTTTTTGTCGTATTGCATCATTGCGCGTTCATCTTCGCGAGCCAGTGGCTTCGTTAAATCACGACCAATCATCGGTGTTTTAGCATCTACCCCAATCAGAGATAACAGTGTAGGCGGCATGTCTATGTTGTTTGCTATGCGGTCATCTTTACGTGGTTGAATGCCTTTACCAAGGATCAATGCTGGAATGTGAAAGTGCTTAACCGGAACAAGGTTAGCGCCAGAAACACGTGCATCATGATCTGCAATTACAATGAAAATGGTATCATCCCAATAAGATGACTTTTTCGCCTTTTCAAAGAAAGTGCCCAAAGCGTAATCGGAATATTTTACGGCGTTGTTACGTGTCATATATTCTGAATCGTATGGCTCAATTTTGCCTTTCGGATACTCATAAGGGCTATGATTACTTGACGTAAAAACTAAGCTAAAGAAAGGTTTGTCGCTTTTTGAAAGGCGTTCAAACTCTTCGTTTGCTTTGTTATATAGATCTTCATCACTAACCCCCCAAGAGCCAACAAAGCTTGGGTTGTTATAATCATCTTCTTCTACTATTTGATCAAAACCGTTACCAAAGAAGAAAGTTTTCATGTTGTCAAAGTTGGCTTCACCGCCGTAAATAAATTGCGTGTGATAGCCTTGAGCTTTTAGTAAGTCCGCGATAGTAAAGAAACCCGTTTGGCTTTTACTCAGCTTCACTACAGCGCGAGACGGAGATGGAGGAAAGCCCGTGGTTACGGCTTCAATTCCACGAACAGAACGAGTACCAGTGGCGTACATTTGTGTGAACTGCCAACCTTCCTTCATGAGTTCATCAAGGTTTGGTGTTAGAGGCAAACCACCCAAAGCACCGACAAATTGGGCGCCTAAGCTTTCTTGTAGCAAAATCACTAAGTTTTTATGTTTACCCTGGTAAGTCGCGGGGTTACTGTTCATGGTTGGGAGTAATGAAGGGGTGAAGTCGGACTTTGTTGATGAAGTGCGAACTAATTCCAACATCTTTTGAGTGTCCATTTTTCCGTAGAACTGCTCAGCACTCTTTTCTGACTTCATGCTATTAACCGCAAACAACAATGAGTAAGATGAGTTCAGTGCTAAGTCGTTAAGCAGTGGATCGTTAGAAAAGGCGACCATAGCAGGATTTAGCGGGCGGTGCCCTAAAGATGAGCGAGCACCTGCAACCCCAAAAAGAACAACGAAAAGTGCCAATAGTGGTCGCCATTTCCAGTTGACCTGCTGCGCCTTATCGGTCAGTTTCTTACTCCACTTCCAACCTAAAGTGATGGTTAAAACTGTACCTAACGCACCAATAAACAGTTCTAATTTGTAGCCAGTCCAGAGCATACTCAAGACTTCTTTTGGGTAGATTAAGTATTCCACAAACAGGCGGTTTGGACGTAGGTCGTATTCCTGAATGAATGGCGCTGTTGCTAGCTCCATGTATACAAGCACCCAAAGCCCTAAAACCATCCATATGCGTAATATTCGCTTCCAACACTCTCCCATCTTACCGGTTAATGGCATGAAGGTTGAAAACAGTGCTGGAAGAATAAATAACCAGCAAAGCGTTGCAATATCTACGCGCAAACCTTGACCTAGGATGTAAATTAAGTCGTTTAGAGAGTCAATACGGTCAATCTGCCAAAAAGCTAGCAAAACTCTTGAGATAGACAGAAATAGAAGCGAAAACAAAGAAAAGGCAGCAATTGGCTGCAAAGGCCCCCACACAGAGCTCTTTGATAAGTTTTTCATATTTATTCGAATAGTTTAATTGTTATGTTGTGTTGTTTTTAGCAAAGCAAGCGTGAAATAAACGTGAATTATAATGTGGGTTTATGGTCGAGTAGTGTAAGTGTTGGTATGTCTATGTAAGGGGGAGGGGCGTTTGTGTAAAAAAAGAGCCAGTTGATAACACCAACTGGCTCTAGAGGTTGATAAAGGCATGATTACATTGCGGCTTTCTTCGCTTCTTCGACCCATGCGTCGAACTTTTTCTGGTTCGCTTTGATCCAGCCATTTACATGAGACTCGATGTCCGCTGAGCTGTTCTTACCTTGGCTCATCATCATATTCTGAGCACTAACATCATTGATATTTAGTTTGATGATTTCAAACAGCTTTGCAGCAGCAGGGTTGTTTTCTGTAAACTCTTTATTTGCAACGATGCGCATAGAGTTCATCTCGAAGCCGTAGTTCTTACCGTTCTCTAGTGTCGTATCAATGTCCTTACGCTCACCAGGAAGTGAAGAGAATGGCACTTCTAACCACACAACATCTTTCCCTGGAACTAAAACGCCACTTACCCAGTACGGTGTCCAAGTGTAGTAAAGAATCGGATCGCCTTTTTTGTAACGTGAGATTGTATCAGCGATAATCGCCGCGTAGTTACCTTGGTTGTGTGTTACTGTGTCACGAAGTTTGAAAGCATCCAACTGATGTTCAACAACCATTTCACAACCCCAACCTGGGTTGCAGCCAGTTAAGTCCGCTTTGCCATCGCCGTTTGCATCGAATAGCTTCGCCAATTTTGGATCTTTTAACTGACCAATGTTCGTGATGTTATATTTTTCCGCGGTTTTCTTATCGATCAAATAACCTTGCGCAGCACCACTTACGTATTGGCCTTTACGGAAGAACTTATCATCACCGCCAGACATCGTGTACTTATCGGCGTGAAGAGGGAACCAACCAACCGCTAAGAAAGTAGCATCACCTTTAGCAATAGAGGTGTAGCCTACGTTGTAGTCCACTTCTTTGGTCGGTTTAACATCGTAACCAAGCTCTTCAAGTGCGCGGTTTACGATCAACGTTTGAAATGTTTCTTCTGCAACGGTTGATTGAACAGGCTGAACAGTGACACCTTCACCCGGTAGTTCACTTGCCACACCATAAGTTGAAAATGCGATAGTACTTAGAGCTCCAACAGAGAGCGCTTTCTTCCATGAATTATTCATTGATGTTTCTCCTAAGTTTTAGATCGTCTTGGTTCGTCTTTGTTTTCAGTTTTAATAGGTATGAAACAGGACCTGTGTGATACCAGCGAAGTTTAGTGTTGCCCGCATTAACCCCTAACACCTGGGTGATACGGTCTAACAAAATCGCAAGAATAACGATGCCTAAGCCACCAACGGCAGCAAGACCCATATCAAGTCGGCCAATACCACGAAGTACCATTTGGCCTAAGCCGCCAACAGCAATCATTGAAGCAATCACTACCATAGAAAGTGACAGCATTAAGGTTTGGTTTACACCTGCCATGATGGTTGGTAACGCCAACGGTAACTGGATGCGATAAAGCATCTGTTTTTTGTTTGCCCCGAAAGAGTGGCCAGCTTCGATAAGCTCTTCAGGTACTTGCTGAATACCCAAAATAGTCAGGCGCACAACGGGAGGCAGGGCGAAAATGATCGTTACTACTACGCCAGGAACGTTACCAATACCAAACAACATAACAATTGGCACAAGGTAAACGAACGCGGGAGTCGTTTGCATTGCATCTAATATTGGCCTAACAAATTTGGCAGCGGTTTGGCTCCTTGCCAACCATATCCCCATTGGTAGCCCTATAAGCAAACAGAAGAAAACGGCGGTTAACACCAGTGCTAGCGTTGTCATCGCTTGTGACCACGCACCAATTAGGCCGATGAAAACAAGGGATACAAGAGTAGAAAAACCAAGTTTTACATTGGAAAACTGCCACGCTAGCAAAAATAAAATGAGTACCATTATAGGCGCAGGTGTAGACACCAAAGCAGTTTCAAACGACGTTAGAATAAAGTCGATTGGAACTCGTATTGCTTGGAAAACAGGTCGACCATGTTCCACCAGCCAGTTCAAACCGGACTCTACCCAGCTATCGAGGGGTAAAACCGCATCTTGGAATGGGTTCATAATATCGAATGGTGCTTGCTCTACAGTTTCTGAGTTGAGCCAATCATTACTTGGCGCGGCCTCTGTACCTTGCGACCAAGGATCATCTTGCGCAGGAGCAGTATTTGACCAGGGATCATTGTTAGTTTGCTCTGAAGACATCGTGTTAATCCTTATCTAGTGTTTGTAGAAGACGTGATTTAGTCACGACACCAAAGTAAGTTCCTTTCTCATCTACGACAGGCACGGCATAAGGAACACCAGCAACCAGACCCAAAATGTCATTAATTGACTGATCAGGCTGAAGAGTAACTTCATCCGGTAATTGAGCACTGGCTAACGAACGGTTTTCTTTATGAGCCAAACGTAGTGAATCAAGAGATACGATGCCGGAATATCGGCTAGATTTATCGACGACAATACCGTAATCACGGTCGTGATCCATCAGAATCTGCATCGCAGAGCCTGGACCGTCATTTTCCGATTTCTTAAAAACAGCCGCTGGCTTCTTGCGCGCGATATCTTTTGCTGTCAAGACACTTGCGATGTTTACGCCGCGGAAAAACGCTTCGACATAATCATTTGCTGGACTGTGTAATATTTCATCAGGTGTACCAACCTGAACAACCTCACCGTTTTGCATGATGGCGATACGGTCGCCAATGCGCATTGCTTCATCCAAATCATGAGAAATGAAGACAATTGTGCGTTTGTCATCGTTCTGTAGACGAATAAGCTCATCTTGCATCTCAGAACGGATCAATGGGTCTAAAGCGGAAAACGCCTCATCCATTAATAGGATGTCTGGATCACAAGCTAACGCTCTCGCTAAACCAACGCGCTGTTTCATACCACCGGATAATTCGTCAGGGAAAGATTCTGCATAAGGGTCTAAACCCACTCTTTCTAAGGCGGAAAGGGCACTTTTCTGACGCTCATTAACGTCGATGCCGGCAAGTTCTAAACCAAAGGCGGCATTTTCAATCACCGTCATGTGTGGCATGAGTGCGAAACTTTGAAACACCATTGAGATATTGTTACGACGAACTTCTCGAAGTTCATTTTCGGAGATGTGGGCGATATCTCTTCCTTTGAGATAAACACTACCTTTAGTCGGCTCAATGAGCCGGTTAAGAAGTCGAACAAGGGTGGATTTCCCGGAGCCAGAAAGGCCCATGATTACGAAAATTTCCCCTTCATTTATGGTGAGAGATACATCGTTTACGCCGACTGTTAAACCTGTCTGTTCAAAAATACCGTCTTTATCGACGCCTTTGTCGATAAGCGAGAAGGCTCTCTCTGGGTCTTCTCCAAACACTTTATACAGTCCCTTAACTTCCAGTATGGGATCCATGTTATCTGTCCTTTTTCGTGTGTTTATAACTGTTTAACGATTTGTACTCTAATTAATTTTAGTTCAACTTTCAACGAAAGGGGGTTGGTTAACTAGTTCTGCCGTGCATAGAGAGTTCGTTGAGCAAGGTATGTTCAGTTCTTATTTTTTATATTTAAAACAATTGCTTGTGATGTATTTTTATCCGCCATAACGTTGCCCTGACGTAGGGTTGAATTTATTTTGAATTTTTTTGTACATTTCAACTCAACTCGCTTGCATAGATATAAGCTTTGATAGCTTAGAACTCTACATATAAAAAGGTTAGAGCTCTAATTTTTGATTAAGACTTGGTCCTGTGAAATCGGTTAGGTACTGTTATCCTTAGATTTATTTATTGCTTGATTTCACTCAGGGTGATATTTATCGCTGTAGTTTAGGCAACGTATGGAATAAAAAATGGAAGCCGAACAGTTAGAAGTGCTCAATTTCATTAGCCAGTACCCACCTTTTGATGACCTACCTGAAGAGCAGCTTAGAAAAATTGCTCTCAATGCCGAGGTTGCATACTTTCGGCAAGGAACAAAAATCCTTAACTTCGGAGATACGATCCGCGACTTGTATATGGTGAGAAGTGGGGCGGTAGAGATTTATCGACGTAAAGGTGAACTTTACAACAGGATTGATGCTGGTGGACTGTTTGGTCAGATGGGGTTGTTGATGAACAACCGCGTACGTATGCCAGCCAAAGCGATAGAAGACACTCTCGTTTACTGTATTCCGGAAAACATCTTCAATGAACTTTGTGATGAGTTTGAAAACTTTGCGGACTACATGGAACTGGAAGATAGCGCGCGTTTGCGAAGCGCAATATCTAGCCGCTCCGAAAGCAATGACTTTACCACCGCTAAGGCACGTAAAATCTTAGCAAGAGATCCAGTAACTCTGGAGGCAACGGCTTCAATTCAGGAAGCTGCGATACTAATGGCAGAGGAAAATGTCACCTCTCTGCTCATTATTCGCCCGACAGAGGAGCTCACAGAAGAAGATGATGAACAGCTGCTTGGAATATTGACTGATCGCGATCTTTGCATTCGCGTACTAGCTCAAGGTATTGATACCAATATTCCAGTGAGTGAGGTCATGAGTTATGACGTGGTTTCATTGGATTATAACGCCTATGTGTTTGAGGCCATGTTAACCATGTTGCGTTACAACGTGCATCATTTACCAATTTTAAAAGATAAAAAGCCGATAGGAATTATTGGCATGACGGACATCGTTCGTTACGAATCTCAGAACAGCCTATTGCTAGTGAGCTCTATTTTTCAGCAAACCAGTGTCGAGGATCTCAAGCAGGTTTCTGAACAAGTAAAAGACTGTTTCGTAAGAATGGTCAATGAAGATGCCAACGCGCACATGATTGGTCGAGCCATGTCGGTTATAGGCAGTAGTTTCAAACAACGCCTCGCTGAATTAGCTGAGCAAGAGTTCGGCCCAGCGCCCATTCCTTATTGTTTAGTCGCAATGGGTTCAATGGCGAGGGATGAGCAGCTAATTGTAACGGATCAAGATAACGCCCTTATTCTCGATAACAGTTATGACGTTGAGATTCACGGAGAGTACTTTGAAAAGTTTGCTAAATTTGTTTGTGATGGTTTAGCGGCATGCGGCTATGCTTATTGTACTGGAGACATTATGGCTACCAACCCAGAATGGCGAAAAACTCGTGCAGAATGGGAAGAATGCTTTGGAAACTGGATAGACAATCCAACCCCTGAGAGATTGTTAAATAGTAATATCTTTTTTGATCTCCTCGGTGTGCATGGGCGAGTGAAATGGGCGGAGCAATTAAGCAGCTTTATTGTGAGACGAGCGAAAAGAAATAACCGCTTTCTTGCTTGTATGGCGTATAACGCAATACGTAGGACGCCTCCACTGGGCTTTTTCAAAGACTTTGTGATGGAGAAAGATGGTCGTCATCGCAACTCGATTAACTTGAAGCGAAGGGGGACGGCTCCGTTGGCCGATTTAATACGGGTGCATTCTCTGGCAATCGGTTCGCGATCGCAAAACTCTTTCGACCGTTTAGATGACATTAATGATGCTGGCATTTTACCGAAAGGTCGAGGTTTGGATTTAAGGGATGCGATGGAGCTAATCTACATGGTTCGAATTCGTCACCAAGCCCTTGATATAGAAAATAGAGAAGAGCCAGACAACAATATTGAGCCGGAGAACATGTCTGAATTTGAACGTCGAAACTTAAAAGCAGCATTTCAAATTCTAAGTAACGCTCAGAACTTCATTAAGTTTCGATACCAGAGAAGTAGCAAATAATGTGGTTCTCAAAAAAAGTAGAAAAAGAACAGCCGTTGTTGGATACATCCCAGACGCCAGAGTGGTCAATGTTGTTCAAACAACTAGCTAAAGAAGCGAAAGACGAGAGGCTCAAACGCTACTATTCGACACCGATGGTTAATGGGGAAACACCAATTGAACAAGTGCCATTTGTCTCGGTAGACTTTGAGACAACAGGATTGAACTCGGAAGAGGATGTCATTCTCACGATCGGACTTGTGCCGTTCACTATTGATCGTGTTCAATGTAATGGTTCTGCTCATTGGGTCGTTAACCCAAACAGAGAGTTAAACCACGAGTCTGTCATTATTCACGGTATCACTGACTCTGAGGTTAAAAACGCGCCGCAGCTGTCTCAGATCTTGGGTGAAATATTGGATGCGTTGTCAGGCAAAGTGGTACTTGTTCACTACAAGAACATTGAAAGGCAGTTCTTTAATAACGCCTTGCTAAATAGCATCGGAGAGGGGATACAGTTTCCTGTTGTTGATACGTTAGATATTGAGTATGCGATACAACGCCGTGAATGCAGAGGTTTTATCAATAAGTTGAAAGGCAAGAAACCCGGTTCTGTACGATTAGGGCACGCTCGTGAAAGATATGGCCTCCCTGCTTATCAACCTCACCATGCCCTGACGGATGCGTTAGCAACTGCGGAGCTGTTTCAAGCACAACTGCAGTATCACTTTAATCGAAACATGCCAATATCTTCGGTTTGGCAATAGGCGTTATTTATGGTGAAAACAATAAAATGCAATGAGAGATAGGGGGCTTTAAGATTATGATGACGGATTGAGTAACCGCTTATAAGAACAATGTTTTATGAACATGTGCTTGGTAGTGATGAAGACGTTTCATTACTCGAACTCCGACGAAAGTAATTTAAACTTGGTCACGTATTTTTAAGGAGATTATCCGTGAGCACCGATAATAACGGTGGCATTCAACGCCCCGATGGAAAAGTAAACGCAATAGATACTGACTATCAAATTGGTCAGGATAACGTTGCGCTAAAGGTAGGCCCATTTGGCCTTGATATTCACAACCGTGTTTTTGCAATTTCTGGCTTAGCAATCGTCATGTTTGTTGTGATAACACTATTATTCCGAGAACAGGTAGAGCCGTTTTTTGCAGACCTACGAGCGGGTTTGTTACACAATTTAGACTGGTTTTTTCTCGCTTCAGGTAATATTTTTGTCATTGTCTGTGTCGGATTGATCTTCACACCATTGGGCCGTGTGCGAATCGGTGGTACTGAAGCAACACCGGATTACTCCTATGCCGGATGGTTGGCAATGCTATTTGCTGCAGGTATGGGCATTGGTCTCGTATTCTTCGGTGTATCAGAACCGATGTCCCATTTTAGTTCTGCGATTGGTGGCGTGAGCGTTGAGAATGGTGTACGTACTGACTGGGCACCGCTAGGTGGTGCAGAGGGCGATGCAACTGCAGCTTCGGCATTAGGGATGGCTGCGACGATTTACCACTGGGCACTTCATCCGTGGTCAATATACGCGCTCTTGGCTCTTGGACTGGCTATCTTTTCATTTAACAAAGGTTTGCCACTCACCATGCGCTCAATTTTTTACCCTTTGTTTGGTGAGCGTGTATGGGGTTGGACTGGTCATATTATCGATATTCTTGCAGTGGTAGCGACGGTTTTTGGTTTAGCAACATCGCTAGGCTACGGTGCGTCTCAAGCCGCAACGGGTTTGAACTTCCTGTTTGATGTCCCAATGACCAATACCACGCAGGTTATATTGATTATTGGTATTACTGCGCTCGCTTTAATCTCTGTTGTGGCTGGACTCGATAAGGGCGTGAAAATCTTATCTGAAATCAACATGGGTCTTGCAGCGCTGCTATTGCTATTTGTTATTGTTGTTGGCCCGACGATTGCGATTTTAACTGGTTTCTTCGAGAACATCGTTTCCTATGTGGCTAATATCCCTGCCTTATCTATGCCATTTGGACGAGAGGATGTGAATTACTCTCAAGGCTGGACGGCGTTTTACTGGGCGTGGTGGATTTCTTGGTCACCATTTGTGGGTATGTTCATCGCACGTGTGTCTCGCGGTCGTTCAGTTCGTGAGTTTATTATTTGCGTTATTCTTATCCCATCTTCAGTTTGTGTGTTATGGATGACGGCTTTTGGCGGTAACGCAATTAGCCAATACGTTAATGATGGCTACGAGGCGGTGTTTAACGCAGAACTACCTTTAAAACTTTTTGCCATGTTAGATGTTATGCCATTGGCTGAGATAACATCTTTTGTCGGCATTATCTTAGTCGTGGTGTTCTTCATTACCTCTTCTGACTCAGGATCACTGGTTATTGATACTATTGCTGCGGGCGGTAAGGTCGATGCACCAACGCCACAACGCGTGTTCTGGTGTACGTTTGAAGGTTTGGTTGCGATTGCATTGATGTTGGGTGGTGGTCTAGCTGCTGCTCAAGCAATGGCGGTGACGACTGGTTTACCATTTACTATTGTTTTGCTTGTTGCAACGGTATCTTTGATAAAAGGTTTGATGGATGAACCTCGTCCAAAGGCGGTTTCTAATAAATCAAAATAACTAGTATCAGCAATTAAATTATTGATAAAAGCGGTATGCGAAAGCATGCCGCTTTTTTTTGGATTTCTATTTTTCTCTGAGAAATGAACAGCATGGAAAATGGTCTTATTCTGGTTGTTTTTTGTACTGCGTATTTAGGTGACTATTTAATAAATTAGACCTCGAACTATTTTAACTTTTGGTTAATAGGCTTGTTTTTGTGATGTGTGTCACAAAAATACCGATAAAAAGGCGGATTATTTGATTTTTAGTCGCGAGGGATGCCCATAATAAAAAGGAAATTTAATTAGACCTCAAAGGATATGTATTTTCACATGATCACATCAGCACCTTGGGTCCTTTATCCAGAGATTGGAGAAGACTCAAGTAAAAAATGGATTTTTCGTGAGCCTAAAATCTCTGATGGTGACGACATTTACAGCTTGATTGCAGACTGTCCTCCATTGGACATGAACTCATCTTATTGCAATTTCCTACAGTCTACGCATTTCAGCAAAACCAGTATTTTGGTTGAGCAAAAAGGCGAAATCGCAGGTTTCATTTCCGGTTATCAGAAACCAGACGAGCAAGACGTTTTATTTGTCTGGCAAGTTGCAGTCTCACCTCGCTTTAGAGGTCATGGTTTAGCATTCCGCATGTTGAAAGAACTTCTCACCCGAGAGGAATTAGGCGGTGTTAAATCGGTAGAAACTACCATCACGGAAGATAATAAAGCCTCTTGGGCACTGTTCAAAAAGTTAGATGCGATGAACGGCAATTCTGGCCAAGTAAGCACATTTTTGGATGAAGAAGCCCACTTTAAAGGCAAACACGATACAGAGTATTTGTATCGCATTCCTCTCAAATAATCCTCAAACAATAGGAATTAAAAACGGTCTCATCATGGATATTTTCAAAAAGCAGGAATCCAACGTACGCTCATATTCAAACAATTTCCCGGTCGTTTTTCGTAAAGCGAAAGGCTGCTGGCTAGAAACAGAACAAGGTGAACGATACTTAGACTTCCTTGCTGGAGCGGGATCTCTAAATTATGGCCATAACAATCCAGTACTAAAACAAGCGTTGCTTGAGTACATTGAAATGGACGGTATTACTCACGGTTTGGATATGCACTCAGAAGCGAAAGCATCGTTTCTGGAAGCGTTGGATACTTACATCCTTAAACCAAGAAACTTGGATTACAAGGTTCAGTTTACGGGCCCAACAGGTACTAACGCTGTTGAGGCGGCATTGAAGCTGGCTAAAAAAGTAAAAGGCCGCGACAGCGTCGTTGCGTTTACTAACGGTTTCCATGGTTGTACTGCTGGCGCACTGGCTGCAACGGGTAACCAGCATCACAGACAAGGTAACGGTTCTAGTCTAAGTAACGTCACTCGTATTCCATTTGAAGGTTACGCTGGCGTAGATGGTCTTGCGCTGTTCGAAACCATGCTAAATGATAACTCTGCAGGTATGGATAAACCAGCCGCTGTACTTCTTGAAACTGTGCAGGGTGAAGGTGGTTTAAATGCTGCTTCAAACGAGTGGTTACAACGTTTGAGCAAAATCTGTAAAGCCAATGACATTCTTGTGATTGTCGATGACATTCAAGCAGGTTGTGGACGTACCGGTACTTTCTTTAGTTTCGAGCCGTCTGGTATCCAACCGGATATCGTGACGCTATCGAAGTCGATCGGTGGTTACGGTTTGCCGATGGCTGTCGTATTACTTAAGCCTGAGCTTGACCAGTGGAAGCCAGGCGAGCATAACGGTACGTTCCGTGGCAATAATCACGCCTTTATTACTGCGGCAAAAGCACTAGAAATTTACTGGGCAAACGATGATTTTGAAACACACATCAAGCAGTGTTCAGACAAGGTAAGTGCTGTTATTGACCGTTGTGTTCGTCGCTTTCCACAAATGTTTGTGCAGAAAAAAGGCCGCGGCATGATGGTTGGTATTGAATGTATCAATGGTGACATGGCATCTGAAATTGCGAAAAACTGTTTCGAGAATGGAATGGTGATAGAGACAGCGGGTCCAGACGATGAAGTTGTGAAGTTCTTCTGTCCACTAACTATCAGCGAATCAGAGCTAGATCAAGGACTAAGCATCTTTGAAAATGCAGTAGAGACTATCGCTGCGAAACATTTCAAACAAGCATCTTAATAAGGATTTTAATTATGATCGTCAGAACTCTAGATGAATGCCGCAACAGCGAACGACGTGTTGTTTCAGATAACTGGGAAAGTGTCCGCATGTTGTTGAAAGACGACAACATGGGTTTCTCTTTCCACATCACAACGATTTATGAAGATACAGAAACTCATATTCACTATCAAAACCACCTTGAATCGGTGTTTTGTATGAGTGGTGAAGGTGAGATTGAAGTTGTAGGTGGAGAAACGTACCCAATTAAACCAGGTACATTATACATCCTTGATAAACACGATGAGCACTACTTGAGAGCTTATAAGAATAAAGAAATGGTAATGGCGTGTGTGTTTAACCCACCGATTACTGGCGCTGAAGTGCACGATGAAAACGGTGTTTATCCTCTCGTTGACTAAAAGATGATGGTGGGGTGCTTTGCCACCCCACACTTAACTATCTCTTCTTTTTTCTTTTTAAAGTTACCAATCAAAAAAAGGCTTATCATGACATTTACCGTAGAAAAAATCGGCGGTACATCAATGACAGCATTTGATGCTGTTCTCGACAATATTATTCTTCGTCCCAAAACACCATACAATCGTATTTTTGTCGTATCTGCATACGGTGGTATGACCGATGCGCTGCTTGAGTGTAAAAAAACCAGTAAACCAGGCGTTTATCAGCTTATCGCGAAACGCGACGACAAATGGGAAGAAGCGTTAGCGTACGTTGAAAGCCGTATGTTGCTGACCAATGAAAATATTTTTGCGGACCCAATGAATCGTATCCGTGCGGATAAATTCATTCGCTCCCGCATTGCTGAAGCGAAAAACTGTATCGCGAATATTTTAGAAACCTGTCAGTACGGTCAATTTTCGTTGCGCCAGTACTTGCCTCAAATTCGAGAGTTTCTCTCGTCTATCGGTGAGGCACATAGTGCTTACAACACAGCACTAAAACTAAAAAATATGGGTATTAACGCTAAGTTCGTTGACCTGTCTGGTTGGGATAATCAAGCGCCAAGAAGCCTTGATGAGTCGATCAGTGACGCGTTTGCTGATATCGATGTATCAAAAGAACTGCCAATCGTGACAGGTTATGCTTACTGTAAAGAGGGCCTAATGCACACTTATGACCGAGGTTATAGTGAGATGACATTTAGCCGAATTGCAGCAATAACAAAAGCGGATTTAGCAGTAATTCACAAAGAGTACCACTTGAGCTCAGCAGACCCACGCGTTGTTGGTCCTAAAAAAGTATTACCAATTGGTAGTACAAACTATGACGTAGCAGACCAACTTGCGAACCTTGGCATGGAAGCGATTCACCCAAATGCCGCTGCGGGTTTGCGTGAAAGTGGTATTGAGCTACAGATTAAAAATACATTCGAACCTGAACACGAAGGTACTTTGATCTCTTCAAGCTACCGCCCAGAAGAAGACAAAGTCGAGATTATCGCAGGTAAAGAAAAAGTATTTGCACTGCATTTGTTTGACCAAGCAATGGTGGGAAAAGCCGATAACGTTAGTTATGAATTGATGGAAATCATCTCCGATGCTCGTGTAAGTTTGGTTGGTAAAGAGATGAACGCGAACTCTATTACTTATTATCTAGGTGGCAGTACTGATAGCTTAAACAAAGTATTGTATAAAGCCGAGAAACGTTATCCGAATGCCTCGATTAAAGGCCGTATGGTCGCGCTTATCTCAGCCATCGGTTCACAAATTGATACCAACAAGACGTTGGCAAAAGGTGTACTTGCATTGATGAATAATGGTGTTACGCCAGTTGCACTGCACTCATCATTGAGAAATGTAAATGTGCAATTTGTTGTCAGTGATAAGGAATACCAGCACGCGATTTGCGCATTGCATGATGAGTTTTTCCAAAGTAGCAGTTTAGCTAAATCGGTTAATGTGGCTTAGTTTATCCACGGTTAAAATACAAAGGAGAGCAGGTTAGCTCTCCTTTTTTTGTTTTCAGCCCTAAACCACCTACTTCAGTAGGTGGTTATCATCCGTTTCGGCTTTGCCTGTAAAACTACTCATGCTAA